>NZ_JWIB01000030.1 GCF_000813425.1 Sporosarcina sp. ZBG7A
CATTAATTTAGGTTAGCCCAATCCCGACTGTACGGGATAGAGGTTTTTCATCGTTTAGGCGTATAGTTCAGTTCCTTGAAAAGGCCATTTCGCTCCGAGTCTGTTAAATCACGCCACTGACCAACTGGCAGATTTCCGAGTGTCAGGTTCATAATACGCATTCTACGCAAACTGACGACATTATAGCCAAGTGCCGTACACATGCGGCGAATTTGGCGATTCAACCCTTGTGTTAGCGTAATGTTGAACTTCCGAGATCCTAGCTTTCGAACTTTACAAGGCTTGGTTACTGTATCGAGAATGGGTACTCCTTGTTCCATCTCACGAATGAATTGATCTGTAATCGGACGATCCACTGTTACGATATACTCTTTTTCGTGACCGTGTTCTTCACGCAAGATTTCATTTACAATGTCGCCGTCATTCGTAAGTAGTAGCAAGCCGTCTGAATCTTTATCTAACCGGCCGATATGGAAGATGCGCAAGGGATGATTTACAAAATCGACGACATTTCCATGGACATGATGTTCCGTTGTACTTGTGATTCCGACAGGCTTGTTCAACATCAGATAGACGAGTTGTTCTTCAACAGATACCGGTTTACCATCTACTTCAACGAGATCACCGTCTTCGACTTTACTGCCAAGTTCTGCGGTTGTCCCATTAATGACTACACGTCCTGCTTCTATCCATTTGTCAGCACCGCGCCGTGAAGTAATTCCTGCTTCACTTAGAAATTTGTTAATACGCATGAGGTCCCACCTTGTCTGATTACCGTTTTTCTTATTGTAGCTCCTTTTCAGCTGCCAATCAAAGCTTCTAAAATAAAATGTAGTTGTCAGAAAAGATAATGATTGACATGAGGAATGATAGGTTGTAAGATTGGTTACACCTTTCAGATGGGTAGTTGGTGTCGGGAGCGACACCGCCCACGGAGAGCAGAGATGAGACGAGAAGAGCATAGCTGAGAAATCATTGAAATAAGAAGAGTAGCACCGCGTTAGGCAGATCCAGAGAGTCGGTGGATGGTGGAAACCGACCTGTCTTGTGGTGTGAATGGACTTATGAGAGCCTAATGAAAAACTGTTACAGGTTTTTCAAGGACGCCATTCCCGCGTTATGGGAAGTGCTGATTAAAGCACACGAAGTGGGGATACGTCTGTATTCCAATTGAGGTGGCAACGCGGATTTTTCCGTCCTCTGCAATCGGACTTAACTGTCTGGATGCAGGGGGCTTTTTGTCGTTTTCGAGAACTTATATGAGATGGGAGAGAATCGAATGACAATCGAGAAAATGGGATTACGAGTAACCGCTAAACGGTTTAATGGAGAAACTTTAACACCTACTTTGCTTTTTCAAAGAATGCAAGGCACACATAAATTTTTGTTGGAAAGTTCTTCAGGCCATACGAAAAATGGCCGTTATTCCTTCATAGGCGCTAATCCTTTGAAAGCGTACAAAGGACATCGGGATGGTGTAGAAGAAACCAATTACATGGACGGCTCTTCGTTTGTTCATGAAGGAGAGTTGTTCACACTACTGAAGCGGCTTATGCCGAGGGTGACGGACGATAGTGACTTCCCGTTTACTGGCGGAGCTGTAGGCTATTTCGGGTACGATGCGGGCAGAACAGAGATGTACGGAGCAAACCCGGATTTCCCGAGTGCAACCTTTAATATTTACGACACAATCGTCATATATGACCACCAGATAGAGGAAGTGACATTGTTGCATACAGAAATTCATCCTACCCATCAGGCACCTGATTTGGATGAACTTGTTGCAACGCTTGGAACGGGTGTTGCAGATGTTGAAACAGATGTGAAGGTATCCGAATATCGAAGCAATGTATCCCAACAAGAATTTGAAGCGAATGTCCAACACATAATCAATGACATACGGCAAGGAAAAGCAGAGCAAGTCGTCCTATCCCGTAAATTAGTAGCCGATATTGAAGGAGATCCTTTCCAGCTGTATCGACTACTGCGTGAACGGAATCCATCACCTTATATGTATTATATGGAATTTGATGATCACCTTGTTATTGGTGCATCTCCTGAAAGTCTAGTACGTGTCCAAGAAGGGCGTGTACAAACGAATCCGATTGCAGGAACGCGTAAGCGGGGGATTACTATGGCAGAAGATGAGAAGCTGGAACAAGCGCTGCGTGCAGATCCAAAAGAGTTATCGGAACATGACATGCTAGTTGAACTGAGTCAAAGTGAAATGAAGCAGTTCTGTGATCCTGAAAGTGTTGAAGTAACGGCGTATCAAGAAACGGTTAGATATGAACATGTGATGCATCTTGTATCTGAAGTAGCAGGCAAACTTGCACCAGGATTGCACGCGTTAGATGCTCTAAAAACGAGTTTGCCAGCGGGAACAGTCACTGGCAGTCCAAAGCCTGTAGCGATGACGATGATTAAT
Organism: Sporosarcina sp. ZBG7A; assembly: GCF_000813425.1. GTDB lineage: Bacteria > Bacillota > Bacilli > Bacillales_A > Planococcaceae > Sporosarcina. Next base: position 2,429 of record NZ_JWIB01000030.1, read on the forward strand.
GAACTAGAGCCAGAACCAAGAGGAATCTACGGCGGGGCAATCGGATATATCGGCTTGAACGGTAATATCGATTTTGCCCTTACAATCCGTACAATGGTCGTGAAAGACGGCGTTGTAAGTGTCCAGTCAGGCGCCGGAATTGTTGAAGCGTCCAATCCACATTCGGAATTCATGGAGACAGTCAATAAAGCCAAATCGCTAACAAGTCTAATGCAGGAAAAACACTAGAATAGTAAAGACGAAAAAAGAGACGAGAACAGTAGAGAAGAGGAGAGATTAGTTATGAAGAGCTACATACAAGCCGTTCAAGCAAAGCGTAATTTTACGTTTCAGGAGATGGAAGGTGCTGCAGGTTTGTTGTTGAATGACGGTACAGATGAGAAGGAGATTGCCACTTTTCTTAAATCTCTCGCACAAAAGGGAGAAACTGCAGATGAAGTGGCGGCATTAGCTTCTGTCATGTCTGACAATGCAATTCGTCCAGAATTTCCCAGAGGCTCATATGTGGATAACTGCGGAACAGGAGGAGACGGTTCAAACAGTTTCAATATCAGTACTGCATCAGCGTTCGTCATGGCAGCATCCGGAGTCCGCGTTGCAAAACACGGCAACCGGAAGATTTCTAGTGCTGCTGGAAGCCATGATGTACTCGAAGAGCTGGGAATACGAAATGACCTTACAGTAGGAGAAACGACGGCCATGATGGAGCAGTGTGGCATTGCATTCCTGTTCGCGCCGAACGTGCATCCGAAGATGAAACGAATTGGAGCGATACGCAAACAAATTGGCAGTCCGACAATCTTTAACCTAGTCGGTCCTTTGACAAACCCCATTCCACTTCATGCACAATACACGGGCATTAATCGGAAAGAATTCGTTATGGAGTATGCCTCTGTTCTAAATATGCTAGGCAGGAAGCGGGCTGTAGTTGTCGCGGGTGCAGGAGGTCCTGACGAAGCAACGCTTGCAGGCAGAAATACACTCGTTCTTGCAGATCGCGGTGACCTGATTCCGTTTACGTTAACAGCCGAAGATGTCGGGCTGCAGCCAGCTGGTCTGGAAGCAATCCGGGGTGGCGATGCAACGTGTAATGCTGCGATAATTCGTTCAATTATGGAGGGACAGCGTGGACCGCAGTTTGATACAGTTGCCCTCAACGCAGGCATTGGATTATTTACAGAAGGTATCGTTAGAACTGTTCAAGAGGGAGTTCGACTTGCTGAAGATAGCATTCTTACAGGAAGAGCCAAACAAAAATTAGAAGAAGTGGCTGCCTTTTGTGCACAGTGCTCTGATAGGGTGGTGGTGTTATGACCATTCTGGATGATATTTTGCGCAAGAAGGAACAAGAAGTTTCCCGAATGTTAGCAGAACCAAATGTTCGACCGACTCAAACAATCGTAGCGCGTCCCTCGTTACTGGATATCATTAAAAACTCGAATCAGTTGCAAGTGATTGCGGAAATAAAACGGGCATCGCCATCGAAAGGAGTTATTCAAGAAACCGTAAACCCTGTCCAACAAGCTCGGATATACGAACAATCAGGCGCTGCATGTGTTTCTGTTTTGACAGATACGCCATTTTTTAAAGGGTCATTTAAAGATTTGAAGATGGTGGCGGAAGCGGTTCATATCCCCGTGCTTTGTAAAGATTTCATCATTCATCCCATTCAAATCGATTGTGCGCTAGCTGCAGGGGCATCCGTTATATTGCTAATTGTTGCAGCGTTGCCCGATGCGGAGTTGAAAGCACTGCATGTCTATGCAACCTCACTTGGATTGGAAGTGTTGGTCGAAGTTCATGATGCTGTCGAGTTAAATCGTGCTTTAGAAGCAGGTGCACAGCTGGTTGGAGTAAATAATAGAGATTTACGGACATTTCAAGTTGACCTTGAGAAGACTGAGGAAATCGCTTCGGTTTTCCCATTTGAATCAGGTAGAGTCCTCATTAGTGAAAGTGGAATCGGAGGGATAGCTGATGCACAACGCGTGTCTAAAACGGGTGCAAGAGCTGTGTTGGTCGGTGAAACCATTATGAGAAGTAAGTCACCTGATCAGGCAATTCGCTCCCTTCAAGTGGATCTTGAGGTGAGTGGCCAATGACAAAGGTGAAGATATGCGGACTCACGGAAGCGCGGCATGTGCGAGTGGCAGTGGATGCAGGAGCTGATGCCATTGGTTTTGTTTTCGCCCCGTCGCGCAGACAAGTGACCGCAGACCAGGCTGCAGAACTGGCAGTTCATATCCCGCAATCCGTGCTGAAAGTAGGCGTGTTTGTCAATGCAACTCAGAATGAGATTCAAGAAATCTATGAAACAGTTCCACTAGACATTGTGCAATACCATGGAGAGGAAACTCCTGAATTCATCGAAAAAGTCGGTCTGCCTGCCTTTAAAGCATTTTCAATTAAGGATTCGGACGATGCCAAGAGGGCGTCTGCCTATAACGCAACACCATTATTTGACGCGCCAGGTGTTGAATTTAAAGGGGGCAGCGGAAAAACTTTCAACTGGGATATCCTGAAGGAAACAGGATTTCTGGAGCGTCCATTCATATTAGCGGGAGGCTTAAATGCTAAAAATGTAGGTGAAGCGATTCGGCAAGTAAACCCGGTAATGGTGGATATTTCGAGTGGTGTTGAGATTGAGAAGAGAAAAGACGAGCAGCTAATCCGAGAATTCATCAAAACGGTTAAGCTGAAAAATGAGGAGAGATGAGCATGATTCAGACAGTAGAGGGTAAAGGAAGGTATGGAAGATTTGGCGGGCAGTACGTCCCTGAGACATTGATGGGTGCGTTATCGGAACTGGAGGAAGCGCATGATTCTGCACTTGCAGACCAAGAGTTTATTGAACAACTGAATGGTTATTTGAAAGATTTCGTGGGAAGAGAAAATCCATTATATTTCGCTGAACGTCTTACAGAAGCTGCAGGCGGTGCGAGAATTTACTTAAAGCGTGAAGACTTGAACCATACAGGTGCTCATAAGATCAACAACGCACTCGGCCAAGCATTACTTGCGAAGCGTATGGGGAAACGTAAAATTGTGGCGGAGACGGGAGCAGGTCAGCACGGCGTAGCAACTGCTACAGCTTGCGCATTACTCGGGTTGGAATGTGTAGTCTTCATGGGGAAAGAAGATATCCGTCGTCAGGAATTAAATGTATTCCGTATGGAGCTACTTGGTACGCGAGTCGAGTCGGTCGACAAAGGCGCTGGTACGCTGAAAGATGCAGTTAATGAGGCATTACGATACTGGGTTGCACATGTGGAAGACACGCATTATATTCTCGGTTCTGCACTTGGACCACATCCATTCCCTAAAATCGTGAGGGATTTCCAGCAAGTAATCGGCCAAGAGACGAAGCGTCAGATTGTAGAGAAAGAAGGGCGACTTCCTGATGCAGTGGTTGCCTGTATCGGCGGTGGAAGTAATGCGATTGGGATGTTTCATCCATTTGTAGAAGATGAGAACGTCGCTTTGTATGGCGTAGAAGCAGCGGGCGGAGGGATTTCGACTGGACAACATGCAGCTGCCATTGCTGAAGCGAAAGAAGGTGTGTTGCACGGGGCATATATGTACGTGTTGCAAGATGAAGATGGGTTCATCCAAGAAGCGCATTCGATTTCTGCGGGACTCGATTACCCTGCAGTCGGTCCAGAGCATTGTCATCTCCATGATATTGGTCGGGTACACTATACGTCTGTAACTGACGCTGAAGCGCTTGAAGGTGTACAGTTGCTTGCGCAAAAAGAAGGAATCATTCCAGCGCTTGAAAGTGCACATGCCATCCATTTTGCCTTCGGTTTGGCAAAAGAGATGCATCCTGATGAAATTCTTGTCGTTTGTCTGTCAGGAAGAGGAGATAAAGACGTGCAGACGGTGCGCGATGCGTTAGGAGGTGGCGTTCAATGAATGAATTTACATTGACAATGGCCATCCGTAAACGAAATGAAAAAGGTCAGTCGGCATTCATCCCATACATGATGGCAGGGGATGGCGGGCTAGATATGCTCCATGAACGCATTTCTTTCCTCGAAGAAGCAGGAGCCGATGCAATTGAGATTGGCATACCCTTTTCTGATCCAGTTGCAGATGGAGAAGTGATCCAAGAGGCGGGAAGTCGGGCGCTAAAAAGAGGTGTTACGTTACGGAAAGTGATGAGTGAATTGCAAGCACAGTTACATTCGATTCCTCTAGTTGTCATGACTTATTTAAATCCGGTTCTAGCTTATGGGGTATCAGAATTTGTTGAGGACTGTAAACGAGCAGGCGTTAAAGGATTAATCATCCCAGATTTGCCGCATGAGGAACGTGGATTACTATCAGATGCACTCATTGGTAAGGATATTGCACTCGTGCCCCTGATATCGTTAACGAGTTCTCTAGAGCGTATTGAAAAAAATGCACGGAAAGCAGAAGGCTTTGTCTATGCGGTGACGGTGAATGGGATTACAGGTGTTAGGAGTAGCTTTGCTTCAGATTTGATGGATCATTTAACGGTCTTGAAAGGTGTATCGAATGTGCCTGTGCTTGCTGGTTTTGGAATTTCCACGCCAGAGCAAGTTCGTCATTTCAGTTCGATTGCGGATGGTGTGATTGTTGGAAGTGCAATCGTTACGGCGTTTCATGAAGAAAATCTTGAGAAGATACAATCCCTTATAGAAGCGAGTCGAACAGCGGTTAGCCAGTGACATGACCCAGTTACCGCATAAGTACATTTAGTCAATTGTGCATGAACTTGAAACTTTTTCCTATAGAAATCGTATAAATGATGAAGGGAGGTATGCGGGATGGATTGGGAAGTCGTTAAATCAGAAATGGAATGGACACATAAGAAAGTGACATCTTTAGCAGGTTGGTCTGTGGATGAAAAAACAGTTCTCACTATTGCAGTGTACTATGTGCTCTCGCAAAAAGACTTTAATCCAGAAAGTTTTTTACGCACGATGGATGCGTTAAAAAATAGGAGTGGATGGTTATCGCCAGTCAAAGGGGATTTTTTACCGATGCTCACTTCTTTTTTGGACAGTCCCACGCTATCAGCGGACGACGCTGTACAGCTATTGTTCACGAAGCAACAGACGGTTCGAAAGACGGGGTTTAAAAATACCGTGCATTCCTATTTAGCGGCTATGCTGATGACATCTGATCCCGCAACCTTCAAAGCTGAAGCCAAACAAGCGAAGCGGTTATATGATGCCATGAAAAAACAGCATTTTCTACTGACTTCAGACGAGGATTATTCATATGCGATGCTGTTAGGCAAAGCAAACAACGATCCAGTTGAACAAGCCGCAATCATGCGCCGTTATTTTGACGAATTGAACAAAGTTGGGTTTAAGTCAGGTAATGAGCTCCAATGGTTAACCCAAGTATTAACAATGGATTGTTGTTCATATAAAAAAGAGAGAGTGATTCGTGCAGAGCAACTGTTGTCCCATATTCGTAAGCGTGTCAATTTAAAACCGATGCATTACCCGGTCATAGGATTCTTAGCCATTCTTGGATGTGAGGATAACCTAGTTGAAGAGCTGATTGGATTCTCGAACTTTATCGCTAAAGGAGAGTTGTTTAAGTGGCATAAAACGTTGGCATTTTCATTCGCTTCTGGCTATTTTTTGCGCCAAGTGATAGAAAATAATGAAGTCCACGGTTTTTCAAAAGAATTGAATGTTCTTATCCAGCAAGCCATTATGGCTGAAACCATCGCAACGATTGCCTCCACAACCACATCAGCACTCTCATGATTTACTACATAGCTAACAGACCCAGCAGCTTAGTTTACTGGGTTTTTTGTTTGCAATTCATGTGGAAATCGGTCTCATTCTTCACGCGGCACATTGTGTGATAGACTTAAAGAAATAGCGAAAATTGTGAGGAGGAAACCTGTTGAAAATAGCACCTAAACGATTGAAGGTCGGAGATACAATTGGCATCGTTGCACCAGCGAGTCCGCCCAATCAGGAAAGTTTAACCCGTTCGTTTGCATTTTTAGAAAGTTTGGGATTGAAGTGGAAACTAGGGAACCATGTGAAAGACGTCAATGGATATCTTGCAGGAACAGATGAAGGCCGTCTAGCGGATTTAGAAGAGATGTTCGCTGATCCGGAAATTGCGGGTATTATTTGTGCAGGTGGGGGCTACGGATCTGCGCGCTTCGCTGATCGACTGGATTACCAGCTCATTCAAGAAAATCCTAAAGTGTTTTGGGGGTTCAGCGATATCACCTTCCTTCACACGGCTATCGCAAACTATACGGATCTTATAACGTTTCACGGACCGATGCTTGCCTCATGTGTAGGAAAAGAGACGTTTCACGACCTATCCGCAAAAATGTTCCGACAGCTTTTCGAACCGATGGAATTGCATTACTCTGAAGCGATTAGTCCGTTGGAAACACTTTCTCCTGGTGTTGCATCTGGTGAACTGACAGGTGGGAACTTGTCATTACTTGCTAGTGGTATTGGAACGAAGTTTGAGATTAATACAAAAGGTAAACTGCTCCTTATTGAAGATGTGGGAGAAGAACCGTACCGTGTCGATAACTTGCTGAACCAGCTGCGACTTGCCGGCAAGTTTTCGGATGCAGCGGGTATCGTCATTGGAGACTTTGCAAAAGCTGAACCGAAAAAGGAAATCTCTTTAACGCTTGATGAGGTATTACGCCATTATACAGCGGATCTTGGGAAGCCAGTTGTGAGTGGTTTTAAGATTGGACATTGTGAGCCGCATTTTGCAGTCCCACTGGGCTCGAACGCCCGACTGGACGCGGACCAGAAAACATTGACAATTTTACCGGGCGTCGAGTGAGTAGCAGTTCAAACGGGAAAGGGGATCGATGACAATGGAGCAGATGAAGTCAATGTATTCATGTGCAGTACCGGTCGCGACAATCTGGACAACGCCTGAATCTAGTAGAGAACTGGATGAAGCAGGTATAGTGAATCCGTTAAGTATGAACCGATGGATTGCAGCGATGACGTTAGAAGAGCGTTTTGCGTTGTGCAAAGAGAAGCGTATTCAGAGTCAGCTCATTTTCGGAGAGCCGGTGATTGTGGAGTCTGTCCAAAACGGCTGGGCTAGCATCATTGCGGTTTGGCAGCGTACTACGAAAGATGATCGTGGATATCCGGGATGGGTTCCGCTCGCGCAATTGAAGGAATTAGAACCATTGACCGATCCCGAAGGAGTTATACGAGTTGATGTTCCGAAGTGTCAGCTTTGGTATTTGGATCGTACTCCGGCACAATTAGTTGTCCCGTTCAATACGATATTACCAATGCTTAAGGAAGAAGGAGAATGGATTTTCGTTGAGACTCCTGACGGTGACCGGCTTGTGCGGAAGCAAGACGTTTGTGTGGCTTCGTCTGTTCATCATTTAAAAAAACACTCTGCAGCATCAGCGGCAGAACGGGCAGTGGAATTTCTCGATTTGCCGTATTTCTGGGGTGGTATGTCTTCGTATGGGTATGATTGTTCCGGATTGACATATAACATGTTCAAAGCATGTGGGCTGTTCATCTCAAGGGATGCGAGTGATCAGGCGGTTGAAGGGGAAGGGATTCCACTGGATGACCCGAAAGTGTGGAAGCGAGGAGACCTATTATTTTTTGCGGATGAACAATCTGGTCATGTGGACCACGTTGGATTTTACTATGGAGAGGGACAGATGATTCACGCGACTTCGAGCAAAAAGGGTGCCGTAGAGTTGTGTGTTCTCTCAGAAACGTCCTATGCTCAACGACTATGTACGGTTCGGCGATATAGTGAATAGGCAGGAATCCTGTGAGAGAATTTGCTTACGTGTATAATAAATGCGTACTAACCGACAGCGGTCAAGGAAAGGAAGATAGAAATGATCGAATCACGAAAAATGAGCGAATCGAGAACAATTCAGACAAAGTTGGTACTTCCTCCAGATGCCAATCATATGGAAACAATTTTTGGTGGTAAAGTCCTCGCTTATATAGATGAAATTGCAGCAATTACGGCGATGAAGCACGCACAAATGCCAGTTGTAACAGCGTCCATCGACTCAGTGGACTTTTTGTCATCTGCGGTCGTTGGAGATGTTTTAGAGCTAGAAGCAAATATCACATCAACGGGTCGTACGTCAATGGAAGTATTCGTTATGGTGCATTCATCAAACTTATTGACGAACGAACGCAAACTTACAACTGAATCATTCTTGACGATGGTGGCGGTTGGACCTGATAATCGCCCAACACCTGTACCTAGCGTGATTCCAGAGAGCGAAGGCGAAAAACGATTGTTTGAAACTGCTCCAGCACGACGCCTTCACCGTAAACAACGAATTCAAATGGCACACTAATGAGAGCGACCGCTATTATCCAGCGGTCGTTTTTTAGTGTCTTCTAGTAAGACTCCCAATAACAATGAAACCTTCTTCCAAAAGAATCCGTATATATAGGAAAAGGGGGATTTTGACAATGAAAGAAACGATGCAAGAGCGTCAAATGGCGCTTACCCTATTAAAAAACGAATCGAATCGGATCAGCAGAAGACTGACGGATGCTGAACAGCGATTGCAATCAGCGACTTCAGAAAGGAATAGATTGGAACAGCAACTAACAAAAGAGCAGCGGGATGTCATGAGACTTGGTAAGTTTTCGTTTTTAAATAAACTCAAAGAACTAACGGGATCATGGGATCAGCAAATGGAAAAGGAAATTGCAGAAGCTGCGGCAGCAGAAGTCTCTTTTAATGAGGCTCAAAAGCATGTAGAGGATTTAACAGAGGAAGTGGCTTTGTTAAAAGAAGCATCCCTTAGCCCCAATTATGTGCATCTTCAAGAAGATTGGGACGAATTCTTGCAAGAAAAAGAACTCTGGATTCGACAGAATGACTCTGCATCGCAAGCTACTTTACAAAAAATTGCTGATGATAGAGTCCGGGTGCGGGCAATGATCCGCGAGGTGAAAGAAGCACGTGAAGCGGGAGAAAAAGCAGTACGAGCACTTGATCGTGCCATTGACAAATTGAACAATGCAGAAGGTCTGTCGATGTGGGATACGTTTCTTGGCGGTGGGCTACTCGTTTCGGCATTAAAGTACTCGGAAGTGAATAGTTCCGATGACCTCGTTCATCAAGCTCAGCGAGCATTGCGTCACTATGAAACAGAACTATCGGACGTCCAAGAAGCTGCGACTGCATCTTTCCAAGTGAATAAAAACGATATCTTCACATTTACAGACCTGTTTTTTGATAATATCTTTTCGGATTTTGCAGTCCACTCACGCATTACAGAAGGAAAGAGCAAGTTAAACGGCGTGCTCCAAGACGTTCGACTTATCCAAGCCCAACTGAACCGGAAGTTGGAGGAGGCAGAGGCTGAACTCGATTCCCTTGATGCAGAGGAGAAGAGTATTCTATTGTCATGAAAACAGGTGGATTAGCAAACATTTACACGTATTCCAGGAATTCAATACGATTGCCAAAAGGATCGTGGGTGAAAAAACGAGCTCGTCCTGCAATTGGTGGCTCTTCACTGATTAGGCAAGCTGCATCTTTCAACTGACTTTTTAGCACAGTAAGGTTATTTACCGTAAAACCCGGATGTGCTTTTTTTGCTGGGACGAAATCAGGCTGAATGCCAATATGAACTTCTTGTGCACCACATTGAAACCAACATCCACCACGGGCTTTCAAATTTTCAGGTTTCTCAATTTCCTGCATACCTAGCAGCTTTCCATAAAATGCTCGTGCTTTTTCTTCTGAACCTGGAGGTGCTGCAATTTGAATATGGTCGATTCCTTTAAAAATGGGTTTCATCGTCATCACATCTCCTTTCATTCACTATACCGTCCCACATGTGAGTTGAATAGTTGGAATAATCTATGACTTATATTCGGTTTATCCAATGACTGAGCTTACATATAAAAAACCACTTCAATTAAGAAGTGGTTGGAGAAATTAGTTATGATTTTTGTATGATAGCGCTACTCCTGCAACACTTCCAACTAGAACAAACGCAAACAGCGCAAACATAATATAAATGAACCACATGAAGAAGCCCCTCCTTTACCATGTCATGCCATTACTGTACCATGCTAGGTGGTTTTCAGCAATGTCATTTTACCTAGGAAAGTAGGAGAGATCTATTTCATATTACTCAGAGGAATCACTTGGTGGTAAGTGCCTGTCCACAGTTGTCGTTTCGATTGTTGCCGATTGCTGAGCTTGTAGTAAGTCGCGAATCTCTTTCAGCAGTTCCTCTTTTGCATCGATTGATGGAGTTTCTGCAGGTTGTTCGACTTCCTTCTTCTTAAACTTCGCGAGTAATCGAATGACCATGAAGATTGAAAAAGCAATGATTAGGAAATCGATTATGGATTGGATGAAGGCCCCGTATGTAATGATTGTTTCCGTCCCTGGGATCTTCGCTTTTTCCTTAGATAAATCGATCCCACCAGAAATTAGTCCGATTAAAGGAGTAATAATGTTTTCGACAAGTGATGTAACAATTTTTCCGAACGCAGCACCAATGACGACTGCAATAGCTAAGTCAAAGATATTCCCTTTGAACGCAAATTCTTTAAAGTCTTTCCACATAGTAGATGCACCTTTCTTTATATAAATACATTCTTACGTTCATTTATTCCTCCTCACCATCAAAACCAAACCATCTATAGATTGCTAAATCGATTGTGCCATTAGAAAGAAAATGGACACCTTCGGATTCCAATAGCTGGCGCTGTCGATTCCCTTTTTCTTCTGCATTAGCCGGAGTCGAAATCCCGCCTTTTGCATTGATAATCCGGTGCCATGGAAGGTTATGACTTGTACTCATGGAGTGGAGCACGCGTACAACTTGACGCGCACCCCGCCGATTTCCTGCAGCAGCTGCTACTTGTCCGTATGTCATGACGTAGCCTGGAGGAATGGATTGAATGGCTTGTATCGTTTTTTCAGTGAATGGATTCACGGATTGTCCTCCTTGTGTGCACCATGATGATCAGCGAACGGATAAGTGGGAGTTAGCTTGTCTGTTATTCATGAATATGGAGTAGACACTTGTTGAAATCAGTAACCAAAATGTACTTGCTGAAATTCCACCAACAATATCGCTTGGGTAATGGACTCCGAGATATATGCGGCTGATACAAATCATTGAAATCATGAAAATGGCACTGATAACGTACAGAATACGTCCTGGCTTTCTCGCATTTCTCCATAGAATAAATGCAAGAATGATGTATAAACTTGTAGCCATCATCGTATGTCCACTAGGGAAAGAGTAGCCGCTAATTTCAATTAGCCGATTTAGGTCTGGACGTGTGCGTTGGAAGAATAGCTTCAGCACAAAGTTCAGAGCAGCGGTACCCCCAATCACGATAAGAAACAGGATTGTTTGTGCTTTTTGTCGAAAGTATAGTAATAAACCCATAGTAATCGCGGAGATAGCTATTACGGCTTTTGTTGAGCCGATTGTCGTAAATACTTTCATCACTTCAGTTAGCCAAGGGGCTTCTGCACCTTGAACGAAATGAATAATTGTTGTATCAAATTGAACAATGCTTCCATTTCCAATGGATAAAGCAACATATCCAAAAACCACAGCAAGAACGAGACAGGAAACGAGGGCCGTTATCAATCGGCCTGATAATTCACGCATGGATTTCAAACCTTTCTATACTAAGTACACTCTCACCAATTTTCACTAAGCTGATTATGAATTGCAAGCAATATAGTTAAACTTCTAGAAATGGAGTAGTGGAATGATTTTTTTACTAACACTGATGTCTTATCTACTAGGGAATTTTCTACCGGCATTGCAAATCGGAAAACGTTCAGGGAAGACCGTTTTAGCTGAAGGGAGTGGAAATCCGGGAGCAAGAAATACAGGGAGGATATTCGGTAAAAAAGCATTCTTGCTGGTATTCTTACTTGATGCGGGTAAAGGGGCATTAGCCGTTTTTATAGCATTTTGGATTGATGGTCGACCTGTTATCGAATTGCTGGCTTTAGCGGCTGTTATGCTTGGTCATTGTTATCCGATTGTTCATCGTTTTAAAGGGGGCAAAGGAGCCGCAACGTTCATCGGTGGCGTGCTTGTCTTTAATCCGATATGGATCCTCGCTATTTTGTTAGGTTTCGCTGTTTTGTATCCGGCAATCAAGAAATTTACAGCAGCCAGTGTGTTCGCGACGATAACGATTGTCCCTTGTAGCATTTGGTTAAATGACGCGAAGGTAACTCTGCTCGCATTACTCGTAGTTGGACTGTTGCTATGGAAACATCGAGCAGATCTTCAAATCTCAATAGGAAGGAATAAAACAAGATGACCTACTTTTACAGATTGGCAAGGACCAAACAGGATGAAGAACAAATCCATAAGCTGAATTATGAAACGTTCGTTGAAGAAATTCCTCAGCATCTTCCAAATGAAGATAGACGATTGAGGGATCAATTTCATAACTCAAATACATATTTACTATGCATGAAAGACTCAAAAGTAATTGGAATGATTGCTGTACGCTCAACCCGGCCATTCTCCCTGGACAAGAAAATTGGTCCCGTGGAGGAAAAACTTGCAAATCCCCCTCGATATCCTGTGGAAATCAGACTGCTTTCTATAGAAGCACGATATCGAACGGGGCGTCCTTTCCTAGGCATGTTGCAAGCACTGGTAAATTGGTGTTTGAAAGCAGGGTATGATGCTGCGGTCATTTCGGGTACTGTTCGAGAGTTGAAGTTGTATCGGCAACTTGGATTTGTGCCATTTGCTGAGCCCACCGGAACGGCAGAGGCAACTTTTATTCCTATGATACTCACGAAGGAAACGTACGAAACGAGTGTCGCTGGAAGGATTGCAAAGCCGATACTGAACTTTTTACCAGGACCAACTACGACTTCAAAAGCTGTACAACAAGCGTTATGTACGGATTCGATTTCTCACCGTTCACCGGCATACTCTCGTTTACTAATGTCAGTTCAGGAACAGCTGAAAGTATTGACAGCAGCATGTCACGTCCAAGTTCTACAAGGGACAGGCACACTTGCAAATGACGTGGTCGCCGCGCAGCTCAAGCGTCTCCCTGGAAAGGGGCTCATTCTCAACAACGGGGAATTCGGTGCTCGCTTGTGTGATCATGCCCGCCGGTTCGGGTTGGAATTTACCTCTCTAGAAAGGGCTTGGGGAGAGTTGTTCGATATGGAAGAAATTGAAGCAGTATTAGATTCCAATATGTATAGCTGGATATGGTTTGTTCACTGCGAGACGTCCACCGGTGTACTGAACGATTTGGATGCCATTCGTGACGTGTGTTTAGCGCGTAACGTTCGCATTGCAGCCGACTGTGCAAGTTCACTGGGGACTGTTCCAATTAACTTGGAAGGGGTCGACTTTGCGTCATCCGTTAGTGGAAAAGGTCTCGGTAGTTTTTCAGGATTGGCACTTGTATTTCACGAACAGGACATACAACCTGACTCGGAAATACCACGGTACCTGGATCTTGGTAATTATAGCGCTACAGAAGGGATACCTTATACACAATCCTCAAACCTTCTTCATGCGCTTGATAAAGCCGTTTTCGCTCTAATGAGTGACCCTGAAAACCATTATGCTACCATTCGTAAACGTTCCGACACTCTTCGAACATCTATTGAACGGATGGGCTACCAAATCCTTGAGCAAGGAATATCTGCCAGCCCAGGAATTTTAACTATCATCTTCAATGAGGAAGAGTCTGCACATCAGTTAGGAGAAGACTTGTTTTTAAATGGTTACCGAACGCACTACGAAAGTAAGTACTTGCGAGAACGAAACTGGCTACAACTGGCTGCGATGAATGAAATGAGTGACGATGATATCAACCGATTTTTAGAAGTATTGAAGCGTTTGACGTCGTTTAATCGGGAACAAACAAGGGAATTTAGCATATATAACTAAAAGGAGAGGATCTACATGCAAGAACTTCATACAACCGAAGAATGGAATGGGATAGTAGAACAGTCTAGTAATGAGCCTGTACTTATCGTCAAGCACAGTACGACGTGCCCTATAAGTGCAGCAGGCTATCGGGAGTTTCAAAACTTTGAGACCGAAGTTCCAAAATACTGTGTAATTGTCCAAACAAGTAAAGACGTCTCGCGGAAAATTGCCGAGGATACAGGTGTGAAGCACGAGTCCCCTCAAGCAATACTCATAAAGAACGGGAAGGCTGTTTGGTATGCATCGCATTATAATATCCAACAATCGGCTTTGAAAAACGCAGTCCATGCAAATAGGTAAAACGAACAGGCACTCGCAAGTAGCGGTGCCTGTTTTGTTCAACTATGGTAAAATGTGAGTAACTAGAGAGTCTAAAAGGAAGAAGGCGTTGTGATTGCGAATATCAGGAAAAACCGCTGTAATCACTGGTGGAGCAAAAGGAATAGGTGCGACAGCCGCTCGTATTTTTTGTGAGCAAGGTGCTCAAGTTATCATCATCGACTTTGATGAACAGGCAGGTGAAGCGATAGCTCAACAACTACATGCTGAAGGAAATGATGCAGCTTTTTTTAAGGCAGATGTAGCAAATGAGCAAGAGGTAAATAGTGTTGCAGCTGCCATTATCGAGCAATTCGGTAGGGTCGACATTCTTGTCAACAATGCAGGGATTACAATGGACGCAATGACGTTAAAAATGGAAGCAAGTGCGTTTCGTCGTGTTCTTGACGTGAACGTTACAGGAGTGTTCAATTGTACGAAAGCTTTTTTACCAAGTATGATCGAAGCAGGTACTGGACGCATTGTAAGCACGTCATCAATTGCAGGTACGGGTGGAAACGTAGGGCAAGCCAATTATGCTGCATCAAAAGCAGCCATCATCGGAATGACGAAGACTTGGGCTAAAGAATTCGGTCCGAAGGGCATCACCGTGAATGCAGTGGCGCCAGGTTTTATTGAGACAGAAATGATAGAAACAATTCCTGAAAAGATTATTGCTCAGATTCGTCAGATGACGCCTTTTCCACGCTTTGGTACTTCAGAAGACATAGCGAATGCGTACTTGTTTTTAGCTTCCGATGAAGCATCGTTCATCAACGGAACAGTTCTTGAGGTTGATGGTGGGATGCTTAAATAATTTGTTTATTCTTGTGAAAACATTCACAAAATATGACACTTAACATATGAATACTCATGACATTCATGCCTATTGTAGTGGAATGTTTCCTTGTACGATTAACGTACTAAGTAACGGCCGAGCAATCGGACCGCTTATCGGGAGGCTGTCATGAGTAAAGAAAAAACAAAACAGCTACACAAAAATGTTGCTCCATTTGCAAAGTCAGATTTAAAGAAAAGTATTATTCAACTTGTCAATACCGTACCACCGCTACTTATTCTATGGTTTGCCGCGTATCAAGCGTTGTCTGTATCCATATGGTTAACACTAGCGATTTGTGTGGTAGCATCAGGATTTGTCGTTCGGACATTCATTATTTTCCATGATTGCACACATGGCTCTTTCTTTAAAAACAAAAAAGCAAATGACATTGTAGGAACGATTACAGGAGTTCTCACGTTGTTCGCATATGAAAAGTGGAAACGTGAGCATGCAATACACCATGCAACAAGCTCTAATCTCGACAAGCGCGGCGTGGGTGATATCTGGGTCATGACGATTCAGGAATATCAAGAAGCGTCTTCTTGGCAACGTTTGGCGTATCGTTTCTACCGGAACCCACTAGTCATGTTTGGATTTGGACCGTTGTATCTCGTCCTGATCTCCAGCAGATTCAATAGAAAAGATGCCCGAAAAAAAGAACGGATGAACACGTACCTCATCAATGTATGTCTCGTTGTGCTTTATACAGGTATGATTTTGCTTGTTGGTTGGAAAGCGTTCGTTATTGTTCAAGGTGCTACAATGTTCACAGCAGGTGCACTTGGCATTTGGTTATTCTACATCCAGCACACATTTGAAGATTCGTATTTCGAGGAAGAAACAGAATGGGATTATGTGAAAGCAGCAGTTGAAGGTAGCTCGTATTACAAACTACCGAAAGTCCTTCAATGGGCAACTGGTAACATCGGGTTTCACCATGTGCATCACTTGGCTCCAAGAGTTCCGAACTATAATTTAGAGATGGCTCATGAATTGACGCCACCACTTCAACAAGCGACGACAATCGATATGAAAAAGAGTTTGGAATCACTGCGTTATAAACTGTATGACCCTGAGCACAAAACATTTGTAACCTTCCGTGGGATTCAAAAAGCAGCGAAACTAAAAAATGTTTCCATCGAGTTGAAACCTAAGAAAACTACATTTGACACGAAATAATGCAGATTACCGGCCATCTCATCAAGAGATGGCTTTTTTACTTTTTAACCGGTAAACTAAAGAGAAATGGAATGGAATGGGAGGGATGCAGATGAATAGTTGGTACAATTTGTTTCCTCGATATCCATGGTTAAGCATCTACATCTGGGTCATTTTCTGCGTTCTGCCCTTTTTCTTTATCTTCAGAACGTCTGAACCCATTAATATCGCAATAGGGATTGCCATGGTATTTTTATATTTACTATGTTATCGTTTTTCGTTCAAATCTCGAAGCGGATTTGTTTACATGTGGCTTGCGTTTGAAATGGCGATAAATATTGGACTGACGTTGTTGTTCGGCTACGTATACCTAGCTTTATTTACAGCGTTTTTCATTGGCAACATCAGACGGGCGGTTGGCTTTTTCATAATGTATGGTATTCATATTGCGCTGACAATCAGTGCAATCGTTGCAGGATTCTTCATCGAGATTGATTTGTTTTTACCGCAAGTCCACTTCTTGATCTTGACGTTAATTGGTGTTGTTCTACTTCCTTTCAACTTGTACAATCGTAACAAGCAAGAGAAATTGGAAGGTCAGTTAGTATATGCACAAGAACGAATATCTGAATTGACTGTGGTAGCAGAGCGACAACGAATTGCACGAGATCTTCATGACACGCTAGGTCAAAAACTGTCGCTCATTGGACTTAAAAGTGATTTGGTAGGAAAACTGATTACACGTGATCCTGAACGTGCTGCGCGAGAGTTACAGGACATCCGTCAAACTGCGAGTGTTGCACTCAACGAGGTACGGGAACTCGTTTCCAATATGCGAGCAGTGCGTCTTTCCGAAGAACTAACCAGAGTACAGCAAGTACTGCGTGCAGCTGAAATTGAACTCACTGTCGTAGGAGAGGCATCATATAAAGAAATTACCCCAATAGTGGAAAATGTTTTGAGTATGTGTTTGAAAGAAGCTGTAACGAATGTAGTCAAACATAGCTTTGCATCTAGTTGTACGATTACATTTCATCCCGTATCGGAGGATTTTTCTATTACAGTCGCGGATAATGGAATCGGATTATTAGAAGGCGCAGATGCTCTACCTGGTAACGGTTTGAACGGGATGCGAGAGCGACTGGACTTTGTGAATGGAATTCTTCATATCCAAAATGAACAAGATGGTGGAACTGCATTGACGTTCGAGATCCCATCTATTTTAAGACATATCGTAAAGGAGTGAGAGGTACATGATACGGATTGTGTTAGCTGAGGACCAAGGCATGTTACTAGGAGCACTCGGCTCATTGCTCAGTTTAGAAGATGATATGGAAGTGGTTGGGCAAGCTAGAAACGGAGATGAGGCAGTAAATCTTGTTCAAGAATTACATCCGGATATTTGTATTATGGATATCGAAATGCCAGTGCTAACAGGTCTAGAGGCGGCCGAAAATTTACGTGCTGAACCGTGTAAAATTGTGATTTTGACTACATTCGCTAGAGCTGGCTATTTTGAGAGAGCGCGAAAAGCGGGTGTTCGAGGCTATTTACTAAAAGATAGCCCGATAGAAGATTTGGTTAGCTCGATTCGGACAATTATGGCGGGACGTCGCATTTACGCGCCTGAACTTGTAGACATTGCATATGGCGAAGATCGAGAAATTGAAAGTCCGTTGACTGAACGAGAAGCAGAAGTACTGGAATTGATTGCTGACGGAAAAACAACGAAACAAATTGCGAACGTCTTACACTTAACACCGGGAACTGTGAGGAATTACATCTCCATTATCTTAGACAAAATGTCAGCGGGCAGTCGAATTGAAGCTGTGAAACGTTTCAAAGAAAAAGGTTGGTCCAAAGGGAAATAATTAGTGAAGCCATTTATAGGAGGGTATTTATGCAGAAAATGGAGAGATTGGCGACTGATTTTCCACTAATTAGTCATATGGCAAACAAAGAAGAGGTTTTATGGAAGAATCCCCATCTTACATCTATAGCGTCAGCACTCAAAACATCAGTTTTGACGTCAGCCGATGTGAAAGACGCATCGGATCGACTGAAACGATTTGCACCATTTTTTGCAGATGTTTTTCCAGAAACGAAGGCCACCGAGGGACTCATTGAATCTCCCCTAACCGAAATCCCAGTGATGAAGGAGCGGCTAATCGAGGAGACCGGCGTCCATTTTGAAGGCACCTTGCTCATCAAACAAGACAATGCGTTACCTGTATCTGGATCCATTAAAGCACGAGGTGGGTTTCATGAGGTATTAAAACATGCGGAAATGTTAGCAGTAGAACACCGTCTTCTTAAGAAAGATCAGGATTATCGTCAGTTTTCAGAGCAACATTTCAAAGATTTGTTCGCTTCCCATAAAATTGCGGTTGGCTCGACGGGTAACCTTGGATTGAGCATTGGGATCTTGAGTGCTGCACTTGGATTCAAAGTGACTGTTCACATGTCAGCCGATGCAAAACTCTGGAAAAAGGAATTACTCCGAAGCAAAGGGGTTACTGTCATTGAATACGAGGATGACTACAGTAAAGCCGTAGAAGAAGGACGTCGTGAAGCTGAACAGGATCCAATGTGCCATTTTGTGGACGATGAAAATTCACGTGCCCTATTTCTCGGTTATGCAGTTGCAGGCGAACGTATTGCTGCACAGCTTGCAGAACAAGAAATCGTGGTAGATGAGGCGCATCCTCTGTTTGTCTATTTACCATGTGGTGTAGGTGGTGGACCAGGTGGTGTCGCGTTTGGTTTGAAGTTGGCCTTTGGCGATGCCGTACATTGCTATTTTGCAGAGCCTGTCAGTTCACCATGCATGTTACTTGGAATGATGACAGAGTTACACGACAAAATTAGTGTACAAGAAATAGGACTAGACAACAAAACAGTTGCAGATGGACTAGCAGTAGGTCGACCGTCAGGTTTTGTTGGAAATGTCATGAAACCTTTTCTTGAAGGGATTTACACCGTGAAAGACAATACATTATTTGGATTGCTCCGCATGCTTGCAGATGCAGAGTCCATTTATGCAGAGCCATCTGCACTTGCAGGAATGATGGGTGCACTTCACACTGTATCTTCAGGCGTAGCAGATGCGAAATCGAGTGAAGCGCGGCATCTTGTCTGGTCTACTGGTGGCGGAATGGTACCTGAAGACGTGATGGAAGATTATTATAAAGAAGGCGGAAATGTCGAATTATTTCCCGGGAAATCGACAAAAAGTGCAGAATAACTCATCGACAGTTAACGTTCAATTGAAACGTTAACTGTTTTTTATTCATAAAAACGGATGGTTATTAGGCCGTCATATTCGTTTGAAAGATCATGCCAAGGGGAATAAATAGTAAAGATACTTAACAACTTTATCTGGAGGATGAACAATTATGAACTCCCCTGTTACTCAAGAGATGGACAACCAGAAAGATCAAACTTATTCTAAAATGTCAGTTGCAAAGTGTGTAACAGAATACGATACTTTACGTCGGGTCGTTTTGTGTGAACCTAAATATATGGCGATTAAAGATATTATCAATGATGTGCAAAAGAAATATAAAGATGAAAATATCGATCGTGAGAAAGCGATGCAGCAACATAAAGAATTTGAAGCAAAACTGAAAGAAAATAATGTGGAAGTCATAAAACTACCTTCTTCAGAGCGCTATCCGGAGCAAGTATTCACCAGAGATATTGGATTTACACTTGGCGATCGGTTATTTCTTGCTGATATGGCAAGTGATATTCGTAAAGGAGAAGAAGTAGCTCTTCAAAACTGGCTTCTACAAGAAAACATTCCTTTCCGGGTGTCAGAAAGCAGGGTAGAAGGCGGAGATGTGATTGTAGACCGTAACCGTGTGTTTGTAGGGATTAGTAGCCGAACGAGTGAAGAGTCTGTGCTGCATTTAGAACAAAGCCTCCCGGATCATGAAGTTATCCGGGTGCCGTTCAATGAAAAGTATTTGCATCTCGATTGTGTATTCAACGTGATCTCTCCTGGGGATGGACTGTACTTTCCCGAAGCATTCGATGAGGAAACGCGTAAGAGCCTAGAGTCGATGTACAATCTTATCGAAGTTAACAAAGAAGAACAATTTACGATGGGCACGAATATATTGTCAATTGGAAGCGGGCGGCTGTTCAGTCTGCCACAGAATCCCCAGGTCAATGCGGCGATGCGCAGTAAAGGTTTCGATGTAATCGAAATCGACTTCTCTGAAATTATTAAATCGGGTGGCTCATTCCGTTGCTGTTCAATGCCAGTAGTACGAAACGATTAATTGGAAAAGCCGCTACTTATTTTTGAGGAGCGGCTTTTCCAATTGTTGCGATTGGGATTCAACGATGAGGAGGGGTTTCAATGGAGAAAGTAATTTATCTTGTAAATCATGGAGAGGCAGAAGGATTTACCGCTCAAGATTCATTGACAGCTGAAGGCATTCTACACGTATCTGAACTAGCACAGTTTTTAGAACGTTATCCAATTGAGCGAATTATTACAAGTCCTTTGATGCGGACGAGGCAGACTGCAAACGAAATAGGAGACAAACTTGGTATTCATACTGAGGAAGATAGTAGATTATCGGAGCGACAAATGAGCTCACAAGTATTTGATGATTGGTTATTGAAAGTGGAAGATACATTTTTAGATTTGAATCTCTCATATGAAGATGGTGAGACATCGAACGAGGCGATACAGCGAGCGTGTGAAGTCATCGATGAACTACCAGACACTAACCATACGGTATTAGTTACGCATAGCTTATTACTTGTGTTGCTCATGCGCTGTTTTAATGAGCGTATTGGATTTGAAGAGTGGCAAGCAGTTAAGCATCCTGATGTCTATGAATTGAGATTGACTGAAGCGGGTGCACAAATCACCCATTTGTGGGAACATGAGTGAACAAGAAGAGGGCGTCCAAGAATTTTCGTGGACGCTCTTAAATTTGTTTGTTTAGTATCGGAAAAGATGCAGTGAATCCTGAAAAGTGCTCATAAAGCATGGGGAGT
>NZ_JWIB01000031.1 GCF_000813425.1 Sporosarcina sp. ZBG7A
ACAAATATTATAGAACCAATTTTAATAAACGAGGAAAACAACTGGTTTTTATATGCAAATACCAAAACGTTTTTAAAAAACTTATATAGAGAAATGAACTCTCACACTGATCTTTATTTATTCACACAGAGTATTAATGACTGTTTGGGGGAAATGTAGAGGAGGTAGTAAGCGAATTGATTGAAACCATAATTGGATATGTGATTGCTTTGTTTATATTTCAACCTATAAATGTTTTTATACATGAAAACGGGCATGCGTTTTTTGTAAAAATATTTGGGGGGAATGTATTCAAAATAGAGATAGGAATAGGAGAACCTCTCTTTAATATTGGAATTATACAAGTAAACAAGCAATTTTTCATGTTTGGTATATGCAGATGTGAATATAACCCTACGGATCCATCGTCACTAAATGAAAAAGTAAAATTTTCTCTTATAGCCTTAGGTGGAATAATTTTCAACTTGATGACTATTTTAATTTTACTTGCAGTTAAGATGAACACAACACATAACCATTTTCTTGATGGTTATTTCTTCGGTTTTACTGGGTTCTTAATCGTATCAGCACTAATCCCTTTAACATATTCTACTGGATTTAAAAGTGATGGGTTGATGCTTCTTAATATATGGCGAAAGAAAACTGACAAAGTGTACTAACAAATATAAAATGGCCATTTGCAAAAAAAATTTTAGGACAATTATAAAAAAATGTATTTTAGTGAATTTCTTCAATTTAAATTACTGATTAAACTGGTGCGATTCTGAAATAGGAATCTTCGCCTCTTTAGTAAAAAGACTTGTTTCCAAAACAAGGGATTCTAGGATCTAATAGATTAATTGGGAACAGAAATTAATGGAGGTTCTAAAATGACATTACCTATTTTTATAGGATTGGCAATTATCATTTTTTCCGTTATTTTACACTTAACTGAAGGGAATAAGAAAAATAGAATAATAATTGGAGTTATTATGTTGTTATCGGTTTTGACTTATCCGTTAACCCTTACTTTGTTGTTCGAAACTAAAATTATACATGATTTAGAAGGGACCGGTTCTTTAATCGTTTTTCACCTGCTCATATTGTTAGAGGGAGTTATCACAATTATTGTAGGGATTTTCACTAAAAAGAAACTATATAAAAGTAATGAGCCATTGAACAATATAAATAGTGAGGAGAAGTAAATGAAAAACACTGAAAAGTTAAATCCCACTGAGGCAGCTATAAATTTTATAAATAATAATTATCCTTACTGCCAAGGGGCATTACTAGCAGGAAGTGTTGTCAGGGGGCAAGAAACAGCTACCTCGGACCTTGATATTGTTATTTTTGATGATAGTATTCAAACGTCTTTTAGAGAATCGCTGATTGACTATGGATGGGCAATTGAAGTGTTCGTACATAATTTAACTTCCTATAGAAAGTTTTTCGAAATGGATTATAAAATTGCAAAGCCTTCTATGCAAAGAATGGTATTTGAAGGAATCGTATTGAAAGATGAAGGAATTATAGCTTCCATAAAAGAAGAGGCAAAAGAGATATTAGATAAAGGACCTGAAAAATGGTCAGAGGAAATGATTAGGACGAAGCGTTATTTTATAACAGATGTCTTAGATGATTTCATTGGTTGCAAAAATCGAGCTGAAGAAATATTTATAGCAAATACCTTAGCAGATCAAATTCAAGAATTCGTTTTAAGAACTAATGGATGTTGGGTAGGTTCTTCTAAGTGGATAATTCGTTCATTGAAGCAATACGATGAAAAATTCACCGAGAAGTTTGTTCAATCCTTTGATGAGTATTATAAAACGGGAGAGAAGAGGAAAGTAGTTTGTCTGTGTACAATGGTTCTTGAACCATTCGGTGGACGATTATTTGAAGGTTTTTCTTTAGGTAAAAAATGATGATTACAGCCAAAGGGCACCATTGCAGAAATAGCAGTGCTACGCCCCTTTTTGTACAATAGGTTGAATTCTCAACAACTCAGACGGGGATTGCAGTTCTGATTGGAGGAGCTCTCATGAATTATATTTTTAGTGAACTGTCACAAAAAGAAGCTGAAAATATTGCTTCAAATTGGCACTATGAAGATAACTATTCTTTTTATGATATTGCGGCCGATGAGGAGGATTTGGCTGAATTTTTGAACCCGCAAGAGCGTGGGGATAAATACTTTTCAGTTAAAATAAACAACGAACAAATTGGGTTCTTTTGTTTTGTATATGAAAATGATTGCGTTGATATTGGGTTGGGCATGAAACCTGAATTAACTGGAAAGGGATTGGGCATGGATTTTCTTAAAGCTGGTCTAAGTTATGCAATTTCAAAGTATAACCCAGAAAACATAATGCTTTCGGTTGCCACTTTTAATGAGAGAGCCATAAAGTTATACAAAAAGGTAGGTTTTGAATCTACAGGTAGCTTCATGCAAGACACAAATGGTAGTCGATATGAGTTTTTGAGGATGAAGTATGAGTGTGTAAAGTAAACAGCTATAAGGTGTTAAAAGTTTCTCCTTTAATGGGCTCATTCACAGTAATTTTAATGACTTATATTACCTTCACGGGAGGAGAATGAGAATGGTGAGCTGCATATTCTGTGAAATCATCCATAAAAAAGTGGAAGCCTATATCATTTATGAAAATGAACACGTGTGTTGCTTCTTAGATAAATTCCCAATAAATAAAGGTCATATTTTAATAGTTCCTAAAACACATTGTCCAGAATTCCGTGATGTTGATGAAAAGAGTTTGAACGAAGTCATTAATTTGGCTAAAAAGATGGCGATCTTACTAGAAAACCTTTCCCCTACAGATGGCATCACTATTTTACAAGAAAACGGAATATTCAAAGATGTGGAGCACTATCATATGCATGTAATCCCGAGATATAAAGACGATGGCTTTTATTTGGTGGAACCCGAAAATGCAGTGAAGCTTGAAGACTTTATGGAGCTGAAGATAAAAATGAAAGCATATCTTCATAAAGAAGTGATTTAAACTGGTCAACTTTATTCTTAAACTGAATATCCGACAGGAAATGGATTGATAACAAGGAGAGAATCTAATGTTACAAGCACTGATTTTTGATATGGATGGTACTCTATTTCAAACGGACAAAATTCTAGAATTATCACTTGAGGATACGTTTAATCACTTACGGCGTCAAAATAGATGGAATTCAATAACCCCTATCGATAAATACCGCGAAATTATGGGAGTCCCTTTACCAAAAGTATGGGAAACTTTGTTACCTAATCATTCCCTCGCAGAGAGAGAACAGACGGATTTTTATTTTCTAGAGAGATTAATTGAAAACATAAGAAGTGGGAAAGGTGCTTTATATCCTAATGTGAGAGAAGTTTTCAGTTTTTTAAAAGAGAATAATTGTTCAATTTACATAGCGAGTAACGGTTTAACTGAATATTTAAATGCAATTGTGAGTTATTATAAATTGGATGTTTGGGTTACTGAAACATTTAGTATTCAACAAATACAGACGTTGGATAAAGGAGATTTAGTTAAAGCAATTATAACAAAATATGATGTTCAGAAAGCCGCGGTAGTAGGGGACCGCTTATCCGATATTCGTGCTGCTAAAGATAACGGATTAATAGCAATCGGATGTAATTTTGATTTTGCAAAAGAAGATGAACTTGCTATGGCCGATTTGGTAATCGATGATTTAGTTGAGCTGAAAACGATAGTACCTGGTTATTAAATAAGTCTTGTTATTCTAAGCTCGACTTTATGATGGTTAGAATGTCAGATAAAGAACTCGAAGAAATACTGGTCAATTTAAACGAGCTGTTTATGATGATTGGAAAATCCCAGACACAAATTTTCATTAATAAATATCTATAAATTCTTTCTATCTAACGTCTAGGAGGTCGCTATATGGAAGTCACTAGGAAGAGTGATTTTAAATTTCTAGACTTTCTTTTTGTGAATGAATCTGAGATACACAACTATCAAAGATTGGCCGGTTCTTATGCCGTAATAAAGTGTGATGATCAGTATCTTCTATGTTATAACACGTGGAGAAAACAATGGGAATTACCTGCCGGCCAGAGGGAAGATGATGAAACCTCTAAGCAGTGTGCAGCAAGAGAACTTTACGAAGAAACTGGTCAGCTTGTAGAGGAGTTAGAATTTAAAGGCTTACTCAAAGTGAAAAACATGCTGAATGGCGAAATTAAGTATAATCCCGTTTATTTCTCTACTGTCGAAAGACTTTTGCCTTTTCAAACGAATTGCGAGACGTCTGAAATTAGGCTTTGGAACTTAATAGAACCGCTGATTTATGTTGATGAAGTGGACTTGAATATTTTTGACTACATTGACTGATTGAATTCTAGAGAGCTCATAGATCGGAAACAACAGCACTAATTGTTTTTCTTATTCGAGTCGTAAGCTACAAAAATCCAAATGAATTAGGTGATTGAAATTAACCAAACTATAGAAAAGGTAAAAGACCTTAAAGAATTGTCTCTATTTTTAGCGGATCTAAATAAACAACCTGAATCACACATCGGGTATTGTGGGGAAGGTGAGGGGGAGATTCGTGAAGCTCTTCAAGAAGACTTTGTCACTGAAAATGGAGACATTAATTTTTACTTGTTGAGAGGAAATACTGGAGAAATTATTGCAGCTATTGGGTTGGATACCGAGGAAACCAGTGCTGAGGTTTGGGGGCCGTTCAACAGATCCGCTTCGATTCCAATGCAACTTCAATTATGGAAAGGGCTAATAAAAGCTCATCCTGAAGTTCGCGAATTTCAATTCTTTATCAATGTGGAAAATTCCATGCAACAAGCATTTATGGAGCAGATAAAAGCAAAAGAGCAAGGTGAGCATCTGATTCTAGAAGTCAGAAAAGAGAATTTTAATGAAGTATTGGAAATGAGAAGTAGACCATTTTTGCAGAATGATTTTATTGAATTCGAGAAATTACATAACGAATTGTTTCCTGGTACTTACTATGATGCAGCCACAATTGTCGGAAGAATCAACAAGTCAAATGTTCTAAAAATCCTAAGCGGAGATTCAAATGAACTTAAAGGTTATGCCTACTTTGAAGTTTGCCCAGAAACAGGCGAGGCTTCATTGGAGTATATTGGAATTTCTAATAGCTATCAAAATCAGGGGCTAGGTACTCTATTATTGAAGGAAACATTAACTGAACTGTTTGCATACCCTCAAATTGAAACGATTAAATTAACAGTAGAAGATACTAATGATCAAGCGAATACCGTTTACAAAAGAGCTGGATTTGAACAAAAGCATAAGATGATTAGTTATCGTTTTAAGCGATAGAGCTGACACCTCTATATAAGTGTGGAGATTTTTCTTTTAAATAGTAGAGGTGGGGGATCTATGCAAAAAACAACCATTATCACCATTGTGCTTTCTACTGTATTCTATTCCGTTTTCTTATTGCTCTATTTATTTGATTTGATTGAAGCATCCGGATTTTTATTCATCTTGTTTCTCAGTATTCTTTTGGTGGGCATTCTTTTTTTGATTTCCCGTAAAAAACACGTTATGAAGAGAATTTTTGGAACAGCTCTCTTGCTTCTAAGTTTGTTGTTTGCTTATGAGTTCTCACTTCTTTTCTACTTAACGGCACCTTCCTACATCTCGTCTAATAATATACCTCCCACTGAGTCAGTGGCGGGTTCTCAAATCTATTCCATCGGCGTAGGTGAAATTGAGTTTGAGGAAGAGGAAGAAATGAATAAAGAGTCTATTTATAAATTACTGACTGAGCAAGGTGTTGATGTACTGTCAATAACTGAAATCGACAACCAAGTAATTTACGGAGTTAAAACGAGGCAGCTACTGACCTGGCTACATCTCAGAAAAGAACACACTCCAAAAGAGATGGTGGAAACCGTACGGGACTACTTAGGAACGGAAGAAGAATGGCTGACTCAGTGGGATAATTCAACGAATGGTGGAGATTCCGCAGGTCTCAGTTTAGCTCTGTCCGGCTTATATAAAAATGGTAATCTAGAAAACAAGGTGCCTGTTGCCGTTACAGGGGGCATCACTAAGGCTGGAAAAGTGACCAAAGTGGGATCTATCCAGGAAAAACTACAAATAATCGAAAAGGCAGGAATCTCCTTTGCCCTGATGCCCGATAAGAATAAAAGAGAAGCACAAGCCCTTCAAAAGGAACTTAAGTCAAAGGTTTCTATAATCTATGTGTCCAATGTAAAAGAAGCACGACTTAAAATTGAACAACTAAATATGGAACAGAAAAATGCTCACTAATTTACGATTTCACTCCTTCTGGCTTGTCCGTTATGGATACTAACTTCTTTATTGTTAGTGTTTGAGTTGTGTAACTCATCTATCTAAGGACTTTGATTCCTTCTAGATATTGTGCAACCACGTATTGGAAATACAATTTCCCAACTCTTGAAAGGGAGGTACAGACATATGAATACGAAATTATTCATCTTACTAATAGTTGTGCTAGGAATTAATACGTTGAGATATGGCTCTTACCTTTTCGAAGGATCCACCAGCATCTATTATATAGTACTCTTCGTTATTAATTTACTCTGTCTAATAATCGTTGTATTCTCTAAAACTAAAAGTGGAAAAGTAAATAATTGATTGTGCGATTGACTTCTTTAACTGAAAGGGAGGATACTATGCTCATTTACTGGCTAATAGGGGTAGCTCTTGTGTTTTTCATCATTACATACGGTGTGCGCTATGGAATTGACACATCGAAACAAGTGAAAGCGATAAAAATGGAGCTTAGAGAAATCAAAAAACAATTAAAAGAAATGAACAAAGATACAAAATAGCAGCCCTTCATGACTGACCTTAAGCTAATATTGGTTACCTCCAAAGAAATGCGCCACTTAAATTGCCTGGCCAGTGGGGAGTACCCCAGTTTGGATGGAGCGAATTCTGAATCTTTTGAACCAGCCAGAAAGCTTGTTTACGTGTTTAAAGAATCTTGTGATACTTATTTTATTAATCATATAGAGTAATTTTCATGTAAAGAAATGTACTTTGTGTAATTGTTTGTTTCGTTTGTCAAGAAAGAGTGCAATTGCTTTCGTAATGTTCCATCATCAGACTAGATTATCTATCAAAGGAGAGAAGTATGAAAGGGAAAATCACAGTACTATCATTGGTATTTTTAATCGTGCTATTTCTTGTATTTCGTTTTACTATCTATAATCCTGTTCTTGAAAGCACTACCCAAAACATTGGTGTGGTTAAAAAAGACAAAAATACTAGTGAACAATGGATAGTACTTTCTAATGACAAGCAAATTTATATTGAGGATTTTAGTATATGGGCTCTAATACAAGTCGATCAAAATTACACTATGAGTTATGATTTATCTAAAAAAACAAGGAGATATAATTTAAAAACAATCGTTCCTGGAGATCATAATGGTCAATTTTAGATGGGATTGTTAAATGTTGTTGTAAAATGTCACCCTGAAAAATAGGCATTGGATTATAAGGCGTAGTTGTTGCATAGGGTTTGTGCTTGAATTTGGCCATTGACCAGAACTATAACTAAATCTTTCTGGAAGAAGGGAAGGGTGGATGATTCTTATGAAATTCATATCTTTTACTGCTATGTCGAGCAATAGTCTAGATCGTAAAGTTAACGACTTTCTTGAATCTCATTCCGGAATCGAGGTAATTGATATTAAATTTACTGCCAGCTTTGGAAGTGTCTATATAGCAATTTTATAACGCTAATAGGACCAAGAATATTCATCTCTAATCAGGCACTGTTGCTGTAGAAGTGCTGTGCCTGTTTGGTGTCAGTTAAGTCCTCTTACGCTTCATTAAGACAATAGCCAATATGGAGAATAAAATAGCTATGCCTGTTAAATAGAGCACACTGAACGTGGGTGAAGTAAGGGAGCCGTTTATTTCATAAAACACACCCATATCCTTCAAGAATTCCTGCTTGGCTGACGCCGGTGCCTGTGCAAATGTTTCTTGCATTGGCTGCTCCATCAAAATTTGGCGGAATAACGCCGCTGAGTGCGAGGTAGGGAATAATTTAATTATGGTTTGCAAATATGCTGGCAGATTTCCAATTGGAATATAAATACCTGCCAGAAAACCAAGCAGTGTTCCGATGACGGTACTGGCAGCAGCAAAAGCCTTGACGGTTTTGAAAAAAGAAACGAGCAGCAAAATCATAGAACTGCTTGAAATTACGGATAAACTGATCACCCCAACAACTTTAAACACTTGGAGAAAGGTTAGCATTTCGTCACCCGAGAAAAAGAAAATTGCATTTGCAGTCAGAAGGACGAGCAGACACATGATGAAACCGACGAAGATCGAACTCACGACATAGCCGCCTAAAAGGGCTGATCTTTTAATCGGAGAAGCATAGAAGTCCAGTTCGGCCCCAGTGGAACGATCTTCTACCAATGTCCCAAGCGCGCCCAACGTCGTAGTGACTGAAGTAACAGCTAAAATCCCAGCAAAGATCCATGATAGAAGGAGCCATTTTTTAGCGGGGAAATCAGGAAGGCTGTCTGAGATTAAATTCCCTAGAAATGTTCCGTATAGGACGACCAGGATGATGACAGCAAGCAGAGAAAAGAATAGGGTACTTTTATCGCGGAAATACAGAAGTATATTACGCTTCGTAACAGTCATCATGATGCATGTCATCCTTTCCGTTATGGATTTGGATGAACACATCATCCAGACTGGATTTTTGTACTTCAAATGAATCGATCAGTTCTTCGTATTTCGCCAATAATACAATGGCATCGGTTGTTTTCTTGAGGTGGATCAGGACGGTGGAGTGTTCTTCGGTGAAGACTAGCTTATCTGTCTGTAATTGACTGCGTAATTGTGCGGGATTTTTTGCTATGATCATTAAACGGTCGGCAGAATATTGGGACTTTAGATGATGCGGCGTACCCTTGGCAATAATTTCTCCTTCTTTCATGACGACCACAAAATTTGAATTGGCCGCTTCTTCAATATAGTGTGTCGTTAAAAAGACCGTCATATTGGTCTCACGCTGCAATTGCAGAATGGTATTCCAAATCTGTTTACGATTTTGCGGATCAAGACCTGTCGTAGGTTCATCTAACAGTAAGATCTTAGGTTGATGCAGCAAGGCTCTGGCAATATCCACTCTTCGTTTCTGTCCTCCGGATAATTTACCATAGCGTCTCTTCATGATGGAAGATATATCGACAGTGGTAGCGACGCGATCGATTGCCGCTAGCCTTTCCTCCTTCGTCATCTTATACAACCGTGCTCGGTAATCTAAATTTTCCTTTACCGTCAGCAGAGGATCCAATATGCTTTGCTGAAATACGACACCTATTTCTTTACGGATTGCTTCGTCTTCTCTTCCGACCGTTAAGCCGCTTACCTTCACGTCTCCTTCATCTTGTTTTAGAAGAGTCAGGAGAATGGAGATTGTTGTAGACTTGCCGGCTCCATTTGTACCGAGAAATGAAAACAGACTCCCTTCCTCCACATAGAAGCTGACATCTTTCACTGCCTCCACAGCACCGAACGACTTGCATAAGTGATGTACCTCAATAATTTTAGACATTTGCCCCCCTCCGTTTCTGCTGCGCAATCGCTTGATTGATTGCTTTTTCAGCTATCTTGTTATTCAAATAGACCATCAGGATGACAAATGTGTATGCACATATCCCACATAGAGCGACCGTTCCAATATAAAAGACGTGGAAAGGGTACACGTCAAAAAATGCACCTGCAAGGATCAGCACCACAAGAACACAGATCAGTTCAATTAAATGAACAAGCAGTGGCTGGTCAACAGGCAGTTTATGAGATAGAAATATCAGCAAGGTAATAAGACAGGATATGATAAACAAGTAGATCGTGATTTTCTCTGTCAGTGGCGGAAAGATGCTGAGCACCCTAAACAGATAATAGAAAATAGAGCTGAAAGTAAACGCGAAACAAGCTGCACCTATATAGATAATTGAGCGATTCATACATGACACCTCATCCTAAAAAATGTTTTCGAAATGATTTTACATAATGCCGATTCACGATGACTTTTTCACCGTTCGATAAATACGCCTCGAATCGACCGTTCATCAGAGCTTTTACACTCTCAATCTTGGACATATTCACAATGTAATTTTTGCTGATTCTCATAAACCTCGTCTCTTTCAGCTGCTCTTCGAACTCGTATAGTTTCTTGTCGCTTTCATAGACATCCTCATCGGTATAAAGGAAAGCAGTGTCATTCACGGATTCAATGTACAACAGATGATCGGATACTAATGGATACGTAATGCCATCCTTTTTCCCATGAATGGAAAACATCATTTGATTAATCTGATGAATCAAAGGAGACAAATTTTCATCTACTTCAGGGCAATTAATGATAATTTCAATGTCTGTAAAATCTTTGGATTCATTTATTTTCAGTCGAATCGGACTCACCTCGAAGTTCTAATCTTTGATGAATCGTACCATTTCACCAGATGGAGAACAATACAATTTCGGTGTGTTGCATGTAACGCAGGGTGACTTGCATATGAGCATTAAAGTAATCCTGGCAAACCAAAAAAGACCGCTAATTCAATTTGAATTAGCGGCCTTTCTTCATTCTAGATTCATTTTAAAATGTCAGGCTTTTTAAGTCGTCGCGCGTTTCTTTTCCGAACTATCTACCACGACTGCACCTACGATGTCTCCAACAACGTTTGAAGCAGATCCACCCATTCCGATAATCGCATCTACACCTGCGATGAGGGCAACGATTTCAAGTGGCAGGTCGAACATCGTCAATACGGCCGCTAGCGTCACTAGCCCTGCGGCAGGAACGCCTGAGGTTCCGATAGAAAGCAATGTCCCCACAATTACAATCAGGAAAAAGCTAGATACAGAAAGGTCGAGATTCGTAATGTTTGCTGCGAATACAATCGACACACCCATGCGGAGCGCACCACCATCTGAGTTGAACACCGCTCCAAGAGGGAGCGCAAAGTTTGCTGTCCGCTCAGACACACCAGCTTTTTGTGCTGCTTTGATGGCAATCGGTAAGGACGCGATACTGCTCGATGTGAAGAAGGCGGTTGTATAGGCTTCTTTCGTTGACTTGAAGAAATTCATGACGGAATTTCCAGACAAACGTATGAATCCTGTGTAAACGAAGACCCATAGAAGAATAATACCGAGGTAAAATACTGCTGTAAACGTGAGCAAAGACTTAAAGGTTTCCCATCCTTGGCTACCGAACGCAGTTGCGCTGATTGCAAAGACACCGATTGGTGCATACAGCAAGACGCCGGTAAGGAGTTTTGAAAACATTTCTTTCAGTGCAATAATCACCTTGTCCAACAGTTGACCGTGTTTTTGCATCTCTTTATCCATTGAAAACTTCATTGCTGAGATGGCAAGTCCAATAATGACTGCCATGAAAATAATACCCATTACATTACCGCCTGAAAATGCTTCAAACATATTGGCAGGTACCATTTGCAATAAGACATCTGAGAAATTCGGTGACGCTGGTGTTTCCACTTTCATATCTGGAAGTGTCAAATACTGACCTGGTTGGAACAAAAGGGCGAGTCCTACACCAATTCCCACTGCTGCGGCTGTAGTAGCCATATAATAGAGGACAAGTTTCCAGCCCATTCGTCCGAGCTGTTTCATACTCATCTGATCGACAGCGAGTACAACGGTCAAAAAAACCACCGGAATTGCAACGAGACTAAGTAAATTTATTAATAGTGTGCCAAGTGGTTGGAAGATGGTCATTTTTTGTCCGAATATAAGACCACTTGCAATTCCTGCAAGAAATCCGATGGACATTTTAAGTACAAATGAACTATCACGATAACCACGCCATATTTTCGATAACATCCGTTTTCTCCTATTCATATATATTGATTGCGCTAGCGAAGTGTACATTAAGTTGGAAGTTTTGGTCAATATCTATGCTTAGGTTTTTGTCGAATATTGAAAACACCGCTTCCTTAAGAGGAAACGGAATTTCGAGCAGGTAATCGTTTTTTGATTGCAAACATTGTCACTACTGTTACTACTAACACGAGCTGACCTGCAATCGTTTCCCATGTCGGATAGAATCCGATCGCAGAAACGACAGGAAGTCCATCCACAATAGAAGTAGGGAAGACATCTGTCAATTGGAGCGTATGGATGCTCACGCCTATAATTTTGAAGGCGAGTGCATAGATGAAAACCGTCGCTACCGCAAACAACCGATGAATTGGAATACGGCTTCCGGCTTTCAGTAGCACGACAGCAACAGCAACCAAAATGATTAATGCTACCGCAATGCCGAGTAGAAACTCGGACAATTTCATGTTCGGCGTAATTCCTACATAGAACACGACGGTTTCTGCACCTTCACGGAACACTGTCAAGAAACTGAGCAACCCAATCGCCCAAGCGCTTTTAGTGGAAACGGCTGTCCCCATTTGACGCGCGATGTAGTCATTCCATGCGGTTACAGATGATTTGCGGTGAAGCCATGCGCCCATTCCAATCATCATGGCAGCTGCAGCGAGTCCAATTACACCTTCCATGATTTCACGGCTGCTTCCAATCGTCACGGAGTTAAGAATGGTTGTCATCAGGACGGCTGCAACAATACTTGCGACAATTCCTACGGCCGATCCTGTATAGATCCATTTAGCAAGCTGAGGTTGTCCGGCTTTCTTCAGGAATGCAACCAGGCCGATAATAATAAGCAGAGCCTCTAATCCTTCACGCAGTAAAATAAGTGCTGAATCCCAAAATGTATACGATGTGCTTTCTTTAACGAGTTCGATCTGCTGTTGCAGACTGGCGATGTCACCCGATATTTTTTTAATATCTGCTTTTTCATTCGTAAGTTTTCCTGCCAGCAACGGTACTTGACTTTCAATTTTTGTGTAAAGTGCCGCATCTTTTGTACGGATTTGACCTTCCACGTTTGGCCAACTTGTGATGAATTCACGAAGTTTCGAAACCGCTGTATCTGCATCATCTTTAGCGAGTGCCGCTCGGCTGTCTGCTAAAAGGGAAGCCAGCGTGTCTAGTGAATCATCCGTAACAGGAGCGGTTCCTTGAGCCGTTTCACCTGCTGCAAATGATGTAATCGCCTGTTCGAGCGCCGTGTATGTCTGCTCGAGATCTGTCTGACTTGGTGCATCTTCTGCAAGTGCAATGCGCAAGAACGCCATTTGGGTTTCAATCGTTCCGTACGCCGCGATACTTTGTTCGCGGACTGGACGTTCGTTACGTGTCCAAGTAGCTAGAAATTTCTTTTCGGAAGCTCGAATTGCTTCAGTATCTCCTGAATGAATGGCGTCTCCGAGCTCTTCAAGATCAGGCGTAACTACCTTTTCAAACGCGAGACGTTCCGCTTGTTCATCCACTGGATTTTCAGCTTTCTCCAATGCATGTAATGCTTTTGACAGTGCTGTTAACGCTTCTAGACGCTGTGCAGATCCTTTTGCCTGCTCTGCTTCTCTCAGCGCACTTTCGACTTGTTTACTTTCTTTTGCAGGGTGGTCTTGTTGTTCCCATGTAGCTTTGAATTCTTCCAGCGCAGTCTCAGCAGCCTGCTTATCGTCTTGCTTGGACGCCATAATGGCATCGCCAATTGCGATATACAAGTCACTATAAGAAGGTGCCTCCGCGTGGACCAGTGATGCAGGTAAAAGAGACAAAAGCAGGACTGCGATGAGCAGTGCCTGCTTACAAAATTTTGAATAGCGATTCACCGATATAGCTTCCTTTCTGGACACCAGGGAAGCAGGCAAATAAGGCACTGCCACGGTGTGTGATGTATTCATTCAATTTATCAACACGGCCGAAACTTTTTTGAATGGCGATAAATTGCTCCGGATCTTTTTGATAGGAGATGAACAGCAAACCGGCATCATATGCACCTGTTGCATCCATTGTCCCTGAAGAGTAAGAGAAAGAACGTCGATGGATTTGGGCTTTCGCTTCTTTTGCTAGTCGCACATGTGAATCGACAGGAATGATAGGTGCTCCTGATGCACCTTTCTGCTCAAGCGGCACTTCATCGTGTTCGCCTTTTAGCCCAATAGGAGCACCTGTTTCGCGGTGACGACCGAATGTCGCTTCTTGCTCGCCGAGTGCTGTCCGATCCCACGTTTCTAAGTGCATCTGAATACGGCGGACTGCCATATAACTGCCTCCAGCTAGCCAACCTTGAGATTCACCAGGCTGTACCCAAACGACTTCATTCATCGCTTGTTTACTCGCAGCATCAGGTCCTGCTGTGCCGTCTTTAAAGGCAAACAAGTTCCTTGGTGTTTCGCGTTTCTTGTTTTTTTTAGGGAATGAGTTGAACCCGGCTTGTGACCATTTCAAACGTACTTTCCCCGAAGCGGCGCGAATCAGGTTACGCACTGCATGAAACGCAACTTGGGGATCTTCTGCACATGCCTGAATGCATATATCGCCCCCTGTATAAGCGGGATCGAGCTGATCTTTTGGGAAGTGGGGGAGATCTTTGAGTTCTGCCGGACGTTTCGATGAAAGTCCTAGCTCTTTTTTATCGAACAGGGAAGGCCCGACGCCGAAGGTCAACGTGAGACCGGATGCATCGAGTCCACCTGCTTCGCCTGTATCCTTCGCTGGAATGAAACCGTTAGAAGAGAGTTCACCAATGGGTTCGCCGTTCATTAAACGAACGGCCATCGGCGTCCACTGCTGGAACAACTCTTTTAGTTCTGTCTGAGAGTTGACGAGGACTTCGAGTGACGCAAAAT
The DNA here is from genome assembly GCF_000813425.1 of Sporosarcina sp. ZBG7A. Classification (GTDB taxonomy): domain Bacteria; phylum Bacillota; class Bacilli; order Bacillales_A; family Planococcaceae; genus Sporosarcina. The sequence goes on from NZ_JWIB01000031.1 coordinate 14,764, forward strand.
AGACGTGAGTTTGCACGGCCGTAATGATGCCAGGTTGATGCGCACCGTAAAAGTTCACTTTGTTTTTGGTCGTCGGATTGTCATCCTCTGTCGTCATCCCAAACACATTGAGAAGACCCCCGAGTCCAGATACACCTATTGCTGCACCAGCAGCTCCTGCGCCCGTTAGTTTCAACATTTGACGTCGCGAGATTTTCTTCTCAAACAACTTTTCTTCTGCCATTAGATTCTCACTCCATTACGATGCCCATCATGCTCAATGGTTCACCGAGTTGATTGACCGCATCTGCTAATTGTTTTGTATCTTCTTTTGTTAACTCTTCGTAGGAAATATAACCGCCGTTTCCATCTTCGTGTTTTGCAAGAAGTCCATTCAATGTTGAGAATTTATTCGTTAAGTCTGTCGCAAGTTGCGCATCCTTTTGTTTGATGACCGCTTCGAAAATATGGAAGATTTCTTCTGCACCTTCAACATTTGCTTTGAAATCGTATAGATCGGTGTGAGAAAAGATTTCTTCTTCACCCGTAATTTTTGATGTCGAGACTTCGTTTAACAAGTCAACTGCTCCTGTAATCATTAGGTCCGCACCGACTTCAACCGTTTCGACACGTGCACGCAGTTCTTTTGCATCTTTCAACAACTGATCCGCAATGTCTTCGTAGCCCTCTGTTGTATTGTCCACCCATAGACCGTATTCGATCTTATGGTAACCAGACCATTGTTCTTCACCTTGACCTTCGTCTTCCAAGTCAGCAAGACGTGCGTCAATACGAGGATCGAGGTCCCCGAAACTTTCTGCAATCGGCTCGGAACGTTCAAAGTACATACGGGCAAGGGGATAGATTGCTTTTGCGTCTTCAAGTCTACCTTCTTTTACCGCACTAACAAATTTGTCTGTTTCCACAACAAACTGGTCCATTTGCTCCAAAGCAAATTGTTTATATGCGTCCGTTTCTTGTTGAAGATCCGTTGTAGCTACAGCTTCTGCTGATTCTTTCTCAGTTGTTGCTTTATCGGAACCGCATCCAGAGAGGATGAGACCTGTTGCGAGTAATGAAGCGAGCAAGGCATGTGATTTCATAAGATAGTTTCCTACTTCCCGTCTTTTTCTCAATGATAATCATTATCAGCATGTTGAGTCAACTGTTTTTTGTATGAAGGGTTGGCAATTCCATGTCATTTTACCATTGATCAAAAATAAATTATGACGGGTTACGGTGTGGAATCTCAATGTCTCACTGAAATTGTAAGATAATGGCTGTTGTATAAAGAGTTTATCCGTCATACAATAAGGGAACAGATGTTCTTAGGAGGAGTCATACATGAACCAACTGCCTGAACGTAAAATTATTTGCATTGACATGCGTAGCTTTTACGCGAGTTGTGCAGCCGCCATTGAAGGACTGGATGTAATGGAAACGCCAATCGCGATTATTGGGAACAAAGAGCGAAAAGGAGGCGTTGTGTTGGCAGCATCCCCTCCGCTCAAAAAACGTTTTGGCATTAAGACAGGGATGCGTCTTTTTGAAATCCCGGATGATCCCTCCATACAACTAATTGAACCCAAGATGGAGTTTTATATAAAGGTTTCGATGGAGATCACTCATTTGTTGAACCAATATGTCCCAAAAGAAGCCATTCACGTGTATAGCATAGATGAAAGTTTTGTTGACTTAGATGGAACGGAGAAACTTTGGGGACCCGCAAGAGAAACCGTTGCACGCATTCAGGATGATTTACTTCGCCAATTCCAACTGCAATCCGCATGTGGGATGGGGCCAAACATGCTGTTGTCTAAACTTGCACTGGATTTGGAAGCGAAGAAAACTGGGTTTGCTCACTGGGGCTACGAGGATGTGCCAACGAAATTATGGCCTATCGCACCGCTTAGTGAAATGTGGGGGATTGGAAGAAGAACTGAACACACGTTAAATGAAATGGGTATTTACTCCGTTGGTGATTTGGCGCACGCGTCCCTAGTCCAGCTGGAAGAGAAGTTCGGTGTTATGGGGAATCAGCTTTACCACCATGCACACGGGATTGATTTGTCTGATCTCGGGGCTCCTCTAATTGAGGGGCAAGTCAGCTACGGTAAAGGGCAAATTCTTTTCCGGGATTATTGTCGCCGTGAGGATGTGCTTGCCGTGGTGCTCGAAATGTGTGAAGACGTCGCAATGCGTGCTCGCACTGCAAGGCGTGCCGGCCGGACGGTTCACTTATCTGTTGGCTACTCTAAAAATGCGTTAGGTGGCGGGTTTAGCCGTTCCAAATCCCTTGTAGAAGAGACGAACGATACGATGAAAATTTACAAACTCTGTACAGAACTGTTCGATACATTTCACGATGGACGCCCCGTCCGCCAACTGTCGCTAAGTTTGTCCAATCTAGTTGAGGAGCATTCGATGCAACTAAGCTTGTTTGACCAGCATAAATGGAAGAAACGAAAGCTTGGTGAGACGGTGGATGAACTCCGCAGTAAATACGGATCAGCTGCCGTTTTACGTGCTGTATCGTATACCGATGCAGGGACAGCACGCCATCGAGCGGGGCTGATTGGTGGACATGTGAAATGACGGAAGGAGACAATACGATGTTACGAGATCGCGGAAAGATTAAATGGACGGCGCTGATGCTACCGGAACACGTCGAGCGATTGCGCGCATGGCAAGCAGAAGATGCAGTCCAGGTGCGGAGCGAACCTGACGAACAGCAACTGGAGGAGTGGAATTACATCATCGCTGCCGCCATGGAAACTCATCGAGCCATCACCATCACGCATTGGCAAACCGGTAAACCCGCGTCCAATGACTTTTACGTTCATTGTCTAGAACCAGAAAGAAAGCAGTTACGCGTTGTGACGATTGATGGGGTGGCACGCATTCTTTCGCTTCTCGATATTGAAACTATTTCTGAAATCGGATAATTCGAAACAAATACTATCCGATTGGTGTAAGAATCTGCTAAACTATTCAAAGTCCTATTATAGATTGGCAGGGGAATCCATTGAACGTACTCACTCAGCTTGGCTGGTTTTTTAAACAGCGTAAAAAGCATTATGCAATTGGAATTGCAGCACTTGTACTCGTTTCTATTTTGCAGCTACTGCCGCCAAAAATCATCGGGTATATCGTCGATGACATTACGAAAGGAACGTTAACTGCCAACCAGATGATGAAATGGTTGGTTATCCTTGCGATTGCAGGGGTCGCAATGTATGTGTTCCGCTATCTTTGGCGGGTCATGATTTTCGGTTCGTCGATTGTACTTGCACGGACAATCCGCAAGCAATTATTCGATCATTTTTTAAAGATGTCCCCGGCTTTTTATCAAAAACGTCGAGTAGGCAACTTAATGGCGCACGCCACCAATGACGTGAGTGCGGTTCAGCAAACTGCAGGCATGGGCGTGTTAACCCTATTCGATTCGATTTTAACAGGTGGATTCGTCATCTTGACGATGGCATTGACGATTAACTGGAAATTGACGCTTATTGCCCTTATTCCGATTCCACTCATGATTGTGTTAACAAGTTTTTATGGCAAATTGCTGCGTCGTCATTTCCGGACTGCTCAAGAAGCATTCTCCAGCATGAACGATAAGACACAAGAGAGCATCTCCGGTGTGAAAGTTATTAAAACGTTTGGACAGCAAAAAGAGGACATCGAAGATTTCAGACAATTATCGGATGAAGTCGTGGAGAAAAACATGCGGGTTGCCCGTGTAGACGCTTTATTCGACCCGACAATTGGTGCGATTTTTGCAGTTTCTTCTATTATTTCGTTTATATTCGGTGCTCGTTTTATCCTCGCTGGCGAAATGAGTGTAGGGGATATGGTCGCATTTAGCACGTATCTGGGATTGTTGACATGGCCAATGCTTGCATTTGGATTTCTGTTCAATATTGTGGAACGAGGCAATGCTTCGTATACACGAATCCGGGAATTGCTGTCTGTCGATCCTGAAGTGGTCGATGTGAAAGGTGCAATTGATGAACGACCAAGAGGGGATCTTTCTGTCGACATTGAAGCCTTTACGTTCCCCGGAGATCCGAAACCCGCACTTTCAGATGTCCACTTCACGTTGAGGCAAGGTGAAACACTCGGAATCGTAGGGAAAACTGGTTCCGGAAAAACAGCTATTTTGAAACTGTTGCTACGAGAGTTTGACGACTATGATGGTGTCATTTCATACGGAGGACATTCCATCCATCAATATAAACAACAACGGCTCCGTGAATCCATTGGCTATGTCCCACAAGATCATTTCCTATTTTCAACAACATTGGCGGAAAATATCGCCTTTACGAATCCGACGGTTCCGACAGAAGAAATTCATAATGCCGCGCGACTTGCACATATCCATGATGACATAGAAGGGTTCGCAGAGGGGTATCGAACGATTGTAGGGGAGCGCGGAGTGTCGTTATCCGGGGGACAAAAACAACGAATCTCGATTGCCCGTGCCTTACTCATGCAACCGGAGTTACTTATTTTAGACGATTCTCTTTCGGCAGTGGATGCAAAGACAGAAGAAGCCATTCTTCGTTCACTGAAAGAAACGCGTAGTGGGGAAACGACAATCATTACATCACATCGGTTGAGCGCTATTCAACATGCGCACCAAATAATTGTCATGGATAAAGGTACAATTGCAGAGTCCGGTACCCATGCAGAATTAATGGAGTTGGACGGAAAATACAAAGAAATGTACGACTTACAACAACTCGAAGCGTCTGTAGAACAAGGGGGTGAGGCATAATGGCAGAAGTGAAACAAACAAAATTGTCAGCTCGTGGACAATGGGAAGTATTCGTCCGGCTTCTCCAATACTTGAAACCTCACAAAATGTCGATTGCGTTTGCGCTGCTACTCCTTGCACTCACGATTACAGGCAGTATCGTGAGTCCGCTCCTGATTCAATCATTCATCGATAATCATCTCGTACCCTTGAATTTCGAGCGAGCGAGTGTCATCCGATTACTCGTTACGTATGTCGCAATTCAGGTGACGGTTGTTGTGATTTCCTATTTCCAGTCACTTCGCTTTCAAAGAATTGCGCTTAAGATTATCCAGCAAATACGAATCGATGCGTTCACTAAAGTACAAGGACTCGGAATGCGTTATTTCGATAAAACACCGGCGGGTGCAATTGTTTCGCGTGTGACGAACGATACGGAAGCGATCAAGGAAATGTTCGTGAGCGTTGTCGTCACATTCTTGCAGGCGATTTTCGGAGTCATTGGCGTCTACATTGCGCTGTTTTCACTAGATGCGAAACTGGCGCTGTATTCTATGGTCTTGTTACCCTTATTCATTGCTCTAATATCAGTCTATCGTCACTACAGCGCTGATTTTTATCAAGATATCCGAGAACGGCTTAGTCAATTGAATGGCAAGATATCCGAGTCACTCTCAGGAATGGGTATGATCCAAGCATTCCGCCAAGAAAAGCGGCTAGCGGATGAATTCGAATCGATCAACGATGGACACTATCGGGCTGGCATCCGGAACATCAAGTTCGACAGTATTCTACTAGGACCGTTCATTGACTTGCTATATGCTGCAGCGGTCGTCTGTACGCTTGCATACTTCGGTTTCACGTCACTTTCAACGGCAGTCGACGTAGGGGTAATTTATGCATTTACGACCTTGCTTAGCCGCCTGTTCCAACCCGTACAGCAAGTGATGAACCGGATGTCTATTTTCCAGCAGGCGCTCGTTTCTGCATCGCGCGTTTTCACACTCATTGACGAACCGGACATGGAACCTGTTCAACAAGTGAAAAAGGACACAAAGATTACAGAAGGAACTATTAGCTTTGCAGGCATCACATTTAGCTATGATGGCAAAACGGATGTATTAAAAGACATTTCGTTTACCGCCAATGCTGGAGAGACTGTTGCACTCGTCGGACATACAGGCAGTGGGAAAAGTTCAATCATCAACTTACTTATGCGCTTTTATGAGTACGAGCACGGTTCTATTACCATTGACGGACGTTCCTTAAAGTCCTATCCAATGGAGGAATTGCGTAACAAAGTCGGCCTCGTCCTTCAAGATCCGTTCATGTTTTATGGCGATGTTGAAAGTAATATTCGCCTGCATAACGAATCGATGACATCCGAAGAAGTCCGGGCGGCATCAGAGTTTGTACAAGCGAATAAATTCATTGAACAATTAGAAGGGAACTATGCGCACAAAGTGATGGAGCGCGGAGCCACATTGTCGAGTGGACAGCGACAGCTCATTGCATTTGCACGCACGATGGCAGTGGATCCGAAAATCCTTGTGCTGGATGAAGCGACCGCCAATATCGATACCGAAACGGAAATCGCAATCCAAGCTAGCCTGCAAAAGATGCGGAAAGGGCGGACGACGATTGCCATTGCACACCGTCTTAGTACGATTCAAGATGCAGAGCTGATTTTAGTATTGCATAAGGGAGAGATTGCTGAACGAGGAACCCATCAGCAACTTCTCAGCATGAAGGGGCTCTATTATAAGATGTATCAGCTACAAAATGGTCAGCCTGCCTAATATCCTAACTCAAGAGACAATTCCTTGAGCAGCTTCAACGAAAAATTAAAGCGATTAGATACAGGGAGTACCTTCCGTCTTTTGGGATGTCTTAGTCGGCAACCAGTAACAAGACTCAAGGTACTTCCTTTTGTTAGGTTTTCAGTACCCTTGTATTTAAGAATGAAATTAACGTTATTAGAATTCGAACCTATTTGAAAGAAACCCGAAAAATATAGTAGAAAGAAAGTGTTATTACCCATTTAGCTGTTTCATCGTAAACCATGATCTATAAAAATCTATTAGAGGCTACTTCCTTGACCGATTATCACTTGAGTAGTAAATTGATGATATAGGAGGTTCCTATTACATGAAAAAAAATACTCGTGGTTCACTTATTTGGTTAAGGTTGGTGCGATTCACACATCAAAGCAATTTACTATCAAATGAATTTTTGAAGCAGTTTGATTTAACAACTGCTCAGTTTGATGTGATGATTCAAATCTCAACATATGGACCTTTAACACAAAGAGAACTTGCAGAAAAAGTAACGGTAACGCAAGGTGGAATTTCCCGCATGCTAGCACGTCTTGAAAAAGAACAATTAATCCATCGTAAACAGGAATGGAAGACGAAAACCATTTCTTTAACATCCAAAGGACAGGAGAAACTAGACCGTGCATTTGAGGCACAACTGGCATTTCAATCTTCGTTCTTTGAGGACTGCTTAACAGAGAAAGAACAAAAAACACTACTCGATCTTATTTCTCGAGTGCAAAAAAACGGGGAACAAAAAATTCAAAGGAACGAATGAATTTTTTGTTCTATCACTTGACTAGTTAACTGAAAGGGGAAGAAAGAGAATGTATACCATTCCAGGACATCACCATTTGTCGATGATTACAAAAAGTGCTACACAAAACAATTTGTTTTTCAGTAAAATCTTAGGACTTCGTCGGGTTAAAATGACCGTCAATCAAGATGATCCATCCATGTATCACTTGTTTTATGGGGACAAGACAGGTAGCCCAGGAACTGAATTATCTTTTTTTGAAATGCCGTTTGCCGGTCGCACTTACCGGGGGACAAATGCGATTACACAAATCGGATTGCTCGTCTCCTCTGAAGAAAGTTTAATTTATTGGAAACAGCGATTTGAAAAATATAATGTTTCCCATGGTGAAATAACGACGTATGCTCATCGTCCTGCTTTGCACTTTGAAGATTCGGAAGGATTGCGCATGGTTCTGCTTGCTTCAAACAATGAAAAGTTAGTGCACTGGAAAGCATGGGAAGAATCAGAAGTACCTATAGAACACCAGATTCAAGGAATGGGTTCAGTAGAAATAACAGTCCGTCGATTGGACAAACTCGCAAGTACCTTAACTGATGTTTTTGGCTATACAGAGGTGTCACGAACGGAAGATGTAGCCATCTTTCAATCAGTAAGTGGAGAAGTTTTTGGAGAAATTGTAGTGAAACTTTTAGATGGCCCTACTGAAAAACCAGGTCGAGGAAGTATTCATCATTTGGCCATTCGTGTAAAAGACGGAACTGAATTAGCCTTTTGGGAAGAAAAAGTACGTTCACGCGGATTCCATTCTTCAGGCATTATCGATCGTTTTTATTTTCAAAGCTTGTATTTCCGAGAGTCGAATGGAATTTTATTCGAAATTGCGACAGATGGTCCTGGATTTACAATCGATTCTGATATCGCAACGCTCGGTTTAAAATTGGATTTGCCTCCATTTTTAGAAAGTCAACGGGACGAAATTGAAGCAAATTTAAAACCATTGGAGGATAAATAAATGAAGAAATATAGAATAGATGCAACAAAAGGGATGGAATTCGGATTGTATTCATTGGGTGATCATATCCTCAATCCTTTGACAGGTAGCCGCATCTCAGCTCAGCAACGAATACAGGAACTTGTCGAGGTAAGTCAATTAGCTGAACAAGCCGGTATTGACGTGTTCGGTGTAGGGGAAAGTCATCAGAAGTATTTTGCATCACAGGCCCATACGGTAATTTTAGGAGCAATTGCGCAAGCTACTCAGAAAATAAAAATCACCAGTTCTGCTACTGTGCTGAGTGTCTTAGATCCTGTACGAGTATACGAAGATTTTTCTACAATTGATTTACTGTCTGACGGTCGTGCTGAAATTGTTGCAGGACGCGGTTCGCGAGTAGGTGCCTATCAATTATTAGGGGTTGACTTGCAAGATTACGAAGACATATTTGAAGAAAAGTTAGAGCTTCTTAAGCAGATTAATGAAGAGGAACGTATCACTTGGAAAGGAAATTACCGGGCACCTCTACAAAACGCAGAAATTCTTCCACAACCTAAAGACGGATCCCTTCCAATTTGGCGGGCTGTCGGAGGACCACCTGCAAGTGCCATTAAAGCAGGGCATATGGGGATTCCAATGATTCTCACTACATTAGGTGGCCCCGCAATGAATTTTAAACATTCTGTAGATGCATACAGACAGGCAGCAGAAAATAATGGATTTGATGCACAAAGCTTACCAATTGGAACAACAAGCTTATTCTATGTAGCAGATACGAACAACGAAGCCTTGCAAGGTATGTATCCACATCTTAATACCGGATTCCAGGCAATTCGAGGATCCGGTTATCCAAAACAACAATTTGCTCAGTCAACAGATTATCGTGATGCAATGATGGTTGGAAGTAAAGAACTAATTATCGAAAAGTTGCTATACCAACACGAACTTTACGGAATGCAACGATTTATGGCGCAAATTGACTTTGGCGGTGTACCATTCGATAAAATCATGAAAAATATCGAAATGATTGGAAATGACATTATCCCAGCAATTAAGAAACACACTCGAGAAAAAGGAGAATGACGTCATGAAAATAGTAATAATTTCCGGATCGATTGTAGGCACAAAAACAAAAACAGCCATGCTGAAAACTGAAGAAATTTTCCTACAGAAATACCCGGAACACGATGTACAACTATTGGATTTAGCTGACTACCAAATAGAATATAGTGATGGGCGCAACTATATTGATTACGAAGGAGACACTAAATACGTAACTGAAACAATCATGAATGCAGATGCACTGATTATTGGTACACCAGTATTTCAGGCGTCTATTCCCGCTACACTTAAAAATATTTTTGATTTACTTCCTATTCATGCATTCCGTGACAAGGTGGCTAGTATTGTCGTCACTGCAGGTACAGCAAAACATTATTTAATGGTTGAGCAACAATTGAAACCAATTTTGGCTTATATGAAAGCACAAATTGTGCCAACATATGTTTTTATTGAAGAACAAGATTTCTTACGTAAAGAAATTAGTAATGATGATATTATTTTTCGTTTAGATCGCCTTGCAGAAGATACGATATCAACCTTTGAAGCATTTGAAGCAATTCGAATAAAAAAAGATGAAGCCTATGGTTTTTAGTTTTTAATAAGGAGCATCCTGAGATGAAATACAGACAGCTTCAGTAAACCAAACGTTAGAACAAGTTATACGTTGGAAAATGGTATTAAGAACAACACATATTAATACCAAGTGATAAAAGAACTTGCGAACACACGAAAAATGCAATGCAAACCAGTCATTCGGTTTGCATTGCTTTTTTCGTATACATACTTGGCTTATATAGACACAGGGACTTGAGTGTCAAGATTGTCGATTTTCGAACCTTGGCTCATGTCAAAAATCAAACAAAATACCACCATAAATACCCTATGCTAACTCAATAATATAAAACGAGCGAAAGCCCATTTTGATTGATAATCCTTTCAAACTCGCTGCTAATCGCATAAAATTATCATTGTACGTACTCGACCCAAAGGTGGCATGTTTCTATTTTTGAATACAATTCAAATGTACATTAGCCCATGCATTTTTCACAAGACGTAATAAATAATTAGAAGAAGCCATGCAGCCTCCCTAGTCCAATATTTATCAAATGATTGCAGGAGTACTGTAAAAAGATAGGGGATGTGTGAACCGTGAAACAAAATAAATATGATAATCCAAGTTTCTTTTCTGCATATGAACAAATGCCAAGATCCGTTAAAGGTCTTGAAGCGGCTGGAGAGTGGCATATATTAAAAGCACTAATACCGAAACTAGAGGGTAAAAATGTACTCGATTTAGGTTGCGGTTTTGGTTGGCATTGCCGCTATGCACGTGAGCAACATGCAAGTTGTGTTACGGGTGTAGATATATCTGAAAAAATGATTCAAAGAGCCCGTGAAATGACAAATGATCCTTCAATCTCGTATATAAGAGGACCAATTGAAGACGTTGATTTTTCAAACTCTCAATTTGATGTAGTTATCAGTTCGCTAGCTTTTCACTACATTAAGTCGTTTAAGCCAATCTGTGAAAAAGTTTATGACTGCCTAAAGCCTGGCGGGACTTTTGTTTTCTCGGTTGAACATCCAATTTTTACTTCTCGAAGTGAACAAGATTGGCACCTTGATGAACTGGGAAACCGTGTACATTGGCCAGTAGATAACTACCAAATAGAAGGAGTACGTGATACAACCTTCTTAACCGAGAATGTTACAAAATACCATCGCATGATTTCAACTTATATGAATGACTTAACTGACACTGGCTTTATGATAAAGAAAGTAAACGAATCCGTTCCTTCCGATGAAATGTTAAAAAAGACTCCTGAAATGCAAGATGAGAACCGCAGACCTATGTTTTTATTACTATCAGTAGAGAAATAAAATGGAAGGTGGAATCAACCGTATCATTTCTCCATGATTGCCTCAAATTAAATCTAGCAATGAATTTCACCTACGTTTCTCGATTGGTTGAAGGCCATTACCTAATATGAATCGTTACTATTACCTTGTTGGTATCGGTGTTAAGCAAACACCCCCAACTCCTCTTAATTTCTTTTTAGAGCTTTAATTGGTAAATTCCAAGCTCTGTGGAACTCACTGTGTGCAATGTGTCATAAACTGTTCACAGACAAAATGTACGTATTCGTGGACGCATTCTGATACGATGGATAGGAAAAAGAAAAAAATTAAAGGGGGAAGTTCCTTGGCAACAGATGTGAACGTATTCCTTGCATTCGGCGCGGGATTTTTAAGTTTCGTCTCCCCGTGTGTTTTGCCGCTTTACCCAGCGTTCATTTCCTATATAACGGGAATGTCGATTGAAGACTTGCGCTCAGATAAGAAACGGATGAGCCGAAACGGAATGTTACATACGCTATTTTTCCTTCTTGGATTTTCCATTGTCTTTATCTTCCTTGGATTCGGATCTTCATTTATCGGCCGATTCTTTATCGAGTACATGGATCTTCTTCGGCAAGTAGGTGCCATTTTCATCGTATTATTCGGTTTAATGGTAGTTGGAATTTTCACACCGAAGTTTTTAATGCAAGAACACAAATTACAATTTAAAAATCGACCGTCCGGCTACTTAGGTTCTGCACTCATCGGGCTTGCGTTTTCAGCAGGCTGGCAGCCGTGTATGGGACCAATTATTGGAGCTATCATTGGACTTGCAGCTGCTAATCCAGGTTCTAGTATGCTGTACATGATGACCTACGTCCTTGGATTCGCGATTCCATTCTTCGTGCTCTCATTCTTCGTAACACGGCTTGGATGGATCCGTAAACACAACCAGAAGATCATGCGCATTGGCGGAGCCTTTATGATCGTCTTCGGTATCGTATTATTCTTTGACGGCATGACGTACTTAATCAGCTTACTCAGTCCGATTTTTGGGGATTTCCAAGGTTTTTGACCATCAAGGAGGATTGAACAATGAACGAAGTTATGTCTTTTAAAGCATGGCAAGAACTTTTAACACAACAAGAAGCGATGCTATTATTCGTGAAAACAGATCATTGTTCTGTATGTGATGGGCTGTATCCACAAGTGGAAGTGCTTACTGAACAGTATCCATTTCCTTTCTATTATGTGAATGTCGCAAAAGTGCCGGAAATGGCAGGGCAGCTTTCTCTGTTTACAGCGCCTGTGGTACTGTTATTCAAGCAAGGAAAAGAAACAGCTCGGTTTGCACGATTTGTTCCGATGGAGCAACTTCACAAACGGTTGGAGGAACTGAAGGAGGCGACGGACAGATGAGTCAACTGCAGGAACTGATTGATACGGTTTTCACTAAGATTCCGTCTGTCTATTTAATTATCGGCTCAACTGTTGTATTTTTCTTCATGGGAGTCTTAGGGTTCATCGTCCGTTCTAAAGCAGCCGAACGCCCGATTTCACCGATACGTATTGTGCTACCACCGCTGTTCATGTCTTCGGGGATGCTTATGTTTTTGTTTACACAATTCCAAGTTCCACGGAGTCAGGTGTTTGAAGCAGCAGCTGTAGGACTGCTCTTTTCAACGATTTTGATTGCAACGACAAGTTTTGAGCAGAAAAATGGTCTATTGTTCGTCAAGCGTTCAAAAGCATTCATCGTCATTTTGGCGAGCTTACTTATCTTCCGTCTGGTGGCTAAACTGATCCTCAGTAGCTCCATCGACGTGGGGGAACTCGCTGGTATGTTCTTCATCCTTGCATTTGCGATGATTGTCCCTTGGCGTATCGGTATGCTCATTAAATATAACAACCTAAAAAAAAGAGAGAGACTCACGGTCAAATGACCAGGTCTCTCTCTTTTTGCGTTAAAAAAGGTGCTCATATGGTGTCATGTCGACATCCATAGTCGTGAGTTTCTTGCGTAAAAATTTGTGGTCGCGTTTCGGCGTCGCCACGATGTACCCTCGTATGATGTGATCGAATTCGATCGTCTTCGCACGCTCATCTAAAGCGATTTGGCCAATACGACCGGCAATCTTCTGTTTTGCAACTGGACGGAATAGCTCGGGAACCGGCTGAACGAGCTCATTCAACAGCCCCTTCGCTTCTTTATTCCATAGGTGAAGCGAACGATCCACATAGTACTCTTCCCAGTCCAATGTCGACTTGCCATCTTCCTTCGGGAACACTTTAAGGAACTTGCGGAACATGAAAAATCCACCTATCGCAAACAAACCGATTAAGACAATACACCAAAATACAATAAACCAGATAAACCAGCCTGGCATAATACGTTCACCTCTTTAAGACTCTCTATGCTATCAATTGTACCCGTAAACTTAAAAACTTTCACGAACATTGTATCCTTTTCTGCAAGTTTCGTCTATCTAGACTGTGAAAGGAGGGGAACGCACATGGCAGCAGTACTCGAGTTTCAAACAGCAGTCGGCAAGATTTTCTTCAATGCAGGCTCAACACCCGATGGACGTCTGATCCGCAAGTCAAAGAGCTACCGTTTCGTCGAACAAAATGCAACACCGGCTAACTTACAGCTGGCACTGGCATCACTTGGACAACTTTCATCAATGACCGTCATGTCTTATGAAAAAATCGTCACATCCGAAATCACAGACTAACTAACCGAAAAGGAGGAATTCACAAATGGCACTCACACTTCAACTCGTATTCAAGAAGTCAGATGGAAAGGATTTTGTCTTAACAGTCGACGAACCGCGTCCAGGGATTACACCGACGGAAGTCCAAACCGCAATGGAGCAAATTATTGCTTCCGGTGTCTTTAAAAAAGACGGAGACGTTCTCACGGCTGTGAAAAGCGCCCGAATTATCGATCGCTCGACGAACGATCTAATCAGCAGCAAATAATAAGAAAAAAGTTGGTAAGCCGGTCCCTTGTCAGCTGACAGGGACCGGCTTTTAAAAACTTTAAGGCACGACTTTCTGTTGTTCACAGCACAAGAATCTACATTTAAAGGAGGCGAATGTGATGGAACAATTGTTGGAACAAACGATGGGGTTCATCCAAGAGGTCGGCTTTCCAGTTTTTGTTTCCTTCTATCTGCTCCACCGCCTAGAAGTGAAACTCGAAGCGATTCATGGGGCTCTTGTCACTCTAAAAGTGAAGTAGGCTTCACATAACCGACAAAGAAACGCCAAACAACCTGGGAATCCGTGCTTGTTTGGCGTTTGTCTGTTCGATATGATAAGGTAAATGCAGAGAGTTTGGGGGAAGAGTGATGAAGAAAAAAGTACTAGTTTTTGGCGTATTCATGATGGCACTTGTATTAAGTGCTTGTTCGGGTGGGTTTAAAGCAGATCATAATTATAGCATCGAACCCTTCGAGTTTACGAACCAAGACAACGAGTCTGTCGCATTGGATGATTTGAAAGGTGAGATTTGGTTAGCACAGTTTGTCTTCACGACCTGTACGAGTGTCTGTCCACCTATGATGTCCAATATGTCGGAGCTCCAGAAGAAATTAATCGACAAAGATGTAGAAGACTACAAAATTGTTTCTTTCAGCGTAGATCCTGAAGTAGACACACCAGAAAAATTAGGTGCATACTTAGAAGGTTTCAGTGTTCCAGATCCATCAAAATGGGAGATGCTCACTGGATACACAATGGCAGACATCAACGATCTTGCAGTAAAATCATTTAAAATGCCAGTCATCGACGATCCGAACACTGACCAAGTCGTTCACGGTTCCAGATTCGGGCTGGTCAACAAGGAAGGTAAGGTCGTCAAATTGTATCCTGGATACGAAGACGTTCCATACGATACCATCGTGTCGGATATGAAAGCCCTTAGCAAACAAGACTAAACCGCAGAGAAAGGAGAGGGACGAGTGAAGAAAAAGAAACGCAGCTTATCTGCGAAAGGCAAGTTTGTCATGATGGCGCTGCTCATTCCCGTTTCAGTCGTCCTGTTCTCCTTGACTGCAATTATTTGGACAAGCCTTCGTCACCCGGAAGTCATTCAAAAATCCGCCAGTACGTTGATGGACTTGCATGATCGTCATGGCGGTCTGACAATTCCGGATGAGTACATTCCCATCTATAAGTCAGCAGCGGAAGAATACAACATTCCGTGGACGCTACTTGCTGCACACCATCGGGTGGAAACACGTTTTTCCACTATGAAAACAATGGTTTCTCCGACTGGAGCAGAAGGGCACATGCAATTCATGCCTTGTACGTTTGTCGGCTGGGGCTATCCTGGCTGTAAGGATTTAGGAAAAGGAAATATTCCCGAAGAGGATAAGACCAACCCTGATATTATTGCAAAATATGGAGGATATGGGGTAGATGGAAATGGTGATGGAATTGCCGATCCTTACAACTTGGAAGATGCCATCTTTAGCGCCGCTAACTACCTAGCACAAAGCGGGGCGGCAGATGGACAAATAGAGAAGGCCATTTTCCACTACAACCATAGTGATAAATACGTAGAAGACGTACTTTGGTTTTTTGATGAATACGAAGCACAACAAACTCAGAAAGCCCAAAAGTAAAAGGACTCCGCAATTGCGAAGTCCTTTTTTGTTATGCTGCTTTACGCATAGCTTTCATAATTAGGCTGACAATAAAGACAAGAATGACAGCACCTAGAATCGCTGGTACGAGATAGAAATCCGAAACTTTAGGTCCCCAAGAGCCGAGTAGCATTCCGCCAACCCATGCACCTACGATACCTGCAATAATGTTACCAATAATTCCGCCTGGGATATCTTTCCCTAAAATAAGGCCAGCAAGCCAACCGATAATTCCGCCGATGATTAAGAACCAAATGAAACTCATTTGAAATCCTCTCCTTTTTTTAATATAGTATGTCTGTTCTAGTAAGTATAATAACCGTAAATGACCTACTTGAAACATATTAACTGCAAATGTTCATACTAAATGATCGGATTTCGCAAAAACTTATCGAATAATGGTGGCACCGAGTGTGTTTTCAAAATGACGCATTGCCCACTCATGTCCAACAGTGTCAAAACTTGCAACACCATGCTCATGGATTGCCATGGTAAATCCTTTATTGTAAGCATCTACAGAAGTATGCAAAATGCAAATATCTGTACAGACGCCTACTAAGTGGATTTCTTGAATACCACGAGCACGTAACCAAATTTCAAGTTCTGTTCCTGCGAATGCACTGTATCGGGTTTTATCCATCCAGTGGATCGATTTTCGGTTGTCTTCATATAGTTGTTTTAATGATCCAAACGGTTCTCTTCCAGCAGTTCCACGTAGGTTATGTGGAGGGAATAGACGTGATTCCGGGTGATACGGATCGTTTTCGTCATGAACGTCCACTGCAAAGACAACAGCTTCATCTTGGTCGATAAACTCCTTGGTCAATTGCTCGATATACCCTTCTAGTGCAATTCCGGGTGCCCCACACGTCAATGCTCCATCTTCTGCTACAAAATCTTCAGTGTAGTCAATAACCAGTAACGCTTTCTTCACATCCAACACGTCCTCTCCATATTCTGATTCCATTATGCACAGACTGGCAAAAATATGCACCTAATCGTCTTTTGTACTGTCTATCGTGTTTCCTTATGGATTACTATAAATTTAATGTAATTTACTTATAGACTTTGCTGTTATATGATGGAGTAGAGAAAAGATGCTTATTTATAGAGCCTTTTCAGTACGTAAAGGAGGAATTCAGCAATGACAAAGAGCAATTTTCACAACAGCCGCTCCTCGTTTGATCTGAACGGTAAAAAGTATAACTACTACCGCATTGGAGCGATTGAAGAAGCGGGTATTGCAAAGGTCTCAAGATTGCCTTACTCGATCAAAGTACTATTAGAATCTGTCCTACGCCAACACGACGGATATGTCATCCAAGACAATCATGTAAACAACCTGGCAAAATGGGGCAAGGACGCTGATGCGGATGCGGAAGTACCATTCAAACCATCACGCGTTATCTTGCAAGACTTCACTGGTGTACCAGTTGTTGTCGATTTGGCATCTCTTCGTTCTGCAATGGCAGAAATGGGTGGAGATCCGGATAAGATCAACCCCGAAATTCCTGTAGACCTCGTTATTGACCACTCGGTTCAAGTTGACAGCTACGGAACATCAGATGCTCTACAGAAAAACATGGAACTTGAATTTGAGCGGAATGCTGAGCGTTACCAGTTCTTGAGCTGGGCACAAAAAGCATACGACAACTATCGCGCGGTTCCGCCAGCAACTGGTATCGTTCACCAAGTTAACCTTGAGTACTTGGCGAGTGTTGTCCATGAGATTGAAAACGAAGATGGATCATTCGAAACGTATCCAGATACGTTAGTCGGAACAGACTCCCACACAACAATGATTAACGGAATCGGCGTACTCGGATGGGGCGTTGGCGGAATTGAAGCTGAAGCAGGAATGCTTGGACAGCCTTCTTACTTCCCAATTCCACAAGTTATCGGTGTTAAGTTGACTGGTGAACTTCCAAACGGAACAACTGCAACTGACCTCGCACTAAAAGTGACGCAAACATTGCGTGCACATGGTGTAGTTGGTAAGTTTGTTGAGTTCTTTGGACCAGGCGTACCACAATTACCACTTGCTGACCGTGCAACGATCGCTAACATGGCACCTGAATACGGCGCAACATGTGGATTCTTCCCAGTTGATGAAGAATCACTCAACTATATGCGTCTAACAGGCCGCGATGCGGATCATATCGCTGTCGTGAAAAAGTACTTGCAAGAAAACGACATGTTCTTCACAACGGACAAAGAAGACCCAATCTACACTGAAGTCATCGAAATCGATTTGACTGAAGTAGAAGCGAACCTTGCTGGACCTAAACGTCCACAAGACATGATTCCACTTTCTGACATGAAGCGTGAATTCAATGATGCAGTTGTCGCACCTGAAGGCAACCAAGGATTCGGACTTACGCCGAAAGAAATGAAGAAGAGTGGCACAATCGAGTTCGCAAATGGTACGAAAATGGAGATGAAAACGGGCGATCTAGCGATTGCAGCGATCACTTCATGTACGAATACATCGAATCCATACGTAATGCTCGGTGCTGGACTCGTCGCTCAAAAAGCGGTTGAGCTTGGGTTAACACCACCTGCATACGTGAAAACTTCACTTGCACCAGGTTCAAAAGTTGTTACAGGTTACTTGCAAGACTCTGGTCTTGATAAGTACCTCGACCAAATCGGATTCAACACAGTTGGATACGGATGTACAACATGTATCGGTAACTCTGGTCCATTGCTTCCAGAAATCGAGAAGACAATTGGCGAAAACGACTTGCTCGTTTCATCTGTTCTCTCGGGTAACCGAAACTTTGAAGGACGAATCCATCCTTACGTGAAAGCGAACTACTTGGCTTCACCGCCACTAGTTGTTGCGTATGCACTTGCTGGAACAGTGGATATCGACTTCAAAAAAGAACCAATTGGTAAATCTAAAGACGGCAAAGATGTATTCTTCAAAGACATCTGGCCATCAACAGAAGAAGTTAAAGCAATGATCGAAAAAACGGTCACTCCTGAACTCTTCCGTAAAGAATATGCACGTGTATTCTCTGAAAACGAAGCGTGGAATGCAATCGAAACAACTGACGATGCATTGTATGATTTCGATGAGAACTCAACATATATTCAAAACCCACCATTCTTCGAGGGTCTTTCAAAAGAGCCTGAAGATATCGGTGCATTGAATGACTTGCGTGTTGTTGGTAAATTTGGCGACTCAATTACGACGGACCACATTTCACCAGCTGGAGCAATCGGTAAAGATACACCTGCAGGCCTCTACCTACGTGCAAACGGCGTAGAGCCACGTTTCTTCAACTCATATGGTTCACGTCGTGGTAACCACGAAGTAATGATGCGTGGTACGTTTGCGAATATCCGTATCCGTAACCAAATCGCAAAAGGTACAGAAGGTGGCTACACAACTTACTGGCCAAACAAAGAAATCATGCCAATCTATGACGCTTGCATGAAGTACCAAGAACAAGGTACTGGACTTGCGATCATTGCTGGTAAAGATTATGGAATGGGCTCTTCACGTGACTGGGCTGCTAAAGGGACATCTCTTCTTGGCATCAAGACAGTCATCGCAGAAAGCTACGAGCGGATTCACCGTTCAAACCTTGTGATGATGGGTGTTCTTCCACTTCAGTTCGTTAACGGACAAAGTGCAGCATCTCTTGGATTAACAGGAGAAGAAGCAATCAGCGTGAATATCGCTGAAGGCGTTAAGCCACGCGACATCTTGAAAGTGACTGCTACTGCTGCAGATGGCACTGTAACGGAATTCGATGCGCTAGCGCGTTTCGATTCAGAAGTCGAAATCGACTACTACCGTCACGGCGGCATTCTTCAAATGGTACTTCGCAACAAGATGTTAGAAAAGTAATCCCCATAACCCCTCTTGCTGATTCATTTCAGTAAGAGGGGTTTTTTCGGTTCGTTAAGACTGCTATTTTTAGTCGGTTTTTGTATAATTGTCTAGGTAGAAGAGGTGACAGGACATGTTTATCAGCGAGAAGGAAATTGAAATTCGATATGCAGAGACCGACCAGATGGGCGTTGTCTATCATGCGAATTATTTAGTTTGGATGGAAATCGGACGAACTCAGCTCATCGAGGATCTCGGATTCACGTATGCAGGGCTCGAAGCCGACGGGTATTTATCGCCAGTAACAGATCTATCCATCAAGTACAAGGCAGCAATGCGGTATGGCGGGACAGCTACTGTACGTACATGGATTGAATCCCATGGAAAGTTACGCACAACCTATGGCTATGAAATCTTGCATGCTGATGGGAAAGTGGCGGCGACTGCGACCTCGGAACACGTAGTTGTACGAAAAGACACATTCCGACCGGTTTCGCTACGGAAAATAGACCCCGCGTGGGATGCAAAGTATGTCGAAATCGCAAAAAGAGTCGATTGATCGGAGAAAAAGGCTTCCTGGAATGCTCAGGAAGCCTTTTTCTATGGGGATGTGGCGGTGGGGAAGCATAAAGTGACCATAAATTTGTGATTCTGCTCATATATCCCAGAATGTGATCATAACTTTGTGATTTCGCTCATAAATCCCGAATTGTGATCATAAATCCGCGATTCTGCTCATATATCCCAGAATGTGATCATAACCCCGCGATTCCGCTCATAAATCTCAGAATGTGATCATAAACCCACAAATCCCACTCCCATATCAAATCACTCACCAATCATAACCACAAAAAAACACCTCGCAGTCCTAATCGAGGTGTTTGAAAAGTAACAAATGCCGGTGACAAGCCATCAAGAACATATGTACGAGCTATTAAAATATGTTATACTTAATGATGTACTAGAATAGCACGAGCTCATAGGCGGTTCGCAGATCTGCAATCCCAATTTCCTGAAAGAAACGTATCAGGAAACGGGAGGAGGTGATGCGTATGACACCATTTGAAGCACTGAGTCTCATGATCGGCTTTGGAAGTCTGATCGTGGCCATTCTTGCTTTGTCATATACTTTTTCAAGAAAAAAGTAAACCGCCCATGAGCCTCCAAGCAATGGAGCGGTTTACTTCGCACTATGCGATTCGCCTTTGAAGCGAACGCTATTCTATTACAAGGCCGAGAAGATCATCACATCTTCTTGGTCTTTTTACAATATCCATTTTTCAAGACTATTATACCAAAAGAAGAATTGTCTGTCTAGTTAGGCGAAACAACGAGTCATCCATTTCACTTACTCCGACTTCACATAATCGTACTGCAATTCTCCAAGATCTTCATTCACACCAACCTGCAAATCATGCCCATCAAAGTACCACAGATCACGAGTTTCGATGTAGTAGCGGACATCATCCGAAATGGTTTCTACCGCCACTTCATCCGGTTGTTCACGGATAACGCCTAATGAAAATCCTTCATGCAGCGGGCTGCTACCGCCGTACCTTGCGAAAAATCGTATGGAATCCCCAGCTTCAACGTCCATTTCTTCATCAAACCACTGAGTTGCTTCGTTTGAAATGCGTATATTCATATTTGAAAACCCGCCTTCCTATGATGCCTTTGATTATATTACAACCAATTCACTTTTGGCTCAGTTCCTGCTTTGATCCGTGCTATATTTGCCCTGTGGCGGTAGAAGATGAACACGCCCATCAAGACAATCACCAGCTCCAAATAGATATCCCCTGTAATGAAATAATAAATAATCCCATAAATTGCACCCATCACTGCGACAATCATCGACGTGAGCGAGACCATCTTTGTAATTTTCAGCGCAAGCAAGAAAGTGAGTATGGCCAACACAAATATTGGCCAACTGTAACCAAGTAATACGCCGCCTGAAGTTGCAACGGCTTTACCGCCTTTAAACTTCGCAAAAACAGGGTACATATGACCAATCACAGCCACGACACCCACGATTAACGAATGAACGTGTGTATCGGCAAAATAGGGTAGAGATACTAGCAATACAGCAGCTGTTCCCTTTAAAATATCAAACACAGTAACAGCGATTCCGGCTTTTTTGCCGAGAACACGAAATGTATTAGTCGCTCCCATATTTCCGCTACCGTGTTCTCGGATATCTGTTTTATAAAACAGTTTTCCAATCCAAAGCGCAGATGGGATAGAGCCGATTAAATATGCGAGTACCAGTAATAAAATGATTTCCATGACATGCCCCTTCGTGAAAAATTATGTATCTCTTTCATTTTAGCAGAACCGGTACTGAACGACAATTGCGGATAAATCTGATGAGGCCAGTCATTGCAATAAAAGGCTTTCTTCTATACAATTATTTAAGCAAAGCGCTGACGTGTCTTGTTGACATGATAAAAATGGCGACGTATCATTAGATAAATAAGAACATTTGTTTGATGGAGGTTTCATCTTGACGAAACAAAAAGAATTGAATGTGTATAATGATGATTCAATCCAAGTGCTTGAAGGCTTGGAAGCAGTACGTAAACGGCCGGGTATGTATATCGGTTCGACGGATGCAAGAGGATTGCATCACCTCGTATTTGAAATCGTAGATAATGCGGTGGATGAAGCACTAAGTGGATTCGGATCTGAAATAAATGTCACGATCCACTCTGACAACAGCATTAGCGTACGAGATTACGGACGAGGCATGCCAACAGGTACCCATAAAACAGGGAAACCTACAACAGAAATTATATTGACTGTCTTACACGCTGGCGGTAAGTTCGGCCAAGGTGGCTATAAAACGAGTGGTGGGCTTCACGGTGTTGGTGCATCTGTCGTAAATGCACTTTCTGAATGGCTGGACGTCATTATTCACCGAGACGGGCAGATTTTCAAACAACGTTTTGAACACGGTGGAAAACCCGCGACAGGGCTTGAAGTCATCGGGAAAACGAAGGAAACCGGTACGCTGATTCACTTCAAACCCGATCCGACGATTTTTTCAACGACTAAATATCAATATGATATTCTCGCAGAACGGTTGCGAGAGTCCGCATTCCTGTTAAAAGGATTGAAGATTGTCTTAACAGAAGAAAGTACAGAAAAAACCGAGACATTTCATTATGAAACTGGCATTAAAGCCTTCGTTTCGTACTTGAATGAAGAAAAAGACACGCTTCATGAAGTCGGTTATCTTGAAGGCGAGACCGATGGACTTGAAGTGGAGTTTGCGTTCCAATTTAACGATGGCTATTCAGAGACCATCCTTTCGTTTGTTAACAACGTCCGTACAAAAGATGGCGGAACACACGAAACCGGAGCAAAAACGGCCATGACCCGTGTATTCAATGAATATGCGAGGAAAACGGGTTTATTAAAAGAAAAAGACAAAAATTTGGATGGCTCTGATATCCGGGAAGGAATCGCAGCCATCGTTTCTGTGCGGATTCCTGAAGAAATTTTGCAGTTTGAAGGCCAAACAAAAGGCAAGCTCGGGACAAGTGAAGCACGAACTATCACAGATGCTGTCATTTCACAGCATTTGCTGTATTTCTTAGAAGAAAACGCGGAATTGAGCGCAAACCTGATCCGCAAGGCTGTACGTGCACACCAGGCGCGCGAGGCCGCTCGTAAAGCGCGGGAAGACGCGCGTTCAGGTAAGAAGCGAAAGAAAGGCGACACACTCCTTTCCGGCAAGCTGACGCCTGCTCAATCTAGAAATGCAAAAAAGAACGAATTGTACCTTGTCGAGGGTGATTCTGCTGGCGGTTCTGCTAAGCAAGGGCGCGATCGGACATTCCAAGCAATCTTGCCGCTACGTGGTAAGGTCATCAATACGGAAAAAGCGAAACTCGAAGACATTATGAAAAACGAGGAAATCAATACAATCATCCATGCTATTGGTGCGGGTGTTGGTGCTGATTTCACGATTGAAGACGCAGCATACGACAAAGTCATTATTATGACCGATGCTGATACAGATGGCGCGCACATCCAAGTACTGCTATTGACGTTCTTCTACCGCTATATGAAACCGCTAATTGAAGCTGGTAAAGTATTCATTGCATTACCTCCACTTTATAAAGTGTCTAAAGGAATCGGTAAAAAAGAAAAAGTCGAGTATGCATGGACAGAACGTGATCTTGGCGCCGCTACGAACAAAATCGGTAAAGGCTATATGCTTCAGCGCTATAAAGGTTTAGGAGAGATGAACGCAGGACAGTTATGGGATACGACCATGAATCCTGATACACGGACACTCATCCGAGTTACGATTGAAGATGGTGCCCAGTCTGAGCGAAGAGTCACAACATTGATGGGAGACAAAGTTGAACCCCGTCGCCGTTGGATTGAAAGCAATGTTGACTTCAGCCTGGAAGAAGGAAGCACCATATTAGAGAACGAATTCCTGCATGTTGAGGAGGAAGTGGAATGACCGCAACAGAACGCTTTCAGGACCTCCCGTTAGAGGAAGTCATCGGCGATCGTTTTGGCCGATACAGTAAATATATTATTCAAGATCGCGCATTACCTGATGCAAGGGACGGGTTAAAACCTGTACAACGACGTATTTTGTACGCAATGTACAATGAAGGCAACACACACGAAAAAGCGTTCCGTAAATCCGCCAAAACGGTAGGTAACGTAATCGGTAACTACCATCCACACGGAGATACATCCGTATACGAAGCAATGGTACGGATGAGTCAGGACTGGAAATTGCGTCATATGATGATTGAAATGCATGGTAATAACGGTTCAGTTGACGGCGATTCAGCCGCTGCGATGCGTTATACAGAAGCACGACTGTCATCGATTGCAGGTGAAATGTTACGGGATCTCAACAAAGAAACTGTGGATTTCATCCCAAACTTTGACGATACCGAGCCGGAACCAACTGTGTTGCCTGCACGTTTCCCGAACTTGCTCGTCAATGGATCTACAGGGATTTCAGCAGGATATGCAACCGACATCCCACCGCATGCATTGCATGAAGCGATTGATGCAGTCCTTATGAGAATGGACAACCCAGAAGCGACAGTCGATGAACTGATGACTGTTTTAAAAGGGCCAGATTTCCCGACAGGCGGAATCATTCAAGGTACAGATGGCATCAAAGCTGCATATGAAACGGGAAAAGGACGGGTCATTGTCCGTTCCAAAACTGAAATTGAACAGTTGAAAGCTGGTAAATCTCAGATTGTCATCACGGAAATCCCTTATGACGTCAACAAAGCCAATCTTGTGAAAAAGATGGATGAACTACGCGTTGATCGTAAGCTTGATGGGATAGCAGAAGTACGCGACGAATCTGACCGTACCGGACTCCGTATTGTTATTGAACTTAAAAAAGACATTGATGGCGAGCCGATTTTGAAATACATGTTGAAAAACTCCGACCTCCAAGTCGCATATAACTTCAATATGGTCGCGATTTCGGATAGACGTCCAAAGCTGATGTCTTTAGCGATGCTTCTTGATGCGTATATCGAGCATCAGAAAGAAGTCGTCACTCGACGTTCTGAGTACGATGTGCGCAAAGCTAAAGATCGTCTACATATCGTAGAAGGTTTGATGAAAGCCTTATCTATTTTGGATGAGGTCATTCAGACAATACGTAGCTCGAATGATAAACGTGACGCGAAGAACAATTTGATCACTCGATTTGACTTCTCAGAAATTCAAGCCGAAGCGATTGTTTCTTTGCAGCTGTATCGTCTGACAAATACAGACATTACAGAGTTGAAACAGGAACAAGACGAGTTGCGTAAGCTGGTTGAAGATCTCAACGCGATTTTAAACAGTCCAGCTAAGCTATCCCGTTTGATCCAGAAAGAATTACACGATGTCCGCAAGCGTTTCGCAGAACCTCGGAATTCTGTCATCGAAGAAAAGATCGAAGAATTGAAAGTCGATCTTGATATTCTGATTCCTAGTGAGGAAGTAGTCGTTTCTGTCACAAAAGAGGGCTATGTGAAGCGAACAGGATTGCGTTCTTATGGAGCATCTAATGGTTCAGGAATGGCTATGAAAGAGTCCGACTATCCTATACTCGAGCGTACGATGAATACACAGCATCACTTATTGTTGTTCACGTCACTTGGGAACTATATTTATCAGCCAGTTCATGAGTTGCCAGATATTAAATGGCGGGACCTTGGGCAGCATATTTCAAGTATTGTATCGCTCGAGCCGAGTGAATCGATTGTGGCGGCGATTGGGCTGGAACAATTCGATGACATTCACTCCATATTGACGGTGACAGCTAACGGATTTGTGAAACTATCCAAATTGGCTGACTTCCACGTTCAGCGCTATGGACGTGCATACAAAGGCATGAACGTTAAAAAAGGCGACAGACTACTAGATGCTCGCATCGTAAAAGGCAGTGAAGATGCAGTCCTAGTGACGCATCAGGCATACATTTTACGTTTCCCACTCAGTGATGTCGGTACGACTGGCGTTCGAACGGGCGGCGTGAAAGGTATCAACTTAAAACCTGAAGACCAAGTCATTTCCATGGAAGTCATTACAGATAGTTCAGCATCAATTGTTGTTGCAACACAACGAGGTACCGTAAAACGCACGGCATTAAAGGAAATTGAAGTCGGTTCACGTGCACAACGTGGATTAATGATTTTAAAAGAGCTGAAAAAGAACCCATATCGAGTGATCGGTGCTAAGATCACGGGATCTGCTGAAAAACTTATTCTTACAACAGTAAAAGATATTAAAACTGAAATTGAGCCGAATAGCCTGAGATTATCAGATCGCCAATCAAATGGAAGCGCAATGTCAGATGAGACGAAAAACGGGGCAGCGAGCCGGCTGTACTATGAACCTACCGCCAAAACCGATAAACCAACATCTAAATAACTGGAAATTGATGAAAAGCACACGAGATTCTGAGAATTCTCGTGTGCTTTTTGCATTTCTATCGTATACTAATTCGGAAAGCGAATTATCTAGTAGGAAAGTGGGAAGGTGTATGTGGAAAAATCGCAATGTTTGGATCATTCTTTCCGGTGAATTGATTGCAGGTATTGGTCTGTGGACCGGTATCATCGGAAATTTGGAGTTTATGCAAGAAAAAATCCCTTCTGACTTTGTCAAAGCCCTGATTCTATCAGTCGGGCTCTTGGCGGGAATACTCGTAGGTCCCTTAGCAGGTAAAATCATTGATCAACAAGCTAAGAAGCGCATATTAGTTCTAGCAGGGGCTGGACGTCTCATCAGTGTCGTCTTCATGCTTATCGCAATTGCAACAGGCTCTGTGTGGTGGATGATTGCATTTGTTGTCACCATTCAACTCGCAGCAACGTTTTACTTTCCAGCCTTACAAGCGGCCATTCCGCTCGTTGTGAAGGACGACGACCTACTGACTATGAATGGGATGCACATGAACGTAGCGACCATTGCACGTGTCTCAGGGACTGCATTAGCAGGTGTCATCTTAGTCTACTGGTCGTTATCGTCCCTTTATTGGATTTCAATCGTTGCTTATGGCTTATTACTCGTCTTCACATTCATGCTACGCATTGATGAAGGGGAGGGGACAGAGGCTGTTGTTAAAACGGAAGGCGCTAAAGGCGGTTTCATGGAGGTCTTTCCAGTACTAAAAGCGTATCCTGCAGTCGGAATGACGCTAGTGATGACATTGATTCCGTTATTATTTTTAGGCTCATTTAATTTAATTGTCATCAATATTAGTGAAATTCAAGATTCAGCATCCATAAAAGGACTAATTTACACGTGTGAAGGAATCGCATTCATGATCGGTTCATTTGCAGTAAAACGAATTGCATTGAAATGGCGAACTACGATGATCTTATTTTTCTTTGCAAGTATGGTGGCAGTTGCAGAATTCCTGTTATTCTTCGCACAAAGCCAGTTAGCAACGTTGGCAGCATTTACAGTCCTAGGATTCAGTCTAGGATGTTTTTTCCCAACAGCTATGGTGATTTTCCAGAAACAGATGCCAAAAGCGTACCACGGGAGATTTTTCTCATTCCGGAATATGTTAGAGCGAGTCGTGTTCCAAGTAGTTTTACTAGCGACCGGGGCGTTCCTGGATATTGTTGGACTGCAAGTAATGGTCATCGTATTTGGAGTGATCAGCATCAGTTTGACGACAGTATTTTTCTTGCAAATGAAACAACGTAAGATTCAGTTGGAAGAGCCAGTGGCTGCGGATGCAATCATTCCAGTCAAAAGCGTTTAAGTGCACGTAAACTAAATAGAAACCACAATAAAACGCGACTTAAGCAAAAAAAGTCGCGTTTTATAAATTCCTTAGAAATAACTCAATTTCGCTGTTTTATCTCACTATCCTAAGTATACTTATTAATGATACGTAGCTTCCTATAATATATATTATGACGGGGGCGTTAAAAGAAAGCAACTATTATTCAATCCGATATCTATATTGCCCTGCTTTTGCACGCTCCACATCTATAAACTGCACGCCATACTCAATCACATCATTTATATACAACTGATTATCCTTGGCTAACGCTCGCACGCTTTCCAGCAACTGCTTATCATACGTCGTTTTATACTGGATTCGGTCTTTAGGTCGCGTTTCTTTATTGAATGTAATTGCATCTTGCTGCAATACGTCTTTTAATCCATCTTCAAGCAAATAATTCACAAACGTTCCGTGCTGATCTGCTTGCTGTTTTAGTTGCTCCAAAATCTCTTTGCTAATCGAAGTTCTAAATTTAACACGCGTCTCATCCGAAGTTTGTCTCAGCATTCCATTTTCATTGACCCACATAAGTCCAACAACTCCTTAATCATTAGTAAAACCGGCAGATTGTTAGGCATCCGCCGGCTGTTCGCATCTCTGTTCGCATACCCGTAAAAACGGCACTTTTCGCATCAAAATTCCTTTTTGAACACGATACTCACTTTGCTGTAGTCCATTTTTTCCTCATAAAAATGATGTGCACTAGTACGTTGCAACCCTGAAGATAATGCAATCGATTCGTAATTGTGTTTTTTACCCCATTGCTCAACATGTGTAAGCAACTTATCGCCATAGCCCTTAGATCGAGCTGATTTGTCCGTCACTAAGTCACACACCCATAATGAGCGCCCGTAATAGAGTGTAATCATCGGTTTAAAGCCAATAACCGCTTTTAACTCGCCATTATCCCGTAATCCGAGCATCTGGTAACGTTCTTTTGCTTCAGACTCATACACGAGTTCCAAGTACTCTTCCAGATCTAAATGTGTACGAAGCTGATTCATAATCGGAAAAGCTTCAATCAGTTCTTCTTCATTTGTCAGTGGAGCAATTGTAATTTCATCCATAGGAATCGCCTCCGGAACCCCGTCACTTAGTGCACTAGGGTTTCTTTCATTGTTCCACGACTCTCATTGACAAGCAAGCCCTTTTTCAAATGGAGCACCCGATCCCCTAATTTTTCAGCCTCTGATCGGCTATGAGTCACTATAAGGAATGGGATTTTCCATAATTCGTGTAACCGAAGTAACTCATCTTGACACTCTTCACGCGTTTCTTCATCCAAAGCGGATAATGGTTCGTCCAATAGAAGCAAATCAGGCTCTGTGGCAAGCGCACGAGCAAGAGCAACCCGTTGTTTCTCCCCGCCAGAAATCTGATGAGGATACTTGTCCAACAAATGGCTAATGCCAAGCACCGTCAGTAATTGTTCGATGATAAAACCTGTCGTCGCAGTAGTCTGCTTATGAAGGCCGTAGTAAATATTGCGCTCGACTGTCATATGTGGAAACAACGCATAATCTTGAAATAAGTACCCAATATTACGGGATCGCGCGGGTAACGAGTTCTTTTTCCCACTAAAAAAACTCTTTCCATTGAGCGTAATAATTCCGCTGTCGGGTTCAGTCAGTCCAGCGATTGCTTGCAAAATAGACGTCTTCCCCGCTCCTGAAGACCCCGCCAGCACAATAATTTCGTTATGTGCTTGAAAACTGACATCTAGCTCGAAATGATTTAAGCGTTTCCTGATTGATACGTCTAACATAGAATCACCCGCCTATCGTTTTTCGGAAGCAAATCGCCTCAAGTTCCGTTTACTCCACCAGTTTAACCATAAAATTGTACTGAAACCGAGCGCTGTAATAATGACAACCCAAAACGTCGCTTTCTCCATCTTCCCCGCTTCCACAGCAAAATAGATTGCCATTGGAATCGTATCCGTCTTACCTGGTATGTATCCAGCTAGCATCAGCGTTGCACCGAATTCTCCAAGTCCTCTTGCAAAGGAAAGAACAAGTCCCGCCAACAATCCCGGCCATGCAAGCGGAAACGTGATGGTTCTAAAAACCCGCCACTCAGAAGCCCCCATCGTCCGCGCCGCATCTCCTAACTTATTGTCTAGACTATCAAAAGCTGCTGCTGCACTTTGGTACATGAGAGGAAAACTGACGACGACAGATGCAATGACTGCAGCCGTCCAAGTGAACACGATTTGGATATCGAACGTTTCGAGTAACCAGCTACCAATCCAACCCTTTTTTCCGAATAAAATCAGCAAACCGAAGCCTACAACAGTCGGTGGTAAGACGAGCGGTAAAAGAAATAGTGATTCAAATATCGATTTCCCGAAAAATTGCCGTTTCGAAAAAAGGTGTGCCAGAAACACACCAAGCACGAACACGATAGCCGTGGAGATGACCGCCACCTTTACAGAAAGTAATAAAGGACTTAAATTCATATTGTCTACCTCCTTTTCTTACTTAAATCCGTACTTTGCTAGCGTTTCTTGACCTTGATCCCCTAATAATGCATCGAAAAACTGTTGTGCTTCCTCTACGTGCTTGGACTCTTTCAAAATAGCACCAGGATAGACAATCGGCTCATGCCAGCTAGGATCTGATTCCGCGATTACTTTCACTTTATCAGAAATAAACGCATCACTCGAATAGACAACACCGTAATCCGCATTCCCGAGTTCAACTTGCGTAAGCACTTGTCTTACATCTGAAGCAAGAACCAGCTTATCCTGCATCGGCTCCCATAATTTCAAATGCTCAAATACTTCTTTAGTATAACGACCAACTGGAACGCTTTCTGGTTCACCAATGACGAAATGATCAATAGAAGCAGGGTCAATCTCTTCGAAACTAGTAAGTGATGACTCTGAATCTTCATTTGCTATCAAAACTAACACATTTTCCGTAAAATCTGTCCGTGTTGATGCATCTAGTAAATCTTTATCCTCAAGAGTATCCATATCTTTTTTACTTGCAGATAAAAACACATCGGCAGGAGCTCCATTTTCAATTGAAGTGGCAAGCTTTCCAGAGCCGCCATACATGAACGTCAACTCTACGTTCTTATGCTCTTTTTCATAAGTTTTCTTAAAGTCATCCAATGCATCCGTTAAACTGGCTGCTGCAGAAATGTGAAGTTCCACTTTATCCGTTTTACTAGTTCCATTACCTTCAGATGCTGGATTGTTATTTGAACAACCCACCAGTACTAGTAGTAAGGTTGCCATAATAATCCCGATACGTATTTTATTCAAACCGCTCTCCCCTTTACCATTTATATTTAATTATAACTACATATAACTAGTTATAACATAAGGGAACTCTCTTTATCTATTTATAATTAAATAATTCTAACTATTGCTCGTTATATCTTGTTATATCTTATTATATCTATTGCAATAATTCTAAAAATAAGAGAAGATAGAAGATAGAAATGGGGGTATGTAGGTTGAATTCACACGATAAAGTTTCGTATACGACCGAAGATCTCGCTGACTTGCTTCAAGTCTCCAAGTTAACCGTGTATGACCTTATTAAAAAAGGGGAAATCGTTGCCTACCGAGTTGGTAGACAAATGCGAATTGACGCGTCTGACTTTGAAGCGTATAAAGAGCGTATGAAAGGTGGAACCGATCGCCCTGTTGTGCAACCAACTCCTCCACAAGAATCTGAATCAGAATCTGTTGTACCAACTATCTTAAAGAAACAGTCTATCCCCCATCTCCCACAACCACGTACCTTGCAACACGTAATCATCAGCGGTCAGGATGTAACACTCGACCTTTTGGCAAACGCAATCACAGCTACATCTAGTAACTATCGAACTCTTCGTTCTCACACTGGCAGTTTGAACAGTTTGCTCGCACTCGTTCAGGGAGAAGCAGATCTCGTCAGTACCCATCTTTTTGATGGAGATACAGGTTCCTATAACATACCGTACATTCGAAGGATCCTAATTGGACGCGAATATACTGTTGTTAACTTACTCTCCCGTTCAGCCGGTTTTTACGTACAACCAGGAAATCCAAAGAATATTAGGAGTTGGCGTGATTTAAACCGTAAAGATATTCAAATCGTCAATCGTGAACTAGGATCTGGAATTCGAGTATTAACGGATGAACGACTACGACTGGAAGGCATTCTACCAAAGACGATATCAGGCTATGAGAATATCGAAATGAACCACTTAGCGGTAGCAAGTAAAGTTGCAGCCGGAGAAGCAGATATTGGTGTTGGGATTGAAAAGAATGCACACCTAGTGAATGTAGATTATATCCCCATGACGGAAGAACAATATGACCTAGTCATGATCAAGCGTGAAGACAACCAAGCATTGCGCGAAACAGTTTTGAACATCTTGCAGTCCGAGTCTTTCAAGAAAGAACTCTCTTCTATTCACGGATATGACTTCTCTCAAATGGGGCGAATTTTATACGATACCCCATAAAGCACTCTTTCTAATTAGAAAGAGTGCTTTATTCTCAACTTTACATAATACTATTATTGTAACTTAAAATGTCACACTCCCCTCCTACACCAATCATCGAAATTTAAAAACGAGTTTAATTCTTTACCGACCGTTCTTAAAATGATATCTTTAGAATGAAATTTAGTAAGTGGTTCTATAAACTTTGAAAGTGAGGGATAAAATGGCTAGAAGCAAAGAATTTAATGAAAATGAAGTATTGCAGAAAGCCATGGAGCTCTTTTGGAAGCAAGGTTATGAGAAAACTTCAATGCAAGATTTAGTTGAGTATATGGGAATTCATCGCCGTAGCATTTATGATACGTTTGGAGACAAGCATTCATTGTTCGTGAAAACACTGCAACGCTATGACAACCAAATCGAGGCAAAAATCACTACTCACGTAAATACACAGGAGTCTCCTTGTAAAGCGATCCGCCAGCTGTTCATGTTAGCTATATTGCGTGATGAACTTGAGCCTGTAGGTTGTTTAGCCGTGAATTCTGCTGTAGAACTTTCCTTGCATGATTTTGAAGTGAGAGAACTAGTATCCAATAGTTTTTCTAAAACAGAGCAGCTTCTATACGCTCTAGTACAGAAAGGTCAAAAAACTGGTGAAGTATCCTCTCAGTTTGAAGCGAAAAAACTTTCAGATCTGCTTCATAATTCCTTAGTTGGATTGCGTGTCTTGGCGAAAACAACAAACGACAAGAAAAAACTTGAAGGCATTATAGATATGACACTTTCTATGTTAAAGTAATTTCTTTTATACCTATTTTAGAATGCTCGTTCTTGAACAGGTCTTCTCAACCCATTTCTAAGCTACACCTACTATAATAGGTGAAAATACACCACCTAAAAACCAATGGAGGTTGACAACATGAAATCGTTCGTACTTAACGAATATGGGGACTTTCCTTTACACTCTACATTAATTCCTGTGCCAGAAATTAATGAATATGAGGTACTTGCTGAAATTCGCTCTGCAAGCGTGAATCCACTAGATTCCAAGATCAGAAAAGGTGAACTCAAGCTTATCCTGAAATATGATATGCCTTTAGTCCTCGGAAACGATTTTGCTGGAATTGTAACGAAAGTAGGTGCAAAAGTAACCCGCTTTAAAATTGGTGATGAGGTCTATGGACGTCCTCGTGACAGCAAGACTGGAACATTTGCTGAATTCATTGCAGTGCATGAGGATGATATCGCGTTAAAACCTAAAAATTTAAGTTTTGAGGAAGCGGCTTCCATCCCTCTCGTTGGATTAACATCTTATCAAGCACTCCATGACGTCTTAGGGTTGCGTAATGGACAAAAGGTATTGATCCATGCAGGTTCAGGAGGAGTTGGGACCTTTGCAATTCAACTGGCAAAGCTAATGGGAGCATATGTCGCAACAACTGTCAGTGAAGCCGGGATTGACTTGGTGAACACTTTAGGTGCTGATGAAATCGTCAACTATAAAGAAGAGCAATTCGAAGATATCTTGAAAGACTTTGATGCCGTATTTGATACTCAAGGTGGCGTAACTCTTGAAAAGTCGTTCAATGTGTTAAAAAAAGGCGGTAAAATCGTATCTGTTTCAGGATTGCCAACCGCTCGCTTTGCTAAAGAACAGGGATTAGGTTTTGTGAAAACTAAACTATTCGCAGTAGCGAGTCAGAAACTAAATAGGCTAGGAAAAAAGCACAATGTTGACTACACGTTCCTATTTATGAAATCCAATGGTGAGCAGTTGCAGCTTCTTACTCAATATATTGAATCCGGAGAAATTCTGCCGGTTTTGGATCGGGTATTCCCTTTTGAAGAAACAGCAAACGCTGTCGAGTATTCGGAGACTGGTAGAGCGAAAGGAAAAATCATTGTAAATATCAAGTAATCACTCTCTTTATGAATGCGACCTATTTGTAGTATATTTCACTCACTATGCAATATCTTTTTTAATTAATTAGAATGGTCGTTCTAAAATATATTTAAATTTAAACACCAAGGGGAATTTGATATAGGATCTTTCAAAACAAATAGCCTTCGTTTCCGGTGTAAATAGAAGCTTAGGGAGTTTTCTATATCAACTTTACATAATATTATTATGGTAAACTTGATATAAAAAAAACAGCCCTGCATTTAAGCACGACTGTTCTGACAGTTACTCTTTATTTTCATAATTCGGGCGTTCATAATGCATACGGACATCGACTTCATATTTGTTATAACGAACTTTCAGTAGCTGGAACAAATGTGTAACAAAGACTTTGAGTAACGCATAACCAGGTATCCCTAAGATGACACCCGCCACACCAAATAACGAACCTGCCGTCAACAAGACGAAAATGATGGTAATTGGATGAATATGAAGGGTTTTCCCCATGATTTGAGGTGAAATGAACTTCCCTTCAACCAACTGAACCACAGTCCAAACAATCGCAAGTTTCACAATCATGAATGGTGAAGTAACAATCGCAATGATGAGTGCCGGTGTAATAGCAATTACGGGACCGAGATATGGTACCACACTCGTGAACATGGCAAGGACACCGAGCAATAGAGCGTATTTCAAATCGATGATTAAGAAACCGATAGTCACCATCGTACCAATACACATTGCAACAAGAATTTGACCTTGGATATACGCGCTAATCTGATGGTCTGCATCACTTAAAATCGACTGGGCATCATCACGCATTCTCGGTGGTAATAACCTAATTACGTATTTCGGTAGATTATCCCCATCCTTTAAGAGATAAAACAAGATGAATGGGACAGTAACGATTGAGAGGATGATTCCAGTCAGCGTAGAGATAAACGTCGTCAAACCGGATGCAATGCCGCCAAGAGCATCTGCAACCATCTGACCGATATTTTCAAGACCCGAATCCAGCAACTCTTTCGCATTAATGTCTAACTGGTTGTAATATGGCGCAAATAAGGAATTACTGAAAAAGGAATCGAGTGTGAGAATGAGTTGATTGAAGTAAGTCGGGAACTCATCGACGAGTTTCCAAAATTGTAATTTCAAAAAAGGTAAGACAAGAAATACGAGCAATGTGATGAGTCCAACAGCTGTCAGGAAAATAATGAGGATGCCCCAAACTTTAGGGATTTTTATTTTTTCTATCAGCTTTAAGAGAGGACGCAGCAAATAATATAGAATTGTCGCTAAAATGATCGGTAACACCACTGTTGAGAACAGTACTTGAATCGGATAAAAGATGAACGATACCTTATCGAAGATCATAACGTTCAAACCGACAAGCAATACTACAAATAGTATGAAGAGTGTGGTCTTGCCTCCTAAGAACCGAATAATCCGGTTTTTAGGAGGAATACCATATTCATCATCCTGCTCAAAGTTCTCATGTACTTCCCTCTTACTAGCCAAATCCCCCACTCCTTCAAATTCTAAAGATGTTTTTCTATCAATTTGCGATGAATGAACGAATCGCCTCGTTGTTCTGCTCCAAATTCAATTCAATAACCGATCCCGCATGCGAGTAATCTGCAAACGAATATGAACCTTTTACAGGAACAGTTAGAGTTTCAATATCTGCTCCGCCTTTTACTAATAAGTTTGTAAGACGAGAGAGTTCTTCTTTAGACGTCAAATCCGTTTCAACAGTTTGAGAAATCACGCCTGCAATTTTCGGTGCGCGGATTAGCATGCTCGGTGTCATCGCCTGCTTTTTAATAGCAGACAAAACTTCTTGCTGGCGCTGGACCCGTCCAAAGTCGCCTTCAGAATCTGCACGGAATCGCGCATACCCTAACAACTCTTTTCCATTTAACTGTTGGACACCCGGCATCAGTGTAACACCGATCTTCTCAGACATTTCTTTCTTTACATCCATTTCTACTCCTTTTGGAAAGGCAGTGTCTGCGATGGTTTCGAAGTTATCAAAGTCTACGATGGCATAATGGTGTATAGGAATGTTGAACATTCCCGTGATTGTGTCCTTTGCACTTTGCACACCGCCTAAATAATATGCCGT
Source organism: Sporosarcina sp. ZBG7A (assembly GCF_000813425.1). GTDB lineage: Bacteria > Bacillota > Bacilli > Bacillales_A > Planococcaceae > Sporosarcina. Next base: position 51,222 of record NZ_JWIB01000031.1, read on the forward strand.
GTTGAGCTTGTATGATTTGTATCCAGGAATATCCGCATAAATATCACGCATAAACGACACAAGTTTCATTGTTTTTTCTTGCTTGTCCCAAGAAAGGACCATCATAGTATCGGTACGGGACCTCCCGCTGCCGTCATCATCGACGCCGAGTAACAAATAGTTTTCAACAGATGACGTTGAAGGATCGAGCAAATCGCCTTCAAAACTTCCTGGCTCTATTGCATTTTTAGAAGCAATCCTTTTGCCTGCAATATATTGATATGATGAAAAAAGTCCTATTCCGACAAATCCGACTAAAAATAGAGTGACGAGTACTCTGCCTTTTCGCAATCTACGGCGTCTACGTCGTTTCGGGACTGGACCTTCATAGTGTTCTGACATTATTGTATTCCCCCAATAGTGAAGTCACAAAACAGGACGTTCTCTTGAATCGTTGGTTGCATAGTGTAACTCTATTATATCATGCGCGAACACTAGACACTAAAAGAGCGAACGACTAAGATGTAAGAATGGACTTAAAAGAAAGAAGGTAGACATGATGGAACAACTCGAAAAAGCAATATTTGCTGGCGGCTGTTTTTGGTGTATGGTCAAGCCATTTACTGAATGGGACGGGATTCATAGTGTCGTCTCCGGGTATATGGGCGGATCAGTCAAAAACCCAACATACGAACAAGTAAAAGAAGGCAATTCAGGACATTTAGAAGTGGTTGAAATCACTTTCGACCCTGCCGTTTATCCATATGAAGACTTACTGGAGCTCTATTGGCCACAAATAGACCCTACGGATGCTGAAGGACAATTCCAGGATCGAGGTCACTCGTATACTACTGCAATTTTTTACACATCCGAACAGCAGCGTCTAACTGCAGAGCACTCTAAGAACGAACTTTCGGCAAGCGGTCGATTCACAAAACCGATCGTAACAGTTATCCGGCCCGCAGAAACGTTTTATGTGGCTGAAGACTACCACCAAGACTTTTACAAAAAAGAAAAAGAAGCATATGAAGCGGACCGTGCTCAATCAGGTCGTGACGAATTTATTCAAGCTAACTGGGAAGACCGCAAGTAATGTGGTCTTCTTTTTTATCCCTCAAACCCACTTCAGTAGGTCCCCTCTTCACTCTCCCTAATACCAAACACAAACACTAAGACATTTTACAATCTATCAAGAAATGTCGAAGTCCGATGACGGTTCCTTGAAAACGCTTGTCACACTATGTATAATTATAAGTTATTATTCAAGTGTGATAATAAAAACTATTGAAAAAGGACGTGCCTTGATGAGTAAGACGACAAAAGATGACATTCGAAAATACGCCAAAGACGAGAATGTGAATTTCATCCGACTCCAAATTACTGACATTCTCGGAATGATCAAGAGCGTAGAAATACCTGTAACCCAGCTCGATAAAGCACTCGATAACAAAATGATGTTTGACGGTTCTTCTATCGAAGGGTTCACAAGAATTGAAGAATCGGATATGTATTTGATACCTGATTTAGATACATGGATGGTGTTTCCTTGGCCATCTGGTACCGGAAAAGTGGCTCGACTCGTTTGTGATGTAGCGCAAGCTGACGGAACACCATTCCCTGGTGATCCACGTGGGAATTTAAAACGCATTCTTAAAGAGATGGAAGACATGGGATTCACCGACTTTAACTTAGGACCTGAACCTGAATTTTTCTTATTTAAGCTAGATCGTCATGGCGAACCAACGATGCACTTGAATGACCAAGGTGACTATTTCGACTTTGCGCCTCTCGATCTCGGTGAAAATTGTAGACGGGACATCGTCTTGCAACTGGAAGAGCTTGGTTTCGAAGTGGAGGCTTCTCACCACGAGTCAGCACCTGGTCAACACGAAATCGATTTTAAATATGCAGACGCCTTAAAAGCTTGTGACAATATCCAAACGTTTAAACTCGTAGTGAAAACAATTGCACGGGAACACGGTTTCCACGCAACCTTCATGCCAAAGCCTATTTTCGGGGTCAATGGTTCTGGTATGCATTGCAATATTTCCCTATTCAAAGACGGAGAAAATACATTTTACGATGAAAAGGGAGAACGGAAACTAAGCGAGACTGCATATCAGTTCATGGCGGGCGTTCTTAAGCACGTCAAAGGCTTTACATCGATCACCAATCCGACCGTCAACTCTTACAAAAGACTAGTCCCCGGTTTCGAAGCTCCATGCTACGTAGCATGGTCCGCGCAAAACAGAAGTCCAGCAATCCGAATTCCCGCTTCCCGTGGACTGAGTACACGAATCGAAGTGCGATCAGTCGATTCAGTTGCGAATCCATACTTGGCATTAGCAGCAATTTTAAAAGCAGGACTAAGCGGTATCGAACAGAACCTCACACCAGGCGATCCTTGTGACTACAACATTTATGAAATGAGTGCACATGAGCTCGACGAATTAGGAATCGAAACATTACCAACAGATTTGGATCATGCTCTGATCGCACTAGACAAAGACCTTGTGATGCAAGAAGCGTTAGGTAACCACATCTATACGAACTTCAGAGAAGTGAAACAGAAAGAATGGGATAGTTATCGCATTACCGTCCATCCATGGGAAATTGAGCAGTACCGAAGAATGTATTAAAGATTAAAATCTTGCTTGAAAACAGATATATAGAAACCCGCACACTCGATTTCCATTGAAGTGTGCGGGTTTTATAATCATCAAAATTGACTGGAATACATTCTTCATAAGACGTTACAATAAAAAGAATCCAATTCCCATAATAATGTATGCTGCGAATAGAATGAGACCCTCAAACCAATTCGATTCCCCATCATTGGATAAACTGATGACAAGAAGCGCGGCGGTCACCATTGAAACCAATTCTGGAATTGTAAAGACAAGCGGCATTTGTTCTGGCATCAACATGGAAATAAGAACAAGTGCAGGTGCGACAAACATTGCCACTTGCAAGGTGGAACCGACTGCGATTTCTACAGACACGTTCATACGATTTTTCATAGCCATTGTAATCGCAGACACGTGCTCAGCAGCATTTCCGACAATTGCTACTATAATGACCCCAATAAATAATTCCGTCCATCCAAATTGCTCTCCAAGAGTCTCAAACGTATGAACCAGTCGCTCTGAAACGAATGCAACTGCTACTGTACTTAACAACAAAACCATTATGGACTTCCCTTTACTCCACTCTGGAATTTCTTCTTCAACAACTTCATCCCCTGAAGCGAATACACCTCGATGAGTAACTAATTTGAAAAATAGACCAGATAAGTAGATAGCAATCAAGATCACAGAGACTCCGATACTTAGTTGAAACGTCGTTGTAGGATTCATGGTCATCGAAAAGACTTCAGGGATGACGAACGCAACAACAACAGCAAAAATTAGTAACCCGGAGTTATAACGAGAATCCTGTAGGCTGAAATTTTGCTTTTTGTACTTCAAACCTCCTGCAAAAAATGAAAGCCCAAGTACGAGAAGTAAGTTCCCAAGAACAGACCCCGTCAGAGATGCTAAAACAATTCCGATAAGACCGGCTTTCAACGTGAAAATGGAAATAATCAGTTCAACCGCATTACCGAATGTCGCATTCAATAGTCCTCCAATTCGAGGTCCACTTACTATAGCAAGACTTTCTGTAGCTCGGCCGATGAAACCGGATAGTCCGATAATTGTAATACAGCTCAATGCAAACATTGTGAGGTCTGACCAATTTAAAAATGCCCCTAGTGCGACAATGGGAACTCCTACAAAAACTACGATTGAAAAAATACGATTCATTACAATATCCTCCTGCCATTAAAAATTTCAGTATTTCAACCTATCATTTAATTCCCCTATGGTTAAAACGACAAACCCCACACTTAGCGAACAACTAAAAAATTTCAATTTACTTGAAAAAAATTCTTGTAAATGGATGCAATGTTGCGTATTATAAAAAATTATTATGTAACTATGATAATGACAAAACTTAAAAAAGGAAGTGGCCTGATGAAGAATACAACAAAAGACGACATTCGAAAATATGTGGTAGAAGATAATGTGAATTTTGTTCGTCTACAATTCACAGATATTCTCGGAATGATTAAGAACGTTGAAATTCCCATCAGCCAGCTTGAAAAAGCACTCGATAACAAAATGATGTTTGACGGTTCATCAATCGAAGGATTTGTGAGGATTGAAGAATCCGATATGTACCTAATTCCAGATTTAAATACGTGGATGGTGTTCCCTTGGCCATCTGGAACTGGAAAAGTAGCCCGTCTCATTTGTGATGTTTCCCTAGCAAACGGCGAACCGTTCCCCGGGGACCCTAGAGGGAACTTAAAACGAATTCTAACCGAAATGGAAGAGATGGGGTTCTCTGACTTTAACTTAGGACCAGAACCTGAATTCTTCTTATTTAAATTAGACAGTAATGGTGAACCAACTATGGAATTGAACGACCATGGAGATTATTTCGACTTCGCTCCCCTAGATCTCGGCGAAAATTGCAGACGCGATATTGTCCTTGAGTTGGAAGCACTCGGATTTGAAGTGGAAGCGTCTCACCACGAGGCTGCTCCTGGTCAGCACGAAATCGATTTTAAGTATGCAGATGCGTTAACAGCTTGTGACAATATCCAGACATTCAAACTTGTTGTGAAAACAATCGCTCGTAAACACGGGCTACACGCAACATTCATGCCAAAACCAATCTTCGGTGTCAATGGTTCAGGCATGCACTGCAACATTTCTCTATTCAATAATGGTGTAAACGCATTTTTCGATGAAAGCGGCGAGAGAAAGTTGAGTAAGACAGCGTATCAGTTCATGGCGGGGGTACTTGCCCATGTTGAAGGATTTACAGCAATTACAAATCCAACAGTTAACTCATACAAACGTCTGGTCCCTGGCTATGAAGCACCTTGCTACATCGCATGGTCAGCTCAGAACAGGAGCCCACTTATCCGAATTCCAGCATCGCGTGGCCTGAGTACACGAATCGAAGTGCGTTCCGTCGATTCCGTTGCAAATCCTTATTTAGCATTAGCAGCAATTCTTAAATCAGGACTAGATGGTATTCGACGTGACCTCGATCCTGGTAAACCATGTGATCGTAATATTTATGAAATGAATGCTTCAGAACGACAAAAAGAAGGTATCGCAACACTTCCGACGGATCTAGATCATGCACTTTTAGCGCTGGGTGAGGATACAGTCATTCAAGAAGCGCTAGGTAGTCACATTTATGCGAATTTCAAAGAGGCCAAACAGCGTGAATGGGATAGCTACCGAATCACTGTTCATCCATGGGAACTCGAGCGTTATATGAAGATTTATTAATCCTTTCTAAACTATAAAAAAGCCGGACACTCTAATTTTCTAGAGTGTCCGGCTTTTAATATTATGATTCTTTTGGAACGTGGTTTTTTTTCATTTCTTCGGATTCCTTATCGGAACAAAGGACGAAGTGTTCAGGTGCGATTTCTCGGAACTCTACATGCTCATCAGAACCATAGTTATGATCTTTGGGATTGTAAGGAGTTCGTACACGTGAACGCTCATAGATTGGATCTGGAAGAGGGATTGCTGAAAGCAATGACTTCGTATATGCGTGCATCGGGTTACGATACAACTCATCCGCAGATGCCATCTCAACAAGTTTTCCGTAGTACATAACACCAATACGGTCAGAAATGTATTTTACCATCGACAAATCGTGTGCGATGAACAAATACGTCAGTCCGCGTTCTTCTTGTAAATCTTTAAGTAAGTTGACGACCTGAGCTTGGATGGATACGTCCAAAGCGGAAATCGGCTCATCCGCGATGATGAATTCGGGATCCACTGCAAGTGCTCGTGCAATCCCGATACGCTGACGTTGTCCACCTGAGAACTCGTGAGGATAACGTTCTGCGTGTTCTCTGTTAAGCCCAACTGTTTCGAGCAAAGAAATTACTTTTTCTCTCCGCTCTTTTTTAGAGTTAGCAAGACCGTGAACATCGATACCTTCAGCGATAATGTCCATTACCTTCATCCGTGGATTCAGTGAAGCATACGGATCCTGGAAGATCATCTGCATCTTACGGTTGAAATCCTTATTAGCAGCTTTTGTTTTCTTATCTTGAACGTTCACTCCGTTAAAGAGTACTTCTCCATCAGTTGCATCATAAAGTCGGATAATCGTGCGCCCCGTCGTAGATTTACCACAACCGGATTCTCCAACAAGACCAAACGTTTCACCACGGTTGATAGAGAAGCTGATGTCGTCAATTGCACGGACTTCAGAAGCCTTACCTTCATTGAAATATTGTTTTAAATTCTTTACCTCGAGTAATAAATCAGACATTACGCACGCCCTCCTGTTGCTTCATAGTATCTGCTACCCGGAAAAGTACGCATACGCTCAATGATTCCTGCAGGCGGCTCAACTTGCGGAGCTTGTGGATGCAACAACCAAGTTGCAGCATAGTGCGTATCACTCACTTGGAAAAATGGCGGTGGCTGCTCCATATCAATTTTCAGTGCATACTCACTACGAAGAGCAAATGCGTCCCCTTTAGGAGGGTTCAACAAATCAGGTGGTGTCCCTGGAATTGCATACAGCTTTTCTTCATTTAGATCCATAGAAGGCATTGAACTTAGTAGCCCCCATGTATAAGGATGTTGAGGATTATAGAAGATTTCATCAACTGTACCGATTTCAACAATCATTCCGCCGTACATAACAGCTACGCGGTCTGCAACGTTTGCAACAACACCCAAATCGTGTGTAATGAAGATGATTGACGTATCAATTTTCTTTTGGATATCTTTCATCAGTTCCAAAATTTGAGCTTGGATCGTTACGTCCAATGCAGTTGTTGGCTCATCCGCAATCAAAATCTGAGGATTACATGCAAGCGCAGTTGCAATAACGATACGTTGACGTTGTCCACCTGAAAATTGGTGAGGATACATCTTATAACGGTTTTCCGCGTTAGGAATCCCAACCATGTTCAGCAATTCAATCGCAACTTTACGCGCTTTGTCTTTGCTAACTTTTTGGTGCTTTAAAATTGGTTCCATAATTTGTTTACCGATAGTCATCGTCGGATTCAATGAAGTCATTGGATCTTGGAAAATCATCGAAATATCTTTACCACGGATTTTTTGCATTTCTCGCTCAGATAATTTTGTCAAATCTTTTCCATCAAATATAATTTCACCATTTTTGAATTCTGAGCTTGACTCAGGCAACAACCGCATGATGGATTTCGTTGTTACAGATTTACCAGAACCCGACTCCCCTACAATAGCGAGTGTCTCCCCTTTGTTTAAGTCAAAATTCACACCACGGATCGCTTTCACTTCACCAGCAAACGTATGGAAGGAAAGCTCTAAATCCTTAACTTGTAATATTTTACTCATTTTGCTTTCCTCCTATCAGTCTTTCATTTTCGGATCGAGCGCATCACGTAAACCATCACCAATTAGGTTAAAGGCAATCATTAAAATACTAATGACAAGGGATGGGAACAATAATACATAAGGTTGGAATTCCATAACTTTAAAGCCATCATTAATGAGTGTACCTAGTGAAGCAGAAGGCGGTTGTAAACCAAGTCCAATGAAACTAAGGAACGCTTCAAAGAATATTGCACTTGGAATTGTAAACATCGTATTAATGACAATAATCCCCAACACGTTGGGCAACAAATGCTTTGAAATGATCTTAGAATCATTCGATCCTAAAGTTCTAGCAGCTAAAACAAATTCTTGGTTTTTAAATTTCAGGATTTGAGCACGTACAATACGTGACATTCCAATCCATCCGGTAATGGAAATAGCGATAATGATCGCCATGAGACCTGGTTCCATGATCATAAGCATGAGAATAACAACAATCAATGTTGGAATACCGATTAAAATCTCAACAATTCGTTGCATGACGTCATCTGTTCTACCGCCGAAGTAACCAGAAATTCCTCCGTAAATTACACCAATAACCAAGTCAATCATTGCAGCAACGAATGCAATTAGCAGTGAAATTTGAGTTCCTTCCCAAAGGCGTGTAAATAAGTCACGACCTAAACCGTCTGTTCCGAACCAATAATACTCATCAACCTTTTTCATAGCATACAAATCTACTTTTTCACCACTTAAGTTCCCGACCCCATCCATAATTCCGAGGTTTTCAATCCCCTGCATTTTAGGAGGAAGGTTTGCGTGTCTTAAATTTTGAGTAGTGCCGTCATGACCGTTCAAATGTGGTCCTATTAATGCCATGATTACTACCAAAACAAGTACAACCATACTAATGATAGCTGCTTTGTTTTTACGAAGGCGCAACCAAGCATCTTGCCAGAAACTTAAACTTGGTTTCTCAATACGTTCAGCTTTTGAGCTATCAATATGGATCCGTTCAAATTGTTCTTGTGGCAGCTGTTCGATATCTTTTTTCATTATGCTTTCCCTCCAGCCACGCGGATACGAGGGTCAATGACACCATATAAAATATCCACAATAAAGATGACAACAATTAGGAATGCTGAGAAGAATAATGTCGTGCCCATAATTGTTGCAAAGTCGTTCACCATAATAGAAGAAACAAACTGCTCACCGATTCCAGGGATTGCAAATATTTGCTCAACGACAAGTGAACCTGTTACTAAACCTGCTGCTACCGGACCTAAAACAGTTATCAAAGGAATCAATGCATTTCGGAATGCATGTTTAAATGCAATTTCAAAACCATTTGCCCCTTTGGCTTTTGCAAGCGTAATGTAATCTGATCCCATAACTTCAATCATTTCTGTACGGATGAAACGTGCAGATAATGCTAGAGGTCCCATGGCTAATGCGAGAGATGGAAGGACACTAGATTTCCAGCCATCATTCCATAGTCCGACAGGTAGAAGGTGCCACTGTGAAGCAACGTAATACTGAAGAAGAGTTGCAAATACGAATGAAGGAATCGAAATTCCTAATATCGCAAAAAAGGTACTTCCATAATCCCAGAAGGTATTTTGTTTCAGTGCTGCAATCATACCGAGCAATATCCCAACTATCGTTCCGAAAACCATTGCTTGGGCTCCGAGTATAAAGGATGGTTTCATACGTGAAGCCAGTAGATCATTTACGCTTTTTCCTTTGAACGCAAATGATGTTCCTAAGTCACCTTTAGCCAAGTTCTTCATATAGATTGCATACTGAACAGGTTTGGGTTTATCAATTCCATATTTTTTCTCAACAATAGCTTTTTGCGTGTCATTCAATTTGCTGTATGACGCAATGGGTGATCCCGGTAACGTTTGCATTAAGAAAAATGTAGCAGTCGCAATGAGAAACATTGTGATGAACATATAAATTATTCGTTTTCCAATATATTTAACCATGGTGCACCTCCAGATCTATGTACCACTACTCTATGTGAAACCAATTGACGGTTAGTTTTCAGAATGAAAGCACTTACAAAAAATTCGCAATACTTGATATTATTAAAAAGAGAGCATATGGCGAACAATCACCATATACTCCCCGTTATTCAGCTACCTAACGTTTACTCTTTACCTGAAATATATGCCCACTTGTAGCTATAGTCAGCACCGAATGGGTGACTTACTAAACCTTTAAAGTGTGGTTTTTCAAGGAAAATCAATCCACGCTGATAAATCGGAGCAATCGCTGCATCATCTTCTAAAAGAATTTTCTCAGCTTTTGCAAATGCTTCATAACGTTCTTGTGGCTTCAATGCAAGTTCTGCTTTAGAATCAGCAATCAACTTGTCGTATTCTTTGTTAGAGTAAGACATTAAGTTGTTTGTACCATCTGTAACGAACAAGTCAAGGAATGAGATAGGGTCTTGGAAGTCAGGTCCCCAACCAGAAATTTGGATATCATAATCTTGCGTATCATCCAACTCAAGACGTACTGCAAATGGAACTTCTTTAAGTTTGATAGTCAAACCTTCTAGATTTGTTTCGAGCTGTGACTTGAAGTACTCGTCCATTTTCTTAGAAAGATCAGTATCTCCACCTAGGATTTCAAGTTCAAGTGAATCTACTCCAAGCTCTTTCAATCCTTTTTCCCAGAATTCTTTAGCTTCTTCAACGTTGTAAGTCAAGTGATCACCACTGATATCGCGGAAATCTTTTTGGCTTTCGTCAAAAGCAAAGTCTTTTGGTACTAGGAAGTTTGCAGGGAGTGAACCGTTAGCTAAAACGACATCTGCAAGGTCTTCTTTTTGGAATGATTTTGCGATTGCTTTACGGATATTAACGTTAGCAAGTGGTGTTTCTTCTTTTTTAAGTTTCTTTTGGTTGAACTTCATGTAGAATACAGAAGTTTCCGGTTGAAGGACAGCTTCTGGATCTGTTGAATATTGCATTGCTAAGTCGCCAGATACTCCAGCACGGTCAAGCTTACCATCTTTGTAAAGTTTAACAGCAGTTGCTGAATCTTGAACAACGTTTACGTTGATTTGTGTAAGTTTAACGTTTTCAGCATCCCAATACTCATCGTTCTTTTTATAAGACCAGCTTCCGCCAGTACCGTCCCAATCAGTTAGTGTGAATGGTCCGTTATAAAGAAGGTTATCAGAGTTTGTTGCGTATGCATCGCCTTTAGATGTAACAAATTCTTCTTTTTGTGGGTAGAATGTTCCGAATGACATCAATGAAAGGAAATATGGAACTGGACGCTCAAGCGTTACTTCCAAAGTCTTTTCATCTTTCGCAACGATTCCAAGTTCTTTCTTATCCATTTTACCTTCACTGATAGCAGTAGCGTTCTTAACAGTACCAGACATCATGAATGGTCCATAAGGTGATCCAGTTGCAGGATCGATTGCACGCTGCCAAGCAAATACGAAATCTTCAGCAGTTACAGGTGTTCCATCAGACCATTTTGCATCGCGAAGTTTGAACGTATAAGTAAGTCCATCTTCACTTTCAGTTGCTTCTTCAGAAGCCATTGCTGGAATAGCCTTGTTCTCTTGGTCTAAACGGTAAAGACCTTCGTTTACGTTATTCAATACGTTGAATCCTACTGCATCTTCAACGATTGCAGAGTCAACAGAAGGGATTGCAGCAGATTCAGCTAAGTTCAAAATTTGCTCAGCGTCTGGCTCACCGTCTTCTTTTTTAGGTGTTTCAGTTGCATTGTCATCTTTACTACCATCTTTTGAAGCGTCTTCTTCTTTTTCGTCCGCACCGCCACAAGCAGCAAGGAAGATACTTAGTACTAATGTCATTGCCATTAGTAACAACCATTTTGTGTTCTTCAAGTTATAGCCCCCTTTTTTATAATTGTCTGAAGAATTAACACTATTTCATTATACAATTAAATTCTCTTAAGTCAAAGTGTTTTTGAAAGAAATTTTACTAGACACAACCAATAGACGAATGCGAATTGTCCATAAATTGTGTCGGTAAGCGGTTTCTTACATGTTTTCTCTTTGTAAAAGTTGTAATAGTATTGTATTATACATAGTGATTACATACAAGATTCAGAAAAAGAGGTTAGAAATTTGAAAAAAATCACTCTGTTGTTTTTATTCGGTCAATTTGTTATTTTCATTCTATCTTTTCTTTCAAAAGAAGGAATGTCGTTGTTGTCATACATCAATAGCTCATTCTATGTTGGAGGGCTATTGCTGTTTGTAGGAGGAATTATCTACATCTTCCGGACAGGATCATTTGATTTTTTCAATAGAAGTATGAGGAAAGTAATTTCTTTTAAGCATACAAAAGAAGACTTGGAGTCCATGCGCTCACCTTCAGAAGTGTTTTCCAAGAGCCCTAGGGTGTTTTTCCTAACTGGAATCCCGATTTTTATTATGATGTTCATCGCAATGGCTTTCTACTATAGTTGAACTTGCATGTCCTGGAGTGTTTATGCACAATGGAATAGTGGTACAACTAGGTATGTGGGTTAAGTAGCACACGACAGTCAGAATGGAGTGGGTTGTGGAATGGAAATTCTTTTGTATGTAAGTGCAGCGATTGCCGCACTATCACTTCTTCTCATCGCAATATTCGTTATCATTACTTTAAAAAGCGCTAAAGCGACGATGAATGAAGTATCCGAAACATTAACAACTATGCAAGGCAAGTTAAACGGGATTACTGATCAAGCAAACGAACTACTTGCGAATACGAACCGCATTACAGAAGATGTAGAACGTAAAATGCAATCATTGAACAGTGTTTCAAAGACAGCTGAAAAATTGGACGATTCAACGGTACATATGAATAAGTCATTTCAATCACTGTCTGAACAGATCAGTAATCCTGATCCAAAGTACAAGGACCTGATGCAGAAAGCGAATACCATTACAGGAATTGCCGCTAGTATCTATTTCCGAGCTAAAAGGGAAAAATCAAAACAAACAAACGCTTCTTATCCCACCAAACAGAACAAACGAAAAAAAGAGAGACTGGACTTACTCCCCTCTCCCCAAAAGAGATTGCCTGAACCGAAACAGAAAAACTAACTTAGAGGTGATGTAGATGGATTGGATGGGTATCGGTGTATTGGTCATCGGAATCGCCTTTGCAGTTTTAGTCGTGATTCTGATCAAACCTCTCAAGAACCTTGGAGACGTTATGGAGAACTTGAAACAGACAACTGAAAAGTTGCCCAATGTAATGGATGACGTAACGGGACAAGCACAGATCGTTTTGAATACGAGTAATGAAACAATTGGTAACGTGAACCAGCAAGTAAATGAAATCACTCCTCTTTTCAAGATTGTTGGAGATACTGGAGAGGCCGCTCGTACTCTTACACAAAGTGCGTTAAGTAAATCGAACACGTTGAAAGAGAATACCGGAGATGCAGCAAACTTAACTCGACGTAAAAAATATCAAGGGTTATATGGTTTCCTGTCATTCCTGTTCTATCTTCAACAAAACAAAAAAGAAATGAAGACAGAAGCTGAACTTCTTAAGAAATAAGTTGTAAGCCGGTGCCAATGAGCACCGGCTTTTTATGTCTGTTTTGATATCAGTTTGGGACGCTCACCTTTATCAAATTTCTCCAAACAAAAACGCCGGCAACTGCCAGCGTTTCTCCAAACTCTTATAAATCCTCTTTCACATACTTACCGGATTTTGCAGCAACCGCTGCTTCTGCTTTCATCCGTTGAATGTCATTTGCCCGTTGCTCCCCTTCACCGAGTAAAGTTCCTGGTCGTGGATAGCTTGACGATTTTTTAATCGCTGTGCTCTTACGTACTGCAAAATAGCCTAGAGCTACTGTTCCATAGAGGCCACCAACCGATTTGTTACGAGTGCTCTCGTCCAAACCGTCTACTTTACGTTTCCCAGCATCTGTCACGTTATGAAGTGAAGCAGTTAAATTGCGTGTCGTATTTCCAACATCACCAACTACTTCAAACATCGGAGTCAAGTTGCCCAATTTCTCATTAACATCAGACAATGTATCATTTGAATGTCGTATCAGCTGTCCCGTTTCACCCAATATTCCTTCAAGTTGGTCTGGCATTTGTTCGAGCGTTTTGTTCACTCCGCCGAGTGTACCTGCAACACCATTCAACACTCGCGCTATGTAAATCGCAAGAATGAGAAAGGCGACTCCTATTAGGAGTACTCCAATTCCGGTTAAACTCATCTTCATCCCTCCATCATTTCGTTACATTTTCAGCTTTCTTCCATGTAGAGAAAAGGCTTGAAGCAAACTCTGCTACCTGGATAAGCCCAACAAAAGGCTTAGTACCTGGTAAATCCGGTTGCTTAGCATAACTCTTAACCATCCCATGTACACTTTCTGAAGCTGTGTACGCAGTATCTCCAAGGTTTTTCGCAGTTTCTGCAACGCTGTTTAAAGCATCTAATTTCATTTGTACATCAGTTGCCGAAGTTCTCGCCTCGACAATTGTCAGCTCTAATTCTTTAATGGAGACATCGGCTTGGTCTGCCATTCGGTTCGCAGTACTCCCAACAGTCGTCAGCAGTCCAGAAATTCGTGATAGTACAATACATAAATAAATTGCGAAGATCGCGAACGATACGGCGAGTAAAAACACGCCAATATGGACAAATGTCATTCAGCAATCCCTCCTTCCTACTTGTGTATACCACAAAATGTGTTGTAGTATGCATCATAATGTCTTGAATCCACTTAAATTCACGCTTTTTGTCCACATTCATATTTTAGCTTACAATAAAGAGAAAGGAGTTGAAAGTTTAGTGTATATTCATGGACAAAATGTTCTTGGAATCCAAGTCGATTCTGAAACGAGATGTGCGCATTATCATAAAGAAATCGACCGTATCGCCATTAAATTTTATTGCTGCAATCAGTATTTCCCTTGTTATGAATGTCATGCACAATGTGGATGTGATCAGCCAAAGCCATGGCCCAAAAATACCTTTGACCAAAAAGCCGTTTTGTGTGGCGGTTGCGGACACGAGTTAACTGTTGCACAATATTTAAACTGCCAATCCAACTGTCCTAACTGTCACCGTACCTTCAATCCAGGATGCAGCCTACATGCACACTTGTACTTTGAAACAGAAAAAGGCTCCTAACAGACGAAGGATTCAATTACCAATTATTTTTGTATAATCTGTTCTCAACGTGCGTTTCAATACTTTCCCACTAGGATTCTTAGGCAACTCGTTTGTGAACTCTACATACTTAGGTATTTTAAATGATGACAATCGTTTTTTGCAAAACTCGATGACCTCGTATTCCTGTATTTTCGAGCCTGCTTTTGGAATGATTATTGCAGTAACTGCTTCAATCCAATAAGAATCTGGAATACTAATGACCGCTACTTCGGACACGCCTTCCATTTCATAAATGACTTCCTCGACTTCCCTACTGGAAACGTTGACTCCACCTGTATTAATCATATCTTTTTTCCGATCCACAATAGTTAAATAGCCTTCTTCATCCATGATACCCAAATCACCAGTATGAAACCAACCTCCACGAAAAGCTTCGGCTGTTTTTTCTGCATCGTGCAAATAACCTTTCATCGCATGCGGGGTTCTGTGGACGATTTCACCGAGTTGTCCCCGAGGAACTTCCTCATCCTGATCATTTACAATCCTTGTTTGCACATTCAAACTAGGCAATCCTGCTGAGCCAAGTTTTCTTAGTTGGTCTTCAGGCTGCAGTGCAGTCGCGAGAGGCGCGACTTCCGTTTGACCATAAAAATTCCAAAGTGATGCACCTGGTAACCGTTCTTTTAATTCTTTCAGGATTTCCATCGGCATAATCGCAGCGCCATAATAACACTTTTTCAAAGAAGACAAATCCCTTTTATCAAAATCCCTATGACGAAGAAGAGCAATCCACACAGTAGGAGGACAGAACAACAAAGAAGCGCGTTCCTCTTCGATTGTTTGTAAGATTGTCTCGGGTGATGGGAATTCCAGAATAATTCCAGTTGAACCTAAGTAAACACTCGGTCCTAGGAAGACGTGCAATTGCGCACTGTGGTACAGGGGTAGCGCATGTATGACGATATCTTCTGCGCTCATTTTTCCATCGATAATGCTGCTAACATATTCACTAATTAAACTTTTATGGCTGAGCATCACACCTTTAGGCCGCGACTCAGTACCGCTTGTATACAAAACCTGTGCAACATCATCGTCTTCGATTTGAATATCCGGGAGAGCGGTGGATTGATCTTTGCGAATGCTGTTTATAGAAGTCCATTGTTCAGGTGCGTATTCATCAGACTGTCCAATGATTACTTTTTTCTCAACTTCGTGTCGTACCAATGATTGGTCCATAACTGCAGTGAATTCTTTTGAAGCAAACACTGCATGAATCCGGGCATGTTCAATAATGTAACTAATCTCGTCTTTAGTGAGCATATAATTGATAGGGACCATTATCGTTCCAATGCGCCCTAAGGCAAAGTTAAGAACTACAAAATCTAAACTGTTTCTAGACATGACAGTGACAAAGTCACCTTTCTTTATTCCATTCGACAATAGCCCGTGTGCTGTGCGATTTACTAAGACATCCAACTCTTCATAGGTAAGGCGCTGAGTTTTAAAGACAAGTGCAAGCTTTGTTGGAAACCGTTCACTCGTTCGAAGTAGTAAATCACCTAACGTATTTCTTCGTACAGACTGTACATGATCGATAAGTCCATCAACATTGAATTGACTAGTCATCAACATCCTCCTCAATAATAGATACTTATTTTAATGATAATTCAGATAACTAACTAAAACAAGAGGAGCAGATGCTTTTAATAGCAATCTGCTCCTCTTTAAACAATTTGAATTCCCTCTGCTTCCAGCAAAGTTTGAAGTTCACTATATTTGTTTCGACTCAATGGAATATGCTGTCCATTTGTAAGCTCAATTGTATAAGAACGAGCGGTGGAATCCGACTGAACCGAAACAATATGATGTAAAGGCACGATGAACGACTGGTGTGCTCGATAGAAACCATATCCATCGAACATCGTTTCGATTTCTTTCATGGAATCTCCAGATACAAACGAATCCTGAGAAGTAACAATTGATATCTTTCTTCCACTTTTTTCGATATATAAAATATCGCCTACATTCACAATACGAATCCCACCAGAAACTTTCATACCAATCTTATGATTCGGGATAATGGACTTCTGAGGTTCTTGAAAAGACTTTTGAACCGTAGTCATTGTTTTCTCCAACCTGAAAAAGTTGATGGGTTTGATGAGAAAATCGAGCGGTCTGTAGTCATACCCGTCAAGCGCAAATCCTGCATGACCCGTTACAAAAATAATTTCAATGTGAGGATATACTGACTGTATATGTCCAGCTAATTCCAAACCAGTTATATCCCCGATTTCAATGTCTAAAAATAATAAATCCACTTTCTTGGATCTTAAAATGGTCAATGCCGACTTCCCACTATTTACAGTATCAATCAATGAGATGAAAGGAAAAGATTTGAGGTCGGCAGCAAGTAAATCAATCGCTTGCTGGTCGTCATCTACAATCATTGTTCTAATTTGCATGCACTCTTCCCCCCTGAATCTCTTCAATAATTCTCTGTACCTTCTGGTATTCTTACGTGAATGGTCAACCATTCTTCACTCAATTCAGGGAAAATCACCCCAAAGTTCGCGGTCACGATTTTTTCAACACCTGCAAGACCAATTCCTTCGTGTGAACTTTTTGTTGAAAAGCCGGATTGGAACATACTCATGATACGTTGATTGTCTGCTGTTGTTCGATTACTAATACGAATCACGTAATGCCTTTTTTCTTTTGTGATTTCTACATGTAGTTTACGCTCTATAACTGGTAGCAATTCAAGTTCTTCCATTGCGTTTTGAATGAGATTCCCAAGAATTTTATTAACATCATACACTGAAACAGGAATTCCACGTAAATCATCAAATATTGAAAAGTGGATTTCTATTCCTTTTTGCTTAGCCAGCTCACTTTGCGTGTTAAGCAGTGCACTCATTGCAGGGTGAGCTAGAGGAAGCAATTCATTGACATCCTGGACTTGTTGAACGACTTGACCAATATAAGAGCTCGCTTCATCATACTCTTTCTTCTTCAAAAGTCCGTATATCGACGTTAAGTGGAAGTTAAAATCATGGCGTTGAGAACGGATTACTGTAAAGAAAGAAAGCATGTCTTGCTGGTATTGCTGGTCTAGATAGAATTTTTCTTGAGCTAGCTTTTGCCGAAGAGAAGTTTTTAAATAAACCAATAAAATTGCAAGAAGTAACAGCGACCAGCCTGTGATGAAAAGTCGATAGGCCGGAGTGAAGAATTGCCGGTCATAATACGTATATTGAAAAAAAATTCCCATTACAATAAGTAAGATTGCACTAACTAATAAAGTGGACCGTTGCATGAATTTAGGTTTATCGTTTGATCCAGATTCTCTGAAAACTTCAGCTGGAAGCAAAATCGGCTTCAAACGCACAACCCATAAAATGATTAGCAAATTATTCATGAGTATAAACAGTTCCATCATGAACATGATGAAGAAATCCGTTTCTAATTTAGCCTGTGTAATCGCTAATTCAAAAAGATTTCGTTGAATCACATAGACAATTGCTATCTGATAAGTCCATCCAAGTAAAATCGAAAAACATGCTTGGAGGATCGGCATACGCACGAACCATACGAAAGCAGGTAGTAAAAGGATATATATGATGCTCGGGTCAAGGTCAGACCCTGTAAAAAATTGAAACGCTTCGAAAACAATAACTGCGGCTATTACAGAGAGGATTACTTTCACTATCGATTTGAACGGATGAATGCCTACTGCTGATTGCGCCAGAAAGAGCCCTGTAAAAACTGTAATGGTTAAAAAAATCCCCGAAAGAATACCCATGTATTCATCACCTTGTCAACTAATGTTGTTCGAATTATACCATATCAAGAGGAATCGGCGAAATCATGCAAATAAAAAAACTCTTCTCCCTTTACGGAAGAAGAGCTCTGGTTATTCAGGCATAATCGTGCAGACTGTCAAACGCTCTTCGTCAATCCATGATAAGAGGAATGTTTTCCAATCGTCCAGTGTCAGTTGCTGAATTGCTGGGATTGTTTCAAAGTAGGACAACCCTCGATTGCGATTCCAGATCATACCTTGTGCATTATTTTCAATAGAATTCATACGTCGCAAGGTTTTTCCAATTGAACGCTTTTTCAAGCGCTCGAACTGCTGTTCTTCTAGATCAGCTGATGATAAAGACTTCAACTGCTTCTTAATCTGTTCAGCAAGTAGTTCAGGGTGAGCGGAATTACTGCCAATCATGGTGAATCCGAAGGTTTTATCAATCACAGATGTGTAAATAAATGATGAATCAATTAGCTCCAATTCAGCAAGTTCTTGATAGAACGTACCGCTCCTACTATAAAAGTAATCAAGTGTCATATTCGTTAATAGTTTACGCATTCCAAGTTCTTTTGATGGGATTTCGCCGACATACTCCTTAATTCCAATCATCATCTTAGGCACACTTACATTCATGTGAAGGATTTGTTGTGACTCATGAACTTCTTTCTGCTCGTTAGGATATACACGAGTAAATGGACCGATTTCAGGGAACTTTTTCAACTCCTGATTACTCCGGATTGCAGTCATCATTTCCTCAGTATCAAAATTCCCTGAAACAGCGAGTGTCATATTCGTCGGATGATAAAATGTCTCGTATGCAGTTAGTAGTTGTTCCTTCGTCATATTATTAATCGAGTCAAGTGTACCCAGTACTTCATGACGAACAGGATGTTTTGCAAACAAAGATTCTTGGACAGCTAAGTAGATCCGTTGTTCAGGTATGTCTGCATACATTTGATACTCTTGACTAATAATTCCTTTTTCTTTATTTACTGTATCATCTGTCAGATATGGATCTTGTACGAAGTTCAAAAGTAACTCTACATTTTCAATTTCGTTGCCAACAGTCGTGAAATAATAAGAGGTTTCAGAGTCGTTTGTATACGCATTCGCATCAGAACCAAGCTTACCAAATTCCGTGTATACATCATGATCGCCTTTATCGAAAAGCTTATGCTCTAAATAATGGGCCGTTCCTGAAGGAATTTGCACAGCTTCCGTCTCGTTGTAAGGAATGAATTCTAAATCCGCCCCTCCGAAATCTGTGGTGAAAATACCGAACGTTTTGCTTAGCGTTTTTTTAGGGATCAAAATGACATTTAATCCGTTCGGCAGTTGTTCAGTATAAACTACTTCATCAATAGTTGTGAAATTCAATTTCTCCATTATTCTTCCCCCTTACTCGTTAAGAAGAACGTCGTATCACGCTCTAACTTACTAGTAGCCCTTTGAATATCCTCACGAGTAATAGATTTAAATTTTTCTATCATGTCTTGTGGTGATTTCAGGGTACCGGTTAGGATTTTCTGATACTCTGTTGCAATAATTCCAGCGATCCCGTCCAACGCCTGCTGATAACTGCCAATCATCATGGCTTTAGTATCTTCAAGAACTTCATCGGAGAATGTACCGGCCTTTAAGATAGCTACTTGTTCATCAATAATTTCAACTGTCTTTTCATAATCTTTTGGAGCAATTCCACAGAAGATGATCATCTTGTCACTGTATAGATCTAAGTCCGCACCAACGTAGTAGGCTAAACTATGCTGTTCCCGAACAGTTGTAAACAGCAAAGAACCCGCATGTCCACCAAGAATCATACTTCCAATCATAAGTGCTTCAAAATCCGCGTCCGTAAAGATAGTTTGAGTTCGATACCCAATGTGCAATTTAGCTTGCTGGATTTCATCCGACTCACGAATAGTTTTAGGCTTCTCTACCAATTTCACATCACTTGGTAATGCTGCGCCTCCACTTAAACGTTTGTCACTTCCGTCAGGTACTCCTGACAAAACTGCTCCAATAAGTTCTTTTGTCTCTTCTGGATTAACATCGCCAGCAACGAATACGTCAATTCTCGCTGTTTCCAAAAGATTTTTGTATGTAGCATAAAGTCCAGTTTCTGAAATCTTATCAATGTCCTCTAGATAGCCACTTGGATGAATCGAATCCAGTTCGCCGATTGCCATTTCATCTATTAAACGCTCTCCAGCATATGATGATTTATCATCCTTACTGGCCTTTAGGTTTTTTCGTAACTTCTCTTTTTCTTGAGCAACTGTGTTCTTGTCGAATCCAACTTGACTTATTTTGGGGTTGAATAACAACTCGTTCAGAAAACCGAATATGTTCTCCTCAAGATTATTTTCGTTTTCAATAAATCGCTCATTCGCATACTCCATTTGAACCGTCAGAATATGACAGTTACCTGAGACGCTTTGGTACAGTTGAAGTGATGCTCCATATAAGTCATCAAGCTCATCCTGTATTGCACTAGCAGTTGGAAAACGCTTAGTACCGGCTCTCAAAACTCCTGGAAGTAAATTCCTTTCCGTTATTGTAGCCCGATCAACTAACGTTTGAAATTTCAGTTCTACAGTTACTGTTTTGAAGTTTTTGCTTTCAAGTACATGCACGTGCAAATTATTCTTAATGGCCTCTGCCGATTTTGGCATGCTCATGATTGTTCCTCCATTTCTATAGTAGCTAATTAAAGAGCCGACATAGCCTGATTGCAGGGACTATGCCGGCGTGTAATCCTATTATTTTTGACTGAAGTCGTTTACCATCACGTCATATACTTTGTCTCGATCAGGATGTCCGTCAGCGATAAAGTATAGGAAATCATCTTTTGTTTCCATTGGAATTTGTCCCTCTTGTCCTTCGAATTCCATTGTCACTTCGCCTTTTTCTCTTGCTGATTTCAAGTTTTCACTGTCCGGCTCCAACATGTAAACTTGGAAAGGAAGCATATCTTCACCATTAATGACAACATTCATGACTTGTGTTGTGCCATCGATATCTGCAAATCCAGTTGTTTTCTCGCCAACTTCTAATCCTGCATCTTTGAGCAAGTCTAGGATTTGGTCAAAATTCGCATCCGTCGGGTCTACGTTCTCATCACTTGTGTCTGCTCCATCATCTGTTGCACCTGAATCCGCCGCTTCAGTATCCGGTTTCGCGGTTTCGTCTTTTGCAGTGTCCCCTCCACAAGCTGCTAATGCTCCCGCCACAATCATCATCATGAAGACTAAAAATGCTTTTTTCATCGCTATCATTTAAAACACCCCTTTTAGTTTTTTGCTTTATGCCATTTACGTAGCTGACAGCAGGTCGTTTTTCTCATTTTGAATCTCGATTAAATCCCCATACAATTTGTTTGTTCTTATCAATTCCGCATGTGTTCCAGATGCTTCAACAAGGCCATTGTTGACAACAATGATATGGTCCATCTGCTTCATCGTCCGTAAATTATGACTAATCAATGCAGTTGTTCTGCCTTTCATCAGTAAACGAAGTGCGCGATTGATTTCATGTTCACTTTGGGCATCTAGACTCGCCATGGCTTCATCCAATAGTAAATACTCAGGATCCATGACAAATGCTCGGGCAATTGCAATTCGCTGACGTTGACCGCCTGAAAGCTTTGTACCGAACTCACCGACGTCTTTATCCAACCCTTCAGGAAATTCACGGATGAACTCTTCTGCAGAAGCATATCGAGCTGCAAGCCAAACAATGTCATCTCCAACATCTTCATGAATACCGTATAGAATATTTTCCCGGATTGTTCCTGAAAGCAACGGAGCACTCTGTGAGACAAAGGCAATACCTGAGCGCCATTCATCCAAATGGACCTTTTCAGCTGGCGTAGTACCGATCAGTACTCGACCGACATTCGGTTCATACAGTCTTTCAAGCAATGCGAATATGGTAGATTTACCTCCGCCACTCGGCCCAACAATCGCAGTTAGTTTCCCCTTAGGAATCGTCAAATTGACATTGGTCAACGCGAGACGTTGGTCATAGCTGAACGAAACATTCTCTAATGTTAAATCCGCATCAGTCTGGGTCGCTTTTTCTCTGAACGTATACGTGCGATCCAGCTTTTCTTCCCCTGCTTCTTGAATTTTAGCGATTTCTGCAGAAGCACCCTTTGCTTGTTTAAGTGTTTGCCAGAACAGTCCGTACTGCAATACATTGTTGTGGATGAACTGTACATATAAGTAGAACGAAATGACCTGGCTTACTTTCATGTCCCCTTTAGAAACCAAGTACCCGCCATAAACAAGAACCGTACCTACTACAATCGCCTGGACACTTTGCATGAGTGGTTCTGCAAACAGGTCAACAAATGCACGTTTTTTATCTGCTGTATATTGGTTTTCAATCACTCGGCTCGACTTTTCAAATTCAAAATCCTCTTTACCAAATGTTTTGATAAGTCGGATCTTAGGGAGACGTTCTGCAAAGAATGCAGTCATATTGGACAATTGGTTTTGAACTCCATGTTGGGTTCTTTGTGTGAAATGCCCCACAACAATTGATACAATAACGATATAAGGTATTACAGGTAAGAGAGCCAGTGTCAATTTAACATTCATGCCATACATGATGACAAATGAACCAACCAAGCTATATGTTGTATTAAAAAGACTCGTAAAATCCGAAATTGAGCGGTCAATATAGGATGGATCGAGTGTCACACGACTGATCATATTTAAAGATTTGTTATCTCTGTACTCTTTCATAGGCAAACGAATGAGTTTTGGCCATATGACTCTCTGGATATTCCTTTTGGTAATTGGGCTCGTCATGAAAACAAAGAAAGATGAGATTGTCACAAGTGCTACGCTACCAATATTCATATAGACGTATTTCATAACAATCTCTTTATCAAAAATGTTCCCTTCCATAATTTGCTGGATGACAAGTGGCATACTGAGCAATAGCGTTGTCGTCGCAAGGCAAGACACAATCTGGAAAAAGTATAGATGCCAAGGCAGTTTTGATGTTTTAATAAGATGGAAGAATTCCCCCCAAGAGCTTCTGCGTTTCAGATCATTCATTGCTGATTCCCCCGTTCTTTCTACAAGCAGTCATCAGCCCTCAGTTGTATTATTCAAAAACTCAACAAACTGTCTATATAAATCGCTTTCTCTCAGAACTTCATCATGTGTACCTGTTGTTTCCACTTTCCCTTCATTCAATAGAATGATTTGGTCTGCATTGCGAATGATCGATAGATCGTGAGCAACAACGATAGCTGTTCGACCTTCCATCAATACGCTCATTGCTGCCTGAACCGCTTTTTCAGATTTGACATCAAGACTTGCCATTGCCTCGTCAAGTAGCAAGAAGTCAGAGTTCCTTAAGAACGCCCTTGCGATTGCGATGCGCTGACGCTGTCCACCAGAGAGACTGGATCCACCTTCACCTACAGACGCATCAAACTTATCCGGCTGTTCGTTAATGAAGGTTAAGATATTGGCATTTTCTGCAGCATTGATGAGTTCTGACTCAGATACTTCGCGTTCAAGTCCGTACATGATATTTTCACGGATCGTACCAGCAAATAGCGGGCTATCTTGAGCTACATAGCTGAATAGATTACGCCAACTATTTAAATGGAATTTCTCAATCGGGGTTCCACCGAAACTAATCTGTCCATCATTTGGATGATACAGCTGTTGAAGGAGCGCCAGGATAGTTGACTTTCCTCCTCCACTCGGGCCAACAATGGCAGTTACCTTTCCGTAAGGGACCGTAAATGAGACTTCATCAAGAACCAGTTTATCTCCATATGCAAACGTCACGTGATTGAACTCAAGATCGAGCTGATTGCTGTCTACTTCTTGTTCACGGTGGTATTGTTCGAGATCGTTTTCAACGAGATGAGCAATACGTGATGTCGCTCCTTGGCTTTGTTTAATTTGCGTATACATCAAGCCGAACGTTTCCAGCATGCCGAAATACATCCCAACGTACATAAAGAAGGCAATCCAGATCTGAATTGTGATAGTCCCTTGAGTGACCAAGTAAATCCCGAACACAATCACGAACAATTCCATCACTAGGTTCAGTATGCTTGTAAGCGGTGTATTCACCCATGCAGTCAACGAACGTTTCATGTTTGCTCTATAGTAAAGCTGGATGTTATCTTTTCCACGTTCTGTTTCTTTTTGTTCATTCGCAAATGATTTGATCAACGGGATACTCACGAGTAATTCTGAGAGAAATTGTGTCAAACCAGCAAGACGATTCTGTGTATATTTGTGTGTCCGATAATTCCATTTACCATAATAGATAATGGATAATACATAGACCGGTGTATAAAGCAGCAAACCAGCACTTAAACGCCAATCGTAGCCATAAAGAACTTTGGCGATGTAAACTGTCCCATAAATCATACCGACAAGTGCTGGAAATAACCCGGATATGACTGCACTGATTTGAGAAGTATCATTTACCGTACGACTTACCATCTCACTAGGTTTAACATCGTCATATAATTTGATTGGCGATCGCATGAGACGATTCCAGATCAGTTTCCGATACCGGATATCAATCTTATATGAAGTTATTTTTGCAATATAACGGATAATCCCTGAAAATAGTACCCGAACAACAATAACTACGACTACACCTGTAATCACTGTGGATGTAATAACCCCCGAAGCAACTTGCGCAGTATAGGCTGGTAGTAGAAGACCTAATGTAATATCCGCAATATTGAGAAACGTAAGAAATCCTAACCAGAACCATGGAAGCTTGGTTTTAAACAAGAGACGTATATATGATTTCCACATGCCACTCTCTTGTTGGCGTCGGATATCTCGCTTCACACTTTTTTGAGTAGCCGTCACCAAGATGGTTCACACCCTTTCGCTTGGAAGTACATTTTCCGTTATAGTACTTGTTGGACTCTCCGTTCGATTTCCTCAGGATCGTAAATTCCAAGAATACTATCGACCGATTTTCCGTCTTTTACGATGACAATTGTAGGGAAACCCATGACGTCATAAGTTTTGATATGTTCATTTGCTTCATTCATCAAATCATCAAAGTCCACATTGTGCTGAATGATTTTTACTTGCTCACCAAACTTTTCATCAATGTCTTTCAGAATTGGTACAAGCAATTCACAAGGACCGCATCCGTCTGTTGTAAAGTCGATCACAACAGGTACCTCACTGTTCAATACTTCATTATTAAAATCCTCTTTGTTTACTTGGCGTAATTCACCCATGTGTAATTCCTCCTTTATGGTAGCTTCTAGTGAAACAATCTTTAAAACTTTCTGAATACTAAAGTTAGTTTACGTCTAGACCGATTGTAATTCAATACCTCCTGCGTACCTTGGCAGATTGGGTGCTCATTCTGTCCGAATTCAGGTTGATATGGTCGAAAAAAATCAGGTGTAGCAATGCCGTAACAACTTGGCAAGGCTACACCTGATTTCATATTACTTTTCAGTTTGTTGTTTTGCTGGTGAAGGATCATTTGCAGAGACAAGTGGAATCGCACGTAAAAATACTGCAACGATTACGCCAGCTACCATGATACAAGCAGCCACAAAGAAAGTTGTCGTAATTGCTTCGCTAAATATCCCTTTAACCATGCCAACCAGCTGTTCTGCAATCGGTTGAATATCCACTGGTAGACTTGCTTTTAGTTTTTCAAGTCTTGGGACATCCAATAAAATCTCAGGATTCATGAGCTGACCGATTTTTTCAGCTTCTTCAGGAGGCAAAGTAGATAGCGCTCCATCGCCCTGACCTGAGAATTCAGACGTCATCTTTTTTGTCATGACTGAACTCATGATAGCTCCGAAAATCCCGATTCCGACAGTGTTTCCAAGAGAACGGAACAACTGCGAGGAGGCTGAGGCAACACCAAGTTGTCGCAAGCTAACCGCATTTTGTACTGTGAGTGAAAATACGGGCATGCTGAGTCCAAGACCAATCCCAACGATACACAAATAAGTAATGAGCAACGCAACTGGTGTGTTGATAGTAATGAAACTCATTAAAAAGATGCCAATGGCTCCAATAGCTAATCCTATGATGGCCAACCCTTTATATTTCCCGGTTTTCGTCATGAAACCTCCGGCGAACGTCGTTGCAAACACCATTGTAATCGACATTGGCATCATAATATATCCTGATCCACTAGGAGAAATTCCTTTTACACCTTGGATGAAGAACGGCGTATAAATCATAATCCCCATCATACCCGCGCCTAATAAAAACCCAGCGATATTGGACATGGTAACAATGTCATTTTTAAATAGTGAAAGTGGCAAAACTGGGGTTTTGACTTTGCTTTCAGTAATTATGAACGCTATCAACGCTATAATTGTCAATGCAAAGAGTCCAATGATCTGCCAAGAAGACCATGCGTATTTGCCTACTCCTTCACCTGCCAAGCTGAATGCAAGCAAGAGAGATACAATCGTAACCGTTAAAAATAGAGATCCGAAGTAATCGATTGACTCGCCTTCTCTTCTCGGCACTTTAGGGAACAGTTTTGCAATCAACACAAATGCTACTACTCCCAGAGGCAAGAAAATCCAGAAGACCCAATGCCAATCGAGGTGATCGACTATGTATCCTCCCATCAAAGGTCCAAGGACACTGGAAACCCCAAAGATTCCACTCATTGCCCCCGTCCATTTCGCCCGCTCTCTTGGTAAATATAAATCCCCAACTGCAGTAAACGCGGTAGACATAATAACACCGCCACCGATTCCTGTGATACCTCTGAAAATGATGAGTTGGAAAATCGTCGACGAAAATCCTGACAGGAACGCACCGACCATAAAGATTCCGATACCCGCAAGTAGAAACGGTTTTCTACCGTAAATATCAGACAGTTTCCCTACAAGGATCGTTGCAACAGCCATAGTCAGCAAGTAAATCGTGATGACCCACGTGTAATAATCCATTCCGCCAAGACGTGAAATGATTCGTGGCATGGCAACGCCGATAATCGTTTGGTTGATAGCTGAGAAAAACATCGCCGTCATGATTGCAATCATAATGGTCACTTTTTGCTTCGCTGTTAAGTGATTCATTTTTCAGTTCCTTTCATATTCGATATATTTCCAGCTGCCTGTTCAAAAATCTCGATAATTATCGGTAATTGTTCTTCATTTAGATGACTAAACGCTTCGGTCATCTTCGTTCTACCAACCTCGCGCAACTGCTGTAGCATTTCTCTTCCTTCGTCAGTGATTCCCAAATAGACAATTCGGCGATCCTTTTCATCACGGATTCGAGTCACATATCCATGATCGATGAGTTTGTCTGAAGCAGCGGTCACAGCTCCAGCTGTCAATCCGAGAATTTGCGCCAGCTCCGACATTTTCAATGGCCCTTTACGTGCTAGTGTAAATACTAAGTGAGACTGCGATCCTGGTAAATGTGATTCAAAAACTTGCTTCCACATCTTCCCCATTTCCCGAGTCACATTCCAGAATAATTCTTCAAACCTTGCAAAATCCTTTGAACTTCTTTCGGGCATAATGCACTACCTACTTTCAAATCTATTTCACTCGTTAAATACTTTAATCATTGAAGTATTAATTAGTATAAGTTCTAATAAGATCTGCGTCAAGCCTCCAAGAGGCTTTCAATGGAAATGACCGTGAGTAAGCGGTATGATATAAACACTAGAGTCTACTACATCGTATTATGGAAAGAAGGATTTTGACATGAATGAAGCTGCCCTACAAAAAGATGCGATGCGCGTTTTAAAAGCAACGAGCCGCACATTCTACATACCGATTAAATTATTGAACCCAACACTTCGTAAAACGGTCGGCTCTGCTTATCTATGCCTCCGTGCAATCGATGAAATCGAAGATCACGAACAATTGGATCCTGTGAAAAAGACTGCTTTACTTAGAGCTACAGCTGAACTTCTTCGAAACGGATTCAACGAATCAGACTATGATGAACTCTTAAAACCTGTTCAAGGCCAGTTACCTGAAGTGACACTCCGTTTAGCCGATTGGCTCGCTGTATGTCCACCGGAGTTGTATGAAAATGTCCGCAATGTCACTGCAATTATGGCGGATGGCATGGCAAAATGGGTTGAAAAAGACTTCCAAATTGAAACAAAAGAAGACTTGGATGAGTATACGTACTACGTCGCTGGACTTGTAGGTGTCATGCTCTCAGATATTTGGGAGCAATACGATGGCACAATCACTGATCGCGAGCTAGCTATCGGGTATGGTCGCGGCTTGCAAGCAGTCAATATGTTACGTAAT
Source organism: Sporosarcina sp. ZBG7A (assembly GCF_000813425.1). Taxonomy (GTDB): domain Bacteria; phylum Bacillota; class Bacilli; order Bacillales_A; family Planococcaceae; genus Sporosarcina. The sequence continues at coordinate 79,809 of NZ_JWIB01000031.1, forward strand.
CAGGACGAAGATGCTGAACGAGGCGTCCGCTTCTTACCAGAAGGATGGACACGTGATGATTTGTTTGACTACGCCAGAGAAAATCTAGACATGGCGGATGCATATATGAAGCAAATCGAAACGAAAAACATCACGTTGTTTTGCAAAATCCCCTTAGCACTCGCGAAAAAGACATTGTCTGCGCTTGAAAAAGGCGAAGAGAAGATGAAACGCGACGAAGTGAATGCAACGGTAGATGAAATTTTAAAAGAGACCACGTAAAAAAGAGCAGCTGCGGCTGCTCTTTTTCGTTTGGTGATCGCTAGTGTTGGCGTGCTGATCGTAAATCGTGGATTTTGCTCATAAACTCTGGTTTTTGATCATAAATCCTAATTTCCGCTCATAAACTCTGGTTTGTGATCATAAATCTCACATTCCGCTCATAAACACTGGATTGTGATCATAAATCTCGATTTCCGCTCATAAACTCTGAATCGTGATCATAAAACTCACATTCCGCTCATAAACTCTGAATTGTGATCATAAATCTCACATTCCGCTCATAAACGCTGGATTGTGATCATAAATCTCACATTCCGCTCATAAACTCTGGTTTGTGATCATAAATCCCAATTTCCGCTCATAAACACTGGATTGTGATCATAAATCTCGATTTCCGCTCATAAACTCTGAATCGTGATCATAAAACTCACATTCCGCTCATAAACTCTGGTTTGTGCTCATAAATCCCGCATTCCGCTCATAAACTCTGGATTGTGCTCATAAATCTCACATTCCGCTCATAAACCCTGGATTGTGATCATAAATCCCAATTCCCACTCATAAAACTTAACTTGTCATTAAAAATCTATCACCAAATTACCCTTTTAATGAAAACTTCCAACTCCATCGAAGCAGGATTCATATCAGTTTCCCCCGCCTAGTGGCTTGAGTCGACTTTCTATCTCCTCGCGTCGAGGTTCTAGGAATGGCGGTAATGCTAAGGACTCACCCATAGTTTCAAACGGTTCATCAGTATCAAACCCAGGTCCATCGGTTGCAAGTTCAATCGTCAAGCCATTAGGATCCTTAATATAAACTGAGCGGAAATAGAATCTGTCGATGAATCCAGAATGCGGGACCTGCATCTCTGTAAGTCGAGCAATCCACTGTGAAAGTTCTTCCTGATCTGCTGCACGTAATGCAACATGGTGCACACTCCCACGTCCTGGTCGTTCAGTCGGTAAATCCGTGCGCTCTTCAAGAATAAGCTCAGCGCCGGTTCCACCTTCCCCTGTTGAGTAAACGACAACATCACACTGGCCGTCCCTATCAGAAGGATAGGTAGCAACTGGTCTGAATTTTAGAACTCCCTCTATTAACTGTCTTGTCAATTCGCCATTCGCAACCGTTAAAGTGACTGGTCCAAGACCAATAATCCCGAATTCCTTAGGGATTTCATCATGAACTTGAGGTGATCCTCCCACAACTCCCACATTTGTTTCATCAGAAACGAGCATAAGTCGCTGTCCTTCAGTATCTGTAAAGCGGATCGTCTTTCGTCCCACTTGTTCTGTTATCTCTTCTTGTTTAACTCCATACTTTGTAAATCGCTCTTGCCAAAATTGTAACGCTTTGTCGGACGCAACTCGTAATGAAGTTAATGAAATACTATTTGTTCCAGTTCGCGTAGCACCGGAGCGAGGAATTTCAAAAAACGTTAACTCTGTTCCCGGATTCCCCGCCTCATCGGCGTAGAACAAATGATACATCGAAGGAGCATCCTGATTAACTGTCTTTTTCACAAGACGCATCCCCATGACTTCTGTATAAAAATATAAATTATCTGCAGCATTAGCAGTAATCGCTGAAACGTGATGTATTCCTTTTAGTTCCATTAATAAATTCCTCCCTCATATCTCGCGGAGATTACTCTTAATTCAAGATAATAATACCCGAATTTATATTCAAAAACAAATAAAACGAACTGCTAAGGCAGCTCGTCTAATTTTGTTTGTTCTAGTTTCTGAAGAAAATCTTGAATTTGTCGCCGTGATTGAAGAAGGAACACCTTTTTTCCTTCTTCTACATATCGTCGCATCCGTCCCCGCATATCCACTTTTCGCCGTCTATACGTAGTTACGATATACTTAAGGAATTCCCAGTCCAATTTCTCAGGACATTCTTTTCCCATATCAGGTCTCGTTTGACGATGATATCGAATCCGTCGTTTGACTACACGATACAAGCACAGGTAAAGAGGGAGTTCCAAATAAACAACGGTATCCGCATACTTTTCTCGCACTGGCAGTGTTCTGGAATAGTTTCCTTCTATAACCCAAGTAGCACCCAAGGTCGCATCTACTTGTCGCTGTTGAAAAACCTCATCGCTAACCTCTTTCCAACCAGGTTCGAAATATAAACTATCCAAATAAGTAACTGGATAGTTAAGCTTTTCTCCCAAGATCCGGGCGACTGTCGATTTCCCAGCACCCGCAGATATGCCCATCACTAGAATCCGTTGCATAACGACCTCCTCATTTATTGCCCACCTTGCTTTCGCTGTGCAAATTCAAAATCTCCATCATGTACAGTCATCTTTTTTTGATCAATCCATGCAATTTTGGTAAATAGTTTTTGCAGAAAATAACGATCGTGACTCACAGCAATCATTGTGCCTTCAAAATTCTCAAGCGTATCTTCCAGGACTTCCCGACTCTCAATATCCAGATGGTTCGTCGGTTCATCTAAAATAAGCAAGTTAATATTTTGTTGCATGAGCTGTGCGAGTCGAAGTCGCATCTTCTCTCCTCCACTTAAATCTTTCACTTTCTTAAAAACGTCATGACCATAAAACAGAAACTGCGCGAGAACGTGTCGAGCATCGGGTTCCGTCATCGATATTTCTTCACGAAAGGCATCTATCAAGCGCAATTCACCGTTTAGCGTTTCAAATTGCTGAGCCAAGTATCCGATTGTGACATTGCTGCCTATGTGAATTCGACCTTCAGATGGCACTAACTGGTTCAATATCATTTTCAAAAGTGTGGACTTCCCGGTTCCGTTATTTCCAACTATCGCTAAACGATCTTGCCAGTATACTGACATTGAAATCCCATCAAAAATCGGTGGCTGTTCTAAGGAAAAACGATGAGTTAGCTGTTCGATCCGCACGACTTCTTTTCCGCTACGGTCACTTGCTTCTAAACGCAGTCCCATCGCTTTCTCCGTTTTCGGCTTTTTTACGAGCTCAATTCTTGCAAGCATTTTCTCCATGGTCTTCGCCTTGCGGAATAGATCCGGATTTGGGGGCGACGCTTCATTTGCCCATTGACGAAGTCTACGAATTGCTTCCTTGATCTTCTTGATTTTCTTTTGTTGTTCTTTGTACTCCGAAAATTGTTGTTCCAATTTAGCTTCACGATTGAATAGAAATGCATCATAATTCCCGTGACTCAGCCAACATTGTCCGTCTTCTAACTCAATGACTTTTCCAACGACACGGTTCATGAATTGGCGGTCATGAGAAACGAGTACGACTGTTCCTGGGAATTGTTGAATGTGTTGCTCCAGCCATTCAATCGCAGATAGATCCAGATGATTTGTCGGTTCATCCAGAAGAAGGATATCCGGGTTTTTCAGCAAGATTTGACCCAACATCACTTTTGTTTTCTCTCCACCGCTTAACGCATCAAACTTCTGCTGGAAGAAGTGCGTAACCCCTAATCCATTCGAGATGCTAGTTAACTTGGATTCCATCTCGTAGCCGCCAAGTTCCATAAAAGTCTCTTGTAGTTCTCCGTATTGACTAAGAATTCGTTCCGAAACGTCAGTAGCCATTTGTAATTCAAGTTCTTTCATGCGATGTTCGATTGCTAACAGCTCACTAAACGCCTCTAACAAAACATCTTTAACAAGGTGATCTGGATAGGTAGGAATCTGATGCAAATAGCCGATTTTGCTGTCCTTCGCTTGAATAATACGACCCTCGTCAGGAGATTCAACACGCGCTAGCAAGCTTAATAGTGTCGTTTTTCCACAACCGTTTCGTCCAACGAGTGCAACATGTTCTCCGGACTTCACTTCCATGGTTAGTTGTTCCAATATAACTGTACCGCCAAAAGATTTTGTTAGGTTTTCCGCTTTAATATGCATTGTGAGTGCCTCCAGGAGCGCACTGATTTCGGGCAAACAAAAAAGACCGCCCGTTAACAAGCAGTCTTTTCGTGAAAAGAATGAAGTTAATCAGTTGCGCTTTGATTTTTTGGTTTTGTAAAAATGGACATACGTATCCCGTTCTCCAAAAAATCGAAAGTTATGACACGTGCAAAATACATAGCAGTATCTACTTGTACACCTGTCAGCGCGACTGTCTTGTTCATTCTTTCCACCTCCGTTCAGATTAGTTAATATTAGTCTATCACGATATTGATTGACTTGCAAGAAAACTCCGATCGTAAGAAATCATTTACTTCTCCCTACATACTTTTCTACATATTCATCATACGTGATGACTTCAATGGCATCTGACCAATGGAGGACCGTTTCCACAAAATCCTTTATGTCAAATCCTTTCATACCATACGTTTCACCTGTATTCATCGTACCTGTCGCGTTTTCAATATAGGTTACCTTATATCCCCGGTCAAAGGCAGCGATGGATGTGAACATACAGCAATATTCCGTGTTAAAACCCGTGATAATCAGATGCTCCACATCGGCTTCCTTCAAACGCTCGGCTAAGTCCGTTTTGTAAAAAGAACTAGGCGTCCGTTTTTCAATCACGATATCAGCGAACTCCTTCACCGAGTCATGTAATTCGGTCCCTTCTGATCCTTCTAACAGGGAACTTCCTTCCTCATTATCTAGATGCTTCATGAAGAAAATTGGAAGATCCTTAGTTTTAAATTCAAGAATTGCTTTTTGAATGGAAGCTAGTTCCTCGGTAAAGTCCCCGTAGTTCACAATACCATTTTGCACATCGATAACTAATAGTGCTTTCATCAATGATCACCTACCTCTTTTTAGACTGTACGCACTACTCCTTCAAAGCCATTTATTAATTAGGAAGATCCAATTGCCATGAAACGCCAAAACGATCGTTCACCCATCCAAATTGTTGACTGAATCCATAATTGTCTAGCGGCATGAGTGCTTGTCCATCCTTCACAAGATTTTCGTATAAGTGGCTAATTTCCTCTTCAGAATCACATTTGATGTAGATCGAAAAAGAAGGGGTAAAGGTAAACTGATGAGCTACATTACTGTCTATGCACATGAATTCTTGTCCTTTCAATGAAAACGTCGCTTTCATGACGCTACCTTCATCGCCTGATTGACCTTTACCATATCGGGTGATGTTGCTAATTTCGGATTCCGCTATTAGTGACGTGTAAAAGATCATAGCCTCTTCTGCGTTACCATCTTGAAACATTAGGAAAGGTGTTACTTTTCCCATCGACTACCACCCCTTTCAGTATATTTAAAACCTTATTCCACACGCCTATTATTCACTTTTTTCTATCACTGCAAAGTAATTCTCTTCTGGATCTGCAAAGTTAAAAACGCGTCCAGACGGCATGCTTACTAATTCGCCTACAGTCACTTGCTTGGTGGTGAGTTTCTCATAAAGTTCGTCTAGCTTGTCCGTCACAAACATAATAGAAGGTGTTCCCACATTCAATTCTGGTTGCATCTTCGATATAAGCTCTTTGTCGTGAAGAACGATACTTGTTTCTGAATCATTCGTTGGTGCGATTTCAATCCAACGCATACCTTCTCCGTTGTCTTCCTCTGAAATGACACTGAATCCTAAATCCTCCACCCAAAACCTTTTTACTTTATCTTGATCAGAAACGTATACCATAACTTGACCAATTTTTTGAATCATAATTCCGCCTCCTTCAGATGTTTGCAGCTTCCATTATATCAATAACTAGTGGAATTCTTCATTCATTCGTCGCCAACTCTTGATAGTCCTTTATTTTAGTGGAGGTGCCAAAGGATTACCTCACATCCCCTTGGCACCTTTGCAAACTCTAACTACGTGTATGATTAGGATCTATTAGAGTTATAGGACTAAAATACACGATTTACGAGTCCAAACTTAGTTCCATCAGACAACTCACTTCAGTAAACCCTAGATTCTCGTAAAGGTACTTTGCATCATTTCCTTTGAACACGTTTAATTGAACCGAGTCATAGTTTGCTTCGTTGAACTTTTTGATTGCTTCCTGGCAAAGTTTTCTGCCTATCCCCTGTTTGCGGAACGCTGGAAGTACATAAAGTTCGGATATGAACCCTTTCGATTCCTGAATATGGACATCGCGTATTTCTCCTGTTCCAATCCAACCTTGAACCGTTCCCTCTGCCACATAAACCAAATAATCGAAGTCATTATAAAAAAAAGGAGCTAGGGGTGTGAGTTCACTTTCTGGATTCTTGTCTAAGTAACCTGCTGTAGCTTCTGACATTACAGCTTTCCAATGAGATAAAATCACTAACATTTCTTTCTCCTTAGCCAATCGAATCTCCATTATTCCCCTCCACTCTTTTACTTCGTGCATTTAAAAATACGTACACCTAATTGGTCCTTATAGTTTTCCGTCAATACCACGTGTCGACTTAAAATATCGTGAAACGTTTCATCTATCGATTCTGATAGTGAAAAATCAGTCGCAGTTTCAATGTCATCATTATCGGTCTCTAGTTCAGGAACTTCGATTGACTGAATTGTTAAACCTGCTGCAAGAAAAGCCCTCATCCATTCATTCACAGACCAAATTTGATCCATTCCGTAAAACTCTGTGATCTCTTTCCTTCCATCAGCACTCAACGGTTGTTCTAAAACCATTTCGATTGCGAAAAGCTTTCCGTTGTTTTTTAAGACTCTTGTCATCTCAGGAATACTAATTGTAGGGTTTGTAAAAGAAATTACCGATTCAGAGAGGATCACGTCTATCGAACCTTCTTCATAGGACAAACTTTGTACATCTGCAACTTCGATACATATATCTTTCTGCAAATTCACTAAACGTTCCGTAGCTTTTTCAACCATCAATGGATTTAAATCTACTGCTAGAACCTGACAATCAAATTCGTTTGCAAGATATGCAGCTGTTTGCCCCGTCCCGCATCCTGCGTCCAACACAACCATGTTTTCATCGAACCTTTCATTGGCTAACAATTTTTTAGTGAGTTGAAGACCTCCTGGATGAGCTCCTCCGATCCCAAATGCCGCAAGACAATCTAAGTATGTTTTCTCCAAACATCTTCACTTCCTCTCCTGCTATAGATATGCAAAGACGCGCTAGAAGAACAATCCTCCTCATCCATAAACCCGGTTACTAGAGTCCTCTATTGAACTAGTGCATACACTATTATTAGGAGGAGTGCTGCGATGCCTGTTATGAAAACAAATGAGTGGCTGATAGACCATTATCATGATCCTGTAGAGCTATGTAAAAAGATGAAACCATTATTCCCTGGAGTTTCTGCTTTAGAAATTCATGATTACTTTCGTATGCACGGGATGTATCAGGAACTAGATAAAAGTGGTACTGCACTGGTTGATACCATGGAAGTCAACGACGTTTGGACGATTGTGGAAAAGGAGCACCAAGCGCTTCGAAAAAAATGGAAGGGTCCTGATGTTCCCATTGTCATTTTGCCTTCAAACACTGCTGATAAGAAGTTAATGAGTGCAACGAATGGAAAAGCGGGGTTAGCATTTTCAGATAAACTCTTCCTATTCGTACCTGAAACGATATCAGAACAAGAATTGAAAGCGCTTTTCATCCATGAATACAATCATGTTTGTCGGTTATGGCATACAAAAAAAGCAGAGAATTCATTCACCTTACTGGACTCTATTATTCTAGAAGGACTAGCCGAGCATGCTGTACGTGAACGACTAGGTGGGGCATTTACAGCGTCATGGACAAAACTTCATTCCAAAGAAAAAATCGAAAAAATTTGGAAAAAAACCATCTTACCTAAAATCAAACTAAGGAAATCTCACCCATTACACAACCAACTCTTATACGGATGGCGGGGTTTTCCTAAAATGGCGGGGTATTGTGTTGGCTATTATTTGGTAGAAGACTATTTAAATACCAACCAATTATGTACAGTCGACCTATTAAGAGTAGATGCAGAATCCATTGCAGACCTTCATCCATCGAAATAACTTTTCGCAAGAAAAACTAGGAAGGCAGCAACACCAAATGCTAAGTGCTGCCTTCCTAGTCAAGCTTCAACAAATCACCAAAAAAAGAAAGGGACTATCGCTAGCGTTGCAATTGCACCTAACGCGATTCCTAGTCCAAAACCTCTTCCACGATATCCATATCCGCCATATCCATATCCGAATCCACCCAAATTCCTACCGCCATTCATTGGTTGCAAATACACTTGTCGATTATCCACATGCTGGATAATTCCGCGATGTTCCTTGCCATCTTTAGTACGAATCATTACTGCTTTCCCTCTATGACGGTTACACATCTGATACATATTTTCCTTCGCCATTTTCACCCTCCTATCTAAGTCACCCTCTAGCAGTATATGAACGCATACGATTCTAGGAAAGGGACAACACCCAAATAGTAATGAATTGTGTGAATGTCCCGGTCACTGATTTGCTAACGGCATACTCTATCAACATAGGCAACGTGGAGGTGGTATGAGCGGATCTGATAACCATTTACTCGAACTGCTTATGACTACTCTTTTAAAGCTGAACGTTTGAGGAGGTGAAAACTATGGGTTATGGATGTGATCCTTGCGGCTATGGCGGATACGGAGGTTACGGTCACCAAGGTGGAAATTGCGGAGGTCGAGGTAACGGAGGCGGTTTTGCGCTACTAGTTGTACTCTTCATTCTACTTATCATTATCGGTGCTTCTTATGCTTCTAATAACAATGACAATCATCATCATCACAAAAACGATTGCTAATCGAATAACAGGCTGAGCCCCATTGGATGAAATGACAATGGGACTCAGCCTTTTCATATATCATGATTTTTAATGAGGGATACTAGTTTTTGCTTAAGCCTTACAAAAACAATTATTTCAATAATTAAAGCTGCTACTCTTAATGCACTCAATAGTTACTTGACACAAAAATAGGCAATAAATTTTATCACAGTACCTTGCAATGAACACTACCGAGTAATATTCTATTAGTAATGGTACTTTGTTTAAGTTGGTACTGTTCATTAAATAGTAGTGAAAGGTGGGAAACATTTGTGAACATCCAGTTTAAGAAAGGTGTCCTAAACCTTTGCGTGCTAGTCCTTCTCGACAAACAGGACCGCTATGGCTATGAATTGGTTCAAAAGATTTCAGATCAAATCGCGATCTCAGAAGGTTCTGTCTACCCCTTGTTACGTCGATTAACAAAAGAAGGGTATTTCACGACATACCTAAAAGAATCCACGGAAGGTCCGCCACGTAAATACTACAAGTTGACGGATACAGGACGTAAATATCTCCACGAACAACTAAAAGAATGGGAGCATTTTTCTCAAGGCGTCAACACACTTATCAAGGAGGGTATCAAAAATGACTGAAAAACAATACATTACGGAACTTGAAGGATTGTTGAGCCGGCTTCCTATAGAGGAACGTCAGGACATTGTACAGGACATTCGGGAATACTTCGTTGACGGTCGAGAAGACGGTAAATCAGATGAAGAAATCACAGGGTCTTTAGGTTCTCCTATCTCAATTGCCAATGAACTGCTCGCATCTTACCCTGAGCCAAGTAAAGTAGTTCAAACAGATGCAACTAGTGAAGTCATCCACATCCAAGATGATAGTTTCAAGGACATATCCATTGATGTTCAACACGGGGCACTCCTCCTGTTCCCTTCTGAAGACCATTTCACAACAGTGGAATTGACGGGGAGCAACGAAAAGTTGAAATTGTCCGCTGATGTGAATGGGACTGCACTTGTTGTTAAGCTGAAAAGTCTACGCCCCAGATTTATGATGTTCAGTTTTTCAATGAAAAGTGTAATCTTGAAAATTTCGATACCTAAGAAACTGTATGATGCCATTTCCTTGAAAACGGACAATGGAAGAATTTGTTCAGAAAAGTTGCTAAGTCAATCACTTCGAGTTTATTCCGACAATGGGCGTATTCAATTGAGTGAAATTGCAACTAGATTACTCGAGTCTAAAACGGACAACGGACGGATAGAAGTCACGAATACACAATCAGACCGGATCATCGCAAAAACCGATAATGGTCGGATCGAAATGCGTCATGTCGAAGCAGATGCAATTGGTGTAGAAACAGATAACGGACGGATTGAGCTGAGTCACGTAAACGGAAACATCGTCGGTGAAACCGACAATGGCCGAATTACACTGCTCACCAATAGTCTGGATCGCAACATTGATATGCAAACAGACAACGGCAGCATACTGATTCAATCTGAGGTAAAGCCGACAAATGTTACCATTCAAACGAAAACCGCCCATGGGCGAGTTGACGTGTTCGGCGAAAACAACTCACGTACCGAATTTGGAGCAGGGAAGCATAAAATCCGCCTAAGATCAGATAATGGAAAAATTACCGTTCAATAAGTTTGATCTCTAGGAGAATATAGAACAAAAAAACAGAGACCACGTGTCTCTGTTTTTTTGCGTTGAAATATTGGGCATTAATCTTGAGGATAGCTACATAGCTCAAATAATGTTCCTTCTGTAGATGCTGGATTTAAATAGATGAGCCGTCTTCCCCGAGCGTTCGTACGTAACGTGTCTTCAAGAAAACGAATGCCATTTTCCCTAGCGTCCAGAATTGCTTTGTCTAAATCGTCGACTCGATACGCGACATGATGAACACCTTTCCCCTTTTGCTTAATAAACCTCGCAATCGGTGAGTTTCGATTTGTCGGTTCCAGTAGTTCAATGGTTTGTCCATTGGTTTGAACCACTGCTACGTGCACTTCTACACCAGGTAAATCACTCGTGTACCGATCTTCCAACGATCCCTTCAAAACATCTAGATAAAAAGGAAGCGCTTCTTCAATACTTCTGACAGCAATTCCGATATGATCAAGTTCATAATCCATTGTCGTTCTCCTTCTGAGTACATCCTGTTTTATGAATCAGTAGTCTTATTTCTACCCACTATACGTTTGACAAAATCCTCTTTATACATTGTATAGTCATCCATATCCTCGTTACCTGTCAACAAATAACTCAGCTTCAGCGCTTCGTATTCCTTAGCTAACAATTCCGACGCATTGAGCTGATCCCTAAATGATAAAAGGTCATTCCACTTCTGACCTTCGTATTCTACGAGATGAATAATATGGGTTTTCGTATCCAACTCTCCATTATCCAAAAACTTCGCGAGAACGACTTCATTTTCTAGAACGACTTGGAGGCGATAAAATTGAATGGTTTTTAAACTCTTTAACAATTCAACAGATACGTGTTGGATGTCATCCACTCCAAGTACGATATCGATCATTGGCTTTGCTTTGATCCCGTTAATCGAAGTGCTGCCGATATGTTCAATCCGGTTAAAATTCAGTCCAGTTGCCTCGTGGATTTCCTGCTGAGTCTTTTGAAATTCAGGTTTCCATCCAACTTGAGGGTCCACAAGTCGAATTTCACCTCTAACTAAGCCTAAAATAATAGCAATTACCTCCTCATTATCAACAACAAAATTGTATCATGGTTGCTTAAAACTCATCTCTTGTTCTTCCAGTGCTACCTTTAGTTTAGGAATCGAAGCAGGTCCTAGTCCATGAAACTGTAAGAGTTCTTTCTCAGAAAACGAAGCAAGGATCTCAAGTGAATGGATCCCGTTATTTTCTAATGCACGCCTTGCCGGTGCTGATAGTTGTGAGAGAAAGCCACTCTCTGGTTTTCGTTCCTTTTCACACATTGGACAAGTTGGACAATCACTTCTCTTATAATACTGATGCCCTTTGTCACAAGTTCTCAAATCTCCAACAGATTTGTTCACACGAAGTCCCCTTTCTATTCAACCTGTTTCTGTAACTCATTTCGCTTCATGATAGTTTTAAGTATACTTGCTAAAGTTGCTACTCTCATGAAGTACCATTATTTCTAAATCGTTTACCTGTATTCGTAAATATAATCATGAAAACTATAATGCCGAGGAATAACGCCAGACCAAAGTACAGTAGCCAAGGAATATTAAGAATGTCACTCATGATCCAAAACACCATACTAAAAGATAGGGCAAACATCATCTTCCCCATAAACTTACATAATCCAATTGTATCGTAAGTAGCCTTCTCATCCTCTGTCATCGTGTTATACCCAGCAATAAGATCCGCCCCTTTTCCGTTGATAAAGAGCGTCCCCAATCCTGAAAATAATAAGATTAATAATATGGATACAACCACCTAACCCCACCTTTTTCAGCTATCTTCAACCTATAACAGCACAAACTTATCGGTTTTATTAAATGAATTTCACAAACTTCGCGTCAACAGAATACGATCCCTACACTGGATGCCATTTTCAAAAATCGCATCCGGATAATGAATGATAAAATGATCTGACTCTACACCAACTATCCGGAATCCGCACTTTTGATAAAGCGCTAACTGCCCTATGCTTGAATTACCTGTTGCGACATGAAGAGTAGTGTATCCTTGGTTTTCAGCCACTTGAATAGCATTCAACACCAATTTCTTACCAATACCTCTCCCCTGTAAATCTTCTGCTACCGCCACATTCATTAACTCTACATTTCCAGAACTTATTTGCAACAACACATAGGTACCAATAATCCGTTGTTCACTCTCTGCTACAAAACAATCACCTTTCTCCACGTATTCTTTAATCATATCTATCGATGGATCTGCCAACAATAATAAGTCTACTGGAGATTTTTCATTCGCTTTCAGTTTCCGGATTTTCAACGTTTATCACCTTCCTTACATCGTGAAAACCATCAATCTTAATAATGAAACATGATTTCCCTATTTCATGTTAGCAGTTTTGACATGTAGTACTCGTCTACATATTCACCATTAATTTTGAGTGAATCCCGCTTTTTCCCCTCGATTTCAAAATTCATTTTCCGATACAGCCGCATACCTGCATCATTCGGCTGAGCAACAGTCAATTCCAACCGGCGAATGTTATGTTGAACTGCCCAGTTCTCAAGGTGTTCGAAGAGGTGAGTTCCGACCCCTTGTCCTCTATGCGATGTAAAAATCCCAATCACAAGGTATACCGCATGCCGTGTTCTTTTGGTGCATCCTCCGATTGCCATGAGATATCCGATTAGTTCTCCATCCAATTCAGCCGTAAAAATCTCTGAATGGCTCTCTGTTTTCATCGAACGAATTCTTGTCTGCATCTGCTCAACTGTTATTTTTCGTTCACCTGGCTCAAAAAGCATGTACTCCGAATCGCTTTCAACTTGCTGAATCAGTTGACACAACTGTACTGCATCCTCGATTTTTACATGTCTAATCCGCATTTCTTGTCACCTCATCCCTATTCCATAGCGCTAAACGACTTGAAAGACGTCTTCAAGGAGCCCGCTAATTCATTACTAATTGCGATAATCACTAGCTCGTCATGATCGATCTGCAAGTAATAGCTATCGTTATAAAAAGCAATATAGAGATTCTTTTTCTTTCTTAGTAGTGAGTTCGCATAGTGAACGACTTCGGCCATTTTGACATCCTCGATTGTAACGTAGAGTATGGTATCCCTAAACTCTTCAGTTATTTTCGAGTACTCATTCCAATTTGAAATGGAGAAGGACCTACGTAAAGATCCCTTAGCGAATCGTTGAGACTTAGTCTGACCATTTGGTATGTATGAGTATAAAAATGTAGCATCAATTTGAGAGTTTCCTTTAAATAAATGGGAAATCACATTTTTCAAGAGTGATGGAGAATGCCTGAAAACACCAAAGGGTATGATCATTTTTCTTTTTTCACTCACTTGAAAAAAGGGTGGTTGTTGAGCGGTAAAATTTACATTGAAGTTCTTTTTCAATCGTTTCAACTATTCAGCCCCGTTCTTTACAAATCCCTAGTAATAACTGTTCATAAGTAATCGGAAACTGTTTCAATAGAAAACAGTCCGCTGTCCTGAAGAAATTGTTGTAAAATGGCAGCATGACCAAAACCATATAATACAAAAATCCGTTCTCCTTCTATTTGAAGCAAATCCACGATGTTCTTGTAGATTAATAAATTTCGATAATGCCAGTAGTGAGCAGTCCACATCGCTCCTACATGGTCTTTTCCAGTCCCTACTAAGGCTAGTTTCATGTTGATTTCTTGATTCAATCGATACATTTCAGGTTTATTCATTTCAAGCAGGAAGTCACTGAATGACAAATCGTTAAATGCCTTTTCAATCCCAGATGTTACATCGGCCATTTTAGCATTTAACTGATTAAAAATAGACGAATCAATTTCCTTTGTCCATGTCTCAATATCCGGCACACCAGGTAAATCTTTATCCCAATCTACCGCAAAAACCTCATTCAGACCTGACTCTTTAGCCAATCGAAATCCAAGTTGATGAACTTCTTTCGAGGTAAGTACAAAGTTACCTTTTAAATATTCCTGATATTCTTCATTCAAACTGCTATTAAGTTCTTTTGGCCACTCTACTGCAATTTTTGTCGGTTTAAATTTCGCCAGGCGTTTAACAACTGTTTCGATTTGACGCTGTTTGGGTTCTGAAAAAACTCCTTCAGTCTTTGGAGCATGCAAATCTCCATTATTATTATTCTCCAAGTGTGCTATTCCTATTAAAAGTAGTGGAGAAGTCTGGCTCACTTTTGTCACTCCCTTTTTCACTTCATTAGTTCATTCAATCGTCCCTATAAAGGCAAGCTTTTTATAGATAATTATTTCTTATTAAGGAATAAATATAAGTATCATAAGCAACACCATCTTGATACATATAACTTTTCAAGATCCCTTCTCTTTCAAAGCCAAGTTTCAATAACAATTTGTTTGATGCATCATTTTCTAGAAATACAACTGCTCCTATTCGAGTAAGTTCCATAACTTTAAAGCCATATGAAAGAATCTCAGCTACCACTTCTTGAGCATATCCATAGCCCCAGTTATCAGGATGGAGGTCGTATCCTATTTCTGCTCGTTTATGTCTTGGTGACCAAAGATGAAATCCAATCGTACCTATAAGTTCGTTCGTCTTTTTACACTCAATTCCCCAGCGTATTCCTCTTTTTTCACTATAGTTTTTATGAAAAAGCTCGATTAAGTTTTCGGCGTCCTCTATTTTCTGAAAAGAATCTTGTCCATAAAAACGAGTTACCTCATCTGAAGAAAAATACGAAAAGATACGATTAGCATCCTCATTCTTAATTTCTCTCAATCGAATTCTTTCGGTCTCTAGTATAGGAAACAATCTAATCTCCTCCTTGAATAACGCAACAGCGCAAATGAAACTAATAAACTCCAGTTATTTCTAAGATACTCATGAATTTGAAGGATACTTACATAAATCGAAATACCATCAGTAAAATTTCCACGCTAACACTATCTTCCCGAAAACAAAGCTGGAAAGAGACAGGTAGAATGTCGTTTGAACACATCCGTTCCTCATTCCCTGCAATATATCGGCATTAAGCAAGGTACTGTCCATTCTTTTATTTGATAACGATAAGTCCATCTCCATCATAATC
The DNA here is from genome assembly GCF_000813425.1 of Sporosarcina sp. ZBG7A. GTDB lineage: Bacteria > Bacillota > Bacilli > Bacillales_A > Planococcaceae > Sporosarcina. Next base: position 95,469 of record NZ_JWIB01000031.1, read on the forward strand.
AAATGTAATAAATGTTTCTGCGAATTTAGTATTGACTTGCAAGATCCTCTCATCTGGATGATAAAATGTACCATTCACACATGGTTCAACTGTGAGAAAAACAAAGTCATTCATCTCTGCGAGCAGCCAGAGCAAATGAAACAGATCATCGTTTACTAGTAAATCTTCCCGTCTTACGAGAAAATATGAATAAATTAAGCGTTTTCTCCTAATAACTGAATCAAGTTGAATCGTCTTCACGGTCTCCAACAAACATTTGTGGAAGTCTTCTGTACATTCGACTCCAATACCGAAAATTGAACCTTCCATCTTCTCTAAGAGGTTTTTTAACTGATTATCTTCTTCCGCGTCGATATAGGTAATATCATTATAGTTCTCCAAAAAAAGTTTGATAATTTATCAATTTCGTCCTCATGTAACCCGATTAAATTATTTTCCTTCATACCATCTCTCCTACATTTTATTCCCTTTCCAAATGAATCATCTCAGGGATTGAACCCTCTTCCACACCATACCCAGACTGAGAAATCTCATTTCCATTTTTAATATAATATTCGTATATCACACCAGGTTCTGTATTGAAATATACACTAATCACATACGGGTTCAAATGGGCAAATCCTTCTTCCCGATGTGGTACTTTTTCCATCGTCCATGTCTCTTCTGAATACTTCGCTTTTAAATAGATTTCCAGATATTTAACTTTCCTATCCTGTTGAAAGTCGATCCAATAGGGACGGGCAAGGAAAAACAGACTAACTATCACAAGATACATTGCCGCAACTCCGAGAAAACGTTTTCTCCATTTCCCTTTAAAAATAACAGCAATCATAACAATAGTGAGTAAGCCTCCGCTTGTGATTAGTAATTCGATAATGAAAATGGGGTGCATCCTCTTTCCTCCCGTGCTATTTAGATAGGACAAGCCGAAGAGATGGAGAGTTACAAAACTGATGAGTAACTTATAAAACTTCAGTCATAAATTCCAAAATCCTAATCAGCATGTTGCATATATTGACTTACACGTTTTAGGAAGTCAGCCGAGATAAGAATACAAACACTCATCAACTGAATACATCCATGACTTTTTTACATGCTGAGAATATGGACATGTCGAATCGGACTCCTTTTCAATAATTTGAATCCCACACTTCACTGCATCCTTCGTTTGCAGTTGAAGCAATTTGTCCAACTCCGAGATATTCTTCCTATCACGTACCCCTATCCAACCGAGTTCCCATCGTTGTTCATTCATCTCATACATCAAACTAAATGCTTGAACGATGGAATCTTGAACGATGACGTAGCTATTTTTCTCCAGCAGCCCATCCATAATTGCCCGTTCCCACGAAGCGAATGACAGATCTGCTACAGGGTTTGCTAGATGAGTGTCGGTGTAAACTTGTTTTGTTAATTCTATAAGTGATGACAGGATTGTCTGATCTTCTTTGATTTCAGCAACCGTATGTATGCTTGGTAAAACGCATATTTCCGTAAGTGATTTTAGCGGATTGATGTGTAGTATTTTTGTTTCTCGTATAAGTGAAAATTGATTTTTCCGAAGCACTTTGATAAGTAGACTATATCGATTATCCACTAAGAAAAATAAAGGTTTCTTGTATTCCTGCTTTATATACATGATGATCTGATGAAGAAAGTCTTCCGTCATCTGATTAAAATCATAGGCGAGTCTAACATACGTACAATTTGGATGCCAAGTAGAATCATGAGTAATGGCCACTGCTTGCATAGTATTTCCTACGTTGGCTACAAAGGTCTTCGATTTGCTACGTCTAGCACGAAGTATTTCTTGCTTTAAGACGCTGTGTTCCGATAACACCTGTTCAATAAAATCTTCAATACTCTTTGTGTCCGGATAATCTTCTACAAAGGTTAATCTATGCATCATGTCTACAACTCCACACTAATAAATTATTTTTCTACAATGACATCACTCCATATTTCCTCCCAACTTTTTTGACTCACTCTCTCATGATATACAGCATAGAGGTCACGAGTTTCAGCAAAATTAGGCGTGGGTCTAACATATTTGCAGAACAAATCGCTTAATCCATATGGGGCCATGACTTCCAGTTCATTGTTTATTAATCGGATCGCAACAGCTGTTGGTGTTTCAGGGAAGTTTGCGACTCCGTCAAAAGACGAATAATAGGGAGGTAAACCATTTTTCTCGTGCATCCTCGCTTGATTCTTTACAGACCATGGCAGTGCTGGTAAAACCGCTTTTAGTTGTGCTTCTAAGCGCTTCTCTATGACAATGCTAGTATCTTCTTCATCAAAGTAAATCACATCAATATCATTAACAACCGTTGAAATATCATCCAGCACATCCCAAATCTTATTTCGGAGATATCCAGCACAAACCCATGCATCAGGTAGCTCTAATCCATCTACTGCTTGCAATACTGATAGAAACACATCGTCACTTGATATTATTTTCTTAAGTTCTTGTTCATAATTCATGAGTGTCCCCCGAGCGATAAGATGCGACATCCTTGGATTTAATACGTTTAGCGACTATAAAATTTGGTCCCCTTGGCATGCCTAACCCACATTAAAACCAACTTTGAAATGATTAAGATCACACCTACGAATACCGCGACTGCAAATCCGAGCATTCCTAACGCGCCCACCCAGCCAACCGTGAACGTCATGAAGAAAAGTAGATATGCAGCTCCTGTTAGTATGAGTATAAAAACAACATGAAATGGTTTGACTTGCTTATAACTAACCGCTAAAAGTCCGGAGAGCACTAAAATGCCAACACCCCAATACACATGAAACGATCCCCACCGAAATCCAACGCTAGATTGCTGGCCATCACCTATGGATTCATCCACAGGAATCGACAACTCATAGAACGTTAGGCAAGCCGTCACAATTCCTATCGCAAGCAAACCGAAGTAAATCATCCAACAGATTCTCACAAACTTGTCATTACTTTTCATGAAGTCTCTCCTTCACATGTTGTTAATGAATTATTTCATCTTTTCCATAACTAAATTTTGAATCATGACGACATTTGTCTTCAATATACTTTCTGGATAGTGAGAGTCGATACATTCATTCCAGTATTCTAAGTGCTTCTTGTCGATAAAACTATCCGAAAACACGACTTCATCGGATTGCATGCCCTGATAGGAAACCCAATACAAATACATAACGCCTTCTGTCGTTTCTTCAAAAATGGATTCTACATACATTTTTTCTGCAGGAAGTGTTTTCTTCACCTCTTCTAAATGCGTCGTCAAGAATTCCATCCATTCCCGTGCTTTTTCTTCTTTACCTGCGATGACTCGAAAGCGTTCTAATTCCACATGAAGATTACTCATATTCTATTCCTCTTTTCTTTGTATGTTTCTACACTAGTCATTATCAGATTAAGGAAGCAATCCTAACAGATTCGTGACCATTATACAGAGTAAAAAACTAGAGAATAGCACCATTTCAATGAGTGTCGCAATATATTGATTTTTACTTTTTGCGTACTTTTTTTCCATATATGCAGTAACCGACTCATTCACAATATTCATAAACAACATATAAAAGAGGAGGATTGTGAACCAAGTATCTATTGGCGCGTTAGTTGAAAGATAGATATAGCTCATTACAACTAACCCTGCCAACGAAACTCCTCTTAGAATCCATTCGATTTTGAAATATTTGTCACTTACGTATTGGTTGAACAAAATACTTTTCTTTTCAGTTTTCAGCAATTTTCTCGTAACATATTCAGTCAATATCTGAACTAAGGAAAAACCTATCATTAAAGTCAATAGCATATAATTTGAAAAATCCACATCTATCTACCCCCTTCTTATATGACCGAATGCCTTTTCAGACTGTTATTAGGGGAATTATGTCCTTCATTTGGTGGATTTGTTGATGCACATTCATCTGACCTTGCAGGCAATAGCGTCATGTAATACACTCTTAGAACTTTAATCTTCTTGTAAAACTCTTGCGTTTTTTCTGGATGAATAAAAGGAAACACCAACAAACCAATGTTCCACTAACAAATGACAGCACGATTATGTAAGGAGAAAAAGTCACTCCAAATGCAACTTCACTTTTTAAGATATCAATCTTCTTCCAAGCCGTTTCAATATCTGGTCGATAGATAAGTGTCTTGATAAACCCAGATGACAGCATTCCTACTAAATAGATGACATGTATAACGAGAGAAGCAACGATTGCTTGAATGATAATTTTCACTTACTCGCCTCCAGGAAATTCAAGATCTGTTTAAGTAACCACAAGTTTTATCTCTGAATAATTAAATTCACCAGTGGCTAGGCCTTCATAAACTAAGTTAAAAAACCGATTGTAATGATCGTGATAATGAGTGAAGAGATGAACGCAATCGGCCCAAAGTAAAATAAAACTTGAAATGGCCATAAATTGTAACGCAATAACACCCGACACTTCTTCTGAAAACTCAAGTGAAAAAAGTTAGCAGATACGATTGATAGTGCTTAAGAAGATAGTGAGCATCGCTATTATGAACTTATGCTTTATGGAGGTGGTCTCCCGTCACTTTTGCATCCCTAGGCGTTTCACTTCCAACACCTGCTTATTTTCAAAAATCAACTTATACGCATCTGGCATCTCGAGGTTTTTCCAGAAGCTGAAGTCAAAACGTTCGTCAAAATAATTCATAATTAGTACCATGATATTGCCATGAGTCCCGATTGCAATGTTTTTCCCTTCATACAGCTCGAGTACCTTTACAGTTGCCTCGATTCCTCGTAGTTGCGCAATCTCATTGGACTCTCCCCCCATCAAGGAAAAGGTAGGATTCTTCCACACTTCCCTAATAGCAAATTCAAAATCTTCAACAGGTTGATCAGACAATTTCCGTTCCATAAAGCCATTGTCAATGATTACTTTATGGTCAATAAACTCGGCAATTGCTTCGACTGTTTGAATTGCCCTTCTGTATGGGCTAGAAATGACAATATCAATGGATTCTTTCTTAAGCACTTCGCTCATTGTTGCTGCATCAGTAAAACCTTTACTAGACAGCGGTCTTCTCAATTCATCGGGGCTATAGGTAGAATGAGCATGTCGTACAAAAATAATTGTAGTTCGCAAAACCTTACTCTCCTTTGAAAAGCTACATGGAATTTTCTATCTAATTCCAACTCAAATACATTTAGGTAGGATCTATTAATCCAGTTTCAATAAATATGACAATCTCCATGACCATTTGTGGTATAATTCTAACAACTTTAATATTAACCAAAAATTCTCCTAATTTTAATTCTATCAGAGTATTTAGAGAGCACAATAAGATATTGGTTAATTTGAAAAAGAAATCACGTGGAGGAATGGATGAAATGATTTATACAAATCGTGCAGGATTAGGAGTCAGAGTGGTAGCTAGTTTTCTGGATTTTGTGATACTCGCAACAATTATAGCTTCAGTTACTTATTTCCTTACAGGTTCATTTTCATTTAGTTTTGCAAATGGAATTGCTTGGCAGTCAATCTATACTCTCTATTTGATGGTTATCCCTATTATCTGGAGTGGATACGTCATTGGAAAACGCATGTGCCACATCCAAGTGAAGCGAGTGGACGATGGTAATGTCACGTTATCCAATATGTTCATGAGAGAAATCGTCGGTTACTATTTGATTGGCATGCTAACATTTGGTGTTTCGATACTTATCAGCGCAGGAATGATCATGTTTCGGGAAGACAAAAGAGGAATACACGATTTTCTAGGTGGCACATATGTTGTGAGGCATTGAAAGTCCGCATACTAGTCCAATTTTGAAGCATAGAAAAAGAACTTCCCGGAAATACCTCAGGAAGTTCTTTTGTTACGTCTCTAAACTATGGGAATTCAGCAATTTTCACATAAGTTTTAACGCCTTACACAACCTTAGGCAAACCATCCAAAAATTTTTGTATAAAGGAGAGTAGGGACCACTATAATGAGTAGGCTCAATTGAATAAGGGTGGGGATATACTCATTTTTGTTTTCAGCGTACTTTTTTTGCTATACGCTCTTACTAACTCCAACACAATTGTTTTGAGTAACGAATAAGAAACAAAAATGAAAAAGAAAGTTGTCGTCGTCTTTTCACCTGATGACATAATAATAGCTATCACTAGATAACCGAAAACCAACATAAATCGCAATGTCCAATCAATTTTTTGATGTTTATCATTCACGTAGTTATTCTTAAAGAAATTTACTTATTCCAGTTTTAAATAGCGACGCAATAGGACATCTAGCAAGTAGAACACACTCAAAAGTAGCACAACAGCTACTATCAGTTTACCTAAAAAAATATCCATTCATGTTCATCCTTTTATTTTCAGCTCAATATTCATTCTCAAATCTAACCATCGGAATTCACATTTTCGATTCTTAGAATTTACTCATCTGCGTAGTTTGTTTCATTCGCTGAAGCGTCAAAAGAAGCCCTGTCAATCCAGCTGTGAGTGCGGGTGCTATGCTGAACAAGAAGAATTTCCAATTCCCTGTATTTACTGAAAGAATAAGAAAAAATATAGGCACTACTATTAAACTAAACAAAGAAACAATTAAAGCTAATTTTAAGTTTTCCTTCACCACTACTCCTCCTTCGGATAATGAATTTATTCCAAGTTACCATATCGAAGGAAGTGAATGATATACATTTCAGCGAAACATTCCCAGTAGTTTCATTCTTAGCTGAAAGCTTTTATAAAACTCACTATTGATATCAATGAAATAGCCGTATTTTCACCACTATATTTAGATGATCAACATATTATTCTCATCGAACTTCCAGTCAGCACCATAGGCAACTTCCCAGTAATAACCATCCGGGTCTATAAAATATCCTCCATAACCGCCCCATGAAAGTGTTTGTGGTTGTTTAACGACTTGCGCCCCCGCATCCTTCACTTTCTTAAATATTTCATCTACCTCAGCTGAAGATTTTCCATTGTAGGCTAGCGTAAACCCAGGAAATCCTCCTGTTGAAATCTCAGGCGGATTCTCTTGATTGATGTCTTTTACTAGTTCTTCCAATGGAAACAGCTCTAGTTTAGATCCTTCGTTTTTAAAGAAAACAATGACAGGCTTTTCTTCATCGCCTACTACAGATGCTTCAAATCCAATCTCCTTATAAAAATCCAAAGACTTTCGAATGTCTCTTACTCCTAATGCTATTAGATTGATACGATTCATTTATCATCCATCTCCTCTAGAAATCTTCTTTATCGGCTATAGATTCGGTAAACTGTTCCAAACTCCTCTTTTAAATAATGTCCTTAAACAATAAAAAAACGCTTCATAGGATTCCTTTAATCCTACGAAACGCTAACTCTTCAGCTTTCCACTACTAACTAACAACGTGATTCTAAAATGATTTGATAATGATTTACTGTGACTGTTAATTTACAAGTGAAATATCATCCCATCATTCGCAATATGGAAACCATTCTTTTCGATAAAATCCCGTGCCTCACTATCTTGTTTCAGGGCAGGATTGCTGTGATTGAAATGGGTGAAGTAAATTGCACATGTGTCTGTAATGCTCTTTAACCGATCCATTGTATCCGTAATGAATGGATGAGGGATTTCACTCAAATCTCGGCCACTACTTCCAATGTCTGCTAAATCACTTGCAGAAAAAAACGTTGCATCCAACAGACAAATATCTGCTTGCTTACACGCTTCAACAACATCTATACTCCACTCTTCCCAACTATCAATATCAGGGATATATAAGACCTTTTTCTTTGGTCCTTTAATCCAAAACCCAAATGTCTCGGAGAATTCGTTCCGATGAGGGACTTTCACTGGTACGACTTCCAAATCCTCGTCCAGTCCAGTTGGAATCCCCTCTTCGATTGCTTGTACTTGAATATTACCGAGATCAGTCAACTGACGCCAAGGTGCATGGATTTCCAGAACATTTTTCATCAACGGTCCGGTAAACACGGGCACATTCTTCGTGTTCATCGCTTCTTTCCCTAAAAATATTAGTCCTGGATAATGACCAATATGAGCATGCGTAAGGAAGATACTGTCCATTACGTGACCTTCCATTTCTTGAGCATGTTGGAGCATGGCGATTTGTTCTTTAAAATCTGGCGTTGCGTCGATTAAATGCCATTGCTTTTTTTCAGGCAATACAATGGCAAGTGACGCAGCTCTTCGTTTGAACGTTGGGTCTACCATCGCTTTTGTACAATTATCGCAATAACAATTGGGCTGCGGTAATCCTGCATCCTGTGCTGTGCCCAACACTTGTAAAATCACTTCACCCATATCGGATCATCTCCTTTTTCAGTTACAACTTTTTGTCGTACATTGTACGGTTTCTTCGTAATGGTCCAACCTGTAAAACCGAACAGGATATTAATAAGAGGGACTAGGAAAACAAAGAATGCGTATGGGATAAATTCTCCTGGGCTAATACCAAAAATGCCTGCTGCAAAAACTGCCGGTACACTCCATGGAACGAGATTGATCCCTACTGTTCCTGCTGACTCCACGCAACGTGACAAGTTTTTCGTATCGATATTCATCTCTTTATACTTCGTGACAAATGTTCTAGATGGTAAAACGATTGCCAAAAACTGTGCACCACTCGCAAATGCAACAACGAATGTCGAAAAGATTGTTGAGAGTATCAAACTACCTGTAGAATGTACGCGCGCCATCATTTTCCTCGTTAAGATTTCAAATGAACCTGACTCTTCCAGCACACCGCCGAGTGCGGTCGCAATTACTAAGAGAGCAACCGTGGTAAGCATAGATGTCAATCCACCACGATTCAACAAGGAGTCAATAGCCGCAACATCTGATTCCAACGCAAATCCATTTGTCATGACTTGAATGATTTGCGCGATTGGCATTCCTTGTACTAAAACAGCTACAACTCCACCGAGCATCCCCACCCCTGCAAGCGCAGGAATTGCGGGCACTCGTAACATCATTAGCACAATTGTCAAAACAGGTAACAGCAAAAGTAGTGGATGAATTAAAAACAAATCCGATAGCCCCATTTTAATCCCATCAATTACATCTGAATCTACCTTCCCAACACTTGCGTAAGAATTACCTACAAACCAGTACATAACGATTGCAATAACAAATGCTGGAATTGTGTCCCAAAGCATATGTTTAATATGTGTGAATAGATCAGTCTCTGCCATCGCTGGCGCAATATTGGTTGTATCGGATAAAGGAGAGAGCTTATCGCCGAAGAACGCACCAGAAATTACGGCACCACCTACAAGTCCAGCGGGAAAACCAAGTCCTTCTCCAATTGCCATAAATGCTAATCCAACTGTCGCGATTGATGTAAACGAACTGCCAAGTGTTATCGAAACAATCCCCGTAACCAATGCTACAACAGGGATGAAAATCGATGGATGAATGAGGGACAATCCATAAAAAATAATAGTTGGAATCACCCCACTTGCCATCCACGAACCAACAATGATGCCAATCAATAATAGAATAAATACTGCGGGCAATGCTCGACTCACGCCATTCACCATCATCTTCTGAATAGTATCCCATTCAAAACCAGCTACTCGAGCAATAAGGGCTGCTGCAAATACGCCTATCAACAGAGGTATGAGCATTCCTGCTTTCCAAACAAATACAGACATCGATGCTGCTGCAATCAATGACAAAATAGGAATAATGGCCAACCAACCAGACATTTCTTTTCTCATATCCTCATCTCCTCCACCTATCACTTTGAATTCTTTCTTACTCACTAATTTCCAGACAAAATAAAAAGGTTCTAAATCAAAT
>NZ_JWIB01000032.1 GCF_000813425.1 Sporosarcina sp. ZBG7A
ATAATCACTCACAAATTTGTTTCAACTTTCTTGACGGAATACCAGAACTAAGTAGAAAACAGGAGCCTCCTTGTAATGGGAGCTCCTGTTTTTATTATGGTGTTTCAATAGAATTGCTTCGCGAATGCGAAGCAACCCTTATTCAGCTTTTAAAGTGCTTGATTGGTCGCGTGATGGTTAGGCGTTGGCGTCTGTCTTCATACCGCGGGCGATTGATTGGGACTCCACTTTGTGTTTATGAGCACTTTTTGAAGTTTATGAGCACTTTCTAGGATTTATGATTACTTTTGAAGTTTTATGAGCACATTCCATGATTTATGAGCACTTTTCATGTTTTATGAGCACTTTTCATGTTTTATGAGCATTTATCAAAATTTATGAGCACTTACCCAAGTTTATGAGCGCTCCACCATCTCTGTAGATGGATGTTCCCCTTGAGTAGGCAATATTCCAGCCGCCATGGCTTCGCTTCGTAGCTCATCCCGGAATTTCGGATGTGCAATCGCAATCAAAGCTTCTGCACGTTCGCGAAGCGACTTACCATGTAGATTGGCAATTCCGTATTCTGTTACGATACAATCGACTTCGTTTTTAGACGTCGTTACGACAGAACCCGGAGTAAGATTTAATTTGATGCGTGACATGGTATCGTTCTTCAATGTCGAGTACATGCAGATAAACCCTTTTCCATTTTTCGAAAGTTGGACAGCCCTTGCGAAGTCTGCTTGTCCGCCTGTTGACGAATAGTAGTTTCCGGCAATCGTTTCAGAAGCACATTGGCCATACAAGTCCACTTCTGTTGTCGCATTGATAGAAACAATATTATCCTCTTTTGCAATCTCATATGGATCATTGACCATACTCACCGGCAAAAACTCGACGCTAGGATTATTGTGAAGGAACTCATAGAGTCGCTGAGTCCCATAGGCAAAGGTCGTCACAATTTTACCTTGATGGGTGCATTTGTTCATACCTGTCACCGCACCTGACGCAACGAGGTCCACAATACCATCAGTCAACATTTCAGTATGGATTCCCAAATCACGGTGGTCCCGTAGCATACTCATAACGGCATTCGGAACCGCACCAATTCCCACCTGCAACGTATCTCCATTTTGAATTTGAGACGTGATATAACTTGCAATCTTTTTGTCTTTTTCATTACTTACTGGACACTTCTCTTCTGCGAGGAAAGCATCATGTTCGACATAGCCTTCAATTTGGCTCATGTGTACTTGGTTTTTCCCGAAGGTGCGTGGCATGTACCTGTTCACTTCGAGGATAAATGGAACTTTCCCGATGAACTCTGAGACATAATCGGCTTGGGTTCCAAGTGAGAAGTACCCGTGCTCATCAGGTAAAGATGCAACCGCCATGACGACTGGACGTCTCAGTGTTTCACGTAACAACCTCGGGACTTCGTTGAATACATTTGGAACGAGATCGACAACTCCACTGCGGAATGCGTTGCGTGTCGCTCCGCTCAAAAAATATGACGTATGCGACAAATGTCCTTTCATTTCTCCTCGAATATAAGCACGTTCGCGGAGTGCCAACATTTGGTGAACGATTACGTGATCCAATTGTTCATAATTTGCTTCTAATAGATCCAGTAACAAGTGAGGTTCCCCATTTGCAATTGGAATAATGAGATCAGTGCCAGGTTGCATTAGTGCCATTAATTCTAGCTCGCTCAAATGTTTCGTCATGATTAGGTTAACAGCTCCAGTTCATATGATACTTCGATTATATCGCAGACTGAGCGCTCGCTCAATAGAGAGCTCAACGAGTTAATCACTTATTACGAAAACAAACCTTCCGCATCAATCTGCGAAAGGTTTGTTTCTCTTTTTCCTAATCATCCAGACGAACAATCCTGTTATCACAAGGAAACTAACAATCAGAGATGCACCGAAGTAAGGCGGCCGATAAGACATTTCTATTGTATTTTTGCCTGCTTCAATCGGGATACCCGAAAACGCATAATTCGCTTTCAACACAGACACCTTTTCTCCATTCACTTTCGCAGTCCATCCTTTTTCAAATGGAATTGGCATTACAGCCAAGCTGTCTCCGTTCGAATTATCGAGCTGAACGGTTGCATGGCCGCCTTTCCACTCAACTATGGGTTCAGAAGTCTGTTCGACCTTCCGCTCAGCCTCCTCAAGTGTCGAATAATCCTCAGCGTAAAGCGCTAAATCACTTAATGTATACGTCCCTTCAGGCACTCGAATTCGAATAGTTTCTTCAGACGGAACCCGGATCGTGATGTCATTGACACGAGTGCGGTATATCGAATCCGTCCGTTTACGAGTCGTTTTATAATCATTCACTTTCAAGTGAAAGCCTTTGTCTGCAGTTGAGCGCTCCAAGTAAAACGAAATATACGTGTCCTCTTTCAACAGACGTACGTCAGAGACTTTCAAATCGATACCGCCATTCTTTCCTGTAACAACAAGCTTGTCATTTTTGTACTCAGCTTGTACTGGTTGCACGGTAACTTTATCCATTAAATTTTCTACAGTTGGCGAAGTTTCCGGTTGTTCATCCCATTCTTCTAAAATCGCCCCATTTAACATCGCGTGCTCGCGTGCAAGCACAGGACTATCTTCCAACTCTTCTTCTGTATAAACCCTATGCGTTGTCCGAACAAATGGAAGACGGTGTTCGTTTTCAAACGCTTTGAATTTGCCATTATGCTCAACTTCTTCAAAGCCGAACGGAACCGGATTCCCTTTGTCTGAACGAACTGCATACACCCCGTTTAGTATGCTATATAGATTCGCCCGCCCGCCAAACCCAGCATAGCGACTGACACTTTCCCGTCCCATATCGATCGACAAATCGTTTAAGTAAAAATGTAACAAGTGCTGATTTAAAATACTCGAGTAAATGCTCGTCCCTAAAAAGTCTTGGACAATCGGTGTGTTGTTGCGTGTACCGATCATCCAATCGATACGAGCTAGTGGATCCTCTTCACGTACCGTCAACTGCTGAACAAGTTCACGTGATGCTTCCCCGTTATAGGAATCGCTTGTGAAAAAGGACTGTGGAATGCCTTGCCCCTCGACTTGCTCCACCTTGGAATTATTACCTGTCAACTTCTCCTCTTGAAACAAATTCACGGTAATTAGACTAGACGCAACAATCCCAATCCACAATGCGATGTCCCAATGCTTAAATTGACGTACAGTAGCTAAAATCGCAATCGCACATGTGATTAACGCCATTACCTCTAAACTGTCCGCATACAAACTCGGCTTTCCTTCTAACTCTAATTTCGAAAATAACATGTAGAGTCCAATCGTTCCGAGTGCCGCAATTACTGCATACTTTAGCTGGATTTCCTTCCAATTTTGAAGCGTGATAGCTACCAGTCCTCCAGCAACAAGCATGAGCATGTGTTCCCAGCGAAATTGTGGCGCTGATAATCCGTTAAACACACTTCCCACTGCAGGAGAAGCATGCAACACTGCTAACAGTACGGTCATGATTGCAAACAACCGAAATCCTCTCTTTTTATAGAGAGGGAACAGAAATAAACAAATAATCGCAAATGCAGGTAAGACAACCAACTTCCCGTCGGACAATATATTTTCTGTCATGTCGAAAAGAGGAATCTCCCCTTCAAACGGGGGTCTGAAGTTATTCAAATATCCGTAAACTGCTGGAACGAAGAATGGCGTACTTATCGCAGCTCCGAGCACTCCACCCACCAGAAAATATACAATCTGGCGCTTTCGCTTCAGTTCGTTCTCTACCAAAGGGATGAACCAACGAAAAACTATGTATATGAATGTTAGTAGGAAGTTAATATACGCAAAATAGAAGTTATCCACCATACTAAGCGCGACCGCTACAATGAACCAACCTGGTTTTCCATAGCGCATAATCCGCTCTGCCCCAATGAGTAATAGCGGCAAAAAAACAATCGCGTCTGCAAAGAACTCCCAATACGTAACATGGCGGAAATACAAAATACTGATTCCATAAATGACTGCGGCAATATAGGAAAACCGGCTTTTCAAACCGATTAATCGGAAGAAAATCGTCGTGATGATCAAAATCACTGACAGACGAATGATGCTGACAAAAACGGTAACATCCGCCCAGTATTGAAGATCAGGTGTTGCCAACAATCCAATCCATTCTAAAAATGCCGTAATTGCTACAGTTACCAGGAAAACAATAGACGTAGAAAAATAATAACCGAGCTGGGAAAATGAGCCTCCCCCTAATCCGAAGCGTTCGGAGTAAAAGAAATTACCATCTCGCATGGATTCATAAAGAAAATGTTTAAAAGGGATCATTTGTGATAATCCATCATTCGGTCCTACCACATAGCGTTCTTGCATCCATTCAGACAACATGAATCCATGAGCAATTATAGCTGTGATCACACTCACCACAACAAGACCAATCCAACTCTTTTTCGTCATCACGCTGCCTTCAGCACCTTTCCAGTTACGATGAATGTGACAGGAACTGTGATGATTAGTGCTCCGAGCGGCGCAATGCTACTGTTCACATGAAATCCCTCCACTAGAATGTAGAGCAACACTGCTGTCACCGCTATATTGACGAGTTGAGTCACCGGATAGATTAAAAACTTTTTTAATGTCGGTTTTACTTTGTATGTCACATAACTATTCAAGAAAAAAGAAATGATCATGCTTAAAATGACTGCGCTGAAATGCGCAACCATATAAACAAGTCCTAGCTCTTTTAATCCAAACAAGTAGAACGCATAATAGGTTGCTGTATTAATAACGCCAACAATGGCGAATGTGATGAATTCACGAACTTCGAATTTTGGCATGAGAGACTGGTTTTCCTTTCACCGCGGCGCTTGTCCGGCGGACGAGATAATGGGGACGTTTTTTCGTTTCATTGTAAATCCGTCCAACATACTCCCCGATGATGCCAAGGGATAATAATTGGACACCGCCAAGAAAGAGTACTGCTGATATGGTCGTGAAGTAACCTGGTACGTCCACCCCGTTTCTTGCAATATCAGCTAATGTAATAACTATATAGGAAATAGCTAAAAACATGCTTAATATTCCTGCATAGAAGCATAAGCGCAACGGTTTTGTATTGAACGAAACAATACCATCCACTGCATAGTTGAGCAATTGCTTAAATGACCACTTCGTCTCACCATGTTGTCGTGTGACATTGTCATAACAAATCGTCTTCTGTTCCAATCCAATCCATGAATACAGTCCTTTAGAAAAACGATTTCCTTCACTGAGTTGCAACAACGAATCGACTGCGCGGCGGCTGAGCAGACGGAAATCACCTTCTCCATCATGTAACTCAACTTCAATAGTTTTGTTAACTCCCCAATAATAAGCACGAGACAGCAAAGAACGAATCGGAGAGTCCCCTTTCCGATTACGCTTAGCAATAACTTGGTCATAGCCCTCTTCATAACCTCTGATCAATTGAGGGATTAAATCTGGAGGATGCTGCAAATCTGCATCCATTAATATCACGGCATCCCCTTTTGCATACTCAAGACCTGCTAAAATGGCAGCTTCTTTCCCAAAATTACGTGTAAAGGATACATATTCAACTTCTGGATAATCGATTAGTGCTCCACGAATTTCGTCCATGGTTTTATCGTCACTTCCATCATCTACAAATAACACCTCGTAGGGTAACCCACTTGACGACATGACTTCGTTCAATGCTTTCATCATGTTGAAAATATTGCCTTCTTCGTTATATGAAGGGATGACGAATGAAATAAACAATTGCTTCATTCTGTGCACCTGCTTTCTAAATTTGTGCCAACGGCTTTCCTTCTAATACCCGTTTTTCATGGAAATATCACCTTTTGTTAAGAGAGATTATGTTCAGAATGATTCATTTGTTTAAACAGGTTCCTACGAAGCACTGAAGCTGTCCATTCTCAACCTCAAAGAATTTTCACCTTGTTCTGCGAATTTGTTCTCTTATTGCATCGTCTTCTGATTCAGCGCATACTTAGTTAGGTACATTTAGAAGACAGGAGTTTGACTTATGATTTCAACTAATGACATGATCTCCCAAGATCCTTGGGAAGCTTATTTAGACGTGGATACCCACGGACACCAAGTACTTTCGAGCATTGAATTCACGACGACTTACTTGTGCAATATGCGTTGTGAACACTGTGCGGTTGGCTATATGCTTCAACCAAAGGACCCCGACGCTCTTCCGATAGAGTTGCTTATCCAGCGACTCGAGGAAATCCCTCATTTACGCACTATTAGCTTAACCGGTGGTGAACCGATGTTTTCAAAACGATCGGTGGAACGATACGTCCTGCCTCTCCTTAAATATGCGCACGAACGTGGCGTTCGTACCCAGATGAACTCCAATTTGACGATGCCACTTGAGCGTTATGAAATGATCGCCCCCTACCTCGATGTACTTCACATCTCCCATAATTGGGGTACCGTAGAAGATTTCGCTGAAGGCGGATTTGCAAATATGGAACGCATCCCTTCTTTTGAACGTCGTGCAGAACAATTTCAACGGATGATTGAAAACAGTCGTGCACTGGCAGACTTAGGGGTAATGGTCTCCGCAGAAACCATGTTGAATCGCAGAACGCTTCCTCACTTACAAAAAATTCACGAACAAGTTGTACACGAAATGAAATGTGCACGACACGAAATTCACCCGATGTACCCTAGTGACTTTGCTTCAACTCTGGAAGTCCTTTCATTGGATGAAACCCGCACGGCTATAAAAGAAATCCTTCAATTCCGTGATCCTTCCACCTGGATGCTGTTTGGTACGCTGCCTTTCTATTCTTGTAGCCCATCTGTTGCGGACCAGGAACTATTGGCTCAACTTAAATCGAGTCCTAACGTGTCGGTCCGAAATGATCCCGATGGACGATCCCGCTTGAATGTCAATATCTTTACAGGTGATGTCATTGTGACTGATTTCGGAGACGTGCCACCTCTTAGTAATATTCAACAAGGGAACCTTCCTGAAATGTATGAAGCGTGGCAACAACACCCGCTCGCTAAATCCGTTAGCTGTCACTGCCCAGCTGTTCGTTGTCTTGGGCCGAATCTACTTGTTAAGAATGCTTACTATAAGGACATCGACTTCACAACTAGAAAATCAGTAATGGTATAATAGTCTCTATCAAACGAATAAGGGGATGTAACGTCTATGTATACAAAAGTTTTTTTAGCAACCGCCTTTACAAGTAATTCACAAAAAGAGGTAGAGGTATTGAAAGACTGCCTATTCTGTATTGATGAACACGGTATGATCGAACGCATCGTACGCCCCGAGCAGTCTGATTATGAAAAAGTACTCAATGAGTATATACATACAGATGTTTTCCAAAAGATTGATGATGGGTCCTATTTGCTACCTGGCTTCATCGATTTGCACATACATGCCTCTCAATGGGCACAAGCTGGTACAGCACTGGATATTCCACTCCATGATTGGTTAAGCACGTATACATTCCCTTCTGAAGCGAAATTTGCAGATCTTGACTATGCGAAATTAGTTTATGAAGATGTGGTCAGCACACTTCTCGCAAACGGTACAACCACTGCTCTTTACTTTGCGACGGTTCACAAAGAAGCCAGTGTTTTGCTAGCGGACATTTGTGCAAAACGTGGTCAACGTGGTCTAGTTGGAAAAGTTGTGATGGATTTAGTTCAGGAATGTCCTGAGTTTTATCGAGATTCAAGTACACAGACTGCTTTGCAGGATACTGAGGAATTTATTCTAGAAGTTAAGAAGATTGCTGAGACAACTAAGCAAGGAGTCTATCCAGTTGTCACTCCTAGATTCATCCCAACATGTACGAATGAGGTACTTGAAGGTCTTGGTGCGCTTGCAGCCAAGTATGATACACATATTCAGTCACATTGCAGTGAAAGCGATTGGGCCCATCAGCATGTGCAACAACGTTTTGGAAAGAACGATGCACAGGCGCTCAATGATTTTGGATTGTTACAGGACAAGTCTGTAATGGCACATAGTAATTTCCTTTCTGATGACGATGCAAAATTATTTGCTGAAACAGGTAGTGCGATAGCCCACTGTCCGGTTTCTAACGCGTACTTTGCGAATAGCGTAATTCCTATTGCAAAATTTGCTCGTATGGGAGTGGATATTGGACTAGGTTCAGACATCTCCGGTGGATTTTCTCCAAGTCTTTACGATAATTCCCGTCAAGCAGTCATGTCTTCCCGCATGTTAGAAGATGGCGTAAATCCTAACGTACCTGCTGATGAACGAGGTGTAGAAGATTCTCGCATTACGATTGCAGAAGCATTCTACTTCGTCACTGCCGGCGGTGGAGCGAGTTTGAGTCTGCCTATAGGACGGCTGGAAGAAGGTTATGCATGGGATGTCCAGCGCGTTGATCCTACAATCTCGACAGCAAAGCTTCCATTATTCGATCCTAACGAGCCCCTAATTGATATTTTTCAAAAGATGATGTACCTTGTACGGCCTGAAAATATTCGGGATGTCTGGGTCCAAGGCGAACTTGTTCATTCTCGTAAGTGAACTAGACGTTCGGACTTCTAGACAACCTTTAGCTATAGCTAGGAAAAAAATTGTATTAAACACATAATTTTTCTTCAATAATTGCTTAACTCTTCGTTTAGGAGGACATACTGTTTATCGAACGAGCAAAATAGTACTATTCCCCTACAAAAATCTATTATCTTTGCTTTATTTTCCATTTAATATGTATTACACCATCTTCATAGGCATATTGAATAATTTATTTCGTAAACCGAGATATTCGCTTTAAGAATGGTTATACTTAAACGCTGTAGAATTATACTTAGTCAGCACTTTCTTTGATGTCTTTTTTTGATGGATGAACTTATTTTTTCTTATTTTCTATTGCTCAATGGAGTTACGAATTGAACCTTACATCACGGAAGATCAGCTATAGGAGTGACGTACGGTGTATCTACAAACTAAAAAAGGAGGAGAAAGCAATGTCTGAAACGCAAGTTCCAAAGAATACTCAAGACAAAAAAGGGATGAGCCGTCGTAATTTCATGAAGAACACGGGTCTCCTTGCCGGCGGTTTAGTCGGCGGTGGTTTGTTCGGTGGTTTGATCACGAATCAGATGAAGAAACAGCCAGCGAGTGACAAAAAACCTGCAGCGTCTGAGAACAAGGACATGGAAGCTCGTACGTTCTTCAGTAAAACCGAAGATTTCGAAACGATTTCCGCTGCTACTGAACGACTTTTCCCTGAAGACAAGGCTGGCCCAGGGGCAATCGCTCTTGGAGTTCCTTACTTCATCGACCGTCAGCTATCTAGCGACTGGGGGTCTAACGCAAAAGAATACATGAAGGGACCGTTCCCGCAAAACCAGGAAGCGGCCTATTATGAGGACCAAAGCAAGGACCAGAATAAGCAAGGACCTAACTCGGTGACACAGGTGGCTGCACCGACTCCACGCTATCAGACACGTATGAACCGTGGTGAGATCTTTAGAGAAGGTGTCAAGACACTTCAAGACACAGCACAGTCGAAGCATAAGAAGAAATTCTTTGAACTCGAAGGTGAACAAATGGATGAAATCCTAACAATGTTGGAAGAAGGAAAAGTTCGTATGAACGGAATCCATTCAACTGTTTTCTTTAACCTCTTGCTGCAAACAACCATTGAAGGTGCGTACGCAGACCCTGTTTATGGTGGAAACCGTAATATGGCAGGCTGGAAGATGAAAGAATTCCCTGGACCTCGTATGGGGTATCTTGGACAAATTGAAGATGAAGAATTCGCAGTAATGAAGCAGGAAAGCCTACGCGATTATCAAGAAATGTGGGGCTAGGAGGAAACTAAATGGCTAAAAAACTAGAAAAAGTAGACGTTGTTGTTGTAGGTAGTGGCTGGGCTGGCGGTATTGTATCTGCCGAAGCTGCAAAAGCAGGACATAAAGTCGTAACACTTGAACGAGGAAAACCTGTAGATCGTGGCGACTATGTTGGTGTAAAGGACGAACTTCGCTTTTCAGATCGCTATGAAATGATGCAGAACCTAGCTCCTGAAACGATTACATCACGAAATACATTGGACGAAGAGGCATTGCCGGTTCGTACAAGAAATGAAATGATGGCAGGAACCGACTTAGGCGGAGGTAGTGTCCACTGGGCTGGAGCTACGTATCGCTGGAGACCGATTGACTTCGAAATCCGTTCTAAAACGATTGAGCGCTACGGCGAAAAGAAAATCCCTGAAGGCATGATCATTCGTGACTGGGGTATTACGTACGATGAGATGGAACCGTATTATGATAAGTGGGAAAAAACAGCGGGGATTTCAGGGGAACCGGATCCACTTGGCGACAAGAGATCAAGCGATTATCCTAACCCTCCTATGAAGGAGTCGCCAGCAATCCGTTTGTTTAAAGATACAACGAAAAAGATGGGCTACCATCCCTATCAAGTAGCCTCTGCCAACCTTTCACAATCGTATAAGAATCCAGATGGCGAAACAATTGCTCAATGTATGTTCTGCTCATTCTGTACGGAGTATGGGTGTGACTTTGGTGCAAAATCAGACCCACTTGTAACCGTAATCCCGACAGCGATCAAAACAGGTAACTGTGAAATTCGTACAAACTCTCTTGTTCGTCGTGTATTGCACGAAAACGGTAAGGCTACAGGCGTGATGTATGTCGACCTTCGGACAGGTATTGAATATATTCAGCCAGCAGATGTCGTTGTGCTTGGGGCATTCTCGTTTACAAACAACCGACTTCTCATGCTTTCGAAAATCGGTGAGCAATATGATCCGGTGACGCGTAAAGGTGTCATTGGCCGTAACTTCAATGGTCAATTCAACATTACATTCCTAGGAGCACGCGGCTTCTTCGATAAAAAGAAATTCAATTTATTCATGGGAGCTGGAGCACTCGGCGGAACATTGAGTGACTTCGCTGGCGATAATTTCGACCACACTGACCTTGACTTCATCAACGGTGGTGGAATTGAATTACGTCAGTATGGTCATGGACCGATTGCAACGAACAGTGTTCCAAAAGGAACAAAAGGCTGGGGTCCAGAATTTAAAGAGAAATCTGTCCACTACACAAACCGTAGTTTAGTTGCTTGGTATACTCCAGCGGTTATGTCATGGTGGCACAACTATACGTCTCTCGATCCAACGTATACGGATGAGTTCGGAGACCCATTGCTACGAATCACTAACAAATATACAGATCATGATAAAGCTATGGCTAAATTCGGCATTGAAAAATGTACGGGAATCATGGAAAAAATGGGTGCGGACATTGTCGACCCAGACAGCATCCCCGAAGAGTTCGATCACATTTATGATGGTGGTCACTATGCAGGCGGCGTGAGTATGGGTGAAAACCCAGAAACGTCTGCTATCAATAACTACTTGCAACTGTGGGATATGGAAAACCTATTCGTCGTTGGCGGATCTGCGTTCCCACAATTCGGTGGTCACCACCCTACTGCAACGATCGGTGCACTTTCGTACCGCGCTTCAGAAGGGGTTATCAAGTACTTGAAAGAACCAGGTCTTCTTACACAACCTAAAAAAGAAGGCGCGAAAGCATAACTAACTGAAATACAAAAGGACTGTCCAGAACGTCAGTAAACACTGACTTCTGTGACAGTCCTTTTTCTATCCTCACTACTCAGTCTTGCAGTTGGAGGCTACTTTCAATGGCTAGTAGGTTTTCTCGATATCGCCTCATCTCGCCTCTCGTAATATCTCCTTTTTCAAATGCTATCTGGATGAAACTCCTTTCAGTATGAAGGGCAAAATCAATCCATTCATGCAAATGATGTGCTGCTTCTTTTGGTAGACCATAGCCCCCCATTCTTTCATAATTCAACAGGAAGGCTTCGATGAGCTCTGCTGAGAATTGACCGTCTTCGAGTGATTTCAATTTCTCTGTTATGAATTGCCCATTGCTTTGCAGGAGAATCATCCGCTGTTCTTTGCGTTGTTCTGCTGTGAGCGGTGTCAAATGCATTCCTTGAAGATGTTTTTTCAAAAGTCGGCTGTAAAACGCATTAACTCTATACTTTTTCTCTTTCGAAATTTTATAAAGTCGTTTGTTCAACCTTCTAAGAACCGGGAATGCAAGTTGGATACGGATACGGTCCTGCCTTACTAACTCCCGTGTATTCTCCAGCTGCCAATCCATAATCAGTTGGCGTAGTTTTCTCTCACTATTGTTCATTTCCTTTAAATTGCTGAGGGAAAAAATCCGGTCGTTGTACATCCGAATCACTTTGCCAATCGCTCTCTTATTCTCACTCGTCCTATGTTTTCTTAATTCTTTTTTCACTTCTCGAAGCATTTCAATTTCCCACTCATTGTCATGTTGAAGCATAGTCCCTTCAACTTTGGGTGCGAACAAATGCATTGTGAAGTTAGCAAGCAATAGGGTCAATAATATAACCCCTGCGGCGATGAACAGCAACAGATCACGCCCCTCGAACGGCGTACCATCACTTAAAAATAACGGAAGGGACAGTACACTGACTAATGTAATAGTCCCTCTCACTCCAGAAACTGTATAGAGTAGAGTATCCGATATTCTTCTTTTGCTCACAAATTCAGTTGTTTTCTGGAAATTATTGAATAGAACAATCCACAAGAACCGCAAGCCAAGCAGTACTAAAGTAATCGCTAAAATGTAGCCAAGTAGAGTGATGATTTCAAGATGTTGATCATTTAAAATCGTTTGCAAAATACTTGGAATCTGAGTCCCTAGCAATACAAAAACGATTCCATTCAAACTGAATGAAATGACTGACCAGGTGTTTCTGGACAATAAATTCAGTTGTGCGACTTCGACATTCAGCTTCTTATAGCTAAGTGAGTGGACAATCCCCCCGCTCACTACCGCTAAGATACCATTAACTCCCACTTTTTCAGCAATCACAAATATTAGAAATGGCAAAAGTACTTCCATGAGGATAAACGACGTGCTATTTTCAATCCCCAGTTCGCGAAGTCGTCTCATCAGTGCGATTTCTAAGAAACTCAACACTGCGCCAAGGATAATTCCACCGATAGAAATGATTATAAAAGTAGTACTCGCTTGGAACAATGAAAATGTTCCTGTCATTAAAGCAGCCACTGCAAATTGAAAGGATACAAGGCCTGACGCATCATTGATCAGCGATTCTCCTTCGAGCGTATGCATGATTTTATGGGGAACTTTCACTTTTTCCGCCAATGCACTAACTGCAACTGCATCTGTAGGCGCAAGTGCAGCAGCGAGCGCAAACGCGGCCGCTAATGGTAAGGATGGCAGCAGTAAGTGGATGAATCCTCCGAGCAGCCCAACAGTAATAAATACCAGGCCAATTGAGAGAGACAAGATTGATTTACGCTCTCGCCAAATTGCTTTTTTATCTACATTCACTCCATCGTTGAACAAGATCGGGGCTATGAAAAGAAGCAGGAATAGTTCTGGACTTAACTCTAGTGAATGATTTGTCAGTGGAATGGCTAGCACAATCCCTAAGGCGACCTGGATAAGTGGGATTGCAATGGTAGGTAAAAACCGATTAAGTACATTGGATAGAAAAACCGCGCTCAGCATGAGCAAAATTATTTCAAAGATTTCCATTCCTTCACCTTCTTTATGGTTGATTCACTTTTATGTCTTGTAGTTGTAAGTATGCTCTTAGGTACAGTAATATATAGCGCCTAAAAGAGCCTGCCGAATATATATTAACAGCCGCTCCACCTTAAAAATTATACGGTAAACTATGCTATTTAGACACTAAAAAGCAAGAGGTTATAAACCAGTCACATCTATCCTAGCTATTATGGGTGGTTTAATTTTCTAAATGAATGGTATAAATAGGTATAGAGTTTAGGAGGAGTGATTCGATGAAAGTAAATGAGGAAGCACGCAAAAAGCTATTGGATACAGTAAATGGTCTCAGTGATGAAGAGCTGAACTGGAAAGCCTCTGAAGACAAGTGGTCCATCCGCCAAGTGCTAGAGCACCTTTATTTAATGGAAGGCAGCGTTGCAAAGGCAATTCAATCGCAACTCACAAAGGGAGAACCTCATGAAACGGCCGACAAACCAATTGAGCGGACAGTCGATCGGTCAACAAAAGTTGAAGCGCCTGACTTCGCAACACCTAGTGAATCCTTTGCTACAGCTGCGGAGTTGAAGGATAAACTAAACGCATCCCACACCTTGCTTCAACAACTTGAAGATACTATTCCCACTGAACAGCTGAAGGAGAGATCTTATCCACATCCTGTGTTTGGTGACATGAGCTTAGACCAGTGGATTCCATTCGTCGGATACCATGAGTTACGGCATATTGAACAGATCCAAGAAGTAAAAGAATCCATGAATGTTACAAAATAAGTTCCAGATTGCACTATGAAATGATAGAAAGGCCGAGACGCTTTGAAGACGTCTCGGCCTTTCTTTTACATTTTTTATTGGCGTAGCCAAATCAAGTTCTCGTCTTCTGCAAAACCAGCGATATTGTACACAAATAACACATCTTGAATCTCTTTTTCTTTAACGACTTGTGCCATATCCCTATGGTCATAACGCAAATCGACCATATAGATTTCTTCAAAGTGATTCGCTAGAAATGGAACGAGCGCATGGGCGTATGAGTCTTTGAAGATCATCAGTTTTCGTCCGTTTTTCACATTGGAATGGATGGTTACAGCACGATGATTGCCGCCTAAAAACAATGAATACTGATCACGTTTTTCAAGAAACTCCCATGCATATAGTGAATCCATTTTCGATTGACCATCGTCAATGTCGACGTCATAGGATACATGAAACTTCGGCTCAAACACGTCGATTTCATCTGATTCAACTGAGGGGTCATTTGCCTTTGCGTCATACGTTCCCCTGAAGTTTTTAGACACGGTCCGAATGGCAAACTCATCTGAAGATAACGGAGCCATTCCCATTTTCTCCATCGCCGCGCGGTAAGCTACATACGCCCCGTGTGTCGTCCAGTGATGGTCTGTGTGGAAATAGATCGGCTGCTCTTTTGCCGCTTTTAATGCGCCGGTTGCATCTATCCAGCTGATATCTCCTTTCACTTGTTCTTCGACGCGTTGAATAGCAGCTGTTTCACTTGCTGTTTGCGCGAATTTCGGCAACTTATCAGGATATATTTCGATAGAGGTCGGGGCAAGTAGTCCGTAAACTGAAACACCTTTTGTCTTCTCAAGAAACCGTGAAATACTCTCACTATTGGCATCGAGTTGCTCTGAAGGGGGTTCAAACTTCTCAAACAAATAGCCGTCTTCCCCGAAGTACACTCCATTGTTATCCTTTTTCAAAACAACTTTTTGAGCAGTTGCTTTGATGCTTGTCCAAAAACGTTTATGAACGAACTGATCACTTAAGTACGTTTCTACATCTTTTGTAAACGCTCCTGATGTGATTCTGTCCAGAGACACTTCGGGGAATTGCATCAGTGGACGATTTTCTGCCTGTGAAAACGGTTGGTCTTCCGCCAATAGATTCATGCATGCAACCCCACCAATAAAAACGGCAAATACGACAATCATTATTGTATTTAATCGTTTCACAGTTCTTCCCCTCCTGTCTTGTTCGAATTTCAGATTGTGTTAGAAACGGAAGTACAGGAATGGATTAAACGAGTCGTCGACTAAGTATGCAGTCGATAGGAAGAGAATCGCCATGAAAAAGACCACCTGCAAAGCTGTCTGGATCCATTCGTTTCGAATGATTTCACTACGTTCGACACACTGCTTCCACAGTCGCGTAAACAGCGGTGTTGATAAAAGTCCGGCAACCAGCAACAAAACGCCATTTGTATAAAGATCATATAGAAATGCTGTATCGTAGAGGGGGCGTCCTCCCAGCCCGACCATCACTTGCGCATAGCGAATCCCTTCGTTAATATCTTCAAAGACGAATAACACCCAGCTGAACAAGATGGCGATGAGTAAATAACCATGCTGGACAAAACGTGGGAGCTTTTCCAGCCATTTGAGTAGACCCGCGCGTTCAATCCCAATCAACACTCCGAAATACAATCCCCACAACACATAATTCCAACTGGCTCCATGCCATAATCCAGTCAATCCCCAGACGATGAACAAATTCCGATAAAGCACAAACTGTCCCTTTCGATTGCCCCCAAGCGGAATGTAGACGTAATCTCTGAACCAGGAACCGAGTGTAATATGCCAACGCCGCCAAAATTCAGAAGCATTCTTCGCGATATATGGATACTTGAAGTTTGTTGGGAAGCTAAATCCAAACATTTTTCCAAGACCTATCGCCATGTCCGAATAGCCACTGAAGTCAAAGTAAATCTGGAACGCAAATGCAATAATGCCGAGCCATGCAGCTAATACAGTCAGGTCTGAAACACCCTGGCTTTCAACACTAGCCCACAGTTGGCCGATTGAATTGGCGATCAACACCTTCTTACCGAGTCCGATGATGAATATCCGAACACCATCAGCAAATTGACTGAGCTGAAACGTCCGATTCATCAATTCTTTCTCTATAATTTCATAGCGTACAATAGGTCCTGCAATCAGTTGAGGGAATAAGGAGACATAGAGCGCAAATGTTATGATATTCTTTTGCGGACGGACATTCCCTCGGTACACATCGATCGCGTAGGACATCGTTTGAAACGTATAAAACGAAATACCGATTGGTAGTGGCAAATCCAATGGTTCAACGCCTGTTCCTATGATGGAGTTGATACTTCCAATTAGAAAGTCAGCATACTTAAAAAATGATAAAACAGCTAAATTTACAACGAGTGAGGACACGAGTCCCAATTTTGCATAGAGTGGCCGTATTTCTCGATACCGTCCGATAATACGACCATGTATGTAATCCGTTAGTGCAGAAAAAATCATTAAAATTATGTAAACAGGTTCGCCCCATGCATAAAAAAACAGGCTAACACCAAGCAACGTGAAGTTTTTCATCGCGCGTGGACTGATGTAATAGAGTAAAAGTGCTATAGGCAAAAAGAAAAAGAGAAACGTTAAACTGCTGAATACCATGCGCGACACTCCCTCACCAAACCAATTAGAAAAAGGCACACACTGTGCCTTTTAGTTTGTTAGAAACTTTCGTTGAATGCTTTCTCAACTGCTTCCGGATTTGTATATGTCACATACAAAAGGAATTTCCCTTTTGTGATGATTTTATTGTTCTTCACTTTTTCATATTGATCAGGTAAGTATCGCTCCCAAGTTTGAACTTGTGAAGCCAGTTCGTTTTCAAGTGATTTTTTCAATTCAGCGACCTGTTCTTCATCTTTTGCTTCCAGTACGATGATCTCATCTGCATTGACGTTCATTAGTGCAGCTATGACTGTCCCATTTGCGAATAATTCAGGATTCATCTTCATTTTTTCAATCCAAATATTCGCTACGGAATTTTCATCTTTTGTATCTTTCAAATCCACTTCTTGATGGGTTTGACTCGTATCGTCTACACCTTCAGCTTTCAAATCTTCCGAAACTTGGTCCTTAATGTTCGAAACGATGTCTGTGAACTTCACTTCAGAGGCCTGTTCCTTATTCGGTTCGCCCGAAGACTGACTGCCACAAGCCGCCATCATGACTGCCATGCACAATACTACGATTCCTGCTAACTTCTTCATAAAATCCCCTCGATTCACTAAATGTTCGTTCCTATTAGAAGTAGTCGGATGAACTGATAAAAAGTTTCATTGTTATTTCGAAAAAGTGAGGTCCCCCTAAAATACCTTCACTGAAACTCTACATGAAATCAGAACGTCAAATTTCATAATGATGATTGGTTTTTACGAGAGGAATATTAATGAAATATCTTAATCAATAAAGTTTTGTAGAGATATTTGCAGAAATCTCGGTCTGAATTTCTTCAGCTTTTTCTACATCCTTCACAGCCAATCCGGTACACAAAACATCAATTAAAAACAATTGGGCGATTTTCGATACTAACGACCCGCTATCCAGCGGATTTTCTTTCGCTGATCCGAGTAGAATATGATCTGCGTATTGACTCAAAGGTGATTTTAAGTAGTTCGTCAATACAATAATGGTGGCACCTTTTTCTTTTGCGATTTTAACAGAGTCGACGATATCCTTTGTACCACCTGAAATACTAATTGCGATGACCACACTATTTTCGTTCAAAGAAGACGCGAGCATCACTTGAAAATGTGGATCGATGACAGCTGTCGCTTGGCGCCCTATACGGATCAGCCGGCTTTGCATATCGAGACCTGCAATCCCTGAAGAACCTACTCCAAAGATGACGATATTATTTTTCTGTTTGATCACCTCTATCGTACGCTGCAGTTCATTTTCATCAACAAGTCCTGCGGAGTCTTCAACAGCCCTTACCATATTATTGCGGATTTTATCCAAATAAGTACCGTGCTCTGGCACAGTAGCATCTGCCGCCAACTCTTGTGCGTAGGAATACTTGAAATCTTGGAATCCTTTAAACTTAAGCTTCCTGAAAAAACGAAGGACAGTTGCTTCTGCTACACCACTTGCCTCACACAATTCTGTGAGAGATAGGTAGATTACATGGGGTTCATTTGCAGTTAAATACGTATAGATTTTATGCTCTGATTTGGTAAACTGCGGCTTATATTGCTCCATGAGCACCGAAGGTTTCATCCCTTTTAACGGTCCCGTTTGCATAGAAATCGTCCTCCGTCCTCTTAGTCATTCTGAATAGGATTGTTGTTCAAAAAGTGCCGTACCGCTCCCAACAGATTTGCGTCATTCCCTCTTTCCGCTAGAACAACAGATAACTCTTTTTTGTGATTCGGCATCAGCTTCGTCTCGAGAGACGTTTGAATCGCTTCTCGCAACAACTCGCCTTGCGCAGAAATCCCTCCACCAATCACTACTACTGAAGGATTCAAAATCAGTACGAGTGACGCTAATCCAGTTGTCAAATCGTCAATCCATTTTTCAAATACGACGTTTGCTTCAGCATTTCCTAAACGAATCATTTCAAAAAATGCAGGTAGCTCCAACTCACCAAATTGTTGCTGTACAGCAACAGCTAGCGCAGCACTGGAGGCATATCGCTCATAACATCCTGCTTGTGTACAGGTACAGGGATTTCCTCCTGGATGCAAAATCATATGACCGATTTCACCGCCAGAAAAAGTTGCTCCTCTATATAAACTTCCATTGATGAACAACGCACCACCGATTCCCGTTCCAAGCGTTACAGTCAAGAAGTCGTTGACGTCCCGGGCGGCACCTACCCATTGCTCACCAAGTGCTGTACAGTTCACATCGTTGTCCATCGTAGCCGGCACATTGAACTTCGCAGTCACTCGCTCGCACACATTCATCCCTGAATAGCCTGGAATCGTGTCTGTGGCATAGATAATCGTCCCATTCTCTGTATCTACTTGGCCCGCTGAACTAATCGCAATTCCACTCAGATTTTGTAGTGCTTGCATCTCTTCGCAAATCATCAGGATTTTTCCCATGAGATGCGAACCGCCTTTCTTCGCTTCTGTTGGATATGCTTTAGGATTCGTCAACTTTCCATATTCATCTGAAATTGCTGTTTTTATGGATGTTCCGCCAATATCGATCGCACCAATGTACATAGCGATTCCCCCTTATCTATTCCATTTACTATATCATTTGAAACGGTAAAGGACAGCACCTAGTCTACGGCGCTGTCCTTTCGTACGATTCTTATAGATTTTACTTTTGATCGTAATAAGTAAGCCCTGCAGAACTATCCTCTGCCTTACTCTTTTCTTTGAATAGTAAGCTAAACAAGTATCCAAATACGAGAGATGATACTAGGTTAATAAGTGAATACGCCCATAGTGTCGTGTCTGTGAAATAAGAAACGTAGATAGCAATTAGGGACGTTACAATGAAACCTGCAATCGCTCCTTTTGTATTCGCACGTTTCGTCAACACACCAAGAGTGAATGTACCACCGATAATACCAAGTACAAGACCCATCAGACCATTGAACCACTCATATGCAGAACTAACGTTAGAGTATGCGAGAACGATAGCAAAGATGATTGACAAGACACCTACGATGATGCTGACAACCTTTGCGATTTTCGTTCCTTTTTCATCGGTCATATCTGGACGTAGAACCTTTTGGATATCCAACGTCCAACTGGTCGCGACACTGTTCAATCCTGTCGAGAGTGTGGATTGACCTGCTGCAAAGAGTCCTGCGATGAGTAATCCCGAGATCCCTGCTGGTAGCTCAGTGACTATGAAATTCGCAAAGATGAGATCTTTTGCGCCTTCAGGCATGTCACCGCCAGCTTGCTTATAAAACACATATAATGACGTTCCGATAAAGAAGAACAAAGTTGCGGTACCAAGAGAGAGTACACCATTCATGATGGTCATCTTGTTCATCTGTTTCAAATCTGTCGTAGTCAAATAACGTTGTACCATGTCTTGACTCGAAATGTACGAGAACAATGTTGATAATCCAGCACCAAGGAAGATGATGAACAAGCTATCATTGAAGATATTCGGGTCAAAGATCACTGCTTCACTAAAGAATTTGTTGTCTTGGACACCGACTTTCATAATCTCAGGGAAGCCGCCTTTAACAGAGAGAATAAGTACGATGAGTGCGAAAACCCCGCCACCTATCAGGACAATCCCTTGGATGAAATCTGTCCATAGAACGGACTTAATGCCACCAATTGATGAGTAAATTGTCGCGATGACACCCATGAATAGAATGATTGCCACAGTATGAATACCAGTAACGGCCGATAATGCGAGCGCTGGCAAGTACATGATGATCGACATACGTCCAACTTGGTAAATGATGAAAAGTGAACTTCCCATAATCCGTAAGCCTTTGCCAAATCGTCTTTCTAAATATTCATAGGCCGTATCGATGTTGAGATTCCGATACACCGGTAAGAAGAAGTAAATGGCTACTGGAACAGCGATGAACAGCCCAATTTGACCTGCCCAAAGTTGCCAGTTTCCAAGATATGAATTCCCAGCAAGTGATAAGAACGAAATTGGAGAGAGCAGTGTTGCGAAAAGACTTACAGACGTGACCCACCACGGGATACTGCCGTCTCCTTTAAAGAACTCTTTCCCTTTCATTTCCTTTTTTGCAACAGCAACTCCGATGTAAAGAATTAAGAGCAAGTACGCAACCAAAATAACATAGTCTATTACTGCAAACTTTCCATCCATCCCTTTTCCCCCTATCGTTTCTTTGTCTATAGGTAAGCGCTTACTTGTAGTTCAAAAGACTTCAGCAGAAGTCTTTCTTTCCTCACTTAGTTAAAAAAGTTGATGCAAGTTCTTGAGCTACTTTCACTTTTTCTGCCGAAAGCTGTTTCATCGGCTTGCGGCAAACTCCCGCTTCCACGCCTTGTGTTTTCAACATTTCTTTGATTGTCTGATAAAGACCGTTCGCTAAAATGCCTGAAATGAGATCATTTGTAACTTTTTGGATTTCTCGTGCTTCGTCAATTTTACCTTCTTGAGCAAGTTGGAAAATTGAACGTGCACGTGTACCATTCACGTTAAACGTACTACCAATAGCTCCATCCACGTTTAAAACTGCTGCAGATAATAACATTTCGTCAAATCCTGAATAGATGAGTTTTTCAGGATACGCATGGCGTAAGCGCTCGAGTAAATAGAAATCAGGCGCTGTGAATTTAACACCGATTATTTTCTCATTTTCAAACAACTCACCGAATTGCTCCAGACTCATATTGACACCTGTTAACGCTGGAATCGAATAGATAATCATCGTATTATCGACGCTGTTAATAATTGTGTTGTAATAGTCTTTGATCTCTTCGAAATCGAATTTATAGTAGAAAGGTGTAACGGCAGATAAAGAATCATAACCAAGATCTGTCGCGAATTTAGCAAGTTCAACAGCTTCATCAATGTTAAGTGCACCAACTTGTGCAATGAGCTTCACTTGGTCCCCTGCTTCGTCTTTGACAATTTCAAAGATCCGTTTTTTGTTTTCAGTCGAGATCAAGAAGTTCTCCCCTGTACTTCCATTAACGTATAATCCGTCTACTTTAGAGACATCGATGTTATGACGTACTAACTGGCGTAATCCTTTTTCGTGAATGTTACCCTGCTCGTCAAATGCACACATTAGTGCTGTAAAAATACCTTTCATTACTAATCCGCTCCTCTGTTTTAAATGATTGGTGTGAGTTTCTTATTTGTGAAGAATAGCTGTTGCAAATTTTTCCGTGATATTCATAGGTCGTGTAATGGCGCTCCCTACAACAACTGCATGAGCACCATGTTCAATTGCCAACTTTGCCTTTTCAGGAGTATCAAAGTTTCCTTCTGCAATGACTGGTACGTTCACTTTTTCAACGAGTTGCTTCACAAGCTCTAATGGCTTCACGTCTTTTGAGTAAGGTGTGTACCCTGCTAATGTTGGAGCGACAATGTCTGCACCGGCTTCTACCGCAAGCAACCCTTCTTCGAGCGTCGAAACATCCGCCATAAAGAGTTGTTCCGGGAACGCCTCTTTCGCTTGTCTGAGTAGTTCTTCAAATGTTTGGTTTCCCGGTCTCATTCGATCGGTGCCATCTAGTGCGATAATATCCACACCTTCTTCAGCTAGTGCAGATATTTCTTCGAACGTTGGAGTAATGAAGACCGCCTCGTCCGGATAGTCTTTTTTAATAATCCCGATAATGGGGAGATCTACTTCTTGTTTTATTGCTTGGATATCTTCTACGGAATTTGCACGGATGCCAACCGCTCCGCCCAGTTTTGCGGCGAGTGCCATTTTACTCATGATGAATGAGCTGTGTAACGGCTCATCCTCTAATGCCTGGCAAGAGACAATGAGGGAATGTTGTAATTGCTTCAGTAAATCTTGGCTGTTCATGGATAGTCTCCTTGCTGTTTGACGTTGAACGAGAAATAACTAGTAAGCGTTTTCAATCTATTGGCACTATATCATTTATGAAAGTTAACTGTCAAATATTCATAATTTATGATTATTAATCTGTCATTATGATGAAAGTATGATTTTCAGAGTGCTAGTTCCTGACCAAAACAAAAAAGCAACGACTCAACATGGAGTCATTGCAAGGGGTAGTTTCTATTATTTCTTACGCGAGATAAGAATGCCTATTATTCCAGTAACAATCAGACCAATTGTAGCTGCCTTCCGATAACTGTTTGTAGATTTGAAAGTAACGTGATCTGGTGTGATTTCATACACTCCAACAGGTTTAACGGAGAAACTTCCTCCAGCACCTTCTCCCCCACCACTTTCTCCTCCGCCACCAATTGCATACTTCAACTTAGCGACTGGAATTACTTTGGTCAAACCGACTTCAACTGGTTCACCAAAAATAAGCGAGACATCTTTTTGAATACCAAATTTCTTGAAAACCACTTTTATCGACGTTTCTTCAAAGGGCTTCCCCAATTCGCCATGGCTGTCCTTTTCGTGATCATTCATCTGAACTCCCCCTCAATTCTATGCAGAGTTTTAGTACATTCCATTATACTAACTGGTACGAATGAAAATGATCTTTAGTTTCACTATAACGTCGTTTATTAATCATTTTTGACTAGTTGTTTAACCTTCTCGTATCCAATATGTAATCTCTTTTACCTGCATATGATGAAGTTTTCACTTATGGTTTGTGTGCGGAGTGATGTGGATTGCGCGGGGCAACTCTTTTTGCACGCGGTACTGGACCAATTGCGCGCGGACGTACATCACTTCCGCGCGGTTGCTTCTTGTTTACGCGCGTTCTGATTTTTGCGCGCGGGGCAACTCTTTTTGCGCGCGGGACTGGGTAGATTGCGAGCGAACGGACATCATTTACGCGCGGTTGCATCTCGTTTACGCGCGTTCCGATTTTTGCGCGCGGGGCAACTCTTTTTGCGCGCGATTCTAGACCGATTGCGCGCGTACGAACATCGCTTCCGCGCGGTTGCTCCTTGTTTACGCGCGTTCTGATTTTTACGCGCGAGACACTGCGATTTGCGCGCGGTACTAGACCGATTGCGCGCGAAACGTACATCACTTCCGCGCGGTTGCACCTCAATCACGCGCGTTCCAATTCATATATGCCCCTCAGTTTCCGGTCTGTTCTTCTTCATCTGGGGTTTGTAAATTGGTTGCAATATAGGTTTTACCCCATTCATACATCGCATCCAAAATCGGCATAAGTGTTCTTCCTTGTTCAGTTAGCGAGTACTCCACTTTTGGCGGAACGACTGGATAGACTTCGCGATGGACGATTAAATGGTCTTCAAGTTCGCGCAATTGGTTGACGAGCATACGTTGCGTAATCCCCGGCATTAAGTTTTTCAATTCACCAAAGCGCTTTGTTCCTTCTCTTCCTAAATGCCAGAGGACTAACATTTTCCACTTGCCCCCGATAATCGATAGCGTTAATTCCTTTTCACAATTAAAATCTTTCTCACCTAATTTTGGCACGTTATCCCTCCTGAACCTTCTAATCATCCATAGTATACTTTTCGACACTATGTATACTTTAATGTCGTAGTTTGAATTGTATCTGGTACACATTATAATGGAACTATCCCCGTTCGTAAATTCTATTGTTTGTACAAGGAATTCATGGAAACGAGGGGATTTCATTAATTAAAACAGAGGTGAAACGATGGTTAGAATCGGGTTAGTCGGCACGAACTGGATTACAGAAAGATTATTAGGTGGAGCGGCACATGTGGATGGACTAAACATCTCAGCTGTTTACTCTAGAACAAGTGAACGCGCAGAAGAGTTTGCAAGTAAACATGGAATTCCCCATCAGTTTACGAATCTTGAGGAAATGGCTAGTAGTGACAAAATTGACGCGGTGTACATCGCTACCCCAAACTCTTTTCACGCAGAACAAGCCATTCTTTTCTTACAAAATGACAAACATGTATTATGCGAGAAACCTCTCGCAGCCAATTCAAATGAAGTTCAACAGATGTTTGAAACTGCTAAGAAACATAACGTACTTTTAATGGAGGCTATGAAGTCTACACTCCTTCCAAATTTCAAAGTGATCCAAGATAACCTTCATAAGCTTGGACCGATTCGAAAATACTTTGCAAGTTTTTGTCAATATTCATCCCGATATGATCAATATAAAAAAGGCATCGTGTTAAATGCGTTTAATCCAAAATTTGCGAATGGCGCATTGATGGACCTAGGAGTCTACTGTTTATATCCTTTGATCGCCCTGTTCGGTGAACCCCTTGAGGTAAAAGCGACGGGCACACTCCTGGAATCCGGTGTGGATAGTTCAGGGAGTGTTACGTTGAAATACGAGGACAAAGACGCGGTTTTGATGTACTCCAAAGTTTCAAATTCTGCATTACCATGGGAGATCCAAGGGGAAAAAGGCACAATGATAATTACGAAAGTGTCTTCTCCTGAACATGTTGAAATTCAGTATAACGATGGTAGTGTCGAAGTGCTCACTGCACAGATGCCTTACCCATCGATGTACTACGAAATGCAAGAGTTTGTGGATTTGATCGAACAAGGTAAAACCGAATCAGCCGTGAACACTTATTTCAATTCGTATACGACCATGAAAGTGGCAGATGCCATCCGGAAAGATATCGATTTGGAATTCCCAAGTGATCTAAATTAACACAAACAAGGCTTGGACTATCTGTTCGTATAGTCCAAGCCTTGTCGTATGAATACTGACATTTATTTAATTTTTGTTGCGGGTTCTAGTACAAATTTTTCAAGTGCATGGAGCACTCCCTCATCATTGTTTGTCTTGGTAATGTAATCAGCGACACTTTTCAATGCCTCGACCCCATTTCCCATGACTACACCTAAACCGGCTGTCGTAATGAGTTCAAAATCATTATGGTTATCCCCGATTCCAATGATTTCAGACTGCTGGATTCCAAGTTGCTCAGCTAAGTAAAGCAACGCATTTCCTTTGTTCGCTTCAGGATTTGTGACTTCTAAGTAATGAGGTTTCGATTTCGCGATATGCGCATCTGACCCGAATTCCCTGTGCAGTTCAACTTGCAAGCGATCTAAAAACATCGGTTCTCCAATGAACAAAACTTTCGAAAATCCCCTTTTTGCAAGACTGCCCAATTCATCGACAACTGTATAGGGCACGTTGCTTTCTCTTGCGTAGGCTTGAATGGCTTTATTATCTTCAGCTACGTAAACGATATCGTCTTGATACACTTGTACGTGTACCTGATGCTCCTGCGCAAACTCAATGAGTCTTTCTGAGATTTCAGGAGGTACTGGTCGTTCGAACCAAACCTTTTTCTCTTCAACATCTTTGATGACTGCGCCTTGATACGTAATAAGCGGGGCATTCAAATTCAGCTGTTGGGCGAACTTTTTTGCTGATGGAAACATACGGCCAGTTGCGAGTGTGATGACTACTCCATTTTCAATTGCCTGTTGAATCGCAGCGATTGTGTTTGGCGTAATCTCCAATTGATCGGTCAACAATGTTCCGTCTAGGTCGATTGCTACTAATTTATACATAAAGCTTCTCCTTTACTGCTTAACGAATCGCTCGGGTTGCCAGTTTTTTATTGGAGTCCTTCAAACAATAACACCCTTGCTGGTGACGCGTCCGTTCCGACTAATTTAAGAGGAGCTGCAACCATGAAGTATTCGCCCTGTTCCACTTCTTTCAAACGAAGTCCTTCGATGATAATGATGTCATTCGCAAATAATGTTTTGTGCGTGGGATGTCCTTCCTGGCTTCTTTCCACACCAAGTGCATCTATTCCAATACCACGAATACCGATTTGTGCTAGATACTCTGCTCCGTCTGCAGCGAGAAAAACAAAGTCAAAGTCAAAGTCTTCTTCAAAGGAGTTTTTAGTTTTCAATAAAACAAAATCGTTCTTCTGAAGGTTGAATCCTTCTAAGTCTGTTTTAGAAACTCCTGACTCGACATTTGTTACATCGATGACTTTACATTGTCCAACGAGATTCGTTAACGGAAGTGTTTCAAATGTATCCCCTTCTACAACCATATGAAGAGGTGCGTCAATGTGGGTGCCTGTGTGCACATCCAGTTCCAAGCGCGTTTCTGTCACATAACCATTTGTCACCCGTTTCAATTCTGGCTGCTTTTCTGGCTTGTTTTTATAGACCGTCATTCCTTCGTAAATTGAACTTGTCACGTCGTACATTTTCATTATTACCAACCACCCATTCTGTAGTAGTTTCTATTCAATCTCTACCGTCATCCTTGCACATTCGGCATCGCCCTGTCTAGAGGTAGCACCTTTTCGGATAAAAAAAGCCTGAGTCACCATAATAAATGGACTCAGGTTATGCAACGCTTCTATTCTAAATTCGCATGGCGTCCGTACATGATATCTGAGTGAGAGTCACTTTTCTCCATCACACTCAAAATGAGGGCGTCGTAAAACAACAGTAGCGCCTGTTCAAACAAGGATCCCATCGGTTGAATGGATTTCCCACTTGCGCTATCCGCCTTTGCTTGTGCAGGGATTTCGATTGTAAGATCCGCCAACTTTCCGATTGTTGAAACCGGATTCGTTGTGATGGACGCAATCGTCGCACCAATGTTTTGCGCTTTCTCTGTCATGGAGACTAAACTTCCTGTTTCGCCTGAACCAGAGCCTACAATGAAAAGGTCATCCGCTTCCAAGTTAGGGGTCACGGTTTCGCCAACCACGTACGCTTCAAGACCGATGTGCATCATACGCATCACAAAAGCTTTGGCCATAAAACCAGAACGTCCTCCACCGGCCACAAAAATCTTTTTCGCATTAAGAATGGCGTCAACTAAGTTTTCAGTGTCAGCGTCTTTCATAAGTGACAAAGTGCGTTTCAGTTCATCCAATATTTCCTTTGTGTAGGCAGTTGCGTTCATATTACACCAACGCGCCTTGTTGGATCAGCTGTTTAATTTGTTGCGCTGCTGCTTTCTTATCTTCTTTCCCAGTGATTCCGCCACCGACAATAACGAGATCCGGTTGAGCTTTAATCACTTCTGGAAGTGTTTCTAGCTTAATCCCACCGGCAATTGCTGTTTTCGCATTTTTAACAACGCTTTTAATCGTACGGAGATCTGCAAATGAATCTTTTCCTTCTGCTTGGAGATCATATCCTGTGTGAACACAAATGTAATCTGCACCCAACTGATCAAGCTCAGCAGCACGCGTTTTGATATCTTTTACAGCGATCATATCGACTAAGATCTGCTTGCCAAGCTTTTTAGCTTCTTCAACAGCACCGCGAATTGAAGAGTCTTCTGCTTGAGCAAGTATAGTAACAATATCCGCTCCTGCTGCAGATGCGTTCCCTACTTCATATCCTGCTGCGTCCATGATTTTCACGTCTGCAAGAACGTCCAAGTTAGGAAATGCCGCTTTTACTTCTTTCACTGCAGCGAGTCCTTCCTTGTTAATGACTGGAGTTCCAATTTCGACGATATCGATAAATTCTCTAACTTCGTTGACGACCTCAATTGCTCCTGGGATGTCGACAAGGTCTAATGCTAATTGTAATTTCATATATTCATTCTCCTTTTATGTGTTTTTTCAGTGCTCACTCAGTGTAAATCCAGAGATATCTTTTGAGAAGTACGCACTTTAAAATCACATACTGACAAGGAGTATACTGTCGGATCGTATTTATGTAGATGGATTTCTTTCAACTTCATATAGAGGATCTAGTTTGGATTTGTATTTTAAAACTAAAATCATCGTCATTTTTCAAAAAGAAAGTTCGTGCAAGTTCGTGCAAAAACCTTCATTTTATAAACGTTTGCTTCTGTTCAGAGTGTTCAGCATTGTTCACAGTATACTTTTTTGTACTATATGTTTTAAAACTGCGTACTTACATTTCTCTCGCGGTACTCTTATACTAGGTACTGTTGTACTTTTAAATACCGGAATTACTATTCCACCCATTGGAGGGGAAACATATGCAATTCAATAATTTCTCTTCACAAACAGAGGAGCACTGTGAACGAAATACGCAAGGAATGACAGTTGTTTTGTTTGGCGCAACAGGTGATTTGGCCAAGCGAAAGTTATTCCCTGCATTATATAATTTGTATGTCGAGAACAAAATGCCAAAAGCTTTTTCGGTTATTGGTCTAGGTCGTACCCCTTACACCGATGATGTTTTTCAGACAAAGGTGGAACAATCACTACGGACATACTCAAGAGGAAACGTTGAAGAAGAAGGATTACAACAATTCCTATCCTCCTTCCGATACTGTACATTTGACGCAACAGAAACAGCGTCTTATGAAAAGTTGAACGGACTTATTAAAAAACGTGAACTTGAATTGAACCTCCCGGAAAACCGGCTCTTCTATTTGTCTGTCGCTCCAAGTCTGATCGATATAATTTCGGCCAATCTCACGACAAGTGGGCTCTGTCAAACATCAGGTTGGAAACGTCTCATAGTAGAGAAACCATTCGGCAGCGATTTGACGACTGCTCGCCAACTGAATGACAAGTTGTCAACAGCATTTAGTGAAGACGAGATCTATAGAATCGACCATTACCTTGGCAAGCCGATGGTTCAAAGTTTGGAAACGTTGATCCTCGTCAATCCTGTATTGGATTCGTTATTCAATCACCAACTTATTTCAAACGTTCAAATTACAGCGAGTGAAACCGTAGGCGTAGAGACACGAGCTCCTTATTACGACAAGGCGGGCGCGATTCGTGATATGGTCCAAAATCATATGTTACAGCTCGTGATGATGACGGCGCTGCACCTTCCGACAAAAGCACAACCTGAAGAAATCCGTACGAAAAAGATGGAAATCATGCAAGCACTTCGGCCAATCCAGCAAGACGATTTGCAAGACAATCTCATTCGTGCTCAATACGATAACGGTGAGATTTCTGGAATCGACGTACCTGCTTATCGCGAAGAACCTGGTGTCCCTCATTCTTCCATGAATGATACGTACATTGCTGCGCGCTTATTTATCGACAACGAGTTTTGGACAGGTATTCCTTTCTATATTCGAACCGGTAAACGGTTGGATAAAAAATCCACACGCATCGTATTTGAATTCAAAGAACGTCCGTCAGATATAGAAAATTACCATCCTGAAGGTCTTGCTCCAAATCTGTTGATTCTTGAAATCAGTCCAAATGAAAGTATTTCGTTACAAGTGAACATGAAGGACCCTTCTACAAATCGATTTAAGCCTTCTACGATCACGTTCACCACGAATTCAAGTAATCAGCCAGAAGCTTACGAACTGCTTTTACATGACGCCATGCTTGGCAACGCAACGTTCTTTGCCAATTGGAAGGAAGTCGAGTTGTCTTGGCAATGGATTCAGCCTTTGCTGGAAGCATTTGAGGAAAATCGGTTACCATTAGTTCCTTATGCCGCTGGCTCCACAGGACCTAAAGAAGCAAAACAGTTACTTGCCAATGATCACGTTACGTGGTGGTAATTAGACCGCCTTTCACATAAAAGGAGATACAGTACATGTCAGTTACATTTGAATATACAAACGCAATGTCCTTCATGAAAAGTACGGAAATGGATAATTTCAGTGAATTTGTAAAGCAAGCACATAACCAAATCCACGGTCAACGTGGTCCTGGATCGGATTATCTTGGATGGGTGAATTGGCCCGTCAGTTACGACAAAGAAGAGTTCGAGCGGGTGAAAATGGCTGCTTCACGAATTCAACAACAATCGGATGCCCTGATCGTTATCGGAATCGGTGGTTCGTATCTCGGATCGAAAGCTGCGATTGAAGCACTCTCCCATACATTCCATAACCAGATAGACGGCAATACGGAAGTGTATTTCGCAGGACAAAATATTAGTTCCATTTACATCGAACACCTTCTTCAAGTGTTGGATGGGAAGGATATATCCATCAATGTCATTTCCAAGTCAGGGACAACGACTGAACCTGCCTTAGCTTTCCGCATTTTCCGTGAGTTCATGGAGAAAAAGTACGGAGAGGAAGAAGCACGTAAGAGAATTTACGTGACGACTGACAAAAACGAAGGCGTACTTCGTAAGCTTGCTACAGAAGAAGGCTACGAAACTTTCGTCATTCCTGAAGATATCGGAGGGCGTTATTCGGTACTAACACCAGTCGGACTTCTTCCAATCGCTGTTGCAGGTCTTGATATTGACCAAATGATGGCGGGTGCTGAAGCCGCTTTTCACAAATACAATGATCCGAACCTCGCGACAAACGGGAGTTATCAATATGCTGCGGTTCGAAATATATTCAACAGCAAAGGAAAATCCATTGAGCTATTAGTGACCTACGAACCTGGTCTACATTTTCTAGCTGAATGGTGGAAACAACTTTTCGGTGAAAGTGAAGGTAAAGACGTAAAAGGTCTCTTCCCTGCCTCGGTAAACTTCACGACGGACTTGCATTCTATGGGTCAATACGTTCAAGAAGGGCGTCGGTTGTTCATCGAAACAGCGTTGCAAATAAAGAAATCCCCCGTTGAGCGAACGATTCAAAATGACGTCAATAACATTGATGGATTGAATTTCTTAACAGGGAAAACGATGGACGAAGTGAACAAAAAGGCTGCACTCGGTACGACACTTGCACATATCGATGGGGATGTGCCGAATTTGCTAATTGAGTTAGATGAGTTGAATGAATATACATTTGGTGAGCTCGTCTATTTCTTCGAAAAAGCATGTGCTATCAGCGGGACGTTACTTGGTGTGAATCCGTTTGACCAACCGGGTGTTGAAGCGTATAAGAAGAACATGTTTGCGCTACTTGGTAAAGAAGGATTTGAAGATGAAAAGAAGCAACTAGAAGAACGGATAGCGGAGATCGCAAACTACTAAAACCAGAACGGAGGATGGCTATGAGCAATCAGCAAATCGGTGTTATCGGTCTTGGGGTCATGGGGTTGAACTTGGCCTTGAACATGGAGAGTAAGGGATTCCCTGTTGCAGTCTATGACTACTGGACAGACCGTACAGATGAGTTCATCGCAAATGAAGCTCAAGGAAAAAATATCATCGGGGCTTCCACTCTTGATGAGTTTGTTGGGTCCATTGCAACACCACGTAAGATCTTGATGATGGTTAAAGCCGGAGAGACGACGGATTCGGTCATCCAATCTCTCCTCCCCCACCTCGAGTCAGGCGATATTTTAATCGATGGAGGCAACACATTCTTTGAAGATACGAATCGACGTACAGCCGAGTTAAAAGCGTCTGGTATCCATTTCATTGGAACAGGAGTTTCAGGTGGCGAAGAAGGCGCGCGGTTCGGTCCTTCACTCATGCCAGGTGGACCTAAGGAAGCGTATGACCAAGTAAAACCGATTCTTGATGCCATTTCCGCGAAAGTGGATGGCACTCCATGTAGTGCCCATATGGGTCCTGAAGGGGCTGGACATTATGTGAAAATGGTCCATAACGGCATCGAATATGGCGATATGCAACTTATTTCAGAAGCGTACTTCATCATGAAACATGCTCTCGGTATGACACCTAAAGAATTGCATGACACATTTTCAGAGTGGAATACGGGTGAACTAAATAGTTACCTGATTGAGATCACTTCTGAGATTTTCGAGAAAATGGATGAAGAGACGGGTAACCCGCTACTCGATCAGATTTTAGATAAAGCCGGTCAAAAAGGAACGGGTAAGTGGACAAGTCAAAATGCATTGGATCTAGGAATCTCACTTCCAATCGTAACGGAGTCCGTCTTTGCACGGTTCATCTCTTCTATAAAAGAAGAGCGTGTCGCTGCGAGTCAATTACTGACAGGGCCAGAAGTAGAATCGTTTACAGGAGATCGTAAAGCGCTGATTGAAGCGATTCGTAAAGCATTGTATATGAGTAAGATTTGTTCGTATGCACAAGGATTTGCTCAAATGCGTGCCGCGTCTGAACAATACGGGTGGGACATTCCGTACGGCGAAGTTGCAATGATTTTCCGCGGAGGCTGCATTATCCGCGCTCAGTTCCTCCAAAACATTAAAGACGCATTCGATCACAATCCAGAGTTGCCGAACTTATTGGTAGACCCTTATTTCACGAAAATTGTTGGCGACTATCAGTCAGCACTTCGTGAAGTACTCGGCCTTGCGATTCAACAAGGCATTCCAACTCCTGCATTCTCTAGCGCTCTTGCTTATTATGATAGTTATCGGACAGCGACACTCCCAGCTAATCTAATCCAGGCACAGCGCGATTATTTCGGAGCACATACGTATGAGCGGGTAGACAAGGATGGATCATTCCATACGGATTGGTCGAAGAAATAACACAGTTCCATAGACTGAAGAGAAGGCTCCAAGTTACCAAACCAATCTAATTAAATACGCTTTTTGAATAGCAAAACACCAGTATCCTGAATAGGAATACTGGTGTTTTTGATTGCCAAGACAGTTAAACGTTTAACTCTTCACAGTATACAGATGCTTCACCATTTCTCGGTTTCTTTCTTTAAATATATCGTTGTGTGATGACACCATTCCATGCCCATACGCGTCTGGTGTAATATATTGTTTCGCTTTGTTCACTGCGTTTGCAGCATCTTGAAAAGCGCCTGCAATCAAATGGAGCTTCCCTTCGTACCTTAAAATGTCCCCCGCTGCGAAAAGTCCAGGGACTGACGTTTCGCTCATCGGTGTCCCCTTCACACCGTATTGGTCTTCCATTTCGATCGCTAGCCCACTGTTTGTAGTTAACTCTTTGTCCCTTTCATATCCGTGGTTAATAATCACTTCATCCACTT
The DNA here is from genome assembly GCF_000813425.1 of Sporosarcina sp. ZBG7A. Lineage (GTDB taxonomy): Bacteria > Bacillota > Bacilli > Bacillales_A > Planococcaceae > Sporosarcina. Next base: position 33,735 of record NZ_JWIB01000032.1, read on the forward strand.
CCAATTCAATGCGGCTTCCATCTTCCACGGAATGCAGTTCCACTTTTTCAATCGTTTCGTGATCTTCTGCAGCAATTAGTTTTTCAATTGTCGTATTTAGTAGGCAGTCTACTGAACTATTGAATAGGCGAGAAACTTCCGCTTCATGACCTTTTAAAATTTCCTTACGATAGGTTAAGTACACTTTCTTCGCAATCGGCTCTAACTCATTCGCCCAATCGACCGCCGCGTTCCCTCCACCTGAAATCAGGACAGTCTTTCCTCTAAAGCGAGCAAGCGATTTGACGGTATAGTGCAGATTGGAAACTTCAAATCGTTCGGCACCTTCAATTGGTAAACGCTGCGGCTTTAAAATTCCTCCACCAACAGCCAGAATAACTGTTTTTGAAAAATGCTCATGTTGGCTCGCAGTCTGAATAACAAAGATTCCATCTTCCCTCTTATTAACGGATGTCACTTTTTCACCCATGAATACTTCCGGTTTAAAGGTGAGTCCTTGCTGAATCGTCTGTTGAATGAGTTGTTCTCCAGTAACTGGTGTAAGTCCTCCGATATCCCAAATCATCTTTTCAGGATACACGTGAACTTTCCCTCCCAAATATGGCTGGTACTCGATAATTTTCGTTTTCAGTTCACGCAACCCACTGTAGAATGCGGAAAACAAACCTGCAGGACCACCGCCAATAATCGTCACATCAAATAGCTCTTCTGAGTTCATCCTGTACTCCCCTTTTAAGATGTAGTAAATAGAATCTCGACATCTACAGATTATAAGTCAACGGCTTGTTCCTTTAAATGAGAATAATTCTCAATTAAATTCAGTATAAATGATACAAAAACCTTTTGCAACAATATTCCGACAGATAAAAACTAACGCTCCTAACAAAGCTGATACGATAAACAGATCGGATTCTCACTGAAAGGACATTTCACAATACTTGCATCGATATTAAATACTTGTTGTAAATTCAAGCACGTCATCACATCAGCAGGTGTGCCTTCTGTTATTAGCTCTCCGCCTTTCATCGCAATCATATAATCAGAAAATCTAGATGCGTGATTAAGATCATGGAGAACCATGATAATTGTTCGTCCTTCCTCCTCATTGAGACGCTTTAACAGAAGTAATATATCGAGTTGGTGAGCCATATCCAAGTAAGTCGTAGGTTCATCTAACACTAAAATTTCTGTTTCTTGAGCAAGTGCCATAGCAATCCAAACTCTTTGTCGCTGACCTCCAGATAATGCCTCAATGGGTCGATTTTTAAATTCGTTTAATCCTGTTACCTCTATGGCCCGATCAATCGCCGCGTAATCTTCTTTTTTAAGTGCACCTAATCTCTTTTGATGTGGAAACCGACCATATGAAACAAGCTCGTAGACTTTTAAACCCCCAGGTGCATTTGCGGTTTGCGGGAGAATTGCCATCTTTTTCGCAACTTCTTTAGTATCTAGACGATGAATTGCATTTCCATCTAGATATACTGCACCGCTTTTCATTTTCAGTATTCTAGCGATGGCTTTCAGTAACGTCGATTTTCCGCAGCCATTCGGACCTATTATCGTCGTGATTTTGTTTTTAGGAATGGAAAGGCTTAGCTCTTCAATAATAAGTGCATTGGAATAACCAATAGCTGCACGATCCACGATTAACTCTTGCATCCTTCATCGTCCTTTCGTCTTTATCTCTGCGTCTGTCTAGTTGGGACTTCTGAGTTCGGGATAACTCCATTACTGAAACGTATTGCTCTGCTCATAATTGTCGGCACCACAGAACCATGATTTTCTTCTGGCGCGATATAAAACGCTGTTTTCAAGGAGTCTACTTTTTTCGAATCCATATTGGAAACTAATTCTTTTGCATCGTCCACCATGAAGCCTTCTTCTCCACCCACAATAACGAACAAGTTTTTAAATGTATCCAACGAAGTCTTTTCGTGAAATTCATTTTCATAATGGAGGATTTCATGATCATTCCACCAAATCGACGGGCTACAAGCTAAGTAAGTTGTGAATAGTTGTGAGCGGGTAAACAATGTGTAGAGTACAAATAGCCCACCCAATGAGTGACCAAATAAGGTTTGACATCCTGGATTGACTGCATATCTTCGTGAAATTTCAGGCATCAGTTCTTGCCCGATAAAGTCAAGGAGCATATCTGCCCCACCATGCGGCCCTAGCTCAACACCCTTCTCCTTCAAACGATCCGGATAACTATAGTGCTCAGCATAAGGTGTGAAGTCGTGAAATCTTTGTTTAGAGACTTCTTTGTCAGTTCCATGATGACCAATTCCCACGACAATTGCAGGAGAAACAAAGGTCTTCGGTGCATTTCTGGACTGTAATCGAACAACGTCTCGTCCGTATTGGAAGTGCGAATTTCCATCCAACATATAAATAATAGGGAATCCCTCTATAGGAGGCTCAACACTTGGAATGGATACTTTAATATCAAATACATACTTCATCACCTTTGAGTGCAACTTCCAATATTCCGTGTGGTCTAATGTTACTTTTTCTCTCATTTATGAGCCCTCTTTTCTTTGTATGAAAACCTTTATACTTTCAATTTCACGAGCAAATATAAAAAGTAAGGAATTCCGATAATGGAAACAACAATCCCAACGGATAATTCAGAAGGAGCAAACACTGTTTTTGCAATGTAATCCGAAATAATAAGTAAGAACATTCCAATGACTGCACTCATCGGCAACACATATTTGTGCTGTATGCCTACGAGTTGCTTTGCAATGTGAGGAGCCATTAAGCCAATGAACCCGATGCCACCTGAAACGGAAACACAAGCACTTACTAGGCCGATACTGCTTAACAATAGAATCGATTTTTCCTTTTCTACTTTAATACCTAGGCTTTTGGCGGTTGACTCTTCTAATTGGAAGTAATCCAATAACGGACTTTTTTTATAAATGATAGCCCCTAAAATGACGATCCATGGCAACATCGAAGCGACAAATGTCCAATTGGCATTGTAAATACTTCCTGAAATCCAAACAGCAGCCATTTCATAGTCTTGTGCATTCATCTTAAGTGAAATATAAAGCGACAACGCACCAAACCCACTGCTAATTGCGATTCCGGACAGAATCAGTCGTTGCATATCCAGTACACCGTTGCGCCAGGAGAACAAATAGATCAGTGTTGCAGCGAGCGCGCCTCCTACAAATCCGAAAATCGGCATCATTAGGATGGAAGAGAAACTGGATTGTGTAGAAGTAATGGATGACAGCTGGAAAAAATACATAAAGATCACGATAGAAGCACCCGCTCCGGCATTGATGCCCAATATACCGGGATCTGCCAAGCCATTTTTGGTAACCCCTTGAATCACAGTTCCAGCAATCCCTAGACCAATTCCCACCAATCCTGCAATGACAATACGCGGTAAGCGAAATTGAAAAATAACTAAGTCATACTTCTCGTTCGGATTTATGCGTAAAATTGTCTTGCAAACATCCCAAACAGACATGTCAAAAATGCCGTTTGTAACATGGAGATAGAAAGCCACGAAGGTGAGCACGATAAAGATAGACATCATGAGAGTAAAACGGGAGAAGGCCTTTTTAGTCACGCTGTTCTCCTCCTCTTGTACGTATTAAGTAAAGGAAGACTGGAACGCCGATAATGGCGGTGACGACACCGACTGGCGTTTCAAAAGGAAAGTTAATATACCGGCTGATTACGTCACTCAATGCTAAAAATACAGCCCCAATAACGGCCGCACAGGGAATGACATAGCGATAATCCACACCAACAATGAATCTTGTCATATGTGGGATGATCAAGCCAATAAATCCAATTTTCCCGACCAATGCAACAGCTGTACCCGTCAATATCACAACAGACAGCATGCTAATTAATTTCACCCATTTAGTTCGTTGTCCTAAATTGACAGCAATTTCTTCACCAAGAGAGGCAATTGTTACTGACTTAGCCACACTAATTGCCAATAGTAGCCCTAACACACCAAAAGGAATGGCCATCATGAGCATGCTCGGATCCACTTTATGTATTTTGGAGTTATACCAGAAACTGATACTCTGGGAGACTTGAAAACGCATAGCAATCGCTGCAGCTACACTACTTAAAAAAGAACCAATAACTGTACCGATAATTGCCAATCGAACTGGCGACAAACCATCTCGGATCAGCATGCCAAAACCAAATACAATACCAGCTCCAATGGCCGAACCAAGCATGGATAAGAAAATCATTTGGTAGTTTGATAAGCCGGGGAAAAATACGATTGCGATAGTTATAGCAAATGTCGATCCGTCATTTACACCCATGAGGGATGGAGAGGCGAGATAGTTCCGGGTAATCCCTTGCATGATTGCACCCGAAACCGCCAAAAATGCTCCTACAAACAAAGCAGCGATTACGCGTGGTAATCGCGATGTCATGATAATGTTGTGGTCTACATTATCCGCATCAAATTGCGTAATCGCTTGCCATATCGTGAGTGTAGTTATATCTTTTACGCCATATAAAACGGATAAGACAATGGCTAGTACTATGAATAGTGGAGAAACGGATAAAATACTAATCGCTATCCAATTTGTCTTTTTCATTTTATTTGATCACACCTTACTCACTTACTAGATTTTCAATAGCAGCATCTAAGAATCTAACTTTAGACCATGCTGTTCCACCTTGAGCGAGCGGAGCGATTGTATTCACAAATACGTGGTCTTCTTTGGCAGCCGTAATGCTCTTAAAGATAGGATTCGCGAGTAAATCATCCTTTGCAGTTAAGTTATCTGCATTCTCACTATCATCAAACTGTAAGAAGATGTAGTCTGGATTGATATCTGCCAACGTTTCAAGTGCTAACTCTCCTTGGCCTTTTGTGTTAGTTACAATTTCAGGTACTTCCAATCCTAAGTCTTTATAGACTACCGAGTTTAAGTACACATCTTCGGAATATACAGCCATACTTCCCTGACGGATACGTAGTACTAAAACAGTTTTGTCTTTCAACGAATCTCCTATTTTATCTTTTGCTTCTGCAGCTTTAGCATTGTAATCGCCGATAATTTCGTCCGCTTTGGATTCCTTACCTGTGAGTTTTCCTAACAGCTGTAAGTTTTCTTCCCAGTTCTCAGACAAGTGAGAGTAAGGAATCATCGTTTGAATTTTATTCATAGCTGCAACTACATCTTCACCATGTTTTGATGAGCCTAGAATGACATCGGGATCGAGAGCTAAGATAGCTTCGTTATTTGGCGCGAATTTATCACCAACGAGTGAAGCTCCTTCAAGGTCCCTTGCCAAGTATTCAGGGATTGCGTCACCTATTGCTAATACACCAACCGGTTTCACGCCGAGAATCGTTGCGTCTTCCATTGACTCCAGACTTGCTGCAACAATGTTATCCACTTTTGCGGGTAATACATAGTCTTCACCCAAATACGTTATCGTTTGTTCTGTCGCGTTCTCATCAGCTGCATCTTCTTTATCAGTATCACTTGCATCAGTGCTCACTTCTTCAGCATTTGCTTTTTCTTTATCGCCTGCAGCCTCATTATCATCTTTTTCTGAGCAAGCACTTAAACTCAATGCTAACAGTGCACTCACTGCCATTAGCCAATATTTTTTGTTCATCTAACATTCTCTCCTTACGTATGTTATTCAACTAGGCCTAGTCAATTGATAACGATTATCATTATCATTAATAATATAGCAGAGGCAGTTTACAGTTACAAGCTAAATTTTCAAACAATATTCGGCATGAATATTGTTTTAGCAAGATAAATTAAAAACCTTCAGTTTGAGGGTTTGATCTCAACTAAAGGTTTTCTGAATTTCATTTCCCAGTTTTCTTTATTTTTCTTCACTTACCCTACTTCATTGTTTGATGCTACTTTTACTCTTATCATCCAGCAAGACTGGAATGATTCCTATAATTGCATATTGCGATGAATGCAAAAAAGCACTGCTAAGTAGCAATGCTCTTTTGTACAAATGCTTAAAGATGAGGGGGGTGCTTTAATTAACTTCATTGAGCATGGAACCAATATCGGATGCTCCTGTAGGATAAGCAAAAATCGTCTTCTTCATTTCTTCGAACGTCAGCTTAAGACGAATGGCTGTAGAGAAATGATTAATGAGATCATCAGCATTGTCGCCTAAAAAATGCGCACCCAGAACGGTTCCTCTCTCAGCATTCGTAATGAGTTTGAATGCAGCGGCTTGTTCGTTCGTCCGTTTAAACGTAAACCAATCTGTTATTTCCTGGTACGTCACTTTGGTTTTTTGGTTAGATTTTTTAGCTTCCTCTTCTGTCATACCGACCGAACCGATTTTCGGGACAGTGAACGCAACAGACGGCACAACTGGATAGACAATTGGCGTGTGGTTGCCATGGAGTAAGTTTTGGATGACTGCAGCTGAGTCCTTTGAAGAAATGGGAGTAAGCGGCGGTGCTGATGTCTCAGCAGCGTCCCCGGCAGCGTATACATTAGGGTTGCTCACACTTTGCAGGTATTCATTGACCTGAACGCCACCCTTATCACCAAGATTAACATGTCCTTTTTCAGGATCGATATCGAGTGCAGGTGCACGCCCCAAACCATGGACAACTAAATCTCCTGTAAATGTTTGCTTTTCACCGTCTTTTTCAGCCGTTACTGTAAACGTTTTTCCGTTCTTTTCTACAGACTTAACGCGCGTATTTAGGTGGATTTTAATGCCGACCTGTTCAGAACGTTTTACAAGAAGATCGACTAAATCTGGATCAAATTGTTCAAGAGGTCGTTCTCCACCATGGATGACTTCAACTTCCGCACCGACACGTGCAGCGAGATGCGCAAATTCCATTGAAATGTAGCCTCCACCTGCAAAGATGATTTTCTTCGGCAATTCTTCAAGGTCGAGGAAGTCATCGCTGTGAATCATTAAGTCCTCACCATCTAGTCCTAATTTCACTGGCTGTGCACCTGTTGCAATGACGATTTTCTTCCCAGTAATCACATCATCTCCTACTCGGATTTGCGTATCGGATTCAAACTTCGCCTCTCCATGATAACCATCAATCCCGAGCTCCTTAAATTTTTTTTCGGTGTTTTCAGGAATCGGCTCCGTGAACGTTTTCTTAAACGCCATCAAGTCTTCCCAATCGATACGTGCATCTCCCGAGAGTCCTTTTCCTGCCATTCTCTCCTTCCAATCCATCCATTCCGCTGCGCCTACCAACACTTTTTTCGGGTCACATCCACGTTGGGGACATGTACCACCATATGTACGTCTATCAATAATGGCAACAGTCCAACCAGCTTTTTTACAAGCTTGAGCAGTACTAGAACCTGCTGTTCCTGTACCGATTACAATCAAATCATAGTTTTTCTTCAAACTGGGTTTCCTCCTTTTCCTTGCATGCGTAAACAAAGGCTGTCCAGGCTACTTAGCCATCATATATTGAGGGCTGATATCCACCTTCAACCAAAAGTTAACGTTACACAAGTGAGTGATACTACTTAATTTACCCAGGTTTAAGTGTTCTAATCTTATTTAATTATTAGTCTATGAAAGATGATTGACGCAATAAAAGCTGATTCCACCTAAATGGCAGAACCAGCTTTTATAAACCATTCAATTCGATGGCTGTACACCTCTTATTGTGTTTTCTTCAAGAAGAGAGACAGCACAACATTAATGACAGCCAGTACTAAACTGAACGTAAATACCATAGAAGTACCCGCCGCTGTAGCTGCCATCATGGTTGCTCCCTCCGCTAAAGCTACTCCTTGTTTAGCAGTTAGGATTGAAATCATAATAGCAATTCCGACAGCTCCCGATACTTGCTGCGATGTCTGGGTAACAGCAATACCATCTGGATAGAGCCTTTTCGGCAATGCATTCAGCGTATTCGTCTGAACGGCTCCAATGGTCATCCCTACGCCAAGCATCATCACTATATGTGTAACAACCATCATCCACAAAGCGGTTTCTGTTCCATACTGTGTATAGAGGGCATATCCCACCACAACAAGCAGGGTTCCTGGTGTAATGATCGCCCGCGGACCAAACCGATCAAATAAGCGTCCAATCGGAGGAGCAAGAATACAATTCAGCAGGCTGCCTGGAAGCAAAACCAGTCCAGTTGCAAAGGCTGAAACGATGAGCGCTACTTGCATGTACATCGGTAAAACAACGAGCATGGAAAGCATACTGAAGAATGTAATGCTGTTCATTGTGAATCCCAACACAAATTGCGGATGTTTGAAAACGTGTAAGTTAAGCATAGGTGACTCAAGCTTCGTCTGTCGGACAACGAATAAGAAGAGCGCAATGAGTCCGAGGACGATTGTTCCAATTACCGGCATACTTCCCCATCCGTAATCACCACTACTACTAAATCCGTACACTAGCCCCCCGAAACCAAGCGTAGACAGTATGACAGATAGACTGTCGATTCGGGTGTTCCGTACTTCATTTAAGTTCGGGATGAAGATGTACCCGAATAGTAAAGAGAATACTAAGAAGGGTAACGTAACCCCAAAAATCCAATGCCATGAGAGAGTGTCCAGAATCAGCCCTGCAACGGTCGGTCCGAGTGTGGGTCCAGCAAGAATTACAAGACCCATTATTCCCATGGCGCCCCCTCGTTCGTTCGGTGCATAAATCGTAAAAATCACATTTTGCGTTAACGGTAACACGATCGCAAGTCCCGCCGCCTGAATGACACGTGCGATGATCAGCACACTAAAGACAGGCGCCATTGCCGCAGTAATGGTACCTATAATCGACAAAGTCAGAGATGCGATGAACAACTGACGTGTCGTAAACTTTTGCATCAGATTCCCTGTAATCGGAACAAGAATTCCGAGCGTTAAGAAATAACCTGTAGCAAGCCATTGTATTGCGGTTGTACTAACTTGAAAAATGTGGCTGAGTTCGCCTAGCGCAATGTTTAAGGCAGTCTCACTGAACAACCCAACAAAACCCGCCGTGAACAATGCCAACATGATATATCCTCTTTTAATTTCTCGTTCCTTCATCATACTTTTTAAAACTCCTTCATCAATTCAGGTAAGACGTTCGATATCGTTTGTAAAGGGATAGAAGAATTTTGTGCACGACACAAGAGTAGCCCGCCTTCTATGGATGCCGTTAAGAACAAAGATATTGAGGACGCCCGATCACTTGTAAAACCGTCTTCGACTAATTTCGCATAGAAAATAGACTGGATTTTTTCATATAGCGCTCTGCAAGCATCACGAGCGGGTTCACTAAGAAGAGACATCTCACTAACGATGCTACTAAACGTATAGCCGGCAATCGTTCCGTCTCGATCCAAATCCTTTATCATCTCACCAATAACTGCACGGACTGCAGCTTCTGTAGAAGTAGCTCTGTTAAATAGCGATTCAATATCCATAGTTAGCGTCTCGTTAAGCGATTGCAAACACGCGATGAGTAACTCTTCCTTACCTCCCGGAAAATGGTGATAAAGTGCTCCCTTTGTTATCCCGCATGCTTGCAGCAGTTCGTTCAGCCCTACAGCTTTGTAGCCTCTCTGCTGAAAAAGCTTTGTCGCCGTTTCAATCATCCGTGTTTTCGTGTCCATATTCCTCTTCCTTCCTCCAGCATACCAACCGGTCTGTTTTACTATAGCAGAACTTTCACAGATGGTGTAAGTGTTTTTTTAAAAAAGAAGAAAACCTAAAAAGCTCTAAGCAAGATGCTCAGAGCTTCACTAAATTTTTTTCATTTTTCGGACCTAACATTGTTATCTAAGTGTTTTTAATGCTCCGCTCCAAGCATTGACTTGGTCAAGCATCAAATTCACATTATCCAAATGTAAATCTTGTGGCTTCAATACCGATCCGTTTTCAAAATCAGTAAAGAGCGAGAGCGTTGGATGAGTACGCACATCTGCAATCATTAGTTCTCCCATGATACCTCTTAAATGTTCTGCTGCTCGAGCCCCACCTGTTGAACCATAACTTACAATCCCAGCAGCTTTGTTATTCCATGCTTCGCGTGCAAGATCCAATGCATTTTTCAACGCTCCTGAAATACTATGATTGTATTCTGCGACAACGAATACAAAACCATCCAAGCTAGCAAGTTTGTCATTCCAAGCTGTAATTCCCGGCTCAGTTCCATCAGTTGTTCCCATGAACGGCAACTGGAATTCTGCGATATCGATAATTTCATAATTGGCATCTCCACGTTTGTCTGCAATTCCTTTTACCCATTCCCCTACTTGTGGGCTAACCCGACCTTCACGTGTACTCCCTAAAATAATTCCGATATTCATTGTATTCATTTTAACTTCCTCCTTGGATTGTTTATTAAATATTTTTGTGAAAATACTCATTTAATTGACACCAACCTATTCTTTCTTTTGTAAAGCGACCTACTTATACTTCTAGAAGGATTCGATTTCCTGAAGGATCGGATGTGATATAGTGATGGCCTTCTTCTATAACACTTCCGCCAATCCGCTTAATATCTTCAATGACTTGTATACGCGTAGCTCCATCAGGCAATACGAGTGTAAAAGATTGTAGACCTACACTGTTTTGAGTCGGTCGCGGTGCTCCTTGCCCATTCCAAATGTTGACTCCTATATGGTGGTGGTATTTTCCTGAAGAGAGGAACAATGCCTGCTTACCGAAACGGTTGACGACATCAAGTCCCAAGCCCTTCACATAGAACTCTTCTGTTTTCACCAATTCAGAAACATGTAAATGGATGTGTCCCATTACCGTTCCCTCCGGCATTCCTCGCCATGCCGAGTCAGAGCTCGATATTGCCAGCAAGTTTTCAAAATCAAGAGGATCTACGGTCATCGCTACTTCTTCCTCTTGCCAAACCCACTCAGAAGGAGAACGGTCAATATAGATTTCAATTCCATTTCCATCTAAGTCATTAAGATACAGCGCTTCACTGACAAGGTGATCGGAAGATGCTAATGGAATACCTTGTTTGGATAAATGAATCACGAGATTCGCCAAATCTGCTCTCTCCGGTAATAAAATCGCAAAATGATACAACCCCGTAGTTTTACCCTGCTTGGGTACAACATTGTCCGGTTGCTCCAATGACAAAATGCTAGTCTTCCCATCCGCAGTAAGCTTTACGGACGAAGGAGTTTGCTCTAGGATACCGAAACCAAGAATGTCTTGGTAGAAGGATTTCGCCCGCTCCAAGTTTTCCACTTTAATTTGGACATGACCAACAAATGTTGTAGGTTTCGTATGGAAACTCATCATTCCCCTCCTCTCTTTCTCGAATAAGAAGCATTTGATTGTCATTACAATCGATGCAACATTACTTTTTTATAAGTTGATTACCTTATGTAACCAACTATACATAAGGAATCAAATATCGTCAAGTACTTTAATTTCACTTTGTAATTTCTGTGTTTTCTATGGTATACTATATGGAAAGAGGTGTATATCCCATGAAACAATCCACGATTTGTCCAAAATTCGAAAAAGCCATCTCACTCCTTAGTCAAAGATGGACGGGTTTGGTAATCTACCAACTTCTAACAGGGACTCAACGGTTTAGCGAGATTCAGTCAGCTGTTGGAATTAGCGGCAAAGTCTTGTCAGATCGTTTGAAGGATCTGGAAAGCCAAGGTGTTGTTAAACGGGAAGTATTCCCTGAAACTCCTGTGATCATTGAATATTCCTTAACCGAAAAAGGTCACTCCTTGGAACCTGTGCTAAAAGAAATCGAAAACTGGTCGCACATCTGGGTATCTTCAGAAGATGACGGGTCCTGCGAAATTGACTAAAACTGACAAAGAGAGCTTGCTACATAGCAAGCTCTCTTTTTTATGGAAAGATCACTTTACACTTTATTGCTCAATTTATTCATTTTACCTCTACTCCTCTTCCCCCCATATGTCCTTCTGTCCAAGAAGACATCATTTAGTATTCGGCCCTATGCAGCTTGTGGCAAAAAAGAGAACTAAGATTGCATTCGATAGTAGCAATCCCAGTTCTCCTATGTTTTATAAAATTTATTTTTTTAAAGTCGTGTTCCTTCTTAATTCGTTCCTTTAAAAATTATTCTATTCCGGTGTTGCTTTAGAAAAATGTTTTTTAAAAAACACCACATAAACCATATTTCTCTTATAAATAGAAAGTAACCTTATCGACAAAAAGATTGATCAACATGAATTCATATCCCGCCTATTATAGATTTGGTTTGATAAGAAAGTTTGATGACTTCCCATCTTTAAGTTCCAACACACGTCCCCGATCAACGAAAGAACGTGGCATATATTATAAAGCCAATTATTAATAAAAGAATCATCAGTCCAGTGCCTTTCCAACCTAAGCCACCTACTAAATCAGAAAGTACGCTCCCGTGAACACTGCTAGCTGGATGCTTTAATTCCTTCTGCCTTAATCTTTCACGTCTTTCTTCAGGAGTTTCGTTATCTCTACTCATTTCATCACTCCTTAAATTTTCTTTAAGGTGCTTCAAATTGGCCCGATCGAGGCACAACTATTGCTTGCAAAAAAAGCACCTCATAGAGATGCTTTTTAACTGATTGTACTAAGATATAAGTCAAGAGGGTCTTCTACTTCATGTTCTACTAGCGCTATAAAGTCACTATAATTTTCTGTTGTATGTGCTTTGTCGAGCGCTTCATAACAGGACAATCGATTTTCTACCTTTATAGTTACTGGAGGAAATCCATCTTTCATTACTTTCTTACCCTTAACTTAGCCAATAATTCAAATGATTGCTGATCCTTGTTAAAGAATTTAGCTCGATTGAAGGGTGACACGTATGCAATTATTGCCCCCGATTGCTTGATTTGTAATTTAAGTACCAGCTAAACCTAAAATTAATTTAATCGCTTTTCGTGTTTTTTTACTCCATTTAAATCCCTCTCTTGAGTCTGTAATCAAAACCGTTTTACCGATCCAGATCCTCAAGTAGAGGGAATGATATTTTATTGGTCCAACTATTCCTTTTTCCTCATATTCTGTTCCATCTGCTAACTCTGTTTCAGTCCTAACCAACTACGTATTACCTATCCCGAATTCAACAAACTTCAAAGAATCAACTCTCTTCATCTTCTCTTCAAAATGGCACGAATGTAGCCCCGCCCCTATTCATTAAATGCATCTATTTGCTTAACAATGTCAATTCATGAGTTATAGCCAAATGAGATTATAAATATCATTGAAATCAAAGATGCAACGATAAAAATTGTAGAAATTAAAATTATAATTACGGTTAAACTTTTAGGTATGTTAGTACGATTTTTCCAAGTAGCTATCAACAGGAAAACACTCAGTAAAATTAGAATAAGAAAAAATGATAAGAAAGCAGAACGCTCTTTAATCATAACCCACAAATCCATTTCCTCTGCTCCTTTCCGATTGCGATATAGACGAAATCGCTTATAAAGGAATAGTCCCCGTTTCTGGAGTCTAAGTACATATGATTGCTCACCAATAAAAAGGATTTAAAGCCGCTTTATGTTATTGGGTGAACGCCGCTGTTAGAAGAGAACATTAGAAAATTACATCTGCCGTCTTCATTCATTCTGGGCATTCGTTTCCTTAACAATTTGCTTTAAGTATCCTTCTGGAATGGGTTCAGTCATTAAGATATTCTTCCAAAATGATTGATTCTCTATCGTCGTAATTTCAAGTAACAGACTATTTTTTGAGCTAAGTTTGTATGGTTCATGTATAAAAATGTCAACTGTATCACCTTGGGCAAGTGTAAGGGGGAAAACCACTTCATCACCATCTTGCTTGAAGGAAATCGTTGCTACACTATCATAATGACCAATTAAATTAATCGTTACATCTTTCGGTGATGTATACGTATAGCGGAGTGTTTCCTCATCCTTAGTGACAACAGGAGTCTCGTCGTCTAGGATGAGAACGAGTATTGTTTCAATCGGAGGATAGTCTTCAAATGAAATTTGAATAGATAATGTACGTCCCTCTTGGGAAAGAAAATAAACAAGTTGATCATCTGTTAATTCAACTATATCTTCTCGCAGCTCATAGCCATTTTGTGCTGCTAATACTTGTGTAGAATTAGTCTTTCCGTCCCAATTGCCATCCGTACGTGGTGGATAGAAACCTATTGTGTCATGTGCAATTTCCATTAGATATGTATCATCATCGTGATCTACTATATAAGAAACTGCTAATGTTTTAGTTACTTCGTTAAATTGAGTGGACATAATAATAGGTTTTTCTAAACTTTCTTTTGGCCAAGTAAGGTATACACCCACAGCAATTATGGCTAATAAAATGATTATCCATTTCTTCATCTTCTTCATCTTCTTCATCTGTTTTAATTCCCCCCTATCGTTTTAGAAACACAAGTGTTTTTCTCTACAATTTCCATTCACTTTAACAGAAACATTTAATTATCTTCCCAAGCATTGTTAAACAATTTGGCCCTATTATGGCACAGCCCTTATGCATGAAACGCCCCGTTTGCAGAAATGAAAAAGACATAATCATTTATTTTCATTATAAATTCCCCGCCTTAAATCAAAGAAACCAATTGTTCCACAGACTAAAACACCCAATCCTAAAACATCTGTAAGAATCCAGTTATTACACAGCCAGTGATTAAAACAATTAAACAAGTGAACGCAATAACTAAAGCTCCGTATTGCCCTCTCCATTTATCTAATTTTGAGGATTGTTCATTTTCTAAAACAACCAACTCCAATCCTAAAGACATTTCTCAAACAAAATGGCCCGATTGTGATATTGCTTCTTTTACTTCCCTAGATTTCTCCACCGAATATAGCAAAAAGGAATACAACATATAAAACAACCTGTTATTGATTTAAAAAGTCATTTGCTTACGACTTTTAGGAATAGCTCCGAATTTAGCAATTAAAAGAACCACTAAGAATACAAAGCAACTAAAACCAGTGTTATTACTTGTTAGTATATTTGACTGGATAATACGCATCGCAACTAAAACGTTTAACAAATAAGAAATTAGAACCCCCCCAAATGACAAACACGTTATATAATTGCCGATTAACGTCCTTCTGTAATTTGATACCGCTGTTTTATTAGCTTTTCGGATAGTCAAGGTATCTTGAATTTGTCTAACAAAACCATATGTGAAGCCCGTAATTAAAAATACAACTACTACATAACCAATTATTTCATCTAGCATTAATTCACCCTCTCCACTTTGAGTTTACACCAGATACTTTTATGAGAATTTTTATTCTGGTATAAAATAGTCTAATGCTCAAAGAAGGCAAATTTCTTCTTCATGAATTGCCCCCAATTAAGGAATTAATCTTGAGCGTAATGTCTTTTAATTCTTCTATAAAAAAATATATACACCAAAGAAACTACTATGCCGATAATTCCTAATATGTTCACCGCCGTTGTGGAATAAGAACTAACCATAATAATCGCGATAAACAATAGTACTAAGAGAACTTGGGTAGCTCTAAATAACTTTATCATTACCTCTCCCCCTCTTGTATGCATGCTTTATAATAACTACACTCCGTTGCTTGGAGCGGAAGACGGACGACTCCGAAGGGATCAGCGTGCGCCTTGAGACCCCGCAGGGAGCGTTTTTTACGACCGAGGAGGCTCAAGCCACGCCCCTCGGAAAGCGTTCCGTCTGGAGCGCAAAGCAACAACTTGTATGCTAGATAGTGGCCAGATTGCTGAACTTTGTAACTCTTGAGTTCTACATATTAATTAAATCGCATTAAACCATTTATAAATCATCTAACCTTATTCGAATTGATCACTCTTTATTTTGAGTCCACAAACTCTCTTTCATAGCCGCGTCAAGACAATTAGTTCTTAAAAAACTCATTAAAATGCTCTGGGTTTAAATTCTCCAATTCCAATTCCAGCTCATACCACTTCGTCGTTGCCTCATCCATCTGTCCAATTAACAATGGGATATTTTCTTTTTGAATTTGCTCCTTCACTCTCTGAGACTGTTCTAAATTATAGGTTGAAAGATCTGTTCGTTTAAAAGAAACCTGATCTCCATTCGATTGCTTAAATTCAAACCTCCAAGCAAATATCGGTTCCCTTGAATATTTGTTAGCGACTCTTTTCAGAACATATGGAGTAATCTCCACGCTATCCACCGATGCCCAATCTACGGCCTGTTGCTTCCCCCACCAAGTGGACACAACAATTCCCTCTTCCTCATGGATTGCCTGATAATCATTCCAAGTGATAAACAGAAATGCAACAGTGAGGACAAACAGGCTTAGGATGAATCCCGTCAACGGTTTTCTTCCGTGGGTCCAACCAAACAGGATTTTAGGCATAATCGAAAGAACCAATACAATTAGTAAAAGAGTTCCGATTAAACCGATAGCGGAAGAAGAAGTTGGTTGAAACCATAGAAATCCTTCACGTGCAAAGGTTTCGTTTTTCAGCTTGGAGTAGTTATTGAACACAAGGAAAATCGAAGGTATCAAAAATGTGACTTGCACAAAAATCGCAGTGAATTTCACCAAAATCTGTTTAGTTAAGGAATGACCGATTCGAAGCCATTGCCAAACATTGCCCAACCATGAAAAGTGGAAACGCGAGCAAGATGAACAGGAATAAGTAGAAAATCCCCTCCGTGAAAAGGAGACCTGTACAAGTAATTCCAAATATTAATCCGGAAGCTATGAGCAAAATCCCTATCCCTTTTTTCAACAACGTCCTCACCCCTTTTCTTACTTCTCTTACGGATTATCTCTTTCGAAAGTTTCAAATTTCTCCTGGGTATCAGTTTTTCATCCAACAAAAAAGAGTGCCTTCACGGCACCCTTTTGACATCCGATTATACTATTTTTTTCACCTTCACCCGATACGACAAACACTCATGTAACGGTACCCGATCATGATACCGCCATTCTTCAAAATCCATCGCCCCTCCCGGAAAAATGCCGACGATTCTCAAACTGGCCTGTTCACACAGTTCACTAATTTCCTCTAGAGAATAACAGCGTAGGGACTGCGTTACTTTTTCCTCGGGATGATCGGTATGCCACCAACTGTCGACCATGCGATGTGCTTCTTCATCATAAAGATAAACACGACGTGCTGCGTCCACCGTCATCTCCCTACCATCCACCTGCTGCCAGTACCTTGGCTGATAGATGTCGATCAAAGCACAGCCGTCCTCCTTCATCCACTTTCGAATCCGATTCAAGAGTCGAAGCTGGTCCTCGTCTGAACCAATTCCAAAACCATCAAAGTAGCTCACAACATCAAAAACTTCAGGCAGTTCAAACGTATAGAAATCTCCGCAATGACTTGTCAGCAGTCCATTGGAACGCTCTTTTGCAAATTCAACCAAATCGGGGACAAGCTCAAGGGTTGTCATCTCGATTCCTTGTTCTGCCAAAGCTTTTGCCATATCTCCTCTACCCGCTCCAATATCGAGCATCTCGCGAAATGGCTTCCCAACTTGCTCTTTCACTTCCTGTGCTAATTCGTTAATAGCATCTTCCATATCCAATTCCTGATTCATCCACTCAAATTGCTTTCGATAAAAGGGCTCAACCCATGATTGTGTCATTTAGATTCCTCCTGTATTTTTTTCGTTTACAGAGAAGAATTCAAGTACAATAGTGTCATGGTCAACCCTCCTTTTACTAGTTAAGGATGATTATACAGTATTTTCTGATTAAATTCTATATCGTTCTGATGTCCATAGAAATCATACTAACGGCGTCTTCAAATAAAACAATCCGCCATTAATAATTTCAATTCGGATAGTTGTTTCATACTGTTCCTCAATCGCTTTTTTCTCCATTGCATAACTTTCAGGCACATCCTCTACTCCCGTGTAAAAGTAATCCAGTACTCGTAAATCTCTGACTTGGCGTTGCTTCGCTTCATCCACCCAAGTATGATCATCCTGATTCACAACGTTTTCCATCACCTCTTCAAGGCGATTTAAGGCGCGCATTGGCGGTATATTATAAGGTAAATAGTACGTATTCGCGGATACCGATGGCGCTAAATCTAGTTTGCGGACAGACTCTTGAAACCCATCAATGACTGCACCATTCATTAAATTCATCCCTAACGAATAGAGCATTTCTTTAGTCCGGTCACTGGAATACGTGATTTTATAATTCACTCCGAGCCATGGCGTTAGCGTGACTTGGGTCGCCTGATTTTGACCAGGTTTCTCATACATTTGAACAAAGGCTCCTTGTTCTTTCGTCACTTGAAACAGCTGATGAAGTCTTGGTGAGCCAAAGTGGATTCGCTCTCCTGCCAACGAGGCTGAGAACTGACTCGGATTTGTGATCAATGTAAGCTTAGCCGGATTCGGTTCTACACCCCCACTTTCAACATAACTCCAGTAATACGGGCGATTCATAATGCGTTTATCCATGTCGATCGTTAACTGAACCGTCATATGATCATAGCTTTCGTCAAGTACCCTACATTTGTTTTCATGGAAAAACCGCTGGATGTACTGATGAATTTCTTGCTGGCGCATAGATAACCTCCATTCACAAAACTACTCAAGAGATAGACCTCTTGCCATCTGTTAAGATATGATCCAATTCCCCGACAACTTTTTCAAACACACCAATCTTCCGTTCCAGCAATTCCACCATTTTGTCTTCTACTGACTGTTGGATTGCTAAGTTATAAATGTGTACATCCTCTGTTTGTCCAAGTCTGTGAACACGGCCAATCCGCTGCTCCAGCTTCATAGGATTCCATGGTAAGTCATAGTTAATAACATGATGACAAAACTGTAGGTTAATCCCTTCACTTCCCGATTCGGTTGCGATCAGCACTTGTGCATTGTTTTGGAATAACTGTTTCATCCACTCTCGTTTGTTTTTGCTGAACTTCCCATTGAACAGAACACTCGTAATGCCTTTCGCATGTAAAACCGCTTGTAAATAGGCTTGCGTTGCACGATATTCTGTGAAAATGATCACTTTATCATCAGCTTTTTGAATGAGCTCCAGAGCTTTTTTCGACTTAGAATGGATGTCTAGTTCCGTCAGCTTCAACAATATCTCTTCTATCTGGAATCGAACTTCTGGTTGGACCGTTGTTTGATGTAATTTCTCTAATGTCAACACCGCAGCCAGCTGACTACTGCACATTTCCCGCTGAAGGGTGAGCAACGTAAACGAATCTGAAACTGGTAACTTCGAAATCATCGAATAGATAACTCGTTCTTGTTCCGTAAAGTCTAGCGGCATAATTTGTACAAGACGATTCGTCCATTCAATCCCTGTCTCGTGTCTAATGTTCCGTACCATTACTTGTTGGATCAATTCCTTCAAAAATTCATCTTCTTCTACATGATGCTTACTCGCAGAAAACACACTTTGGAAAGTTTCTAAATTTCCTAAGTGGCCTGGCTTCAGCAGAGAGATTAAGTTAAACAGTTCGAACACATCATTCTGAATCGGGGTTGCCGTTAGCAATAAGCAAAACTTTTTCTTCAATTGTTGAACAAACTCATAGTTTTTTGTTTTAGGATTCTTGAGTTTGTGGGCTTCATCGATAATGACCAAATCGTACTCTTGTTGATAGATCATCTCTTTATGGGGACTTCGCTTCGCCATGTCGATACTCGTCACAACAATTGGGCAGTGATCTAGATTGTATTTTTTATTGTAAGCAATCGCAGGAATATGGAACTTCTGATTCAACTCGGCAATCCATTGATTCGTTAAAGATGCCGGTGCTAGTATAAGAGCTTTTTTCACGAGACCACGTATGAGGTATTCTTTTAAAACGAGCCCTGCTTCAATCGTTTTTCCTAGTCCAACTTCATCTGCTAAAATGGCTTTCCCATTCATCCGCTCAATAACTGTCTCTGCAGCCTCCAATTGGTGTGCATACGGCGTGAGATTCGGTAAATGTTTTGGCGATTGGAGACCGTGAAATTCTGGAATCACTTTCGCTCTTTCCATGTCATAACACATTTGATAGAGCGTCCAATTATCCCATTCTTTGCGATTCTCGAGACGTTCTGTAAATCCTTCTTTCCATTCTGTTGACCGCTCAATTCGCATACGTATCCCCTCATTCAATAATGTCTTTTAAATTAGCATGCCCAAAGAATAGTATTTTTATGTATAGAGCAGTTGTCTATCCTAGTATAAAAAAGAAGAGCCTGACGATTGCTCATCTGACTCCTCACTTTATATTCTTAATAGGTGTTTCTTAATACGATATTTAATCGTCTATTCTAGATTTCAATCACAAATACCAGGATCATCGGTCTTCTTTTCGTTCTTTCAAACAGTAGCGTTTCTACAGATTTCTTGATTTGTTGTCTCATAACGGCCCCATCGCTGCCATTGATTGTCTTGAATCTGTCAACAGTCGTTTTGACCGATTCATTCACTTCTTCTATCAATTCTTGTGCATCTGGTTTGTAAACAAAACCTCTCGAAATTGTATCGGGTTCAGTTAGGAGCCTGCCCGTCTCTTTACTTACAGTAATCAGAATCACGAGCATTCCTTCTTCTGAAAGTAGTCTTCGATCGCGTAGCACGATATTTCCTACATCCCCAACTCCTAAACCATCGACAAAGACCCTACCAGCTCGGACTTTACGTGATTGACGTGCGGTTTGACCGTCAAAATCCACTACATCTCCATTGTTGACGATGAAGATGTTTTCTCGTTCCACCCCCACCGATTCAGCCAATTGTCTGTGTTTGTGAAGCATTCTGTACTCGCCATGGATGGGGATGAAGTATTTAGGCTTCATGAGTGTCAACATGAGCTTCAGCTCTTCCTGACGAGCATGCCCGGATACATGCATCCCTTCTTCAGAACCATAGATCACGTTAGCCTTCAGAAGGAATAACTGATCAATGATCCGT
Organism: Sporosarcina sp. ZBG7A; assembly: GCF_000813425.1. Classification (GTDB taxonomy): domain Bacteria; phylum Bacillota; class Bacilli; order Bacillales_A; family Planococcaceae; genus Sporosarcina. The sequence continues at coordinate 54,577 of NZ_JWIB01000032.1, forward strand.
GATACGTTCTTTTCGTTACCTGGAATTGGAGACGATGCTAAGATGACCGTGTCTTCAGGAAGCACTTCTGTATGCCTTGAGTTCGAACTGGCTAAACGGGATAACGCAGCGAGCGGTTCCCCTTGGCTCCCCGTACAAAGAACAGCAACATGTTGAGGGTCCATTTTCTTGATTTCATAAGGCTCGATAATCATGCCTTCAGGGATCGTTAGATGGCCAAGCTCCGAAGCAACTTTCACGACATTCAACATACTCCTTCCTAATAACACTAACTTACGATTCGTTTTCTGCGCTGCATCGATCACTTGCTGAACACGGTGGACATTCGATGCAAATGTCGAGATGAAGACTTTTCTATGTGCATTTCGAAAAGCTTCTTCAATATGGGAACCGACAGCCATTTCAGAAGGATTAAAACCAGGACGTTCGGCATTCGTACTCTCTGAAAGCAGCACTAATACACTCTTATCCCCGATTCTCGCCATCTTATGGATGTCGGGTGGCTCGTTATTCACAGGAGTCAGGTCAAATTTAAAGTCACCTGTATGGACGACAACTCCTATTGGTGTATGGAATACCACACCTACACAATCAGGAATACTATGATTTGTTCTGAAAAACGTAATGTTCACACTGCCAAACGACAAATCGGAAGTATCGTCAATCAGATGCATTTCCGTAGATCGTAGCAGCCCATGTTCTTTCAATTTGATTTCTATCAGTCCTAGCGTCAGATCAGTTGCATACACAGGAAGATTCATCTGTTTCAAGAAGTAAGGAATTCCTCCAATATGATCTTCATGACCATGGGTAATAATTAATGCTCTAACATTGTCTTTGTTATCCTTTAAGTAAGAAATATCTTGGATGATCAAATCAATACCAAGTAAACTCTCGTCAGGAAATTTCGATCCACAATCAATGACGAAGATATCATCTTCATATTGCACAACATACATGTTTTTCCCGATTTCATTAATTCCACCTAAAGCAAAGATAGATAATCCCTTTTCAAATGTAGTCATCTTCCATCCGCTCCCTATACCAATTGAATATGGCTAGTATGCGCTTGTATGTCCAAATTTATGAATTCTTATATGCAGCTATTCTGGAGCTCAAAAATGCAAAACTCTGTTCCACAACATCCCAGATGCCAAGATTTAAGAACAGTGGTACTATAGGAAAGTTCATAAGCGAAATGCTTGCGGATGCATGAATTGTAGGAGGTTTAGTTATGGAAGATAAAAGTACGTTACGGCTTGTACTCGCTGGAATCCTTCTCGGTATTTTAATGTCGGCAATGGATAACACCATCGTCGCTACAGCATTAGGTTCGATTTTAGGAGATTTGGGCGGCGTCGACAGTTATGTATGGATCACGTCAGCATATGCAGTTGCTGTTCTTGCGGGGATGCCGATTTTCGGTAAGCTCTCCGATATGTTTGGAAGGAAACGTTTTTTCATATTTGGTATTATCGTATTCATGGTTGGATCTGCTCTTTGTGGCGTGGCACAATCCGTTCCACAGTTAGCAGTCTTTCGTGCAATTCAAGGAATCGGTGGTGGTGCGCTTTTACCGATCGCATTCACAATTGTGTTTGATGTGTTCCCACCTGAAAAACGCGGAAAAATGACAGGTCTCTTAGGTGCTGTTTTCGGCGCATCCAGCGTCATCGGACCGTTACTTGGTGCTTGGATCACGGAATCCATTAGTTGGCATTGGGTATTCTATGTCAATATCCCAATTGGGTTAGTGTCCTTATTACTCATCGCCCGTTTTTATAAAGAAACTACTAAACCGGTCAAACAGACAATCGATTGGCTCGGAGCAATTTCACTTGTCACTGCGGTGGTCAGTCTCATGTTCGGACTTGAATTCGGTGGTAAAGAATTTGCTTGGTCTTCTTGGCAAAGCATCGCACTGTTCAGCATTTTTGCGATCTTTTTCATTGTGTTCATCTGGGCGGAAACTCGAGCAAAAGAGCCAATTATTTCGTTCTGGATGTTTAAAAACCGTCTGTTTGCCTCTTCTCAAGTGCTTGCCTTTCTTTATGGTGCGACATTCATTTGTTTGACAATCTTCATCCCTATTTTCGTCCAAGCGGTTTATGGAGGGTCTGCAACAAACGCAGGAATTGTATTAATGCCCATGCTGATTGGTACTGTTGTAGGGAGTGCACTTGGTGGAATTCTTCAAACGAAGACATCTTATCGTAGAATCATGGTCATTTCAGTCATTGCCTATTCAATCGGAATGATCCTGATGAGCACAATCACTCCAGATACGTCACGTACAATGTTGTCTATTTACATGATCTTTGTCGGATTCGGTGTAGGTTTTTCCTTTTCTTTGCTGCCAGCGGCTTCAGTTCACAAAATGGATTTCAAATATCGCGGTTCTGCCAACTCAACAAACTCATTTTTCCGTTCGTTCGGACTGGCACTCGGAATTACGATTTTCGGTGCAATTCAAACGAAGCTGTTAGCAAGTGGACTCACTTCAGGTTTTGAAAAAATGCCGGGTAACAATGCAGGTGGCATCGAATCGATTGGAAATATCCAAAACGTCTTCCTACCTGAAACACGCAAAACGATTCCACCTAATATTCTAGAGGTGATTACAAACGCCATGTCTGCTTCAATCTCGACGACATTTTTATGGGCGCTCATTCCTGTGGCGATTTCGATCATCGCCGTGTTCTATATGGGACCTGAGCGTTTAATCCCTAAAAAGGAATCAGAAAAATAAGTAGTAAAGAGGCATCGACAAGGTTAACGTCGATGCCTCTTTTCAATGAGTCTCCTTATTCTTTGAAACTGGAAGTTTTCGTTTTACTTGTTTCAGCGTTGCGACAATTAGAAAACTAACAATCACGAGCAGTAACCAAGAACTCACTTTTCCTAGATGAACCAGACTCCATGCATCCGTCTGATTTGGGTATTGCCAAGCACCAAAAAAAGTAGCAATATTCTCTGCCACCCATATAAAAAATCCAATGAGTGTAAAGGAGAGTACAATCGGCATTCGATATCGGCTTCCATTCACTTCATAGTTCACCCACGAACGCCAAAATACAACTAGTACTAGTCCAGATAGCCACCAACGAATGTCGATCCAGAAATGGTGTACAAAGAAATTTAAGTAAATTGCAGCTGCAAGAGGAACTACCAATAGGAACGGTGGCCACTTTACTAGCTGAACATCCAGCCGTCTCCATGCCTGGCACAAATAACTCGCAACACTGGCATACATAAATCCACTATAAAGAGGGACTCCGAGAATTTTCATATACCCTTCTTCAGGATAAGACCAGGACCCCATATTCACTTTAAAAATCTCCAACGCAAGTCCAATAAGGTGAAACAATGTAATCACTTTGAGTTCATCCTTCGTTTCAAGTCCAGAGTGAACCATCCACCATTGCATGAGTAAGAAAATGAGGAGCAACCAATCATACCTAGGTAGTAATGGAAGAGGGATGACTTGTGTCAATGCCAATGAACCAAAAATGACAACGGGAAAGACGCAAGACAATGCTTGCTCCCTCCCAAAGTAAATCAGTTGCGTCAGGTATCTTTTTAGCCGACCTAAATAACTCGCATCAGGAGACGTGACCTCTTCCCATCCCCTAGCCATCTTGCCGCCCCTGATCACCTTGATATTCTAGAATGTCGCCTGGCTGACAATCCAGCGCCTTACAAATCCCTTCTAACGTTGAAAACCGAACCGCTTTTGCCTTACCATTTTTTAAAATGGACAGATTCGCCATTGTGATGCCCACTTTCTCGGACAACTCTGTAACACTCATCTTCCTTTTTGCGAGCATGACATCGATATTAATAATAATTGACATAGCATTCACCTCAGACCGTCAAGTCATTTTCAGATTTTATGTCGATTGCGTTCTGTAACAATTTCTGAAGGACTGCCGCAAAAACAGCGATGACAACGCAGCCAAAAATAATTCCCAAGCCAATTACGATGATTCCTGGCGCATCATCTGCATCTCCCATTATGAAAAGCAGCGGCATGAATAACACGTAGATCGTTCCTATCGAGACCGCGCACAGTTTAATTTTTTTCAACACGCTGACCGAAGCCTCCGAAAATGCTGTGTTCCTGTCAATGTAAGTTAAAAGTTTCATCGTCTGATAAAGGGCCACAAAGTAAATGAGTGCCCCTGCATACAGACCCACTAAAAAAGGATACTGCAAGAACGACCATTTTGGAGCAAGTTCTGCAAAGAATTCTGCAATCTGTGGTACTACAAAGATACAGAGAGCAAGAATAGGTAATGCCATAATCACAAGTGTAACCTTTAAAAATAACGTTTCTCGTTTCATCAAATACACCTCATTTTGTGTAGTATAGAAATAATATTACCATCTAATTTATCGATTATCAATAAATTATTACTGATTAATAATATACTATTACCCATTTAGACGATGATGAGTGAAAAAAGCTCCTCAATTCTTGAAATAGAAGAGTGGCCATTTTATTATGTACGTTTTGTTTCATAGACAGGTTAACAAAAAAACAGCCGGAAAATTTTCCGACTGCTTTCTCTACTTATTTAAACACGGTTGCCGCTTTAACAGCTTTTTGCCATCCGTTATAAAGATGTTCACGTTCTTCTTGCTCCATGGTCGGTTCGAATGGCCGATCTAGTGACCAATGAGCAGCGATTTCAGAACAATCTTTCCAGAAACCGACCGCAAGTCCCGCTAAATACGCAGCTCCAAGCGCTGTTGTTTCGTTAATGGAAGGACGCTCAACTGGTACATTCAATAGATCTGACTGGAACTGCATAAGGAGATTATTCTCGACTGCTCCGCCATCTACTCGCAACGTTTTCAATGAAATCCCTGAATCAATTTCCATGACATCCAAGACGTCCTTGGTTTGGTATGCAAGTGACTCTAATGTTGCACGAACGAAATGCTCTTTTGTCGTGCCGCGTGTTAAACCAAATACAGCACCGCGCACATCGCTATCCCAATATGGAGTTCCAAGACCGACAAAAGCAGGTACAACATATACACCGTCTGCCGATTCTACCCTCGAAGCGTACTGTTCACTGTCTGAAGAGTGGCGGAACATGCGTAGTCCATCACGCAGCCATTGGATGGCAGAACCTGCAACGAAAATACTTCCTTCTAAGGCATATTGAACTTTTCCATCAATGCCCCAAGCAATTGTCGTTAACAGTCCATGATCTGATTTCACCGCTTTGTCTCCTGTATTCATCAACATGAAGCAGCCGGTACCATATGTGTTTTTTACCATTCCAGTTTCAAAGCACGCTTGTCCGAACAAAGCCGCCTGCTGATCTCCTGCGATTCCCGCAATCGGGACTGCATGCCCGAAAAATTGTTCGGGATCTGCATGCGTATAGATTTCTGAGGATGGTCGTACGTCCGGCAGCATTGAAGACGGGACACCTAGAATTTCTAAAAGCTCTTCATCCCATTTCAATTCGTGAATATTGTACATTAACGTACGGGATGCATTCGAATAATCGGTTACGTGCGTCGTTCCTCCAGACAGTTTCCAAACAATCCACGTATCAATTGTTCCGAATAACAGGTCCCCATTTTCGGCTTTCTCCCGAGCTCCCTCTACATTGTCCAAAATCCATTTCACTTTAGTCCCAGAGAAATAGGCATCAATGAGCAATCCGGTCTTTTCTCTGAATAGTTCGTTGTAACCGCTTTCTTTCAGTTCTTCACATATTGCTGCCGTTTGGCGTGATTGCCAGACGATTGCGTTGTAAATTGGATTGCCAGTGTTCTTATCCCATACAACTGTTGTTTCCCGTTGGTTCGTTATACCAATGCCTTCAATTTGTTCTGCTGAAATATTCTTCTCGGACAGAACCCCAGCAATTACGGATAGAATAGAGCTCCAAATTCCATCTGCGTTGTGTTCAACCCAACCCGATTTAGGAAAATGCTGTGTGAATTCTTGTTGTGCAGAGTGAAAAATCTTACCCTTTTTATCAAATAAAATAGCTCTTGAACTTGTAGTCCCTTGGTCTAACGCCATAATATATTTTTCAGTCATTCTCTCTTCCTCCTATACTACTAGTCCTTAGTATTTGTTAGTCGTTGCATGTCTTGTTGCCGGTTCGACACTCTCTGAACTCATCTCTCTTCGAATCGAGTATTGAGCAGCTACCAACAATGCTAGCACAACTGCACCAACAATCCAGAATGCAAGACTATTTTCTCCAATGAAAAATTGCTTATAAAATAGAGCACCCATCGTTCCTCCTAAAATCGGGCCAACTACTGGAATCCACGCATAACGCCAATCGGATGATCCTTTTTTAGGGATTGGTAAGAAAAAGTGTGCAATCCGAGGTCCGAGATCACGTGCGGGGTTAATGGCATACCCTGTTGTACCTCCAAGAGATAACCCAATAGCGATGATCAAGGCACCTACAATGAGTGGATTGAGCCCTTCTGTGAATTCGTTGGCACCGATTGATAATAATCCGAGTAACAAAATGAACGTACCGATTACTTCACTCGTCAAGTTGGAAAGTGGATGACGTATCGCTGGGGTTGTTGCAAAAACATCCCGTTTTGCGACTGGATCTTCTGTTTCTTTCCAATGCGGCAAGTATTGGAAATAGACAAGAACAGCCCCAAGAATCGCCCCAATCATCTGTGCAAGTATATATGTTGGCACATCCGCCCAAGGGAAATCACCGATTGCTGCAAAGCCAATCGTCACCGCCGGATTCAAGTGTGCACCACTAGTTTGGCCAACTGCATAGACGCCAAGAGCAACTGCTAGTCCCCAACCAACTGTGACTACAATCCAACCCGAGCCTTCTGCTTTCGATTTCTTCAGCGCAACACCACCGACAACACCGCCACCAAACAAAACCAAAATCATCGTTCCGATCAACTCTCCTGCAAATGGAGTCATCCAATTCTCCCCCTACTCATATTTAATGACATGGATTATTGAGTTAAGCACAAAAAAAAGTCCACAATTAAAATCTTGCTGAACGCAAGAAATTAACTGTGGACTCCTCAACTCAACCACGTTTTATGAACTTGTCCACAATTATAGAGCGGTTTCATTGGTCTGTCAAACACTAGATTCAGAAAGTTCTCTTTTTCTCAAATGACTTCCATAACTCTCGGTCGGAGGTGGTGACTGCAACAGCCCCTGCAGCTAGCGCATCTTCAATATGCTTTTCCGTACGAATGAGCCCCCCGTTTATTATCGGAATTCCCGTGCGCTCGTATACTTCTTCAATCAGTTCAGGAATCACACCAGGCAACATTTCTATGAAGTCCGGTGCGGTTTGTTCAATCAAAGAATAACTTTTTTCCAACGCAATCGTATCGAGTAAAAACATACGTTGTATCGCAAGGATATGTTTGGCCTTCGCTTTCATAATCATATTGGAACGAGTCGAAATAATACCTGCAGGCCGAATATCGTTGCACAAAAAGTCTGCAGCAAAGTTATCTGTTTTCAGTCCTTGGATAAGATCGGCATGGATGATTAACTTCTTGCCTCTCTTATCTGCTTCCAGTTTCACGGTTTTCAAATTGCTAATGTGCACTTCTAGTAACACGACATATTCGAATGGGCTGTCCAACAGCCTTTCAAACTGCTTTAAAGTGCGTGCAGCCGGTAAAATTTTTTGATTGTGAAAAGGCATTTGTTGATAACTCCTGTCTATCAGTATAGGTTCATACTATCGTATTCAGACAACTGAAGTCGCTTTACTCATCTCATCTTCCAATTCTTTTTCATAACGTTGCCGCTCCATAGCCGACCAGTTGAAGATTTTTGCCATCTCGTCGAGAACGTCTTGTTCTGCATCCACAACGTTTTTCATATTGAAAAACAGATCACCCGTCCGTCGAATGAAGAAGTCTGTCGGTTTTACGGTCATTTCCTTTTCAATAGCATAGCGCAATTTCACGTACAAAATCCGTGGCAATGATTGGTTTTCATCATATGGAATCGTAAAGACTTCATCGACATTGGTGCCATATAATGATGCTAAGTGTCTGCTTTCTCTTACTGTAAATCCTAGCAACTGTCCTCGCTTAACTGCTTGCTCCATATACCGCTTATAATTTGCAGACCCACCGAAATCGCCTCCAGAGATTGGAATCTTTTTCGTACTGCATCGTCTGAACGTCAATCCTTTTTCTTGTTGAAGAAGCTGTGCAATCTTGTTGACAACGGTCTCCGCCATTTTCCGATAGCCTGTAAGTTTCCCACCAGCAATAGTGATTAACCCACGTTCAGACTCCCAAATTTCATCTTTCCTCGAAATCTCAGAAGGATTTTTCCCATCTTCATGGATAAGCGGTCGTACGCCTGCCCAACTCGATTCCACGTCTTTTTCAGACACTGAAACTTCTGGGAACATGTAGTGGATGGCATCTAAAATATACGTACGATCTTCTTCAGTAATTTGCATTTCTTTTGGGTCACCCTCGAAAAACGTATCCGTTGTACCGACATATGCTTTCCCATCACGTGGTACCGCAAAAATCATGCGCTTATCGGGTGTGTCAAAGTAAATTGCTTGATGTAATGGAAATACACTTTGGTCGAACACTAAGTGGATTCCTTTTGAAAGAATGAGCTGTTTTCCATTGGAATGCCCGTCAATTGCTTTCACTTCATCTACCCAAGGACCTGCAGCGTTGATCACTTTCGATGCATGAACGGTTGTTACGTCTCCCGTCAGCATATCTCGAACTTGCACTCCTTCAATTTTGTTGGATTCGTCATATAGAAACGATTCCGCTTTTGCGTAGTTAACAAGCGTCGCGCCTTTTGAAGCAGCCGCTTTTGCAACTTCAATTGTGAGGCGTGCATCGTCTGTACGGTACTCAACGTAATATCCACTTCCTTGAAGTCCCTCTCTCTTAATAAGCGGGGCTTTTTGGATCGTCTGGTCAAGAGTCAACATCTTTCTTCGTTCAGAGCGTTTCACTCCTGCTAAAAAGTCATAAACTTTCAGTCCGAGGGCAGTTGAATACGGTCCAAATGTTCCTCCTTTATGGAATGGTAGTAGCATCCATTCCGGGGTTGTCACATGCGGTCCATTCTCATAAACGATAGCACGTTCTTTTCCAAGCTCCGCCACTTCTTTGATTTCAAATTGTTTCAAATATCGCAGTCCTCCGTGCACTAACTTTGTAGAACGGCTCGATGTACCAGATGCAAAGTCTTGCATTTCAACAAGGGCTGTTTTCATACCACGTGCTGCTGCATCTAAGGCAATTCCAGCTCCTGTAATTCCCCCACCGATCACGACTACGTCAAAGTGTTCTCTATTCAACTGGCTGAATACTTCGTTTCGATTCAATGCAGAAAATGTTGTCATGTGTCTCGTCTCCTCTTTGTATACGAGTTCAAAAAACAAAAAAGAGACCCCAAGAAAATAATCGCATTGTATGCAATCATTTCTTGAGGTCTCTCAGTAGCTCAAACCCGATATATTAACTTGTTGACTAGTATACCACAGTCAAAAGAAATTACAAAACATCTAATTTGATCGTTCACAAACCATGCCAATGCGAGTCTGTCAGACTTAGGCGATTACATTTTTCCTCTTCAAACTAAGCAGTCGAATCAATACGATGGCTAGCAGTAGGAAGAATGTGATAAGCCCGATGACACCAATCCAGCCGAAGTGTGACCAGAAAAAACCACCTGCTGTTCCGCCAACACTGGAACCAAAATAATAGAAGAATAAATACAATGAAGAAGCTTGGGCTTTGTCATGTTTCGCGCGATGGCTCACCCATCCGCTCGCAATCGAATGACTGCCGAAGAATCCAAATGTAAAGACTACAATCCCTACAATCTTTAAAATCAGACTGACATTCAGTGTAATGAGTGCACCAGTCAACATGAGGACTGTACCGATAAGTAGGATATTTCTACGGCCATACTCATTTGCCAACTTTCCAAACCACGTCGAGCTAACAGTCCCGACCAAATAGACGATGAAAATCCAACCCACAATCGTCGTACTTAACGAATAAGGGGGCGCTAGCAATTTAAAACCGATGTAATTGTATAGCATGACAAAACTGGCCATAAGAAAGAACCCGATACCATACAAGTTCAGCATAGCAGGATCCTTTAAATGAGAGACTAATGATTTCCAAAGATTTTTAAACTGAAGCTCACGTGCAACGAAGTGGTTTGAACTTGGCAATGCGACAACAAAGTATGCACTGATCATCAAACTCAACACTCCGATGACGATCATACCAATTTGCCAGCTATACAGGTCTGTCAACGTTCCCATCATGACGCGTCCCGCTAAGCCCCCAACAGAGTTCCCACTAATATAGAGTCCCATCGCGACGCCAAGGTCTTTCGGATGCATTTCTTCTCCTAAGTACGCCATCGCAATAGCAGGCAGCCCCGCGAAAGTGATCCCTTGAACAATTCGCAGTCCTAGTAGTACTTCAAATGTTGGGGAAAACGCTAAGGCAAGCGTTAAAATAGATGACGCAAAAATTGAAATCGTCATTAACCGTTTTCTTCCCCACGCTTCCGATAAAGAACTCACTATCACCAGACTAATTGCCAACGCAAACGTCGTGACGGATAAGGACAAACTTGCAAACGCTGGAGATATATTAAATTCCTTCGAGAATTCCGGCAGAAGTGGTTGTGTAATATAGAGGTTCGCGAATGTAATGAACCCTGCTGCAAATAAAGCCCAATTCGTATGTTTATACTCTCGAGAACCTCTTTGGATATACTCCATTTATTATCTCCTCAACTCCTAAAATGCTTATAAGCTCTTACTATTTTAAGTATAGACCTTAAAAACCAGCATGATAAAAAAATTTGCTTACTAGAGAAAACGAGCTTGTAATACGTCTCCCGTAGGCACCTCTCCAATAATGAATATAAACTTTTAGTTAACGTATTCCCCGTTTTCCCCTTCTCTCGTTTATACTAGGAAAGCGGCGATTATAGAATGTACGTTCCAATCGTTTGTATCGAAACAAATCGTTTTCAAAACTAACAGCTAAAGAGGGTTTCAGATGAAAGGAAGTTCACATTTAGGAATTGGCATTGCCGTTGGCGCAATCGCCGGGTACATCACACAACAAGACCTCATGACCGTCGCGATCTGCGCAGGTATTGGCGGAGTATCTGGCGTTGCACCAGATTTAGATACGAATGGCCTTGCAAGCAATCGCATCACATTGTCGAAAAAAGTGAGTAAGGTACTCATGGAAGTTGCCGGTATCGGGATTTTACTTATGCTCATTTACCAGGTTATGACTCAAGGAATGAGACGTGAAATTTACATATACGCAGGGATTGGCCTTGTTCTCCTGATTGTCTCACGGGTTATTACCCAAAGACGGATGCTGACGATTACAGGCGTTCTAGTCATGTTGCTTGGATTTGTATTGGATAAATCCATCGGTATTTTACTTGCAGGAAGTTATATTATTTTTGCTTCATTTTTGCCACATCGGTCTTATACGCATTCACTTATCGGCGTTGTGTTTTATGCGTTCATTTTAAAGTATCTCTATATGGAATGGCCAATTGATGGATTAGTCTTAGCAGGATTGGCAGGCTATATCAGTCATTTAGTGGCGGACATGAAAGTGTTGCCTGTGAATCGCAGAGGTGTGAAATGGTTTGCACCATTGTGGAAGCAAGAGTTTTAGTTGGTCATAAAAAAACGAGTATCCGTTTATCGGGATACTCGTTTTTTGATCTATACTTTCGTCAAACTGAAGATATAAACTTCTTAATTGTTCGATAGTAAATCCAGTATTGACCTGCTGCAAGTAGTAAAACCCCTACAGTCATCCACATCTTACCAATCGGAAGCATTAAATAGACAACCGCCATTATAGGTAACGCCCAAGCAAAATACGTGTACACTTTTTTGGTCGCCTGTTTGGTTACATCTTGAAACAGCTCATCATCTTCTAAATACTCTTGTGGCTTATAGGTTGTCATTGAAATCTTTTGTTTAGGCATTCTTTCATTGTGTTTCTTGATGTTGTAAAAAAACAGGATCAAATAAAGGAAGACTATCACCATCATTACATTCAGCAAGATGCCTGAATTCCCACTAATGCTAAATTCAAATCCAAATCCGCCATCTGAAAAAGTATTCACTGTAGCAGCATAGCCGACTAGTAAGACAAATCCCATAATAATAAAAATCCCAGCCATTTGCCAAAGTGGATAGGTGATTCGCATATCATTCTTCATGTTCTTCCTCCCCTTCCAACCAAAAGATTTCATTGATATCACAGTCAAGCGCCTTTGCCAGTTTCAATGACAGTGTGACAGAAGGTGAAAACTCACCTTTTTCGATGAACCCAATCGTCTGTCTTGTGACGCCGACTTGCTTTGCTAATTCTATTTGCGTGAAGCTGTAACGCGCTCGCAGCTCCTTTAACCGATTTTTCAGCATCACGACACCTCTTCACTCTAATGTACACTATTCTTAACATAATGCATAGTATTCTTAACATCTTATTTCTATTACATGCAAAAACACTCAAATTGTCAGGGCAATTGAGTGTTTTCATGTGAAATGTTATCTAATTATTTTCGAACCTTCAGTACCCACCAAATGAGCACAATTTGCAACGGCAGACGAATCCATAATGCCGCTGGAGACAAATCGAAATTCTCAGGGTTCAGCGCCATATAGATGTTGACCGGGAACACAAGCACTAAAAAGATGGCGATTAACACGCCCGCTCGTTCACGTGTTTGCTTTAGGAATAATCCCAGTGCTAGCAAGATTTCCATGACACCTGAAATGTATACAATCTCTGGTCGGAACGGTACCCATTCTGGCATGGCCATGATGAAAAATGAATCCAATAAGAAGTGGCCAACTCCCGCAGCGGCGAAGAACAGACAAAAAGCGTATAATGCGATTTTCTTCATTGAAAAGACTCCTAACTTGGGGGCGAATGAGTTTGTTAAATGATTCTCCCATATGCACGGCCCAGGACTGGATTGTGCTCATAAACTTGGATTTGTGCTCATAAATCTCGGATTCCGCTCATAAACTTGGATTTGTGCTCATAAATCTTGAATTCTGCTCATAAACTTAGATTTGTGCTCATAAACCACGGATTCCGCTCATAAACATAGATTTGTGCTCATAAACCACAGATTCTGCTCATAAACTTTGATTTGTGCTCATAAATCTTGAATCCCGCTCATAAAGCTCCCACAATCAAAGCGGTAGCATGCCGATTAAACAAAATTCAATTCAATTACTCTAACAAATCCCCTACTACTTTTATTCCCCTACCCTAAACAGTTCCCTATCCATGTTTTCCGGAAACGTTTTCGCAACGGTAACAGTGAAGACCGGTCCACTGGTAAACGCCACATATATGTTTTCTAATTTAATTACGATTGATGTCAAAAATTCTTTTTCTTCATCTTTGTAACCATACACAAGCACACGTTGAACAAGTGTATTTTCCAATTGAATCGAAGAACTTACGATTAACGGCTCTCGAAATCCTTCAACTCGTTGGAATTGGGAGAGTGTATCAGCGTCATGAGTCTCGTCAATCAGCAATTGATCATCGCCATCCTCCGTTTCTGTCCATGACAGAACCCAGTATAACGGCCTCCCGGAATCTATTGGGGATTGAAAACGAAGTACGGGTTCTGCGCATTGATATTCCCACCCATCTCCTCGTTGATAAGCCGTAAGCTGCTCAACTAGAATCGTTTTTAAGTCCATTCCAATAATTGATTGCAGACTTGCTTCGTTCACCCGATCACTCTCCTTCCTTCAACAAAGCCAACACTACATAACCATCTTTCCATTCAGTGCAATTACTGCCGCTTTTCACCTTTAAATCTGCACGGTTCACTAGATGTTTGGTTAAATCAATCTATTTCCGCAATACTGTAAACTTGTTAGAAAACTATTCAGGTACTTCTCCACGAATAAGCGCAGAAAACGCTTCGTATTCTTTGATATTTTTCTCTTCCAGCAGATCAGGAGAGACGGAGCTAGGCAGCGGATAGTTCCCCATCGCTGTCTGGTGTGCAATCAAATCTTTCATCCCCTGATCCAGCGCGATTGCAAATCCCTCGAAGTCAAAGTTAAAGTGATGAACAAAATCACCTTCACTTGAACGAATTTCATGCCTAATGAGCAGACGGTCTTCCTCTTTCTTAAAGTAATAATCTACGGCCATCCCATAACCGTCCATTTCAGTTTCATCTGCCTTACCTCTCCATAACCTGGACAATTGATAGAACAATACAGGAACAGAATGATAATCGATCATCATCGTGAAGTGAATCTCCTGTCCTTCTCCTCTGCACTCAATATCTATATCCCCTGATGATGGATCAGTATGAAAAACACAGTAATACTCATACTCCATGACTATCCCCCTTTATTTATAATTCAGGAAAACGATTACTCACCAATCAGTCCAACTCAACAATTAGACTTAACGGAATTCCAAAGTATGTGTACTCAATATTCACGGTTTGAATCGGTAACTCGTTCTTCACGGTCACACCATAAATCAAATCCTGTTTAGTAACTGTCCCCTCGTCCTGTTTGGCATACGTTTTTGTAGGAGATGTTCCCTTTTTTATAGAAACACCTTTTAAATCACGGACTCCACATCCATTTAGCTCTTCTGTTCGATAATCGTCAGTAAGCGTGAATCCTGATATTGCATCACACGTTTGAACTTTCGTTTCAGTTGGTACTGCTTCCTCCACATTTACAGTTACATTTACAAGTTGAATCGTACTCAGCCCACGGTTCCCGACTCCCACAAGATACAATGTCTGATCCAAGTTTGAAGCGATTGTTCCTGTCTCTAATGGCGGATACATCTTAAGAAAAGTATAGATTCCCGCAATCAGGATGAATACGCTCAATAAAGGTATCCATAGTTTTTTACTCATGCTCTCATCCCCCCAACAAATAAGACAGCGCCGTCATTCCTAATGTAAGGAAAATCACTCCGAGAAACACTTCCCCGTAATACGTTTTAGGTCCTTCATACTTTGCTTTACTCATTCTCCATCCAATGAACATTCCAATCAAAGTCCCCATCGCACCATAGCGTAATACCGAAATCACATACTCATAAACTGGCAAATACTCTTTCATCTCTACTCCATCTTCTAAAGTAAGATGTTTATAATTAGCCAAGAAAAGTCCTAGGGATAAGGAAATAATTAGACCATATATTGCGCCATTCCGAATTCGTCTGTCCATCACCTTGCCTCCAATCCATTTTCACTCTTTGCTTCCATCAAAATATCAAGCGTTTCTTGAACGAACTCATTTCTCTTTTGTTCTTCGCTTAAAGATCCCCCAGCTTCCACCCGATCATAACGAAAAGCCCTGATAACTGATTTCAGAATCAGAACAAGCACCTGCTCCTTCTCTGTAAAGGGGCGTTCAAAAGTATACGATTCCAAAAACAATTGAAATCGCTCTTCTTCAGTCAGGTCTCCGGTATAAGGCGCATGCCATGCATGGTAAACAGCGACTGCAATGGCTTCGTTCAAATACACTTCGTTTCCAGCTAGATTAAAATCGTAAATGCCGAGTTTTCCACTCTCTTCACGTACCATATTGTAATAGCAAAAGTCCCCTTGAATAGCACCTTGAGGCAGTTGCGCCCAAGCTCTCTGCAACACTTTCCGATAGTCAATATACAAAGTTTGGATTGTTGCATATAAGGGATGGATTTGATAATAATTCTTAAACTCTAAGAAACTTAATTCGTTTTCATCATAATCCCCAAGGTTTTCAGTGTCATTGCCACCGAACATGCTCCAAGAAGTCCCTGTAGTGAAGGGCGACTTGAATTGAGCTGAAATGAGATGTTGCTTACCTAACAAACTACCAATTTCAGAAAGCAACTCCTCTGTCACGTAGGTTAGTTCATACCCTGGTAATTCTTTTTCTAAAGTGAAAACGAGTCCATCTTCTGCATACACATGTGAACCACTACTTGTTTTAACATACCTTGCAACATTCATACCGTTTTCAACTAGTCGTTCCGCATATTGACAGCAAGCCTCCCAATAAAAGGACTCTACACGTTCACCTTTTAACACGTAGGTGGAAATTGATTTCACTTCGGCTAATATTTTTTCACTGGAACGAAAAATTTCTACCTCTTCTGCTTGTATATTAAAGTTTATGCAAACCGCTGAAATTCTTTCAGTATCCATAACACCCTCCGTTCCTATCCCACTACTCCAATTCACGTTCGTCAATCATCGTCATGAATTGAAAGTCACTTGAGCCGTATGAATATTGGGGACTCTTGAAAAACACTTCTGGCGAGACCGATTTTCCACTGCCGTCCAGTGCATTCCAACCGAATTCGAATTGCATAGCAGCTGTCGAATAACCATCGAACCAAGAAAATGTTTCTGTCTCATCTAAGCGAATAGTGGATTGCAACACTTCTTGCCAAGTAGAAGGAAGCGGTATTGCACCGAACGATTCTTCAGCTACCTCGATTTCTTTAGACATTTGAACCCGAGGGCTATAAAAGTTCTTCCCGTCCGCCATTCCATAATCTCTTCGACGGATGATATATGCATTCAACTTCTCTGCACCGATTTCAGGGGCGATGTTCCACGTTAAAAAATAAGAAGTAGGATCGTTTCTGTCAATCATCCAGAGCTTAGGTTCCCCATTCGATTCTAAACTGATTAACTCCCATTTCCATTTGCCCCAAATCCAAAAGCTCATCCCATAATCACCCTCTTCTGAAATATAAGGAACTGCGACGTGGCGACGATCTGCTTGGATCACCTTTTGAATTTCAGCAACTTGATCACTAGTCCCGTATTCGTTCAACGAGTCATTCATTTCCTGTAGAAGTTGGGGCTTATCCGGAAATTGGGTAGGGGGAGAATAATTCCACCACATGAAGACTAAAAGGAGGACACTCGCTAAAGAAACCCATATCCACGCTATGTGATGTCTGCTCATTTTTCGTCACCTCCAACAACAAATGATTGAGTGGAACGGAAATACAGAGATTCAGACGGAGTTTGGATGAGCAAACCTTTCCCGTCCTTTTCTACATAAATCGTCGAACGTACGCCACTTCCCCATTTTGGTTTCGCATCCAGTAACAAGTACGGAAAACGCTCATATCTCGCTTTTTCTTGCACAAACGTATACTCATACCAAGTCCCATCGTAAACTTGTGATTGCTTCAGCTTTTGAAGTTCTGAATTCAACACCTTCACATTGAGAGCGGCCTTCTCACTTCCATTTGGATGAACGGATAGTATCGATGCTTCTTTCACATCCGATACAAACGTCTCCGCATGATCTGCCGGATAAACAAAATGCCCAATCGAACTTGCCACTAGTACGCTGAGTAAGAAAATATAATTTGCCCCAAACCCTAACCATGCGAATTTACGATACCGCTCCCAACGCCCCTCTTTTCGTTTGAGAAAGAAATATAAAACCCATACACCTAGCGGCAAAACAGCAATCCGAATGACTGTGCTAGCCATCATCCATGTAATTGAAAATGAAGTTATACCGGTTAATAAAACCAGAAAAGCTTTCCATCCTACCTGTTGTACGGGATTCTTCCTATACATTCTATACGCGAGGTAAGCAATCACTCCCCAAGCTAAAACGGTTAAAAGGTTAGATAAAAAATCAAAAGAACCATACTCGTTTATCTCGTTCACTCCTCTTATAAATTGTATAATCATTAACGCTCGTAAATATAATTTAATTCAGTTAATTCCCACATGATTATCATACACTATTTGGAAATCATTAGGGAGCAATTTTTGTAATTGAAGAAACGCAAAAAACCACTTACACGCAGTGTGTAAATGGCTTTTCTTCATCTATTCTTTCAGTACTTAGTCTTCTGTTGGTGCATAATCTTGGTTGAACCACAACTGCTCCTGATCATCCACTTCACCATTGTAGTTTATGAAGATTTCTTCGCCTGCTGTAATTGCTTTATGGGCAAAGAAGTCAAATGTTTGGTTATCAAAATTGATGTCATACCAGGCATTTGGCTCATAAGAATGGTTGAATAGCATGCCATATCCTAAAAGGATTGCGGAGTGGTTCACTCCGTATTCAAAGGCGTAATCGCCAAGAATCGTTTTCTCAATATGCTGGTGCTGTTCATTTGGATAGGAAATAACCGGCGCCGCATGCAGCAACTGGCCTTTTTCAATATCACATGTGGCAAAAACGCCTCTGTTGAATTCACCATCACTAATTTCGGAAGTTTTTACTTCTATCATTTATTCGCCTTCTCGCTTTTGTATTTACTGCCCACTATAGCACGAATGAACCATCCAATGCTTTGTCTAGAACTCTCCCCTTTATGGTTTTGTCGTCTGCGACTAGACGCCTTCCCCATAGTAGTCGAAAACATCAGCCAGGTCGGCGTAAATCTGATAACCATTTCCCCAGTATTCTTTTACCCAAGCAAGCAGCTCAATCATCTGTTCTCCGTGCTGTACCACTTTATCTTCCAATCCTTTTGCTTCTATCAGCTTGGCGTGACACCAGACTGGATCCGGAAGAGAGTCAAACCATTGCTTCTCGCCATCATCCATTGGTTCTCCATAATACACTCCCCACTCTGCCGGCAGCATCTTGGGCCATTCCACTCCCAGTCCGACGTCTTCCATGACTTGTCGGAAATCCAGCATGAGTGAAAACCTAAAGCCTTCTTCATCTGCATCCGGTAATTCCGGAAAGGAGAGTTTATAGGACTTGGGAGCGGGTTTTGCTTTTACTAACTTTTGAAAAAATGTAGGCTCCGGGGTACGATCCTCCCATGTATAATTCCGAATCGCGTATAGGATGACCTCACTGTGATCTTGCATCTGACTATATCCAGGCAGCTTTTCATTTTGAACAGTTAAGAGTTCTTCAAGTTCCATTTGTTCTGAAAGCGACAGTTTACTTCGAAGTTCTTTTATCCGTAAATCATGTAATCCAACCGCATGTCGGCGCTCCTGTTCAATATTCATTTACACATTCCCCCATTCCTTTTTACATCCCCTCATTAAAAATATACCGCCATCTAACAGTAAAGATGACGGTATCCTTCGATTACTTATTTTTCTTCAGGAATCGCGCAGCTGCCATCTGTACACGTGGCATCTTCCCCATTATCCGGTGACAGGTTTTCAAACACGGATACTGGCTGTTCTTCTTCCAAGATTTTCTCTATAGCTTGTAAAAATGCTTCAGGTGGCTGTGCACCTGAGATCGCATATTTTCGATTAAAAACAAAGAATGGAACGCCTGTAACACCAAGTTGTTTTGCTTCTTCGATATCCGCGTGTACTTCATCAGCATAAGCATTCGGATCACTCGCAACGGCAAGTGCCTCTTCTTTAGATAAACCTGCTTCGACCGCGAGTTCAACAAGGATTACTTCATTGCCCACGTCTTTCGATTGTGTAAAGTTTGCATACAGTAATTTCTCTGCAAGTACAGCGTCTTTGCCGTGAACTTTCGCAAACTTCGTCATCCGGTGTGCGTCGAATGTATTCGTTGGTTTCATCGTATCAAAATTGAATTCAAGTCCAACTTCTTTCGCTTGATCAGTAATCGACGTCATCATTTGTTTCGCTTTCTCAGCGCCTCCAAATTTAGCTCCCATGCTCTCGTAGAAGTCTTGTCCGCTATATTTAGCAGATCCTGGATCTAGTTGAAAACTTTTAAACTCGATTTCTATACGATCCTTCCCTCTGATTTCATCCAATGCAATTTCCAGTTTGCGCTTTCCAATATAGCAAAACGGGCATACAAAATCCGACCAAATTTCAATTTTCATAAAGCATCTCTCCTCATCTGTTGTCTGTTTTATTGAGACAACTATACCACTCCATAGTCTGAAAACGAATTAGTAAGCTTCTGTCTGTGATTACCCACTAATGTTAGTCATTGTCTAAAACGGGTATAGATATATATAAATATTTCCCGCTCAATTTCGGAAAATCTTGGATTCTCGAACTAAAGAAAGGTTGGATATTGTGAAAGTACTAGTTATTGGAGCAAACGGACAAGTCGGTAAAGAACTTGTTTCTTTAATTCAGAAGAGTGATTCGTTAACAGCCAAGGCGATGATACGGAAGCAAGAACAGGCTTCTTATTTTGAAGACTTAGGAGCTGAAACAGTCTTAGTGGATTTAGAAGACGACACGAAGAAAATTGCAGAAGCCGCTGAAGGCGCAGATGCGATTGTATTTGCTGCAGGTTCCGGACCGAAAACGGGTGCAGACAAAACGATGCTGATTGACTTGGATGGCGCAGTGAAGTCAATTGAAGCTGCAAAACAAGCAAACGTAAAGCGTTTCATCCTCATCAGTTCTTATGACACGACCCGTGAAGCGATTCAGGAAGCAGATTCATCATTTGCGCCTTATGTTGCAGCGAAACATTATGCAGATGAATGGCTTCGCAAAACAGATTTAGACTACACGATTGTTCACCCTGGTATGTTAACGAACGACGATGGAACTGGTAAAATCGAAGCCGCAGAGAAAGTTGAGGCAAACAAAGTTCCACGAGATGACATCGCACAGGTACTTCTTGCTTGTTTAGAAGACAACTCGACAATCGGCAAGGAATTCCAAGTAATTGCAGGCGATAAACCGGTGAAAGAGGCAATCGCTTCGCTTAAATAACTATATTGAATAACCGTACCCCATGTTAAACTCTGGGGACGGTTATTTTTTACGTTGCCGTAATTACACATCTAACTCTTCCCCATATTCGTACATAAAGACTTCAATTGTTAAGCCCGTTTCAAAACAAAACAGAGCGATTTCCTGATTAACTATTATGTTGGTTTATTTTGCCGTTTGACCGCCATCAACTGCTAAATTCACTCCCGTGATATACGAGGACTTATCTGAACAAAGCCATAACGCTGCTTGTGCCTGTTCTTCAGGGCATCCCATACGTCCTAATGGAATATCATTCTCTACAAATTTCGCCTGTTCCGGAACTTCTTTTGCCCACGCTTCCACAGCTGGAGTTAAGGTCATACCAGGGCAAATTGAATTGACTCGTATTCCCTTTTTCGCATATTCCAGTGCTACCGATTTCGTCAGTCCATTAACTGCCCACTTAGCTGCACTGTATGTGGCTAAGTTTTCCGATCCAAGTAGACCAGATGTAGAAGCTGTGTTGACAATAGCTCCCCCTCCAGAAGTCAACATGGCCGGAATTTGATGTTTCAATGAATAATACAAGCTAGATTGAGTAATTTGAACGCAGCGGTCCCAATCCTCCGTTTTTGTCTCTGCAATGGGCATAGAAGGAGCGCCAATTCCCGCATTATTATGCGCCCAATCCAGACGGCCATAATGATCAACTGTTTGTTTCACCAGGTCCATAACATCTTGTTCTTCAGCTACGTTACAGCGTAAGAAAATCGCATCTCCGCCCGCATCAGTAATTTGCTTCACTGTTTCATTTCCAGCTTCGACATTAATGTCAGAAACAACAACCTTTGCTCCTTCTTCTGCAAAAGCGAGTGCACTCGCTCTTCCTAGTCCACTACCAGCTGCTGTTACAATTCCTACTTTGTCCGTCATTAAAGTTCCCACATCAATTCCTCCTTTTCTCTTACATTCTAATTATTCTGCATAACACAAATCATCCCTTCTTTTAACTTTAAATTATCTGAATAAAAAGGTAGATGGCCATGATTATCGTTGTTTGTACAATATAATCCCAACTACAAAAGCCCTCAAACCACAAAATAGGTTTAAGGACTTTTGTGTATGCATCTCGCACTTGATTAGACGAGTATAGTCTAAGCAACAGGTTTCTTAGACTACACTTCACACTTCTACTGGCTAGTTTCAGTTACTTGGTTGCACTTATTATGAGTTTCACTCTTTTTCTGACGGACCTTTGCTGTTTAATTGTCTTTTGTTTTCCGCCACGAGTTTTTCGAAATAGGATAGCTCTTTAGATTCTTTAGTTGTTTCTTCAACGAAAGGTACCACATCTTCTGTTTGTTTAGGTGTAACCACTTGTTTAACAGGTCCATCTGAAACTGAAGAATGTGCCGGCTCAATCTCCTCTTGTTCGTAATATCGATAGGATGTTGCTGGCTCACTAGGTATCGTTACTTCAATTTCTCTAATGTCTGACCGACTAGTGGATACAGGTGTCTCAACTTCAACCGTTGGCGTAGTCTCCGCTTTCTGAAAAACAGCCGTTTCCGGAGTTTTTTGCAGTAGCTGATTATTTATTATATTGTTCAGTGTAGAGAATCCCGATTTTAACTCATTTAAAAGCTTTTCATATTCAGGTGTGTCTGTTTCGATTTGCGTGGAATTGCCTTCTACGAAATTGACCTGATAAAAAGGTTGGGTCCAGTTACGAATTTCAATGACCAATGCTAACGTGTGTATTTTTTTCGACTGAGTATTTTTAGGAAGCTTACTATATATCTCTTTTTTAATATACTCTAACATCGGGATATTTGTAGATGTATACGACATGTCAATCACTTCTGAATTCTCTACAATCGCAACCGCATCCAATTCAGTGAATCCATAATTATCTAGCGTGTAAGACATGTTGGCCGTCGGTGTAGTCAATGGCTTTCCAAGGCCATCCACTGCACGCCAACAATAAATCTGACGTGATTCTTCATGAATTGTAACTCTTGTCAACGCATCACTTGAAACATAGGTTAACGTGTCGTCTAGATTACCTGCCGGTGGTTGTATGGAACTCAAACTTTCTCGTTGCTTAGCCAATTGACCCACCGCTAATGTATGCGATTTGGCAGACAAAGGAATCGTTAAAAACGCAAGTATACCAATGACACTCCACCCTATCCATCCAGCTCCATTAATCATTGCAAAAACAAAAAAAATACTTGCAAGAAGTGGAGATAGACAACCCAGACACCCGATTATAGTAGAATTTTTTGTAGAGATAGGTTCCATCCTCCTTTAATGTAATAAAATTAAACCTAAAAAACACGTAAATAGTCTATATATCTGAGGCTATAGCATAAGATCCAAACTCGTTTTACTGAAGATATCCTTTTGTTTAGTCGAGTTTATACAGGGAAATCAATTGAAATAAGTACTTGTTGACTAGCAACTTACCCACTGAACTTTTGTTTTAAGGAGGAGTTACATTATGGAACTTCATGACGGAGAAACAGTTAAGTATAAGCTGTCCGCAAACTTGAGAAATGGGATTGAATTTGTAGGCGGAGTCTTAACCATTACAGACCAGCGATTCCTATTTTCATCACACGCCATCAACATTCAAAAAGGCGAAGTGGCAATTTCTATCAACGATATGGATAAGGTGCATGAATCCAACGCTTTAGGTATCCTTTCAAATGGTCTTACTGTAGAACTAACGGACGGATCTTCTCACACGTTCATCGTTGCTCCAGGAGACATGTCTAAACGTGAGGATATCGTGGAATTTGTTCAAGAAAAATTAAGTGCTTAACACACAGTACCTCAAACACGTCTAACTGTTTGGGGTATATTTTTTCATTTCCTACTATCTAGCCGGCTGTCCGGCAACAAGCACATGCATAACAGTAGCCATTATTTCAAACCACGTATTTAGATTTTCATGCACGCCATCATAATCTGACGGTCCCTTATAAATCGATTGAAAATTTAGTAAAAACAGGTTTTATTATCCTTTAATTATTGATATACTAGTTATAGGTGGATAATTCCTTTACGTTATCACCATTGGATTAGTTTCAATAATTGTTGAGAATCTATATAAGCACCTTGCTTTGAAGTAGATGCTCTTAAAGATTCTGCTCCGCCACACCCCCTATACTTTAAATATATCTTGTGCAACTAACGAGTAGGAGGAGAAGCAATGGCTAGCTTGTTCATTACTATCAGTATCTTTGTTGTTATGTTGTTTGGTTTTAATAGGCTCATGGGGTATCGAAAAGGCAATATTACATTGGAGTTGGATGGCAGGTACGCAAGTCTTACCGATCAAGCCAATGCAGTCACCGAAGAGCTCAGAAAACAAGGTAAAAGCGCTGAGTACAACGGAGATGGTCATTACGTGGTTGATGGACTATCTTATGTTGTTCTCAAAAGAAATGTTGGTATGGGCGGAGTTCCTTTGGAGCGTACTGTACTTGTACCGGATAAGAAGTGAAAACTTCCCTTCGAACAAAACGTAAAAATACCAGTATACTTTTGAATTCTACATTCAATCGTATACTGGTATTTTTTCATTAGCATGCTATTCGTTAAGACGTACAATATGCATAGCACTCACCGATTTCGTGAATACCCGGCTCTTATTAAATTGGTTATATGAACTTTACTTTGTCTTCAATTGCAATTCGAGTTGTTGAATACGCAGGCGCATTTTCTTTCCCGAGTGTAATTAACACGATTGGAAAATAACGCTCAGATATATTAAAGCGCTGGGCAAACTTCACTTTGTCGAAGCCACCCATAGGTCCTGTTGCATAGCCACGCTCTTTCGCAATGAGCATGAACTGCATTGCAGCGAGACCAGAATCGAACGTAGCCATATTCTTACGTGATTCTTCAGGGGCATGTGGATACGCTTTGTGGGCATTGCCTACGAGCACTGCTTTGCTTGCTTCGTCCACAAAACCGGCTTCGGACATGCTGTCATAAACTGGATCGATGTTTTTGTAAAACTCTTTATCTCCCAGTACAGCGATGACTGCAGAAGCAGTTTCAATCTGCTCCTGGTTATACGCAATTTTTCTCAAATCTTTGCGTTCTTCAGCATCTAGGAAGACAAGAAACTCCCATGGTTGCAGATTGCTAGTTGAAGGTGCAAGTGTTGCCTGCTCTAGCATCTCCAAAATCTCATTTTTCTCGATAGTAAAGTCCGGATCGTATTTTCTCACCGAACGACGTTCTTTAATTAGGGTAGAAATCGTTTCAGACAAGTAAATTCCTCCTGTTGGTTAAAAGAACCATTAATTCTTACAACAGTAGCATACTTATAGTAAGCTAAATCATCAAGTATTGTTGAGTTACGGTTAGGTCTCTTCGGTGCTAGTAATAATATGCATACTTTCTAACAATGCCCGCGCGTCCTGATTCAAATAAGTAAGTGTATCTTCCCTGCTCACTAGTCCCGCATGATCCTTTACCATTAATTTAAATGACCGGATATTAAAATGAACAGCATAATCATTAATGGCATGAATTACTTTAATCTCTGATTGGGTCAACCGTCTTCCATCTGAATTCAAAACAAACTCAAATAGATCTTGCGCATTCCGCTGGAGATGATGCTTATGTGTTTTCACAAGATCTATATTATCCTCCATATACTTTCTCGCGGTTATAAAGTCTAATTCATCCACACATTCATTGATCACTTTAAACAACTCATTAGAATTCATACGACCACCCCTTTACTTTACCATCCCTTACCAATATACCATTTCATTACTGCACTTCCACTTTAGCAAACATTCTTTGAACATAAGGTGAATGATAAATGTGCTATACAGCGTTACATCTCCTATGTGTAAAACTCCTCAAAAAGAAAAACCCTTTGAATTGTAGATACTTTAAGTGTATCACTTCGAAAGTGTTTTTAGATTTCAAATTAAGTTTTTCTCACCTATTGAGATAGGCTACTTGTTACAAATCACACGCGCTTAAACAATGAGAGCGTTCATGCTTTCCAACAATGCTTTCGCATCTTCATTCAAATAAGCGAGTGTGTCTTTTTTACTAAGTAACGCTCCTCTTTCTTTTACCAATAGCTTAAATCCCCTGATGTTAAAATTGGCGGCATAATCATTGATCGCCTGAATAATATTCAGTTCTTTTCTGTTCAGCATCTCGCTGTTCAAATCTCGGTTTGCAACAAATTCAAACAGTTCTTGCGCATTGTGCTGCAACCGATGTTTATGTCTGTTCAACACTTCAATATTTTCTTCCATGTATTTCCTTGCAGAAACAAAATCCAATTCGTTAACGCACTTGTTGATGGTCGTAAACAGTTCCCTTTCGCTCATTCCAACCACTCCTTTTATACTAATTATCACTCTACCACCAAGAGGTCTAAAGTTCTATTAGAGAACAATTAGAAATTGATGAGAGTTTGTATTTAACGGGTATGTCCAGGTCTATTTTTTGCTATAGAGAGAAGGAATGGGTTGTTGGGGAACCTAGAAAACGAGGGGAGAAGCCTATACCTCCAGGCTTCTCCCCTCGTATGTGATAAATCAGTAAGTTACTAGGATTATTATGCATTTTCCTTCAGTTCCACTTGTGTAAGTAGCCCACCTTGTTTGAGATACTTATTCATCCCTTCAGCAGCACGATAGGCAAATGCTCCAATCGTTCCTGTCGGGTTGTAATTACTATTATGAGGGAATGAGGAACCCCCCACTACGAAGAGATTTTCCATCTCCCACATTTGGGAATACGTATTCACCGCAGAGTTTTTGGGACTTTCCCCCATAATCGCTCCACCGAAGAAGTGGTCTGTGTAAAATTTATGGTCAAATTCCACATCATCTTCCACAACATCGACATTCATCGTATCTGCGCCCATCTCTTTCATGATTTCTGCGCAACGAGCGACTCCTGCCTTTGCACGTTCGCGATCTTGTTCTGAATACTTTACGGTAACCCGTAAGAGAGGGTTCCCCAAAGAATCTTTGTACGTTGGATCTAAGTCCATATACGTGTCTTTGTTTGGTAGAAAACCACTCTGAGCTGTGACGAATAAATTACGATTTGCATATTTCAATGATTGCTTTTTAAACTCTTTTCCCCAAGCTGGCGTTCCTTCTGGTACTTGGTTATTCGCAATCGGGCGTGTTCCTAATTGACCATAGTGAACCTCATACCCGTGTAGAAATTTAAGATCGGAATGATCTTCGTTATCTCCGCTAAAGTCGTCAATCGTCGCCCCTAATGCACCTGTCCCCATGAAATTGTTGAACTTCTTATCCTCAAAGAAACCACGCGCCCCAATATAAGTGGACAAATTATTGAAGTGGCCAGTGAAGTTTTTACCGATGATCCCTTGTCCTGTTTTCGGATTATAAGGAGTTCCGATTTTAGAGACGAGCAACAGTTTCGTATTTGTAAATACAAATCCTGCAAGGACAACAATGTCTGCTGGCTGTTCAAATTCCTCCCCTGTCATCGTATCTGTATAGACTAACCCTGTCGCGCGCTTTCCGTCATGACTTACCCGTGTTACATTGGAGCCATTTCTCAGTTCCAAGTTACCTGTTTTCCTTGCAGTTGCAAGAACGGTACCAATCGGATCGGCTTTCGCTCCAAAGTCACATCCATACTCTTCACAAAACGCGCAATACACACATCCATTTAACTTTTCTCCATCTGGGTTTACATAGGCTTGGGAGAGATTTGCAGAAGGCATATGGTATGGATGATAGCCTAAGTCAGTAGTCGCTTTCTTAAACAAGCGAATCGTTGGTGTTTCTTTTAGTGGTGGATTGGGGTACTTATCAGACCGAGGGGGGCCAATCGGGTTTTCTTCCCCTGAAATACCAGCTGTCTTTTCATATTTATCGTAGTAAGGTTCTAACTCATCATAGGTAATGCCCCAGTCTTGCATCGTGGACTCTTTAGGTATTTTTTCTTCACCGTATCGTTCCACAGTTTTACTGTAAATCTCAAAATCATATGGTAACCATCGAAATGACATCCCATTCCAATGGACTCCAGCTCCTCCCGTATTATTTCCTAATCTTGCTTTTGAATTACTTCTAACTGGAAGTGCTTTCTTATCTAGGGAATTCCTCGATGTGATCGTTTCTTTATTAAGATCTTGCATTAAATCATATCGTTTTGAATAACGTAGCTCGTCTTTTGTCCCCATAAAATCTTCGTGCTTTTTATCCCGACCTCGCTCGAGTATTACTACCTTATGTCCCGCTTTAGTAAGTTCAGCCGCAGCAATCCCTCCTGCCCAGCCGGATCCAACAATTACAGCATCTACTTTAGGTAACTTTTTGACCATTTTTGCTTCCTCTTCTCAATTTATGATTTAGTGTCCTTGATAGTCCCGTAAACTAATTGGTTGCAGTTTTATAAATTCGTCTTGGTCTATGTAGCCAGCGTATGAGGTTTGTGCTCCAGGAAACTCTTTCATTTTCCAGCCTTCCATATTGCGGTTTCCTCCATATAATGGATCGGAGTATGCGCCTTCTAATGTAGATTGAATTAGCAGAGCGAAGAATTCAGAAGCAGCGAGTCCGTTCATTTTCACTTTATCATCGTCGAAGTCCTGCAAAATCTGAATTTGCTGGTCTTCTTCTGCCTTATCAAAAGTAGTGCTAAATCGTTTTTGACTTTCTTCGTCCAACTTCCTTAATCCGTGAATGAATATGTCGCCACGATCCAAAATGGATTGTTCGCCTGCAGGACCCGCAGATTGATCACTCTCATCTAAAACAGCTGTATACGGACCATGTCTGTAGTCTCTTCCATTGATGCCCCAACGGCCAGCCAATTGCTTATCAATATAGTAAGGAACGCCTAATTTAATTGCCCCTGGACCATGCTCGTCCTCGGGATAGATTTGTTCCGTTGCAGCCATCAGTACTAAGAAGTCTTGATGTCGGGTGAAAAATTGCATGGCTTCTTGTACATCTATCAAAGCATCCTTATGCTCTTCAACCTTTTGTTCTTTCTTCGAATCGAAACTATTCGTTAGCAAGCCACCGAATAATGAACCACCAACCAGTCCACCTGCTACTAAACCTGAATTCTTCAGGAATTTCCGGCGACTCATATCTTGCTGTTTTTGTTGCTCTCCACTCGCGCTATCTTTTGGATTATTATCTGACATGTTAAAACCTCCCCAACCTTATATTTTTCCGTATTTGTGAAAAATTAAACTGTAATATAATTCCCAAAACCTTCACATCACAAGTATGAATCCATAAAATATAGTGAATTATGTTTTCAAATTGAGTATTGACGATTCAATACAAAACTAGTCATGCATTTTCAGGCGTTCGTCACATTCTTTGAACTTCATGGATATCTCTCGCTGAATAAGGGTATTTCAGAGGTATACATAGTTCTTGAGGATTCGCACTGCAGAAAGGGGGAGCTAAATGGATAGAGATCAGTTGCATACCAAACGGATAACAAGTTTACTAACAATCTGTGCTGCTTTTTTGATGGGGTTTATCGATGCCTATACATTCATGGAGTTGGACCATGTTTTCGTGAGTGCCCAGACTGGAAACATGGTGACGTTTGGTGTCAAATTATTCACAGGTCATCCCTATGATGCCTTAGCAAACATGATTGCTTTCTTCGGATTCATGTGTGGTGCATTTTTAGGTGAAGTTCTTTTGGCTCGCTTGAGGCTTCCTGGCTTGAGGAGATATCGTCTGTTCCTGTATGTCCAGGCAATCCTTTTACTGGTGTTGGCACTGTTTCAAACAAGTCTCGAGTTGTCTGTAATGGTTTTTGTATTGGGATTACTTTCCGGCTATGCATTGACGACGTTCAGAAAAATCGGATCGACTTCCGTCAATAACGGCATCATGACTGGGAATGCGAGGAATATGATGAACAGCTTGTATCTGATTCTCTTCGAAAAGGATGAACAGGCAAAAAAAGATATGCTTCATCTTTTCATTGGCATCATTACATTTGTTGCTGGAGTTGGTGCTAGTGCATTTGTCAGCGGATGGGATCCGATGGCTATATTATGGATTGCCTTCGGGATTGTCTGCTTTTCAATCGTTGCACTATTTTTCTATAAGTGGACGTAAGAGGTAGTTAGAGCCATTCCTAATCTGGATGATGGCGTAATAGGCTCTATTCATGTTAGAGTGATAGACATTCAGACTGACCTTTGTCAGTCTCCATCTTTATGATTTTTTCAGGAAGTTACACACTAGAAATGAGGAGTGAGTGGAATGAATGAAAAACAATTTGACAAGGTGAAAAACGGAAAAGGGTTCATCGCAGCGCTTGACCAAAGTGGCGGCAGTACCCCTAAGGCACTTGCAGCATACGGTGTGAACGAAGACGCGTATACAAACGAAGATGAGATGTTTACGTTGGTGCATGATATGAGGACAAGAATCATCACCTCTCCTGCATTTGATGCGCAGCATATTCTAGGTGCGATTCTTTTCGAACAAACGATGGATCGTGAAATTGACGGTATGTACACTGCTGATTACTTAGCTGAAAAGAAAGGGATTGCTCCATTCCTTAAAATCGATAAAGGTCTTGCTGAAGAAGCAAACGGCGTCCAACTCATGAAACCAATTACAGATTTGGATGAAACCTTGAAACGCGCAAACGAACGTCATATCTTTGGAACAAAAATGCGTTCTGTCATTAAAGAAGCAAATGAAGAAGGTATCAAGGCAGTCGTCGATCAACAATTTGAAGTCGGTAAGCAAATTATCGCTGCGGGGCTCGTTCCAATTATCGAGCCTGAAGTGGATATTAACAGCGCAAACAAACCGGCTTGTGAGACATTATTGAAAACTGAACTTCTTAACCACTTGGACCAGTTGAAAGATGATGAAAATGTCATGTTGAAACTGACAATCCCTACTGAAGCAAACTTATACAAGGAGCTTATTCAACATCCTAGCGTGGTACGAGTTGTCGCACTTTCTGGTGGATATCCAACAGATATCGCCAATGAAAAGCTTAAAGAGAATGAAGGAGTGATTGCCAGCTTCTCTAGAGCTCTTAGCCAGGACTTGAATGCTAACCAATCAGACGGTGAGTTCAACAGCGCTCTTGGAAAAGCTGTTAAATCGATTTACGAAGCGTCCATTTAAGCGAAAAGCCTGTGCCAAAACCAATTCAGTTGGTTTTAGACACAGGCTTTTTTATTTACTGTTTACTCTTGAAGAAGTAATTTTCGAGCTTATTAACGTCCCAGTCCAAATGAGCGATTATAGGTTTGCCCGGATTGCACCATTTTTCGGACCTTTTGTAAACGGAGCGATTCATAGTTTTTCAAAGCTTTTATGGCTGCGGTTCCTTCGATTCCCTTTGACACACACTTCCCCAAATCCACCGCGTCTTGCAAAGATGCGTTAAATCCGCTTGCCGTAATGGGTGCTGGAACGTGTGCAGCATCTCCTATCAATGCAATACGACCATGGACTAGCTGAGTGGGAACGTATTCTTTAATAGGGGTCCCTGTAAGATTTCGATGTTGAAGTGCGTGCAACATCCCGGATTTCCATGGCTCGTCCCATCTTACAGATACTAATGTAGCGAGTTCATCGATTGTCTCTTGAGGTATATCAGGTCCTTTGAGTGAATGCTTCACGACATTTCCTTCCACACATCCGAGATGGCGCAACAATTCATTTCTTGAGTTATCGTACCACGTGCAGCCAATTCGACGATTCCCAGATTCGCCCCCAGATTCAATGATTGATCCAAACAAAAAGCCATTTAAACTTTCGAGCATAGTTACTTCGGGATGGTGGTAACCTGGGCACATATGTGGTGGCAACTCTTCTTCTTTCGTAGAGGCAATCCACACCATATATCCCGCAAACGTTGCCTCGGGATTATCTGGAGCTACGTGTCTCCGTACTAAACTATGATGCCCATCCGCGCCAATCAAAAGGTCGCCGTGAATTGTCTCTCCCGCGTCCGTCATAACAAACGCGGAAGTATTATCTTGGTCTACAAATTCAACACGCGTATCGTAACGTAATTCAATCCTTGAATCCTCTTCAGCTTCTTTCCGTAAACGAGACTCTATCGAGGACCATAGCTGAATGGATCGTTTCCCACCGGAAGCTAAATTTCGTAACAAACGCTCCGTCCCTGTCGCATTAAATCTTGCGGCATCAACTTGAAGACCAGCCCCGGATCGATGTCCTGATCCAACTTTCTCGAGAAGAGTCACTTGTACACCTTCTCTAGCAAGCGCAATTCCAGTCATTAGCCCTGAAAGTGACGCCCCAACAACGATGGCAGAGCCGTTGGTAGCACCTTTTTTTGAATTTATTGGATTCACCGCAATCCCCCCCAGTTTTTAACCATCACAAATGTGACTCTCGTGTTTTTCACTTCAACCATTTATTTCGGAATTAGTTAAACCTTATAATAATTTAACAAACAGATAAGGAAAAACCAGAAGAATGCTCACTGGAATAATTGTAAAAGCAAAAAGACCCGAATCTGCTGAGTTCAGCAAAAACCGAATCTTTAAGATGAATATACTCGATACACGACTTAGTACTATTTCTATTTAACAAGCGTCACAGGACAACTCATACGCTTTACCACTTTCTCACTGACACTCCCAAATATAAGTCCTTTAAAAGCATTCAGCCCTCGACTACCGAGTATTAGCTGATCAACTTCACTAGCATTCACATACTTGATAATCGTTGGACCCGTCTGCCCTTTCAGCAACGTGACTTTCGGTTCTACCCCGGCCTCACGAGCCATTTTAATAACAGGTTGGACGTTTTTCTTCTGATACGCAGCGAGATTTTTAGGGCTTTCTGTCAGAAGTCGTTCGTCTTCCACCTTATTAAAATCGGTCACAAAAATGATCTCCAAGTGCGTCTCTGGTAAAAACTGAACAAGCATTAGCGCATGTTGTGCCGCACGTAATGCACTCTCTGAACCATCCACAGCCACCGCAATATTCATAATCGCCCTCCTTAGATTTGCTCGCCAGTCAAAGAGTCATGTAAGTAATACCACCGATTTTACCAGACCTCAAACAGAAATCAATGAAAGCGCAAAAAGATTTTTGAGTTGCACTCGTTTTTTTCCTCAGTTGTATGAAAGTAAGGGAATCTCACTGTACTTCTTCTGCACAAGCAGCCAACGTTCTTCTAATTTCAGCACGGACATCGTCTTCCTGATAATTTAAAATCCGCATCGTCTCATTCGGATCAATGAAGGCATCTCGATTCTGCATTTCGATTTGTTTCCCCATATGAATCGCATGCTCTTTCCCTTTTGCTGCGACAGTTTCATCCATTTTCTCAGCAGATGGCTTCAATTGACCTATGGGAACTGTTTCAACGATTGTGTCAGTTTGTCCAAGACTTTCCGCAATCATCTTGTAGAACTCGTCATACTTCATATTAATGCCAGAGATAGCGTAAGTCCCTCGGTGCTCACCATGTTCCAATGCACCGACAGCCGCTTCCGCCACTTGCTTCGTTGTCACCATTGCCGTCCCGCCAGCGGGGACTTTGACTACATCTAGACCTTGAACACGAGGGAAAAAGCTTTTCCATAACGGTGTACGATGTGGCATTGTTCCGAATATGTATGGTAGACGAAGCGACATGACCTCCATGGATCCTTCTCCTTCCATGAATGCAACTTCCTCCTGTAGTAATCTTGTTTTGACATAAGGTTGTTCCTGCAAATTCAAATCGGTCCACATACCCGCAGTTTCAGTGTGATACGAACCGAATATGAGAAACTTCTGCACGCCCGCTATACGAGCCAATCTTGCAAATCTTTGTGTAGGTAGTACGTTTTTTTCATAATAAAATTTCATAGCGGGTGCTTCAGGAAGGGTTCGCTCATCCAATCCAGCTGCATAGACAAATGCGTCTTTATCTTTCAGCATCGCCAACACTTGCTCATCCGTCATCTCATTCATGTCGCCAATTATCCGTTCTTTTACTGGATCAGGTAACACATCCTCCATGACTTCTGCATTGCGTGCAATTGTAGAAACCTCGTATCCTTTGTCGAGTAATTCGTTGATTGTCTCAAGTCCAAGCAACCCGGTTCCACCTAAAACAAAAACTTTTTCCATTCAGCATAACTCCCTTATTCAAAGTGTTCCTGTATTCTACCCTTCTATCGTTTTGGGTAATCCAATTGCGGAATAGTGTGGAAGCGTAATAGCGGTACGTAATATATTTTCTGTTGCACCATGAACAACTTTTACAATGAAAAAAGACACGATCCCTTTATAGGTTCGTGTCATCGTTATTCTGATTACTCTACAGCCAATTGGCGAATACCATTTTCAAGTCGTTTGTCGACTTCCTTGGCATCTTCAATATGCTCAATAATGAGACCGTGTGCTTGTGAGAAAAGAGTTTTTGCACCCAATAGCTCACTTTTCACTTCTGCAGATAGTTGTTTTTGCTCTTCAATCATTTTCTGGATGGATCCAATATCACCTTGACTCTGTTCGATTGTATTTAAAATGCGTTCCATTTTCTCAGCTGTCGCAAGACTAACTTGGACACCTTTATCCACAAGCTCCGCACTCGTTCTTGTGGAATCCAACGCTTCTTTAATCTCGTCACGCAATGACGAAGTCAGAGTTTGAATACTCGCTGTACTCTTTGCCGTACTTTCTGCTAAATTACGGACTTCCTGCGCAACAACTGCGAACCCTTTTCCAGACTCACCCGCTCTTGCTGCTTCAATTGAAGCGTTTAACGCAAGTAAATTCGTTTGTGTTGCAATGCCATCGATTACCCCGACAATCGATTGAATTTCATCTGATCGTGCACTTAAATTGGTCATATTTTGCTCGGAAGCCTGTATTTGCACCCCAAGATTTTTAATTACTTCTGCTGTTGCGTTCACTTCTTGTGTACCTTCAGTAGCTTCGACGACCATCACATGTGATTGATCTTCTAAAGAACGTCCCTTTTCATACAGTTCTTCTGACTTTTGAGTAGTTTGTTCACTAAGTTCGGCAATGTTCTCAAATCGCTCTTCAATTTTGCCAACTGCTTCGCCTAAGACACCATGTTGCCCATTCACTTTCTCGTGCTGCATCACAGCAGCCGATAACTCGTCTCTTAACTCAAGCAAACGAGTCTGATCTTGCTCCTCTTTTATCGCATGGCTTTGTTTTAAAGCAGTTAATTCCTCTTGGAAATTATCTTCTTCAACTAGTCTACTTTTACTTCTGAACATTTGAACTCCCCCAAGTTATCTTTATGTTCATAATTATAGCATAGAACGACCTATATTCTTTGAATATTTCAGGGTCAGAAGTCATGTTTCTGACTTTTTTGTGAACGCTGATTCAGGAAAATATTCTCACACATTCATAGGTTGAATAAAATGCGAGTCATCAGCAATCAGTCAAACTCGATTCCCGAGTTACGCGGATAACTCCGCCACCGGACCGAACCGATTCTGTTGCTGCACAGCCTACCGCAACGCTCATTCTTCCCGCAAACGGAGATGTAAGCGGCTGTTTATTACGAAGTAAAAGTTCAATGAAGTCTTGTGCAATTTTCGGATCTGCACCACCGTGACTTCCGACTTCAGGCTTCATCTCATACGTCACATTACTAAACTCATTCCACGTGTTCGTTTTGCGTGTCTTCAAATACACTTTGCCATTCACTTCATCGTTTTCAATCCTTCCTTTTGTGCCGATAAATGTATAGTTCCGCTCATAGTCCGGTGTGAAATGACATTGTAAGTACGATGCTTTTATACCGCCTTCTAACTCCATGATCAACATATTGTTATCCTCCACATTTACTTCTTTGCGGAATGCGCATTCCGTAAATGTATGCGGCACATACTCTGGGCACGTATCTTTCAGCGAACACTCCGGACACGTCAGATCATTCGGCATGTCCCCGCCGTAATAATCCAGCCCTCCGAATGCAGAAACTTTCGTTGTATATTTACCTGAAATCCAATGGATGACATCCAAGTCATGAGACCCTTTCTGAAGTAGGAGTGAAGTCGTCTTATCACTTCTTGCGTGCCAGTCATGGTAGTAATAATATCCGCCCAATCCAACAAAATGGCGAACCCATACTGTTTTCAACTCCCCTATCGCTCCTGAGTCAATTAACCCCTTCATCGTCTGATACATACTCATATATCTCATGTTGAAGCCAACCATCAAGTGTTTATCCGATTTCTCCCACGCCTCGATGATTCGGTCACATCCTTCCACTGTAATTGCCAGTGGCTTTTCAGAATACACATGCTTGCCCGCTTCTAAGCACGCAATCACATGCTCCTCGTGGAGATAATCTGGTGATAGCACAGCGATTGCATCGATATCATCTCGCACCAATAACTCTTTATAATCCTTCGTTAGAAAAAGTTGCGAGCCTATCTCTTCTTGAAATTCCTGCTGACGGTCTTCTGATAAATCCGCCAAAGCAACAATCTCAGATTCCCCCTCAGGCTTATGCCAATAAAGTGCTAAATTCCTTCTCAGTCCTGCTCCAATGACTCCAATTCTTACTTTTTTCATATGCGCACCTCATTTATGTGTCTCTTGTAAATTGACGAAAGTCCTTTATATATCAAGCCCTGCAAAAACTATAGCATACTATAATCGTTCCTCTGAGAAGATGCCGACGCCACTAAAGTAATACATGGTGTAGTTGAATTTCAAACCACCAACTAGTGTGTAAAGTATAGACATTTCCTAGTTATCTATCACCTGACAATACTCATTTTACTTGAAAACGTATATCACGAACGGTCTTAATATCGTCAATTGGTGAAATGAATACCTCAGACGCTCTATAATCCTGCTCCACGTCCGCTTTGGCAATTACAAGTACAGGATACAAACTTACCCGTTTAATGGGTAAGTCGATTTTCTGAAGATGCTGAATAACTAATAAGAGCTCATCTAAGTCTTCTTTCTCATCCGTATGAAAAACCGTGCCGTCTTCCTGTTCCGTTGTATCGATAACGACTTCATAGTGTTTACACGATTCAAAGTCTTTTAATTCGTAGCAGGACAGTTCCGCGTCTGCAAGTCGTAATCTCAGAATTGTCTCTTCTAAGTCTTCAAGTCCATTATGTAAAACTAGCATGTCTTCATTATAGAAATTCGGATAGAAGATCTCAGGACTTTCCTGGGCAAACGCCTGACCTATGGAGTGTGCATTCTCATAACTCTTAGTGAGGTCAAGCCACTCACCGTTTACAGAAAGGACCTCCAATGGATATCCCGTATCTGCCGTTATTTTTTCGTTCAGTCGATGGATGATGGGTAAAGAGGCATGCAGTAATTCAAATGCAGCTGGCTCAAACAACTGAACTTCTTCAGGAAGGTTCATGGTCAAGTCCTCTTCGTACACCTCATTTCCGAGTGTGATCGTTGAAAATCCATTTGCTTTAAGCGCTTTTATTTCCTCGCTCTCCTTATATCGATTGTTTACGTCGTCACGAGTTACGAGTTCTTGATAATTATCATTCTCGACCTCTCCCTTTTTGTTAATGCGAATAAGAAAGTTCAATTCTTGCCGATCCTGCGTTTTCACATGCACTACAGCCTTATAGCGATCATCATCTTCTGGTTTCCGATCTACAATTTCAATTGTTCGCCCAAACTTATCTTGTGCATATTCGGGTAACTCATCTTCCATATAGATGGCTCCCCGTGCCATGTTAGAATAGACAAGAAAGATATAAACGGAAAATCCTACGAAAACTGCTGCAGCAATAAACAGCAGCAAACTTATAGATATGCCCGCGATTAATAGTTTCTTTTTCATTCTTCTCCTCATTCACCCAATTATTTAACTATTCTTTCACATCGTATCATCCAGTGCTGGTACTTTCCAGGCAAATGAAGTTTGACTTTGTCGCAATAAGGTATGGTTTGGTATCGCTTGCACTCAATGCGGCAATCCTTACTAATACAATACGATTTATCAAACAACAAAATTGAGGTCTGCACCAATAACCTCTATCATATAAGGAATGTCAGGTCCGGTTTTCATATTAATAGGTGTATAAGGATTTGCTACTCCAAAATGAGGTGATGAAAAGCTAATGGTCAATTCACAAGCACTGGGTGATTCCCAGACGTTCGATTTTAAAAAGAATATTCCTCTACTCGCTGTATTATTGTCTGGAGCGTTCATTACTATATTGAACCAGACGCTTCTAGCGACCGCTCTCCCCCCGATTATGAAAGATCTCAACATTAGCCAAAGTACCGTTCAGTGGCTACAGTCGATCTTCATGCTCGTCAATGGAATCATGATTCCAATCACTGCGTTCCTAATTGGGAAATTTACTACACGAAAGTTGTTCCTTACTGCTATGGGCACCTTCGCCATAGGTACACTCATCGCTGCATTTTCTCCTAACTTTACCTTCTTGATGGTAGGACGCGTTTTACAAGGGGCTGGAGCCGGAATCATGATGCCGCTCTTGCAAACGATCATGTTTCTCATATTCCCAATTTCGCAACGCGGGAAAGCAATGGGGATGTTTGGTCTTGTCATTGCATTTGCACCCGCCATTGGACCAAGTTTGTCCGGCTATCTCGTCGATAACTTCCCATGGCGCAGTGTCTTTTACGTCGTGCTACCAATTGCCGCAGTAATTATTATTGCCGCGTATTTCTTACTTAAGAATATTACAGAACAAACGAATCCAAAAATGGACTATATGTCTATTGTCCTCTCCACGTTCGGATTTGGTGGACTGTTGTATGGTTTCAGTGTGGCAGGTAACTTAGGTTGGCTTAGTCCAAACGTGATCATTTCGCTAGTAGTTGGTGCGGTTACTCTCTTCTTGTTCATCAACAGACAGTTGAAACTTGAAGAACCAATCCTTGAATTCCGAGTGTTTAAATATAGCGTCTTCTCACTAGCAACAGGACTCGGAATGATTGTGTTTGCATCGATGATTGCAACGACAGTCATTCTTCCACTCTTCATGCAAAATTTACTTGGGTTCAACGCGTTGCATTCAGGACTCATGCTCTTGCCAGGTGCGATTGTTATGGGTGCCATGAATCCCGTTACTGGTACGCTGTTCGATAAATACGGAGCTAAATGGCTACTGCGTACCGGTTTTGCCATTTTGACTGTCACGACGTTCTTCTTTGCGAACTTGTCGCAAGATACGACGTTTACGTATTTAGCGGTCTTGAACGCAATACGAATGGTCGGTATCGCCATGGTCATGATGCCATCCACAACGCTCGGTTTGAATCAGTTACCGAATCACCTGATTTCCCATGGTACGGCCATGAATAACACCTTCCGTCAGATTTCAGGTGCTGTCGGAACTGCGGTGCTCGTGACGATCACCATCACCGCAGCAAGCGGAGATTCAGTTGCCGGAGAGATCCATGGAGTCAACATCGCCTTCTTGGTAGCCGGATGCATCGCAGCGTTCGGATTGTTGCTGTCGTTTGCTATCCGTGATCCGAAATCGAAAGAACAATCGATGGATGCGTAATTACATGTTAAAAAATCTCCCACATCAGTTGATGTTGGGAGATTTTTTGATTTTATAAGAAAAGTGCCATGGACAAGCTATCGTAGTACCGTTCGCCATCATACGAGTCTTTGCAAAAAAGACCTTCCCGTTCAAATCCGAGTTTTTCATAAAGTGCGATGGCCCGTTCGTTATCAGCACGTGTGACAAGCGTAATTTTTTCCGTTTGTCCATTATTTTTAGACCACTCAATCAGTGCATTCATCAGCATGCGGCCAAGTCCTTTTCCTGCGTGCGACTGGCAAATGACAATACCAAGTGTTCCGACATGAAGGAACCTGTGTTTCGTACTAGAATCGATCGTACCGATTCCGACAATCTCCTCCCCTTCCAACATGAGCAACATGCAGTTTCCACTGGATCCTTTCATATGAACTATGGATTGCGCCACTTCATCAGCTGACTGAGGGTATTCATCCCGACCGAAAGACAGATAATCCGTCTCCCCGCCAACTATATTATAAAAACTAACAATACGCGCAGCATCTTCAGGCTGTGCATTCCGAATCACACTATTTACTGCAGACTTTGTTTGATCTGACATAAAAATTTCCTTCTTTCTAATTTGTAAAATTACCCCTTGAACACTTTCATTTCCCAAATTGCAAAGTCGATGTTTGGATGCTCATTGAGTTGCGGCAAGATTTTTCGTTGCAATCCGGTTTTCACACAAGTCCCATGCCGGTAATCGACCAAATACCGTAAAACCAATACAATTCCTGCATCATTCGTATCCACTGAAAATACAGGCTGCAGGGCTGCTTGCTCACTAGACATGTGACCTTTCTTCTTCTTAAGCTCAGGCAGTACAGTTTCCTCGAAATATGCCTGACCTGCATCCGTCATGATCTTCTCAGCTGTCTGCCATTCGCTATCGAAAGACAGTACGTACTTGAGTTCATGCCAAACAAATGAATTTGCACCACCGATAATTTCAATGGATTCATTGAAAATAATACTATTCGGCAGCTTGATAATACGCCCTGTATTCGCATCGGATGATAATCCAGTACGTACCTCTAACAATTTGAAACTAGTTGAATTGATTTCAACAACATCCCCGATAATTTCATTAATTTCTACACGGTGTCCAATTTCAAAATACTTCCGATACTTAATGACAAAATATCCGATAATGTTGTTTGTCAATCCTCTGACCATGAACACCGCAATGACGCCAAATAATAGTGCGATTAAGACCAGTACATTTATCGCCTGAATCCATATGAATAACACCGCAACGACCGTCAACGTCGCCATCGTCTGCTTCGCTGCTTTATGTAACTGAATCTTCTTCGTGAAATCTTTAACACTTCTCAATATCATTTTTTTGAATAAGACATATAAGGATAAGCCGAGCACCAGAATTACCACTGTCAGCGCCACTTTGTTCAAATATGCATCCGGCGTTTTTAAGGTGGATTTTAAGCTATCGGCAAGTCCAAGGAAATACTCTTTTAAAACGTCTGGCATGGTACCACTCCTCTGCCCTACTAGTATACCGTAAATATCACTTTTTGCTGTGTGTTACACGAGTGATCCACCTCGACACAAAACGTTCAGCAATCAAAAGTCCGGTCGATGGTAGACTGAAAAGTAAGGAGTGGATTATTGTGAATGAACAGAACGAAGAACTTTTCACGAAAGCTGCGGATTTCATCGAACGTTGTTATGGGGAGTTAGGACTTCCTGCGGAACAACAACAACAGCGACTTCAAGACATTAAAAACGAAATCACAGCAAGCGGCACCTATACACACACGCCCACTGAATTGGCGCATGGGGCGAAAATGGCTTGGCGCAACAGCAACCGCTGCATCGGTCGTCTGCTTTGGGAGACACTTGAAGTGTTCGATAGACGAGACGTAACAACAGTGGACGAAGCATTTGATGCATTGCTGGACCATGTTCACTTTGCAACGAATGACGGTGATATCCGATCGACCATTACCGTCTTCCCACCACGGAAAGAAGGACAAAATCCAATTCGTATCTGGAATCATCAGCTAATTCGGTATGCAGGTTATGAAATGGATGGGAAAGTTGTGGGTGATTCTGCGAATAATGCCATGACAAAAAAGTGCGAGTCTCTCGGCTGGCAAGGGGCTCACACTTCGTTCGACATCCTACCGCTCGTTATCCAAGAAGACGGACACCCTCCTAAATTGTACAAGCTACCGGATGGCTTAGTGAAAGAAGTACCCATCAGCCACCCAGACATTGCTGGTGTCGAGGCGCTTGGCATCAAATGGCATGCGGTACCGATTATTTCTGACATGAGGCTTGAAATCGGAGGTATTGACTATCCGATGGCGCCTTTCAACGGCTGGTACATGGGAACTGAAATCGGAGCACGGAACCTTGCGGACGAAGACCGATACAACCTGCTGCCGGCGATAGCGAAACAGATGGGACTTGCAACAAACTCAAACCGTTCACTCTGGATTGACAAAGCACTCGTCGAACTGAACATCGCTGTCCTGCACTCTTATCACCAATCAGGCGTTACAATTATCGACCATCATACAGCCGCCAAACAATTTAAAGCGTTCGAGAAAAAGGAGAAGAATGCGGGACGCTCCGTCACCGGTAACTGGACTTGGCTTATCCCGCCTGTCTCCCCCGCTACGACGCATATTTTCCATAAGCCATACCGAAATGATATCGTGACACCAAACTTCTTTCATCAGGCAAGCCCACTGGACGAAGAATAGACACTACGCTTTTTTCATGCACCTATGCACCATTCGTTTGTGCATAGGTGTTTCATCATCACCTACCTACCTCAACAAAATCTTTCATAACTGAACCCTCCCGTTTCCCAATCACCTACACCTGTATACCCAGCACTATTGCATCCCTACTAAAAAATACTAAGCCGCCGAATGAGTCGGTGGCTTAGTATTGGGTGTACTAGATTTCTTACATTAACCTTTTAACTCGATTGCCTGGTCTAACACTTTGTCACCTTTCATCATTCCGTAAGCTAACTGATTGATGATGTCTACCTTTATACCTTGAGGTTCCAATTGTTGTTTTATCTTCTTTTCCAGGTATCTGACTTGTGGTCCAATCAGGACTACATCCAGGTTTTCCAAGTTGTTTTTCAATTGAGATTCAGCAACTGCACTGATCTCTACATCTAAGTTCCTTGCTTCTGCTGAATCTCTCATCTTCTTCACTAACATAGAAGTCGACATTCCCGCAGAACAAACTAGAATGATTTTCATCTTTTTCCCTCCTCAATCATCTGCATCCGTTCGTACATATCAATCATCTCATTCGCCAACTCTTTAACCGTCATCGCTGTCATGAGATGATCTTGAGCATGCACTAATATGACTGTCACAGGATTTTCTACACCGTTAGCTTCAGCTTGTAAAAGTTTTGTCTGGTAATTATGAGCTTCAGTGAATTCCTTATCCGCTTCTTCTATCTTCTTTCGAGCTTCATCAAATTCATAGGATTTCGCTAGGGCAATGGCTTCCATTGAACTGGATCTAGCGTTGCCTGCGTGCAAAATAATCGTGAATGACAGCATTTGTATTTCTTCAATTGTGTGCATCCTCAATCTCTCCCCATCTGTTGTTTTAACGCTCTGACGCCTACCATAACAAATGGAATGTACATCATCGTAGCAATCGCGAAGTTAAATAGCTGTAAAGCAATTCCTCTCCAGCTTCCGCCAGTCACTAAGTAACCACTTAAAATCGGTGGTGTCGTCCATGGAATAATCGCGACCGTTTTTGGTACTAACCCTGTAGCTAGAGCGAAATAAGACGTGATTGTTAAGATAACCGGAATCATGATGAATGGAATTAGCATCGCTGGATTCAGTACAATCGGTAAACCAAAGATTACTGGCTCGTTAATGTTAAATAGTGAAGCCGGTGCAGAGAGTTTACCAACTTCCCGATACGGGTGATTTTTCTGTTTCCGTATGACGATGAATATCGCAGCAATTAAAGCGATGGTCGTACCTGATCCACCCATGAACACATACGCATCAAGGAATG
Organism: Sporosarcina sp. ZBG7A; assembly: GCF_000813425.1. GTDB lineage: Bacteria > Bacillota > Bacilli > Bacillales_A > Planococcaceae > Sporosarcina. Next base: position 97,864 of record NZ_JWIB01000032.1, read on the forward strand.
GTTTCGTTACTGTATAAGGAACATCGAACGCTGAGACCCCACTATTGAATAGCTCTAAGTTTTCCTGGATCAACGGAAGGTACAACGGCTCCATAACAGCCCCTATAATGTTCGTACCATGTAACCCAAAGAACCAAAGTAAGTGATTCAAGAATGCAATTAAAATAGCAGCTGGCAGCGTATTCCCGAGACCTTGTAACGGCTCCTGAATCGCTTGGAATATCACTTCAAATATACTAATTTCAGCAAACACACTCATTAAAGCTTGGAAACAACCAACTAAAATCAAAATAATCGTCGCTGGGATCAATGCCTTAAACGATCGAGCAACACCTTCAGGGACTCCTTCTGGCATTTTGATCGTCCATTTAGAGTTCACTAATACTCGGAATAGCTCAGTCAGTACAAGTGCAAGGATGATGGCCACAAATAGTCCTTGAGCCCCTAGCCAAGCAAAATTCAATCCCCAATCTTCCGTCACAGGAACAAGCATGATGTATGCTGCCGCAGAGATTAAACCCGCGGACAACCCATCGACTTCATAAGACTTGGCAAGATTATAGGCGATTGAAAAGGCGACTAGCAATCCTAAGACAGCAAAGGTACCGTTCCATATACTTCCTCCAACTGCTTGCCAGTTCCCTTCTCCTAATATACCATTCATCCATTCAACAAAACTGAAAGAACCTAAAGGTGGAAAGTTATTGATTAGAATAGCGAAAGATCCTACAATGATCAGCGGCATAATCGCAACAAATCCATCACGGATTGCTACGAGGTGACGCTGTGCCCCAATTCGTCCAGCAATTTCAATAAACTTCTCCATGAACCTGCCTTTCATTCCAATTCCCCCTTGAATTGTGGTAAGTACTCTTTGTGAGCTGTTAGCAACTCATCAAGTACCGTTTTACTTCCCTTTTCATCTCGCATAAGTGGATTCATGAGCATCGCTACGTATGCATCATGATAATTACCAGATAGCCCTGCTTGAATAACAAGTTCCTCAAATGCTTTCATCTCGCAAACAATCCCTTTGATAGAGAGCGGTAGCGGCCCCACTGCAATCGGTTCGGGTCCGTTTTCCGTAATCACACTGTTCACTTCAATCACTGCATCATTTGGCAAATCAGGAATCGCTCCATTATTAAAAGTATTTACCGTTTGTATGTCTTTTCTATTATTATAAATGGAATCCATTAGACTACAGGCGACATCACTATAAAAAGCGCCCCCACGCTCTTCTAGCTCCTTCGGTTTGTCTTCCAGTTCAGGATTCTTATAGAGTTCAAATAACGACTTCTCCAACTCTTGGACTTTTTCAGCACGCGTACCATGTTCGTTAAACGCTTGAATATCCTTTTTCAGAACATCTTTCATCTGGAAGTAATATTGATGATACGGATTAGGCAACAGCTTTGTCGCGTCAATGAACGTACTAGACCATCCTAGATCCACAATATTAGCTGGAGAATAATCCAAGCCCTGTTTTAGTTTGTTCAATACATCTTCTGTCCGATCAATCCCGTTAACCGTGACCTTTCTTCCAAAAACAAAATGATTCATCCCGATGAATTCAATTTCCACATCACTTGGTGAAACATCCAAAATCTCGGCGCTAGAATGTCGCATGTTAAATGGAATATTACATACACCAATCACTTTCTTATGTGCGGAATACTTTAACAGCGCTTCAGTAATCATTCCTGCAGGATTCGTAAAGTTGATCATCCATGCGTCTGGGCAGATGAGATGGATATCTTCCGCCATTTCCATCATGACGGGAATCGTACGAAATGCTTTGAAGATTCCTCCTGCTCCATTCGTTTCCTGTCCAATGAATCCATGACTTAACGGGATCCGCTCATCTTTCGCTCTTGCTTCTAAACCACCAACACGTATTTGTGTAGACACAAAATCTGCTCCTAGAAGAGCTTCTTTTCTATCCAATGTCCAAGATACGTTTATAGGCTTACCAGATTTCAAAATCATTCTCTTCGAAAGCTCACCAACAATCCGTAATTTCTCCTTCCCCTCTTCAATGTCTACTAATACAATGTCTGTTACAGGAAACGAATCATGACGACGAATGATTCCCTCGATGATTTCAGGAGTATAGCTCGATCCTCCACCGATGATAACGATTTTTAAGTTCATGTTAAAAGCTCCTTTACTGCAAATGTGAAAGCGGTTGCAAAATATGATTACGGGTAAAATCACTAGACTTATAAATCTCCACATATACTTCAGTAGAGATATCCAGATACATATTTCAACAGAACACTTATAAATTGTTACTACTTTCTAATTCTTTAAAGCAAATGTATCATACATTTAAAAACTTGTATATAACAATAATTCATATTATTCAAATGTAGTAACATATATTCCAAATTTGTTATTGTATCTTTAATCTTGTACACTTTAGTCATTATCAATGAAGGAGCATTGCAATGGAAAAAAACCAAGCACTTCATGCGTACATTAAAGAAGATTTACTGAATCGTATAAAGTCTGGCACTTATAAAGTAGGCGACAGAATTCCTACAGAATTGGAATTATGTAAAGATTTCGATGTCAGTAGAACAACAGTAAGAACAGCACTTAAACAACTTACAATTGAGGGATATCTTGTCCGCAAACAAGGAAATGGGACTTTTGTTGCGGAACATAAAGTAAAACAAACCCTTTCACACACAGTGAAACGGTATAGTGATCAAATCGCAATCCAAGGAAAAAAAGCAGAAATCTCACTCGTCAGTATTCAAGTAATCCCTGCGACAGAGCTGCTAAGAAATGTACTTCATGTGTCCATCAATGATCCTATTCAATGTATTGAGCGGGTTAGAAAAGCGAATGGTGAACCTACACAATTTGAAATTGCTTATATTCCATGGAAATTAGCACCTGGCATTACGAAAGAACAGGCTGAGTCATCTTTATATGAAGCACTCAAAACAAACTATCATTTACAGATTGCTAAGACAACAGAGCATGTTGAGATTGCATTTCCCGACGATCGAGTGGCTCACATCTTAAAGTATAAGGAAGGCTTGCCATGCTTCTATATTGAAACAGTGGCCGAGGATGTAGATGGAAATGTATTTGAATACTCGCGCTCCTATTTCAGAGGCGACAAGACGAATTTTGTCATTAGTCGTAATTACTTAGAGGAAGAGTGATTTGTAAAAACTAGGAGGGATTATGGTGAAAGTACTTTTTAACGCAGATGATTTCGGGTTAACAAAAGGCGTGACGGATGGGATACTTCACTCTCATACAAACGGTGTGGTTCAGTCAACCACGTTAATGATGAATGGACTTGCAACGGAATATGCCGTTGAAAAAGCGAAATTGTTCCCTTCCTTGCATGTAGGCATTCATCTCGTACTCACATATGGCAAACCCTTAAGTGAAGACGTGCCAACACTTGTCAATGAACAAGGTGTCTTTCGCTATACGAATGCCTTTCTAAAAATGGAGCCGCCCAATCTTGAAGAGGTAGAAAAAGAATGGCGTGCTCAGCTGGATGCGTTTCTTGCGACAGGTTTACCACTTCACCATATCGACAGTCACCACCACGTTCATGGCTGGGACGTTTTTAAAGAACTCATCGTAAAGCTATCGAACGAGTACCAAGTCCCCGTCCGTTATACGGATTCCATAAAAAACTATCCTGATATCCTGTTGACCGACTCTCTATGGTTGGATTTTTACGAGGATGGAGCCACTGAAGATCTCTTTTCTCGCTTAAAAAGCCTTGAAAGTAAGTCTGTTGAAATAATGACCCACCCTGCCATCGTTGACCTAGATTTAAGATCCGTTAGCTCTTATCAAGACAAAAGAGAAGATGAACTCCACATATTATGTAATATAAAAATCCCTGAATGGGTAGAAATGATGCAGTAGGATTTGAACCTTTTTTGGTGAATTTTACTTTCACACTTATTTCAATACCCCCATGTAGCGCACCGTATCTTTTCTAAAACAATTCTATTGTCAGATTTTCTTGTTGTAACGTATGAAAGTTGAAAAAAATAAAAGATACCCGGTCCGCAGTGAATTATAATTGCGGACCGGGTATTTAATTTTTGTGCATCTCGGGGCTTTTGTGTTGTTGAAGCAAACCCATTTGTTTTACAAACATATCTAATTTTGAATCCTGTTTTGCAGTTTCTAGAACATGCATTTAAGTGCTCGTTGCGTAGGAAAACAATGATCAATTCTCCTGTTGATTTAACTCATCTACATTCTCGGCTTCGAATTCATCGAGCAACGCGCGCACTTCATCTGTCGTCTCCGTGTACATCAATTGATTTCTCAATTCACCTGCTCCTCGAATTCCTTTGACATAAATCTTAAAGAATCGACGGAGTGGTTTGAATGGAAGCTCTTCAATTTCTTTCGAGTATTTATCATGGAGATCCAGCTGAAGTCTTAAGAGATCCATTAACTCTTTACTGCTGTGCTCTCTTGGCTCTTTTTCAAAGGCGAATGGATTTTTAAAGATGCCTCGTCCAATCATTACGCCATCCACACCGTATTTTTCGACGAGTTCTAAGCCCATTTGACGATCCAAGATATCTCCGTTGATGGTTAACAATGTATCTGGTGCAATTTCATCACGAAGTTTCTTAATCTCAGGGATGAGTTCCCAATGCGCTTCAAAATTACTCATTTCCTTACGAGTACGCAAGTGTATCGATAAATTAGCGATGTCTTGCTCCAATATATGTGTCAGCCAACCACGCCATTCTTCTACATCTGTATAACCTAGTCTCGTCTTCACACTGACTGGCAATCCTCCCGCTTTTGCAGCTTGGATAATATCCGCTGCGTTATCAGGATAATTGATCAGCCCGCTACCTCTTCCTTTCGAAGCTACGTTTGGAACAGGACAGCCCATGTTAATATCGATCCCTTTAAATCCTTGTTCTGCCATTCCGATACTCATATCTCTGAAGTGTTCGGGCTTGTTCCCCCAAATATGAGCCACCATTGGCTGTTCGTCTGCTGTGAACGTCAAACGCCCGCGTACACTAAAGATTCCCTCCGGATGACAATAACTTTCCGTATTCGTAAACTCTGTGAAAAACACATCAGGTCTTGCAGCTTCTGCCACGACATGACGAAACACAACATTCGTGACATCTTCCATCGGTGCTAATATAAAAAACGGTCGTGGTAATTCACGCCAGAAATTCTCTTTCATGTTCAAATTCCAATCCTCTCATTATGGGATGCCAGGTCAGCCCTTCATCTAAAAATCTTAGTGTAGTAATACTGGAAATCGAAGTAGACCTTTTTTACGTTGCCTACCTATAATTTTATTCTCAACGTTAACTATTTTACATGACTAACGTGTATGTGGGAAGAGACTGGTTCTAATAAGGTCAATCATTCCATTATACAAAAAGCCCGCCGGCACATTCCACTATGTTTGGAATTCGCGGTGGGCAATTATTGTGAAGTTACCTTTGAGGTTTGCTTTGTAAATAATATCGATTTTACAAAGGAGCCGAAACTTGAATTGGATGATAGACAGGCAGCATTCACTACGTCAAATCACTAGCATGGGTGACTTGATTGCGACCGCCATTTTTGGAGGCATAGAGTGCGTAATCTGCTTTGGACTGTAAAGAACTTTCTGTATCTCCTTGTAGAAACGTTGCTGCTCCTATACTTATCGTGATGGCTGATTCACCCCAGTCTGCCTTTTCAACATGCAATCGGATTCTTTCAGCGATTTTCAGAGCATCAGATTTATCGGTATTCGGGAGAATCAATGCAAATTCTTCTCCTCCATATCGGGCGGCAATATCTTCTTTTCTGGACTCCTCTTCGAGTAACCGTCCCATCTCCTGCAATACTCTGTCGCCCGTCATATGACCATAAGTATCGTTAATCTCCTTAAAGTAATCGATATCCATTAGCAGCAGGGAGATTGGCTGCATTTGTCCAGCATGTGAATTGAAATTGGATGTCAGACTTTCTTGTAGGCAGCGTCTGTTCTTGAGACCCGTTAATCCGTCTGTTTCGGCTAATTTTCGAAGCTTTTCATTCAATTCCAGCAGTTCATTTTGCTTGCACTCCAATTCGTTCCTTAACATGTCCAGCTCTTCTATTTGCTTTTTCTTCATCTGGTTTCGCTGATCGGTCTCCTTTTTAGCTACCAGAAGGGCCTGCTCATACTCATATCTTTCTTTCATAGGAAAACAGGCACAATCGTTAAAAAACTTACCGCCACGTTCATTTCTCGAGGCATTGAGCAGTATAGGGATTTCCTGTCCGGACTTTGACTTTAAAGCAATATACATCGCATCCACTTTTTCCTGAAGGCGGATCATCGGAAAAAATAGAGTTGATAAAAAGTTTGGCTCGCATGCGTCAAGATCAGGTTGATGTGCTGCCCCTGTAGCTCTTGAAGGTTGTAATCGAGTAAACCGAGCAGCGTCTGATTAATATCTAGAATCGTGCTGTCATCATTAAGTGATACGTAACCGCATGGCGCAAAGTCCAGTTGCTCATCCATTTGAACTATCCTGATCAGCGACTGATTTCAAATAATCGCTAATCAAACGGATGGTCTCTTCAGGATGGCTCAAATGTGGACAATGTCCCGTCGCCTCCATTAAGGCGTATGCACTATCTGTGAGGACGCTGTGCATATATTTACCGACTTCTATCGGAGCAATTGCATCATCAGAGCACTGGAGAATGAGTGACGGCACCGTAACATTCTGTAAATCATTCCGGTGGTCAGAGAAAAAGGTTGCTGTTGCAAATTGGCGGGCTACGGTTGGATCCGTAGAGCAAAAGCTCTCCTCCAACTCTTGGAAAAGTTCCGGGCGCTCAGGATTTTTCATAATGACCTGAGAGAGATAATTTGCCCAGCCAATATAATTCATCTCCATCATCCCAATCAATCCCTCAAGGTCTTCCTTTTCAAATCCTCCTTTATAAAGAGGAGGGTCATTCAAGAAACATGGTGAAGGACCGAGCATCACAAGGCGCTCAAATCGTGTTGGCTCTTGAATAGAGGCCAGCATGCCGATAATACTGCCAACCGAGTGCCCCACAAATATTGCATCATTTATATCTAAAGCATCGCATATATCAAGTACATCTTGTGCATACCCATGAAGGTCTTGGTACTTAGTCGAACTGTAAGCACTGTAATCAGACTTTCCAGAGCCGACATAGTCGAACAAAATGACACGGAAATTTTCTTCGAACGCCGGTGCGACTAGCCTCCACATATTCTGATCACACCCAAAGCCGTGCGCAAAGATCATTGCCTTTGTGCCTTTTCCTGTAACGTTCACGTTATTGCGAATAAGGGTATTTTGATTCATAAAAAAGCCTCCATTACTTATTTTATAATAGCAGTTTAGTCTTTAGAATAATATTTTGCACAATCGCAAATAGGGCAATGTTACTAATTCCAGTATAGAATAAAATATATCTTCTTTCAATATCCGTCGAATTTCAATTGTGACAATTTCTTACACTGACAAAGAAAGCATCTATCCTCTGTATAAGAATAGATGCCTTATGTGCTTGTGTAGGAAGCTTTCGTTCATGTTTATAGTTTCGTGATTGTTTATTCACGCCACTTTCAATAAATGCTGTTCCACATCACTATCTTTTCCGGATTATACAAAAAAACCACCTACCGATTCCACTATCTTTGGAATCGGTAGGCAGTTTATTGTCGTGGTTGCGAAAACACCAATATCTACTATTTTCTAAATCAATTTTAGATTTACAGCCGGATTATGATGCTGGGTTTACTTGCATCTCTACTAGGATTTTGATGTCTTTACCAACGAGTACGCCGCCTGTTTCAAGAGTTGTATTCCAAGTCAGGCCGAACTCTTCTCGGTTGATCTTCGCTTCCGCTTCAAACCCATATACTTCAACACCCCATGGATTTGTTCCTTTTCCGCCAAACTCCACGTCAAAGGTTACCGGTTTCGTGACGTCTTTAATCGTTAAGTCGCCCGTTACTTTGTAGTCATCGCCTTTTTTTACAATGGAAGTGGATTGGAATGTAATGTTGGAGAAATTCTCTACATCAAAGAAATCTGCTGACTTCAAGTGGTTATCCCGATCTACTGAATGTGTATTGAGGCTTGTCACGTCGAAATCGAAAGCAATCGATGCAGTTGTGAGATCAGTTAAGTCTGCTGCTTCAACCGTTGCTGTGTAGCCGTCAAATTGGCCTTTCACTTTGGATACCATCATGTGTTTTACTTCAAACCCTACTGTTGAGTGCGATTGATCTACTGTCCATTTTGTCATTTTAATTTCCTCCAATTTATATATGATTCTCTTGAATCTGAGTTTTTGTTTCTTGCCAGGTTAAACTGGTCACTTCATCTGTAATAGTCTGTAGTATCTTACTGAAAAATTTGTTCATACCAAGCTTTTGCAGCTTTTACTTCCGACATTGTCAACTGATGTCCCGCGTTCTCCCAATGAAGTCCCACGGATGCCCCTGCTTCTTCCAGCAGGTTCTGCAACTCAGTCGATTCTTCCTGCGTACAGATCGGGTCGTTTGCTCCCGCTCCGATCCATACATGAATCCCTGTAAGATCAGGCATAGGGACATTACGTATTGGCACCATCGGATGATGCAAAATGGCTCCCTTTACTGCATCGTCATAGTGAAATAGCAGACTGGCCGCAATATTAGCACCATTTGAATACCCGATAGCTACGATATTTGACGGGTCGAATTGATGGTCAATTGCCGCCTGATCCAAAAAGGCTTTCAGCTCTTTCGTCCGGAAAACTAAATCTTCTTCGTCAAATATGCCTTCTGATAACCGTTTAAAGAAACGAGGCATGCCATTCTCCAAGACATTTCCACGTACACTGAGCACGGAAGCTTCAGGGTCAACTAATTCTGCTAACGACAGCAAGTCCTGCTCCGTACCGCCTGTGCCGTGCAACAACAGTAAAACCGGTTTCTCGCCATTAGTACCTTTTCTAAAAATATGCTGCATAATGGGGTTGCCCCTTTCTACAAGTACTCTTTTTCTATTTGAATCGTACTGCGTACGGTGTCGATCGGCCGAACAATCGCCTCGATTTGTTCCCGTTTTCCTTCCAGGAATGGTGGTAGCGACAAAATTTCACCAACTGTTTCATAAGGTTCATCCCCCATGAAACCAGGTCCATCTGTTGCCCACTCAAAAAGAATTCCAGGAGCTACACGCGCATATAGGGATTCAAAGAAAAATCGATCTACATACCCGGATGTATTTAAACCGAATGATGGCAAGCGCTCAATCCACTCGTTTAACACATTCGTATCTTCTACCCGGAAAGCGGCGTGGTGAACAGTTCCGTACCCTTGACGGCCATCTGGAAGTGATGTGTTGTGCTCCACAATCACTTGTGCTCCGTTCCCGCCTTCACCCACTTCGAACAAGTGTAGGGAGCCTTCTGCTGCCACTTCTTTAAACAGCATGACCTTTTCAAGCACTTCTTTGAAGTAGTCAAACTGTGCAATCCGAATGTGGATCGGTCCTAACCCCGTAATCGCAAATTCGAGAGGCACAGGACCATGCTGCCAAGGTGTACCTGATACAATACCTGTGTTGTGCTCATCTGAAACTAGCATATAGTTTTGTTCGTCGAAATCGATGAATGAAATGGTTTTTTTGCCGAAAACTTCTTGGATTCCCGTATGGGTCACGTCGTATTTTTCAAAGCGTTTTACCCAATAGTCCAACGCCGCATTTGTCGGTACCCGAAAAGCGGTTTTGTAAATCTCATTCGTGCCATGAACCCCTTTTTGAATGCCTGGAAAATCGAAAAATGTCATATCGGTACCGGCTGACCCTGCATCGTCTGCAAAGAACAGATGATACGTCCGAATATCATCCTGATTCACCGTTTTCTTCACTAACCGCATCCCTAGTGTATATGTGAAAAACTCATAATTTTTCTCCGCACTACTAGTAATTGCCGTCACGTGGTGAATACCTTTCAATCCATTCATATTATTATCTCCCTTCTTACCTTGTGATATTATCTTGAATTCAAGATATATAAGCAAAAAATAAACAGCTCGAACTTACAAGCTAGTTTTGTGTTATTTTAACTCAATTATTCATAAATGGCTCGCCATTCATGTGGGAAGGCAGTTCATCCATAGTAATTTCTCCTCCAATTTGTTTGGAAAATAAATTACCTTGAATTCAAAGTAATCATAACACGTCATATTTTTCAGGTCAATTAGTTTGTTCCTCCTTTTGAGTAGATCAGATTCAGAAAATGCCCAAAAGCACAAAAAGCGTCAACTTCAATAAGAAGTTGACGTTTTTTAAACTTAGCTTGTATACGATTTGAGTGGAGTACAGACAGAGGCCTCATACCTCATCATAAAAAGCACAGCGCACTACTCTTTCTCAACAATCCCCTGTTCAATAGCCAGCACTTTCGCCACTTTCGGCGCGTACCATACGACCGGGAGCAAAAGAATTGATACTGGAACTGCAGCTATGACGACAAATGACTGTAACGCACCAATTCCTCCGCCACCGATTTCAATTAGGATGGTGGCGATTGTCGCCATGATGACCGCCCAAAATACACGAATGGCTTTTGGAGGGTTTCCGTCGCCTGTCACGGCCATGGAGATGGAATACGACATGGAGTCTACTGTCGTCACTACAAATAGTGTAGTCAAAATCAAGAAGACAGAAGGCATGATGAATCCTAGCGGCATTTGTTCCGCTATAGCGATGATTGCACTCGGCAATCCACCCTCATTCAATGGACCGCTGACGGAACCTGCGTTATTTAATTCGTAGAAAATACCCGTACCTCCAAGTACCGTGAACCAAAAGTTTGTGACGACAGGTGCTATTACAGCAACCACTAAAAAGATTTCACGAATTTTTCTACCATTGGATATTCTTGCGACGAATAATGCCACCAATGGACCGAACCCTATAAACCATCCGAAGAAGAAGAGCATCCAGCTTCCTAGCCATGCATCATCCCCGCGGAATGTACTGATGCTTACGAAATCACTGATGTACGTACCAAAGGAAGACATGAACGTGTTGACGATGAACAGCCCTGGACCGAACACGATTAGGAATACGGCAATCACCGCCACTAAGTTGACGTTCACCTTACTTAAAAATTGAATCCCCTTCTCAATACCTGTAAGGGTGGATACGAGTACGACTCCTGTCAAAATAACGATGACCGAGAGCTGCGTCACAAATGTATCCGGTATGCCAAAGATCGAACTGACTCCATAGCTAACTTGCAGCCCGAGAAAACCGATTGGACCAATCGTGCCAGCAGCAGCGCCTATAATACAAAATACATCGGCAGCCGTTCCCCATTTGCTCGTTAAAATTCTCTCTTTCAAAATAGGATACAAAAGGGTCCTAGGCTTCAACGGCATGCCCTTATGTTTATGTGCGTAAATCAATATAATCGAACTGATTGCACCGTATACAGACCATGCGGTGAAGCCCCATGACATGTAACTTTGAGCCAATGCAGGCCCAATCGCGTCAACAGTGCCGCCTTCTATCCCTTTATGCATGGGAGGCACGTCCAGAAAATAGTACATAGGCTCTGCCGCTGCCCAAAAGACACCCCCAGCTCCAAGACCTGTCGTCAAAATTACGGCTAACCATTTAAAATAAGACATCTCCGGCTTCTTTGCGTCTCCCAGGCGAACTTTGCCATACTTTGAAAACGCCAATACCGCACCTACTACAAAACTGGCCAGCAATAGGAATTGCCAATATGCCCCGAAGTAGCGAATAGACAAATCAAATCCCTTATTCACAAGATTGCTGACCTGTTCTACTTTAAAAATTGAAAACAGCACGAATGCCATTAATATGCCGCCACTCCATAGAAATACTGGCCAATCAATTTTTTCACGTATACTCTTCCAATAACCTCTCGTCATAGCTCTCCTCCAATGTTCGTTTCACTTACATATCTATACTGTTTTCCAAGACAATCGTAGTTATAGCTTTCCCTTCTTTTCATCTACTTTCCAACAGCTTCTGCAAAAAAAAATGCAACACGATTTGAATTCGTGTTGCATGTCTCATACAAAAACTCATAGTACAGGATATATGGTACCTTCCACACTGTCAACACGTATCCATATTTTTCAAATATGGAGAAAGGTCAGTTATTGAAGGGTTTTCTGAGGGGACTGGGTTGAACTGGGAGTACTCGTGTACAAAATTATTGTATTTGAAGCATAGGTACTCCACACTTCGTTTTAAGTATTATGGTGCACATCATTTTCATTTTGGAACATCATTTATATTTCAACTGTCTCCATATAAACGCAGGCTCACACAAAGTATGTCGTGTAGACTTGTTTCTGCTTTGTGCCTGTATATGTATTAAAACAAAAACAAAAAACCCTCTTCTTAAATAATAAGGAAGAGAGGTGAAAAGCTTTCGTTATTTTCCTATTCAATCTACAAGTTTAAACTTCAAATCGCCTACCCCAACATCAATCTTTATATCGATCACAACATCACTACTCTCATAAGCGTCATTCACGTAGATGCCATTTCCCTGAGAAGTAAAGCCTTTCGCCTCAAGGCCAGAGATTCCTTTCGAAACGTTCAGTTTGACACCGGTGTCCGCGGGGAGAAGAATCGTCGCATCGCCGACTCCAAGATCGATGTCGGCGTTGAAGCTATCTTTCCAGCCTCCGCTTAAATCGATGGTTGCATCGCTTACACCTGCATCGATCGATAGCTTGCTGAGTTGGATACCTGACAGGTTTAGTGTCGAGTCAGAGACGCCCATCTCAATATTCAAGTTGATAGGTATCTCATTTGTTAGCTCGAGGTCCCAATCGTTACGTACGGTCCCTAATCCCGCAAGTAATTTTCCTTTTTGCTTAATGTCAGCGTTTCCGACAGTTCCTTTCTTCTTATAAGAAACAGTTGGTTTCAATTTCTTTTTGTTCGTGTCAACTGTGCCTTTGATCCAGGCATCCTCACCATCCGTAATAGATACGTCCCCGAAGCCAATCTGTATATTAGCGTTAAGTGATTTTACGTCATCCTTTTCGATTAAAATGTCATTAACCCTATTTCCCGAAAAGAACCAATTATATCCCCAAACCCCTACAGCACCTAGTATTCCCACTGCCATCACAGCCACTATAAGCTTGCGCATATAGAACACCCCTTTCCCTTTGACTTTATCATATCCGATTCCCTGCACAAATTTGCCAGTCGTTTGCATGAAATTCGAATCAGTCTTAAGTCTGAGCTACATAGATTGTGTGTCAGATGGAAAGTAGTTCTTGCGTAGACTCTGTCGTTCGTAGCTGAAGTGCTTCTAACTTAACATGGGTAAGGCAAAGCTCCGAAACACTTAAACCATTGGGGGACAAGGTCCGAAAATTATAGCTGCGAGTACCTGCGCACGAAACTATTGAGATTGTCAGTCTCACATGTACCCCATATTAATTCTTTGTTATCACAACGTACTAAGCCGTAGTTCATAAAAGTACTGAACGATTGGATGCTTTAACTTCATCTTCTCGGTCATGTTTAAAATTCGTTTTTTTCCAACCCTCCGGTCCACCAAAGCTAGAATATTCAATAGGATATCATTGCTCTCTATGCTCTCCTCTATAGGAGTGGATAAAAACTTATTAGCTACAACGATAAAATTTGATTTACTTAATGATGACTGTGCTGACAAAAGCTCCTTTGCATGTTCTGATAATTTTCTACTTCTTGCAATTACTTGTAGACGATCCTCTGGAACCATCCCCTTGGTCTCGTTTCTTACCGCTTCAATTTCCTCATTGTTGATAGGAATTTGGATATCTGAATCATTCTTAATTTCTAACTCCGCTTGATACCATCTGATTGAGGTATTTATATCACTCATATTGAGTACATTCTTTTTATCTACCGCAATATAACAAGTTCCTGCTTTATCAGGTAAATAACGATAGCTGCTTGCACGGTATTCAACCCTTCCATCTAATGCGGGACAGAGAAAACTCTCCAGATTTTTCTTCAATTTGCTCCAGGTCATGTAATTCTCCTTAATTTTTATATTGTAACTAGTTATTGAGGCAGTCGTTCTATTATCCATAATACAATAACCGTCACATCGGTCATACTAAATACAAGGTTTAAGTGTGACATGAATTTCTGATGTATCGATAATAGTGAGCGAATAAAACATCCAGACTGATGAAACAATAACTTGTCCATCTCCATGTTACCCAAGAAATGAAAAAAGAAGCTTCTCATAAGTTTGCACAACTAATGAGAGGCCTCGATTATAATCCTTTATGTTAGAATCGTTTTGGAGTTGTGTCTTACAAACCAACCATCTTATTCTCCTACCATGCCGTCATTATCACGATCTTGCATATATTGGTACAACCAGTGTTCACTCGTTATCGGCATACTGAAACCAGCTGCTTTTGCTTCTGCAATTGTCACGATACCATTTCCATTTGTATCCACACTAGAAAGTTCACCTTCGTTTGTTGAAGAACTTTCTGATTCGGACTCGGACTCGGACTCGGACTCATTATTTTCGGTTAGTCCAAGAGATTCGTTTACTTCATCTGGATTCACATTTTCAAATGAATCCGTAATGACATTTCCGTTTATTGTATAAGTATATTGATAACTTGAAGGAATTTGCGTTTCCGCATTCGGATAGGTGATAATTGCTTCAAAATTAGTAGCTCCGCCAGCTCTTCGGATCTCGTTTTCCATATACGCTTGATCCCCATGTCGATTGAGCGTGCTATTCTGCGGGGTAATATTATAAGCATTCGATACCCCACCGAGAGAGTCAGCAATTACATGGCCTTCATCTAAAAATTCACTTTCAACTCCAGGAACTTTTGCCTCATCAGAATAGTATCTGCCTGACGATAAAACAGGTTCAGTACTTTCATCTTGCAGAATGATCTCGTCAGCTATGACACGCACTAACTGCCCGTATTCATTAGTAAATCCCCAATATTCACGGTCCCCGTAACCAATGTCAACAACGACGCCAGGTTCATGATATCCAGATAAATCACCGCCATCAACTTCAATTAGTTTGTATCCGGAGAAACGTTCTTTCTTTGGTTGAGTTGGTTTTTCCTCTGCTACGGGCTCCTCTACTTCCTGTTCTTCAACAATCGTAGTTGCAGTTTCTTCTTTTTCACTGTTTGTATTTGGTTCAACAGTCGTGACTTTTTGCGAACCTGTTTCTACATCAGTAATGGATGCATCTTCTGAGTTAGTACAACCAGCCATAAAGACGATTGTTAACAGTAAAATCAAATAGTTCAATTTCTTTTTCATTCTTTAAACCATACCTTTCATCTTCGTCAAAGTTTCACGAAAAGATTATAGCATAAGTAAACGAGCGCCCCAACATTTTCCATGAAATTCAAGTGAAATGCACGAGAAATATTAGCGTTCGTAATAGTAGACTCATCCAGACAAAAAAGAAGAATGACTCGGTACTGCTCAAGCACAGAGCAATCCGACGCCGCATTTTAATCTACTTAATTTTAGGTAATTCCTATACTTTTTTAGCGCTATAATAAAACTAGCCATTAAGTTGGCCTTAATGACTAGTTTTTCTTTTATTTATTTTTCTGAGCCACAATAATATAAACAGGTTGATTAGCAATTGGCGTTGGTGAATGAACCATTTCTTTAATGCTGAAACCTGCTTTGCGAATTTCCGCCTCCATTTCCAGAGAAGGAACTCTTGGCCCAGTGGGATGATCTGTTTTCTCTAGATCGATACATAAAAATATTCCTTCATCCTTTAACACCCTGTGGATTTCACTTAAAACCAATGAGAGTGGGGTAACTTCATGCAATGATATCGAAGCGACAGCTTTATCAAATTTATTGCTAGCTAAGGGCATTGCTTTAAAATCTCCGGCAGCTGTTTCTATGTTTGTTATTCCTTTATCCTTGGCTTTGTTTTCTAGATAATCTAAAACATCCTTATCAAAATCAAGCGCCACCACTTTTTTCACGTAGTTAGCAATAGAAAGGCTTATATATCCTGCACCCGCTCCAAGATCTAGTAGTTCGTCTTCTTTATTAAGCTGTAGGAATTTAAAGAACTCCTCTGCTGGAAGTCGTTTTATGTTCTCTAAATTATGGATCTTTTTCTGTAATTTTTGATTCATGATAAATTCTCCTTTGATTACTGATTTTTAAAACCTTTAAGACTTGAATTTGGATTTGGATACTTATGACAATAGTGTTTCTCTAACTCGCCTTGCTATAACATGTGCGATTCAAGCACCACTACCCCAAAAAAAAAATAAAAGAGCTCATATCCTTACCTACAAACAAATCCTTCTTCACTAATCCAGCGTTTGATCGATTCAGCATCAGAATCATGACACTTCATGATATAGGCGGGGTAACCTTTAACATCTGCAAAAATCTACGGCACTGTTTCATCTGCAATTACCCCTCCAGTTTCTTCATGCATAAAAAATTAGAGGAAGCAAACACGGGCCTGTAATGCGGCAGGATATTTTGAAAAATTACAAACTGGTCTCCTCCTTCTTAGGAGTCCTTCCGTGATTCTTATTTTGTGTTCCTGCTTAAATCCAGAAGAATTCTGCTTGCTCATATTAAAACCATTAAAGGTATTCTTTATCTACAATTAACATAATTTTTTTTGATACTTAGACAAACATGGAACTGTTAATTCCCTAACTAAGAAAGTTGGCTGGTTACAGAATTGCCTAACCTTTTTGCTTAAGCAATTATCCAGGTCATTCTATTACATAAACTTTTCTTCGATCAGTGCTCCATTGATGCTGATCGCAGCCATACTGCCCTCTCCGGCTGCAAGAATCAATTGAGACGGCCCCGCCATCAAGGTATCGCCACATGCATAAAGACCCTCAACAGTTGTCCTTTTCCAACTATCTGTTTCGATACCTCCTCGCTCGTTCATGTTGCAGCCTAACTGTATACCAATGTCAGTTGCTTGTTCCCATTCCGGCAGGACAAATCCGCCGTCGCGCAACACCGCTTCTCCGCCATCAAACTCGATTTTTTGCAGGAACCCTTTTTCACCGATTAACGAACGGATCTTTTCCTCGTAAACTTTTATCCCCCTGCTTTCCAGTATTCCTTTTTCATCTGCCGAAAGCGTTCTTTTGCCATTGGTGCACACAATCAAATTATCCGTCCAGTTCGATACCACTTTCGCCAGATGAAAAGCTGGCTGATTTTCTGAGATCACGGCAAGGGGACGGTCTCTCAATTCCCAGCCGTCGCAAAATGGGCAGCTGAACAAACTGGTTCCGTAAAACTCTTTTATTGATTGGATATCCGGCAGAACTTCCTTGAATCCCGTCGCTAGTATGACCTTTTTGGCGTTATGGGTTCCTCCATCCTCAGCTGTGATCTGGAACACGCCATTTTTCTTGGCTACGCTCAGCACCCGTTGCTTTTCAATTTTAACGTCGGGATAATTGCCCAATTCTTCCTGGGCAATTCGTTTCAACTCCTGTGGGTTGATACCGTCGCGCGTGATAAACCCGTGGGATTCCGAAGTCACCGCATTTCTGGGGTTGTTATCATCGAATAGAATCGTTTTCCTTCTTGACCTTCCGAGAACCAAAGAAGCGTTCAGCCCCGCTGGTCCGCCGCCAATCACTGCACAATCCAATAACATTTGTCCATCTCCTTCCGTTGCTTTTACTGGTTAGTTTCCACTGAACGTTCGGCCTCTGCTTTTTTAACAATATCAATCAGAAGCTTTGCCTGGAGTTCTTTTTTCATATTTTCTTCTGCCTGCCGCATGGTTTCTTCGATCAGGCACCCTTCATGGTGGATTGAACAATCAAACAGGTTGGTGTCTCCCTCAATCGCTTTGATGACATCATAAAACGTAACCTCATTTTGAAACCTGGAAATTTTATAGCCGCCCTTTACTCCTGGGGTCGATTCGATCAACCCCGCTTTTGTCAGCTTGGTTAGAATTTTTGACAGATAAGTTGGAGACAGCTTTTGAATTTTTGCCAACTCCTGAACACCTACCGTGTTTCCTTGTGGCAAATGAATTAAATACACCATCGTGTGCAAAGCATAATTTGTTGCATTCGAGTATTTCATTCTGATTCTCCTCTCCATCTATTAAAGAGATATTAAAGACTCTCGTTATCTATAATATAACTTAGCATCACTATAATAATACGTCAACAATGAAGTTTAAAATTCACTTACATTACAATAAGCAGAAAAAATGATTGAGTATGAATATTTTCTAATGTTCCAGGGACTTTTATTTCTTGTTGTGCTTATTTCATTTCTACTAAATGATTTCATCTGGTCGAACAAGCTAATTTGTTAGCCCTCTTTAAAACCGTTCATAAAAGTACACGTTTACGAACAGCTAATAACTATCACTGATTGTTAAGATGATAAGTACGTAAATTCCGTTAAAACATTTCCAAACCTGTAGTGCAGATCAACAGCTGTCTACTCAATTTCACTTTTGTTCAGCGCAAAAAACGTCAACTTCCAATTGAGAGTTGACGTTTTTCGTGTTGAACTTTATGACTTACACCATTCCGCCCATATCAGGCATACCGCCACCTGCTGGCTCTGGGACGTTAACTTAAAAGTGCCTGTGCAACATTGAATTCTGAATTAAATGTTACTCAGACACTATTTATTTTCAAAACTTTACTTCATTAAAGTCACTGGTCGCCGATTGCTAATTTGTCGCACAGTTATCCCCGCACTCAGGAGCTGACGCGAGTCCAATGAGCCCTGTGGATGAATGGTTGTTTCACTTTGGAAGACGTTAACCTATCTCCTGATAGTGAATTGAGCAATTGCGGCCATTTTCTTTAGCCCTGTAAAGCGCCTGATCCGCGCAATTTACAATGGTGACTTCTGTGTCGCTCTCCGAGAATGTAGATGCTCCAATACTCACGGTTAATCGATTGATAATTTCCCAGTTCGCATTTTCTACTGCCTTTTTAAGCTTAACAGCAAGTTTAAGTGCCTCTTCAGCATTCGTTTCTGGCAGAATGATGACGAACTCTTCACCGCCTAAACGTGCTACCCGATCTTCAGTACCAATCTCTTGCGTCAGTAGTCCCGCCAGTTGAACCAGAACGCTATCGCCAGCCAGATGTCCATACGTATCATTGACCATTTTGAAGTGATCAATATCCACCATCAATAACGAAAATACAATTCCCTCTTTAGTATATCGGTCAATATGACGTTCCAATTCTTCTTGAAAAAAGCGTCTGTTCGAAATATTCGTTAGCTTATCTGTATTGGATAATTTCAAGAGTTCATTATTCATCTCTAAAATCTCGCCTTGCTTCCTGGCGATTTCCACATACACTTTTTCTAATTGAGCAAATGCTTCTTCTCGGTCCTGATACGCCTTTTCAGTTGTTTTCTGAAGCGAACGCAGTTCCAGTTCATAATCGATTCGCTGTTTCATTTGGATGAACAAACAGTCAATGACGGGTACACCATCATGCACATATCGTCGCGCATTTAAAAGAACCGGTATGGATTCACCAGCTGAATTTGTTAGATTGATAAAAAATTCTTCCACAGAGTTATGCAGCTGTATCGTCGGGAAAAAGTACGTATGGATGAACATACGATTGACTTTGGTTAAAAAAGTCTCCATGTGCTTTCCAACCACTTCTTCTTCCTGATAGCCCATCCATGTTAGAAAGCGATTATTCACTTCAGTAATGCAGCCGCTTTGATCAATACTAATAAAACCGCATGGCGCTTCTTTTAACCGTTCCTCCACTACGAATCATCCTCTTCAGCATTAATTAGAAAAATACGCTTCTATCAGTTTTCTCGTTTCTGTCGGGTTGCTCATATGTGGATAATGACCTTTCACCTGCATAATTTGCAACGTGCTCGCTAGCAAATGGGCATGCAAATATTCGCCTACTTCTATAGGCACAATACTATCATCCGAGCATTGAATAATAAGTGTCGGCACTGTCATCGACGCTAAACTTTCGCGATGATCAGACATAAATGTCATTTCGGCAAATTCTCGTGCAATTTGAGGATTTACTGAGACAAAACTCTGCTCCAAATTCTTTGTCAGCTGAGGATCTTTCACCGGATCCGTCACGACAGGTGCTAAATAGTTTGCCCATCCGGAAAAATTCATTTCCATCATCGTCAGCAAGTCCGCAATGTCACTCGCATCGAATCCGCCCGTATAACCTGGCTCATTGATATAGCACGGAGAAGGTCCAATCATGACGAACTTCTTAAAGCATTCCGGTCTCTCAATTGCAGCGAGCATGCCAATCATCGAACTTACTGAATGTCCTACAAAGTGAATATCCTTCAATTCCAACTCGTCAATGATATCTAAGATATCTTGCTTATAGCCATGGGCTGAACTGTATTTTTCTGATTGATAAGCGGTAATATCAGAATCCCCTGCACCCACATAATCGAACAGGACGACTCGGTAACGCTCCGCCAAAGCCGGCGCTATGTACTGCCACATACTCTGATCGCACCCAAATCCATGAGCCATTAGGATGGTTTGTTCACCTTGCCCCATTACCATCACATTATTACGTTGCTGAATGGTTTTCATAGTAATCCGCTCCTTTACTAATCTCTACCCTCATTATAGATTTAAAAGCGATTGGTTGATAGAGATAGGTTTATGCAAACACCTCAATGACTGCCTATACTAGTCTATCGGTATCTTTGCTTGTATTTCATCTGCGATTTAGGAAACTTTTGTGATTGTTAGGAGCGACATTTACTCTTTTCTTCTGATACTTTCATAAAGAGCACGAAAGATATTTTCTAATTTAGCGGCATCAGCAAATTTCATTGCCAGCAATGCTTCATTTGCCTGTTTTTCTCCTTGCACGCCTTCTCCTTTTTTAATCAAAAACAATCCGATTGCAAATTTGAGTAGAACTCTTTCCAGTAAAAACGTTTCATCTATATTAAGTTTCTTTAGTACCTTAATAAAATCTTCCGCAACTTCCATTTTGTCATGCTCTATACAAACCAGCGTTATATTGATCAAAGTATTAATGAGTGTTTCAAAGCTTTGTCGATCACTATGAAATATTTCTGTCTTTCTAATAAATTCTTTCGATAAAACAATAGACGTTTCAATAGGAAGATAAGACATGGAATTCCCGAATAACACTAAGTCAAATTGCGTCCATAATTCGGACTGAAACAGGTAATCCGTTAAATAGTTAATATCACTTTCATTTATTTCTTTCTCTTTACCAGTAAGACTCTTGTAGTGAGCATCTAATACAATAGCGGAAAGCTTTGAATAGCTGCTGTCGGTTTCTTTAAACTGCTCCCATTCTTCACTAGCTAATTTCTGTAAACTATCCGAGTCACTGTCCATTACAGCTTGGGGCAGCAACTCTAAAGAAGGGGCAGTACCCTCAACTGTCTTCGTTAGAAATACAAATTCCCTCATTGAAATCTTTACTTTATCCAGTATATGAATTAGTTTTTCTAGCGTTATATCTGCTTCAGACCGCTCAAATCTAGAAATTGTGGATTTGGATACATAATCATCCGCCAAGTTTTGAATTGTAATCCCTCTCGCCACTCGTATCTCTTTAAATACTTTTCCAACTATCAATTCCCCCCCACCTTTCCCTTATACGGGAATATCACATTGATATCAGTTTACTTATGTGATGATGACAATACAACAATACTAAGGGAGGATAATTATGCTAAAACATTTTACGTCAGTGATTGGGTATATCTTTTCGCGGATTGAGATTATTAATCCGACTAATGTTGCCAGGGATGAAATCCTTAAAGAGATGGGGAGAGAGTTACGGGAAGAGTTTACGGAGATTAAGCGGTTGAAAAAACCTTGATTTGTTTTTTCGTGTAGGGCTAAGCTTTAATTGATGCCCCTTGATAAATCAGTGAGATCCTTAAAGAAAATCTCCAACCGTTTACTTCTATCTGATTTCTATGGAAAACAAAAACGCCAACTCCTTAATTGGAGTTGACGTTTTTGTTTGATGGGGATGACTTACATCATGCCGCCCATGCCACCCATGCCGCCCATATCAGGCATACCGCCACCTGCTGGCTCTGGAATGTTAGCAACTACTGCCTCAGTCGATAGGAACATCGCTGCTACAGATGCTGCGTTTTGTAGTGCTGAACGCGTTACTTTTGTTGGATCCACGATACCGGCTTGGACCATGTTGACCCACTCGCCGTTTGCTGCATTGAAGCCGATTCCGACTTCTTCACGCTTCAAGCGATCTACGACGATCGAACCTTCAAGACCTGCGTTTGTTGCGATTTGACGTACTGGCTCTTCGAGTGCACGAAGGACGATTTTCACGCCTGTTGCTACGTCGCCTTCTACGCCTTCAAGCAATGATTCTACTTTTTTGTATACGTTGATAAGCGCTGTACCACCACCAGAGACAATGCCTTCTTCAACAGCTGCGCGAGTTGAGTTCAAAGCGTCTTCGATGCGAAGTTTGCGTTCTTTCAATTCAGTTTCAGTAGCTGCGCCGACTTTGATAACTGCCACGCCGCCAGCAAGTTTCGCTAGACGCTCTTGGAGTTTCTCTTTGTCGAACTCTGAAGTTGTCTCTTCCAATTGTGCACGGATTTGACCAACGCGTGCTGAAATTGTATCTGCATCGCCAGTTCCTTCTACAATTGTTGTGTTGTCTTTCGTTACAACAACTTTAGAAGCGCGTCCGAGTTGTGCGATGTCTGTAGATTTCAAGTCAAGCCCGATATCTTCAGTAATCACTTCTCCGCCTGTTAGGATTGCGATGTCTTCAAGCATAGCTTTACGACGATCTCCGAATCCAGGAGCTTTAACTGCAACTGCGTTGAACGTACCACGTAGCTTGTTCACAACGAGTGTTGCAAGCGCTTCGCCTTCTACGTCTTCAGCGATCATCAACAACGGTTTGCCTTGTTGAACGACTTGCTCAAGTACCGGAAGAATTTCTTGGATGTTATTAATCTTCTTATCTGTGATCAAGATATATGGATTGTCGAGAACCGCTTCCATCTTATCTGTATCTGTTGCCATGTAAGCAGATGCATAGCCACGGTCGAATTGCATACCTTCAACTACGTCTAGCTCTGTTGTGAAGCCTTTAGATTCTTCAAGTGTGATGACGCCGTCGTTTCCAACGCGCTCCATCGCTTCAGCAATCAGGTTACCGACTTCGTCGTCGCCTGAAGAGATTGCAGCAACTTGTGCAATTTCTTGCTTGCTTGAGATTTCATCAGAAATACTCTTCAACTCGGTAACTGCTGTTGCAACTGCTGATTCGATTCCCTTACGGATGCCGACAGGGTTTGCACCCGCAGTAACGTTCTTCAAGCCTTCACGGATCATTGCTTGAGCAAGAACCGTTGCAGTGGTTGTCCCGTCACCAGCAATTTCGTTTGTTTTTGAAGCAACTTCAGCAACAAGTTTCGCACCCATGTTTTCGAATGCGTCTTCGAGTTCGATTTCTTTAGCAATCGTTACACCGTCATTCGTGATTAGTGGTGAACCGAAGCTTTTCTCAAGAACTACGTTACGTCCTTTAGGTCCAAGTGTTACTTTTACAGCGTTTGCTAATGTATCTACACCGCGCATCATTGCGCTGCGTGCGTCTTCGTTGAATTTAATTTCTTTCGCCATAATGAATGAGTCCCCCTTGTTTTTGGATTAATAGTCAAAGTGATGCGTATCCTTAGATAGTTGCTAGAATATCGCTCTCACGTAAAATTAAGTAGTCATTACCTTCATATTTAACTTCAGTACCTGCATATTTTGAGAAGATGATGCGGTCGCCTTCTTTTACTTCAAGCTCGACGCGCTGGCCGTTTTCGAGAACGCGGCCTGTACCGACTGCAATGACTTTACCTTCTTGCGGCTTTTCTTTTGCGGAATCTGGTAATACGATGCCGCTTGACGTTTTCTCTTCCACTTCGATTAGTTCAATTACAATACGATCACCTAATGGTTTCAACAAATGAAACACCCTCCTCTAACGGTTCTTCTTTTAATTTAGCACTCGCTAAACAGGAGTGCTAATACACTACTTATCATAATAAAACGAAGATTGAATTGCAAGTAAAACAAATCGGTCATCCGTACTCTTTGCGCTTCTTTTATAAAACCGATACACTTATCCATACTTAGATGGAAAGGAACGATTCTTTTGAAACAAAAAACGATGAAACCATGGATGCTCTATTTGACCATTCTTCTTTTATACATCGCAATGCAATTCGCAAGCGTCCCAATTTCGAAAGGGATGATCGCACTTTTCAGCTCAAATGGCTATGACGTAAAGGAAGCTGCCTATAACGGCTTTGCATGGGGGTTGTTTGCAACAAACATTCTGGCCATCCTTGCAATATTTCTCGTCATTCGATCTGATAAGAAGTTTTGGACCGTCTTTAAAGGAAAAAAAGAACCTATTTGGAAATCGATAATGTGGGGGATTCTCGGATTCTTCTTGGCACTAGGTGGTCAAATGATAGCGGGAACAATTGAAAAGGCAATCGGTATTACGGAGGGCTCAGCGAGTACGGCAAAACTTACTGAAATTGCATCCGTCGCCCCGATCCTCATTGTCTGCATCGTCCTTTTTGCGCCGATATTAGAAGAGACCGTCTTCCGTCGTGTCCTATTCGGTGGAATCTATACGAAAACGAACTTCTGGATCGCTACAATCGTCAGTGCTCTGATCTTTGCAGCCGTGCATAACGAACTCGAGCACATTCTTACCTATCTGATGCCTGGACTCGTGTTCTCGTACGTCTACTACCGATCCAAGCGCATCTGGACACCAATGATCTCGCATATGCTCATGAATGGTTTCGTTATGATCGTCATGCTCAACCAAGACAAACTCCTGGAGCTCCAAAAACTCCAACAATCCGTCATCTCCCTCTTCCATTTCTTCTGGTAGAGGTGCGGATATTTAATCAATACGCAAAAAAAGACTTGCTCAACCGTATCCCGGTCAGCAAGTCTTTTTCAATTCATCAATCTTGATCCTTCATCCGTGCATTCACTTCATCAATCTGCCGCTGTTGCTCAGCCTTCGCCTCCGCAAACAACCGGACCCGTTCTGCCTCTTCTTCCTCCACACGACGCTTCTCTTCCGCCTTCAAGAACTTTTTGTAGCCGACGCGAGCAATGATGATACTCACTTCATACAGCAAGAACAACGGAACCGTCACAAACAAGTGTGACACCAAATCAGGCGGTGTAATGAACGCCGCAATGACGAACAATACGAAGTAAGCCACTTTCCGGAACTTCGACAACACGTTCGGATTCAAGAAGCCGAGCCTTGATAGGAACAACAAGACCACAGGAAGCTGAAATACAAATCCAAACGGCAACAATATCTGGAACAAAAACGAGAAATATTGGTTAATGCCGATTGTCTGCGTAATCCCTAAATCCGCCGACAGTGTTTCCATGAATTTAATGACATATGGCAACAATACATAGTAGGAAAACGCAATCCCTGATAGGAACAGTATAAATGCAAAAGGAATATAACTGAGCGTCACTCGTCGTTCCGTTTCCAAAAGCCCTGGAGAAACGAACGCCCAAAATTGGTACATGATAATCGGTAAAATAATGATGATTCCTATGAACACCACTACTTTTAAGTAGATGGCTATTGGATCGATCACGTTAAACGCGTTTAACGGCAAATCTGCAGCCGGGCCGTTCGATTGCAAAAACTTAATGAGCGGCTTCGCCAGCAAAAAGCCTCCAATGACCGCAACTGCAAAGAAAACGACGATCGTAATCAGCCGTTTTCGAATTTCTTCTATATGCTCAATAATGGTTAGCGTACGTTCTTCCATTACACAGACATCCTAACTTATTGCACTTCTTTTTTATCTTCAACTTTTTTAACGTCTGTTTTAGCGTCATCGTCTTCTACAAGACCCTTTGTCGCATTTTTGAACTCGCGTAGTGAAGAACCGAATGCTTTGCCGATTTCAGGCAACTTTTTCGGTCCGAAAATGAGAAGGGCAATGACAGCAATAATAAGTAGACTTCCAATACCTGGTGACATTTCGGACACCTCCCTCTGAATATGTCTATTCTACACCATAGCGCACGAAATGACTATTCGTGCAACCCTATAAATGTGAATCTTTTACGTCATTTTTTATGAAGTAAATAAGAGATTGCAGTTCTACAGACAAGTCGATTGTATGGACCCGAATCGATGGCGGAACTGTAAGCCGGATCGTTGTGAAATTGAGAATTCCTTTAACCCCCACTGTCGCAAGACGATCGGTCAATTGCTGAGCAGCACGCGAAGGCACGGTTAGAATTACAAGATCAATTCCGAGCTCTGTCAGTTTTTCTTCAATCATGTCTGGATGATAAACCGGGATATCCGAGATGATTTTCCCCTCATGTGGCGCTTTTGGGTCAAACGCAATGACAATGCGTGTATTGTGATTCTTATGGAAATTGTATTTCATGAATGCATGTCCAAGACTACCCACACCAATCAGTGCGACATCCGTGGCTTCATCTTGGTCGAGTGTTTTTCTAAAAAAGCTGACGAGGTAATCCACGTCGTAACCATAGCCTTTACGGCCTAGCGCACCAAAGTGCGAAAAGTCACGACGAATCGTCGCTGCATCGATCTTCATAGCCTCGCTTAGTTCGCTTGAAGAAACACGTTTCTTCCCGCTGTTTGCGAAATTTTGTAAAAATCGATAGTACAACGGCAAGCGTTTTGACGTTGCCTGGGGAATTTTAACCGTTTCTTCAGCCATCGTAAACCTCCTGCTGCTGTATCGAATCGCTTCTATCGTACAGTAGAAGCGTTCTGTTGTAAAGCCGGTGATTGCACCTATCCTCCCATTCCAGTAAACTGAAGGAGAATGAAAATAGAGGTGAAACGATGATAATCTTGCAAGTGAACGGTGTAACGAAGTCGTTTTCAGGCACTGATATATTGGAAAATGTAAAGTTAGAGGTGCAACATCGTGATCGTGTAGCGCTCGTTGGTCGAAACGGCGCTGGGAAATCTACGTTACTTAAAATAATTGCAGGGGAATCTTCTGCCGATGCCGGAGACATCATTGTCCCAAAAGGCATCCGTATCGGGTATCTCGAGCAACATAGCGGACTAGAAACAGAACTATCCGTATGGGATGAAATGATGACGGTCTTTGAACCACTTCAAGCGATGGAACGTCGCCTACGTGGATTGGAAGCCCAAATGGCAGATCCTGAAGTCTATGGAGATCCTTCAACATCAGAACGCATTATGGGCGAATACGATTCGCTTCAAGTCGAGTTCAAAGATCTCGGAGGCTATCAATACGAATCGGATACACGCTCGATCTTGCACGGAATGCGCTTTTATCCCGATGACTATGAAAAACCCGTCGATTTACTCTCAGGCGGACAGAAGACACGACTTGCCTTAGCCAAAATGCTGTTGAGTAAACCTGATCTGCTTATCTTGGATGAACCTACAAACCATCTGGACATTGAAACATTAGGATGGTTGGAGAACTACTTGAAATCATATGAAGGTGCTCTTCTTATCGTATCGCACGATAGATACTTCCTAGACCAAGTTGTGACATTAGTATATGAGGTCTCTAGACGCAAAGTCTCTCGCTTTACAGGCAATTACAGCGCGTACTTGGATGAGAAAGCGAAGAACTATGAGAAAGACCGCAAAATGTTCGAAAAAGAATCGAGTGAAAAAGCGAAGCTCGAAGATTTCATCCAAAAGAATATTGCTCGTGCTTCGACGAGTAAAATGGCGAAAAGCCGTCGCAAGCAGTTAGAACGGACAGACTGGATGGATGCCCCTGATGGTGATGAAAAATCCGCCAACTTCTCATTCACCATCGACCGTCCGAGTGGAAACGATGTGCTCGCAGTCGAAAAGGCTGCTGTCGGCTACAATGGAAATCCCGTTTCAACAAATATCGACATGCGTGTTTACAAACAGGATCGAATTGCAATCCTTGGTCCGAACGGAGTCGGCAAATCGACCTTGTTAAAAACAATCGTCCGTCTGCAAGAATTGCTGGCCGGAGAAATTCGGTATGGGACTAATGTTCAATTCGGCTATTACGACCAAAACCAGGCAACGCTTGTTGGTTCAGGCACCGTGTTACAAGAAATATGGGATGACTGGCCACTCATGAACGAAAAAGATATCCGCAGCTTACTTGGTCGCTTCCTTTTTACAGGTGACGATGTCGGGAAACCTGTACAATCTCTTTCTGGTGGAGAAAAAGCCCGTCTTTCTTTAGCGAAGCTAATGCTTGAAAAATCCAATACCCTCGTGCTGGATGAACCGACGAACCACTTGGATCTTGATAGCAAAGAAGTACTTGAGAACGCACTGGACGACTTCCCTGGAACGATCCTATTTGTTTCTCACGATCGCTATTTCATTAATCGGATCGCAACCAAAGTTTTCGATTTAAGCGATAATGGGGCTGTGGAATACTTAGGGGACTATGATTATTTTGTCGAAAAGAAGGCAGAACAAGCTGAGCTCCTTGCAGAATCCCTTGCTGCAAAGCAGTCTACTACCGTTACAAAAAGCCGTCCACAAGAGGTGGATAAAGAACGTCAAAAAGCAGAACGTCGTTTGAAACGCGCAATTGAACAAGCGGAATTGAAGATGGCAGAGTTGGACGAAAAAATTGCAGCTCTTCAAGATGAGCTGATCAAGCCCGAGTATGCGGATGATCATGTGAAACTGATGGAATTGCAAGCGGACATCGATTCTCTTCAAGAGACTCACGATTCGCAAGCTGAAGAATGGCTAATGATGCAAGAGGAACTCGAAACCGTTTAATCACTCATGAAGCAGCGGAGAACTCCGCTGCCTTTTTGTTTTCTCGAGGTTATCCACTAGCTCTAAAAAACAGGATTTCCACGGGGATGACGAAATTCCGCCACCAGTCAACAGATGTCCATCTCAATTCGACATTCCCATAGTCTCGTTTTCCACAATCTTGTCCACAACTAAAATACCGATTTTATCACTATTCACAAAGTTATCCACGTTATCCACACAAACCATGTTTTTAATCCACATAGTTATCCAATCGTGCAACCTAACTTATCAACCAAACACTACCTTATACACATCTTATCCACAAATTGTGCATAAGTACGAATGTTCCCTATTGACAAACCTTCTATTCTGTTTATCAAAAAAACATGGAATTCGTCTGAATTTGACGAATTCCATGTTAATGTTAATAACTCAATTTTAGTGACTCCATGATGCAAGTTGCATGCCTGGCCTTCCGTTCATAGACAGATCTCCCCGCACCTCACTTAAAAACATTTGCGTTCCTGCAGCTGCAATCATCGCAGCATTATCTGTGCACAACGCAATTGGCGGGACACTGAAAGGAATGTTCTCTTTTGCAAACGTCGTCTCTAATGAATTTCTTAGACCTTTATTTGCAGAAACCCCACCTGCTGCAATCACTTGCTTCACTCGATATTCTTTAGCAGCTCTTAATGCTTTCACTGTCAGGACTTCTACTACACTCTGTTGGAAACCTGCAGCAACAGCTTCTGCATTTAGCGTACCGCCTCGTTGTTCCAGGTTATGCTTGTAGTTAATGACGGATGATTTTAATCCGCTGAAACTGAAGTCATAGGAATCTGGCTCTAACCAAGCTCTCGGAAACTCTACCGCAGATTCGCTTGCCGATGCCAGCTGATCAACATGCGGACCACCAGGATAAGGTAGTCCTAAAACACGTGCCACTTTGTCATACGCTTCACCTGCAGCATCATCTCTCGTCTCTCCGATGAGCTCAAATGATCCATGCTCGCGCATAATTACCATTTCCGTATGTCCACCTGAAACAATAAGTGCAAGTAATGGGAATTCCATCGGTTGAACGAGCTGATTGGCATAGATGTGTCCCGCAATATGATGTACCCCGATAATAGGCAATGAGTTCGCAAATGCAAATGCTTTTGCTGCATTGATGCCAATCAGAAGAGCTCCTACAAGCCCAGGTCCTTCTGTAACGGCCACAGCATCTAACTCCTCGGGATCCAATCCTGCATCCTCAAGTGCTTTCTCAATGACCAGTGTAATTTCCTCCACGTGATGGCGGGAAGCAATTTCTGGGACAACTCCACCAAAGCGCTTCTGACTTTCGATTTGAGAAGCTACTACGTTGGAAACAATCTCACTCCCATTTTTCACGACAGACGCTGCAGTCTCATCGCAACTCGTTTCGATCCCTAATATATAGACGTCTTTTTTCATCATAACTCCACCCACATGACGAGCGCATCTTCATGGTCGTCAGAATAATAGTTTTTCCGAATTCCACCTTCTTGAAAACCAAGCTTGCGGTATAAATTCTTTGCTGTTTCATTACTCACTCGAACTTCAAGAGACATGGCTACCACACCGTTATTGCGGCAAAGCTCCATTGCTTGACGCATCAGAGCTTCCCCAATACCTAACCCTTGCCGATGTTTCCGTACAGCCACATTTGTAATATGACATTCATCAAGTACGACCCACATCCCTACGTGTCCGACCACTTCGTTCTCACATTCAGCTACAATATACGTTGCATAATCATTACCCGTAAGCTCATGGGCAAAAACCTCGGCTGACCACGGAGTTGTAAAAACTTCCGTTTCTGTTGCCACAACCTCTTCAATGTCCTTTGCCACCATTTGACGATAAACAATCGAGTCAATCATGAGACTTCACCTGTTTTTGCTCTTTCATCCAATTCGCTTCAGCTTCAGGAATACGACGATAATTCGGAACAAACTGATGAATATCGGATGCAGGAATACGTTGCTCAGCTAAACTGATCAATTGCGAAGCACGTGGGAGTTGCTGTGGAAATGGCGCAAATACAGCCTGATCTCCAAGCGTTGCACTAATTTTCGTTTTATGGATTTCGACATCCATCCCCACAAATAAAACAGGTTGGTCGATACAAACAACATCCTCTAATAACTGTTCAAGAGTCCCGTGACGGTCTTCCCATATACGATGTAACCGATCACCTTTTGACTTGTAAAGACCACAATAGACATTTTCTCTCCGTGCATCAAACAACGGGACAATAACTCCCTCAAATGGAACAGCATTCGCTGCAATAACTTCCAAGCTGGAAACACCGACTAATGGAATTTTCAACGTCCAGGCAAGTGTTTTCGCAAGCGTCACACCAATTCTGACACCTGTATAAGATCCTGGACCTTCAGATACTGCAATTGCCTCCAAATCAGAAGGTCGTAAACTCGCTTCACTTAATAAGCTTTCAATTGCAGGCATTGCCTGAATAGAATGGGTTCGTGCAAATGTTGACGTTTGCTCACACAATATTCGACCGTCTTCTACTAGTGCAACAGATAAAGGTGAATTTGCTGTGTCAATTCCTAACCATATCATAGGGTGATCGCCTCACAAATCTTTATAAAATGACTTCCCGTAGGTTCCAATTCAATCGTTCTTGCGGTATCGCCTGTCCGTGTAATGCGGATCGCTAGGCGGTTCTCCGGTAAATCTTCTTCAATATACTGGGCCCATTCTACAATTGAAATCGCATCACCATAAAACAATTCATCCCAGCCTAAATCTTCTTCGCTATCTTCCAAGCGATAGACATCTAAATGGTTAAGAGGGTAGGTCCCTTCATACTGCTTAATAATTGTAAAGGTCGGGCTACTGACGGTGCGCTCCACCCCAAGTCCTTTTGCGAGCGCTTGAGTGAAGGTTGTCTTCCCCGCTCCCAAATCACCTTCAAGCGTGACTACGTCGGGCGGTGAAAGAAGTTTGGCTAAATGCTCTGCAAGTTGTACGGTTTGCGCAACTGATGTGACATGTATTTGTTTCTTCATAATATAATCCGATCCTTTTCAAGTGATGTACTCAGTGTAACGGAAAATGTGCAGAACCGCACACGGTACGCATAGAGACCATAAAAAAACCGACCCAGGGAATATCCCCGAATCGGTTTGTAAGTTTAAATTAAATGGCGGTCCCGACCGGGGTCGAACCGGCGATCTCCTGCGTGACAGGCAGGCATGTTAACCACTACACCACGGGACCAATTAATAAAAGTGAAACTGCCTGGCAACGTCCTACT
>NZ_JWIB01000033.1 GCF_000813425.1 Sporosarcina sp. ZBG7A
TAGATGGAGCGCCGAATGCTGGGAAACTAGCACGTTCGGTGTGGAGCAGGGGAAAAGCTGGAGATAACATCAAATGCTTACCTATTGCCAACTTTAACGGAATAAGTGATGAAAACTGAATTTAAAACTTAGTCTGTATGTGGTAAAATGTTTCAATCAAGATTAGGAGGCATTAATTATGAAGTGCAATGAATGTAACAGGGTTCAATTAAAAGAGGGAAACGTATCATTAGCCCTATAAACTGCGTCTACCCTCATTATTGGAGGGCGAAATGTGAATACGTCTTATTCACAATCAAATTTACGACACAACCAAATTTTAATTTGGCTTTGCGTTCTATCTTTTTTTAGCGTATTAAATGAAATGGTTTTGAACGTCTCATTACCTGATATTGCAAATGATTTTAATAAATCACCGGCGAGTACAAGCTGGGTGAACACAGCCTTTATGTTAACCTTTTCTATTGGAACAGCTCTATATGGAAAGCTATCTGATCAGCTAGGCATTAAAAGGTTACTCCTATTTGGGATTATAATAAATTGCTTCGGATCGGTAATTGGGTTTGTTGGACATTCTTTTTTTCCCATACTTATTCTGGCTCGATTTATTCAAGGAGCTGGTGCAGCTGCATTTCCAGCACTCGTGATGGTTGTAGTTGCGCGCTATATTCCAAAGGAAAATAGGGGTAAAGCGTTTGGTCTTATTGGCTCCATAGTAGCTATGGGAGAAGGTATCGGTCCAGCTATTGGTGGAATGATAGCTCATTTTATCCATTGGTCTTATCTTCTGCTCATTCCAATGATGACAATTATCACTGTTCCGTTCCTTATTAAATTGTTGAAAAAAGAAGTAAGGATAAAAGGTCATTTTGATATTGTAGGAATTATACTAATGTCAGTGGGCATTGTATTTTTTATGCTGTTTACAACATCTTATAACATTTCTTTTCTGATCATCAGTATTCTGTCATTCCTGATATTTGTAAAACATATTAGGAAAGTAACAGAACCTTTTGTTGAACCTGCACTGGGGAAAAATATTTCTTTTATAATTGGTGTCCTTTGTGGAGGACTTATATTTGGTACAGTAGCAGGGTTTATCTATATGGTTCCTTACATGATGAAAGATGTACATCAACTAAGTACTGCTGCAATTGGCAGTGTGATTATTTTCCCTGGAACAATGAGCGTTATTATCTTCGGTTACATTGGTGGATTACTTGTTGATAGAAAAGGTCCATTGTACGTGTTAACCATTGGAGTTACATTTCTTTCCGTTAGCTTTTTAATTGCTGCCTTTTTTTTAGAAGTAACACCATGGTTACTGACAATTATATTAGTTTTTGTTTTTGGTGGGCTGTCATTCACCAAAACAGTTATATCTACAATTGTTTCAAGTAGTTTGAAACAAAAGGAAGCTGGTGCCGGAATGAGTTTGCTTAATTTTACCAGTTTTTTATCAGAGGGAATAGGTATTGCAATTGTTGGTGGTTTATTATCTGTACGCTTACTGAATCAGAAGTTGCTACCTATGGACCTTGATCAATCCACTTATTTGTATAGTAATATGCTATTCCTTTTTACAGGAGTCGTTGTTACTAGTTGGCTGATCACCTTGAATGTATATAAACGAAGACAAATTCAATTTAAAAGTTGAATACCAGAGATAAATTAAATGACTTCTAGCTTTCTTAAGCAATCGGGCGCGATTGTTGAAGATCAGAAAATTTTTAAGAGGTGGCAAATTTGCCACCTCTTTTTATTTTCTTCGGCTAAAAGTGAAACTTTCTGCAGAAGAAAATACGTGGCAATTGTCAACGGTAAATGTCTGACTGAAGCGACAGCGAAAGGAATTTAAGGAGTTGACAATTTTGCTACACCCGAACCCTCTTGGCTCGTCAAAAGGCAACACCTTTTGACCTGCCAACCGGCGAGGGAGCCCCCTCAAAAAGTGAGGGGGTTGGGGGAGCTTTTTGGAGGGGGTCGAGGGGAAACTTTTCCCTCGTGGGTTTGGGCAAAGCCCATGATCTTTTCTTTTGCTTTTGAATTTGGGGGAGCGGTTTTTGCTCCCTTGCTTTTCGCCTCGCAGAGCACGTCCAGAAGAATTCTGGTATACCGTGTTATACCAAATGGTTTTGGCTCCTCTCGCCTGATGTGTTATTCTCTTCTCAAATGGAGGTGTACGAGATGGCGCACGTTCAGAAATTCACTAAAGGAAATATGCAAGGCTTGTCAATTCACTTAGACCGAAAAACAGAAAACCATTCCAACAAAAATATTGATACAGAGCGTACACATCTGAACTATGATTTATGCGAAAAAGACGGAGATACACTTTCCCGCATGGACGAAAGATTGAGTGAAGTTTATTGCATGAATCGGAAAGATGTAAAGGTGTGCTGTGAGTGGATCGTCACACTGCCTGAATCGCTTCACAATGAATCTGTTGAGTATCAGAGGAAATTCTTTGAGGAAACATACGAATTTCTTACAGATCGTTATGGAGGACAGGAGAACGTCGTTTCAGCGAATGTCCACAATGATGAAACAACCCCTCACATGCATTTTGATTTTGTTCCGGTTGTTTGGGATGAGAAAAAAGAGCGTGAAAAAGTATCAGCGAAAGAAGTGCTGACGAGATCGGAATTGAAAAGTTTTCACACTGATTTAGATAGACACTTGAAAGAGCGAATCCCTGAAATTTATCAAGAAGGAATTTTAAATGATAAGACGATCGGGATTGAAAATATTCATTCGCTGAAAAAATATTCAGCGGAGATTGAACAGCAGAAAGAGGAAATGGCTAACGAATTTAAGAGTTTTAAATATCCGCAAAAAGTTTTGAAAAGTATTGAGCGAGAAGTTGAGAAGAAAACTGTTGGAGTCTTTAATAAAAAAGAAGTAGTTATGTTGCCAGCGGAACGCTACGAGAAAATGAAAGAGTTATCGAATTCGAGTATTAGAATTCAACAACGATTTGATAAATACAAATCAAAAGCTGTTGAAGAAATTAAAAATTTAAAAGTAAATGTGAAAAATTTCGAGGAAGATAACGAACATCTTCGCTATCGAAATATTGATTTTGGTAGAGAAATTACATTGTTGCAAAAAGAGCGAGATCGACAAACAGAAAATGCAATTGTTTATAAAAGTATTTTGGAAGAAAAAGAGCCCGATCTTCAGATTAGTACGTTAGAATTTCAAGGCCGGTTAGTGCTTCATAATTTAGAGAATGACCGTATGCCAAAGAATAAAGAAGAGGGAGAAAACTGGCTGGAGATCCTCGAAGAAAATAAAGAAGAAAAGACGATTCCACAAAATCGACTTGAAAAAGCGATTGGTAAAATTAAATTGTTTTTAGAGAAATTTATAAAACGGGCTAAAGAAGCAGATTTCTCGATGGATTGGCTGGTGGAGAAAAACAAAGAACTTTCTCAGCAGCGGCAGCAACA
This sequence comes from Sporosarcina sp. ZBG7A, assembly GCF_000813425.1. GTDB lineage: Bacteria > Bacillota > Bacilli > Bacillales_A > Planococcaceae > Sporosarcina. Next base: position 3,453 of record NZ_JWIB01000033.1, read on the forward strand.
GAAGAAAACGAAAAGCAGATCTAGTGGCATGGAGTTGTAATTGATCTTAGAATGCCCTTATTTCTCTTCAAAATCGTTTTTAAGAGCTTTTGAAGTAGTTTGCTAGGGTTTGTGTGGTTTTTTAAGCAATGCGGCTTAAAAAGGCTTGTGAGCGTTTTTAAAGTAATTAGAAATATGGTTTTAGATTTTTAGAAAAGCCCTGTGTTTTTTAAGGGCTTTTTTTGCTTTTTATGAACTGGATTTCGAACTAGATTTTACGAGGAGAGAGGGAAAAAGGGGGGGCTACTACGACCCCCCCTTTAAGTGCCGAGTGCCAATTTCAGCGAAAAAGCCGCACGAAGCCAGGTGGGACAAGGGTTTGTGGTGGGCGAGTTCTCGGCGACTTTTCAGCGACTTTTCAGCGACTTTTCAGCTGAATTTCGGAAATTTGTATTTCCCTGTAATGCTTTACTCCATCCGAATAATGTTATATACTAATAAAAAAACATGAGAAAGAAGGTTTTGTTATGGCTCAAAAAAATGAAAAAGAAGAAATGCAAAGTGTAACGATCCGTATTCCCAAAGAGTTGTATTTTGAATATAAGCAAGCTTTGTTGGAGCAAGGGAAAATTGTGACTTATGATGTGCGGAGATATATGAATGATGTTGTAGAAAATCATAAGAAGGGGCATCAATGAGCATAAAAAAAGAGCGCCTCTGCGAAAGGTACGCTCAATTTACAACTCATTTTTGTAAGGTGAATATATCATTATGGCTAAAGATAAAGCAAGATACTTCACGTTTTTATTATACCCCGAATCTATCCCTGAAGATTGGGAAATGAAATTAGAATCAATTGGTTTGCCGATTGCAATTAGTCCACTTCATGATAAAGATTTAAGTGATGTTGAAGGGCAAAAATATAAAAAGGCTCACTATCATGTAATTTATGTAGCAAAAAATCCAGTAACCACTGATAGTGTGCGTAAAAAAGTAAGACAAATTTTGGGCGATAAGAGTGTTTCTATGGTTCAAATTGTAGTTCAAAGCATGGAGAATATATATCTGTATTTAACTCATGAATCAAAAGATGCTATTGCTAAAAAGAAACGTGTGTATGACAAGAAAGACATTAAGCTGCTGAACAACTTTGATATTGATCGGTACATAACGCTTGATGCCGAAGACAAAGACGACATGTTGAATGATGTCTGTGATTTGATTGATGAAAATGGACTAGCAAACATTCGTGAGTTAAGGAGATTTGTTAAAACTCGTGGGGCTGAACATAATTTGCCTAGCATGAAGATAATAAACTCTGTTTTGCGGTCGCATACTGGATTGATTAGATTGTATTTCGATGCTGTTTATCAAGAACGGAAATATGGTCGAAGCGATTTCGACAAAGAAACAGGCGAATTAAAATGACAAAAAGGAGGTAGATTGAATGATTACTAGAGAAGATGAGGCGAATTTTCCTGATTTTAAAACAGTGTTGGAAGCAAAACAATATTTTAGAAAACGTTATGGCAAAAGCTATCGTGAAGGTGGCCGTGAGCAATTAGACGAAAATCATATTTGCTATTTTGACGAAGTTGATTATCAACCTGTTCAAATTTCTGTTTTTGATGATGGATCGGTTTTAGTTCATGTGGTTTATTGAGATACAAAAGATGTTCAACAAACGGGCCAGCGCGACAAGTTCT
>NZ_JWIB01000034.1 GCF_000813425.1 Sporosarcina sp. ZBG7A
TGGTATGCAGGGACAAATCGTTGGTATGCAAGGACAAATCGATGGTATGCAAGGGCAATTCGATGGTATGCAGGGACAAATCGGTGGTATGCAAGGACAATTCGATGGTATGCAAGGGCAATTCGATGGTATGCAGGGACAAATCGGTGGTATGCAAGGGCAATTAAATCGTATTGAAAGTCGGCAAGATGCAATATACGAACAGACTGGACAGTTAACGGTATTCCGTCAAGAGACACTAGCTAAATTTGATGAAGTCGTCAAAAAAGAGGACATGCATTATTTTGAAGCCAAAGTGCTGGAACATGACCGTGAATTATTTAACTTAAAGAAGCGGGCATAGCTGACTCCCCTATTACAGCTTGGATAAGCCCGCCACACCACTCCTTTATTTCTCAACGATGTATGAATTCCCTTTTTCCCAGGCATCTTACCTATAGGAGGTGAGCCTGCATGGGAAACAAAAACAACCCAAAAACGATGAACGAACGGACGCACAACCCGTTTGATACGTATCAAAACAAAGACCTAGATGCGAGTAGCAGTAACAGCAACAATCCACTAGATAACGCAGATACGGAATTTGCTCCTGAATTTGATGCGAAAGTGAAGAACAAGAATAATAAGACCAATCACGACAAGAATCAGCAATCGAATAAAAAGAAGTAAATTTAAAAGCCGCATATCTCTTCAAAGAGAAATGCGGCTTTTGCGTTCACTTCACTTCGACTCTCACATTTCCTCCGATGTATGTGGGATACGCATTCAGTTCGAGACGAATCGGATTGGTATAGGTAGTGTTTCGAGTGCATCGTGATCACTTTTCAAAAACGCGAGTGCTGTTCTCAGCAAATCCTCTTTATGCTTTTGCAACAATGCTAAAAATGTGGCTTCATCACCAGCAATCGCTTTTCGACTAATTTCCAAATCATCCACGTCACTACCACCTCGTTCCTGCTCTTTGTTATTCATTAGACTCTGCTGCATGGAAATAGTTCATGGTGAAAATTAATTTTTCAAAACCCTCTTAACGCACATAAAAAAAACACTGAACCCCACGGACAGTTCAGTGCCTTTCCCATTATTTCTTCCATGCCGTTTCATAGTGCGCAATGTAATCATCAACTGTAATTTTTCTACATAACTCTGCTATCAATTCATAAGGGATAGTTTCCATCTTTTTAAATCGAATACAGCTTTTCCCCATATCTAATTTCGTTTTCACATACTTCGGATATTCTGCGACAAACCAATCATGGACTGGAGGGAAGGCATAAATCCCCATATGATAAACGCCGATGAAATTTTTCTGAGAGCCGATGCTTAGAAATGGAAGGGGTTCTGTCGGATTACAGTGATAGCCATCCGGATAAATACTATGTGGGATTACATAACCGATCATGCCATAAGAAAGAGTTTCTTCAAATCCTGCTGGCAAATTTTCTTTAATGATGTGACGGAGCTTTTCAATGGCTTGCTGTCTGTCTTCAGGAAGCTGCTGAACGTACTCTTCAATTGTACCCGCTTCAATTCTCATAGCGATCCTCATTTCTTTTTCTAATTGTTTATAGCTACTGTACCATATCTTCATTAAGTTTTTCAGCCTTGCATTTTAGTTGAAATTAATAAAATGTGAATCTTTCTACACCCCTCTGTAGTACAGTAGAGAGTAGAGTTTTACAGAGAGGAGTTTTCCATTGAAACCGTTTTTATCCATTTGGGCTCGTCCTACAGAAACAATCCAGTACGTACTCGATCATAAGACATTATCGTATAGCTATCTCATCCTAGTTATGGCTGCACTTGCGATTGCACCGCTCACCATCACGCAAATGCTTTTCATTAAAGAGATTCCTCTTTTAGTAATCCTGCCTATCGCGTTTTTCGGTTTGTTTATCCTCACTACTGCTGGTTGGTTTTTAAATAGTGCTCTCTATACGTGGATTGGCAAGTGGCTAGGAGGCACAGGGTCTTATAAAAAAATGCTAGCGGTTGTTCCCTTAGGTTCACTAACAGCGATTTACATTCTACCTTTCTCCTGGGCCATGATGTTTGCTTTAATCATACTCAGATACGTAGATTCAGATGCAGCTGCTACCGTGTTTGTAATCCTTTTCGCATTGTCACCGATTCTATTTTTAGGATTAATGGGACTATCTGTATATGGGACAGTGATCATGTCAAAAGCAATTGGGATTGTCCACAACTTTTCTGCATGGAAAGGATTCGGAACGATTGGAATCCTTATGGGCATCGCTTTCGCACTGAGTTTCGTCGGATGGATCAGCTTGTTTTTCATCATCTTTATGTTAGCCTCCATATAACGAAAGATAAGCATCTGTTATTCGTTCAACAGATGCTTACATTATGTATTCAGTCCCCGAGCCCACCCTCGCAAGCGCTGTAAATTAGTGCATGGTAGTTACATTGACAATCTATTTGTACAGGTGTCACAGTACTGGGCATTATTTGTAGACGGTTATCACCCGCAAAGCAGACCCCACTGCTTATCGTTAATCCAACTATCCCTGTTGGCGGGTTTGCACTCACCTTTACACCATCTTGCTACCGACTGTTATGCGTTATTCTAGTAAATCAATATTCCAGTTCATCCCTTGAATCTTTGTATCCATTTCCCGATATGCTTTTGATAATTGATCCACTTGTTTTTGAATCGACTTCACATCTACTGTGCTGACGATTCGGATTTCTGATTGGCTATATCGACCAACTTGTTGGGATGCTTCATCCACTACTTTCGTCAGTAGCGATCGCTGATCGAACAACTGATCACGCTCCGTTAACGCATCCGCGAGTGTTCGTCCCTCGTCAAACTTCATCTCACAGTTCGTTCGGTTAATTTTTTTGATTAATGATGTAAGCTCTTGACGGATATTAGCAAGTTCCGAAAGCATCTCATTTGGATCTTCCGAAGGCTCATCACCTTCTTGGATTTTCAAGTTCATATGAATTCGTTTTTTCAATTGTTCTATGCGTTTTTGGTAATCTGCCCTCGCTATTAAAGCTTCTGCTAATTTCATAAGATGATCCTCCTCTAGCCAGCCTGTATATTATTGTTATTCTGCGTTCATTGGACTATCCCTCTTTTTAGAACAACACTTTAGCTAACTCTTATCTTTGAGTCGTTTCGACTAACAAATCTGACGATCATTCCTGCCACAATCAGGCTGAACACCAAATGACTCAATGTCCAGTAGAACCATGCCAGGCCATCATCCGCGGCGGGTGGCTGATCGGTAAGCAGCGTCAAGAAATATAAAATACCGCTCCCTACCGTATAGACCGCAACATATGGCCACATTTTATATTGCCATCTGAACAACATCAATATGTAAAATAATCCGATGACACTAACAATACAAAAAACGAAATGAAAGACAATACCAAACCAGGAACTGTCCTGCCAAATATGGATGATTGGAAAGTAATCCACATTATACAGCAGGAAATACGCTTCATTTCCTGTTAGTGTATAGACCAACTGCATCAGTGCAGCTAAAACTGCGCCACTTGTTATTCCAATTCCAATCAGTTGCAAGAACTGCTTCATCTGCTTTCCTCCTATCCCTTTCTTGTTCATCCTCTATTCCCTTTTCACTGGTATGAGTAAACAGTGACCGCCGCTCTTTTTCATACCTCATCCTGCTTTTTCCTAAAAAGTACAAACTCGAAATCCCTCGAGTCTTAAATATTGTTTTTTTAAGGTTTGTCCCCTTTTTTGCGAATAAAAAAACGTATCCATCCAATGGGGATGAATACGGATTTGTTAGTTGTTCACCACAGCGGTTCATTCATAGGATCATCCAACTGCAACTCTACGTAGTATGGTACCAAGCGAATGATAAATATCGCTAAACATACTAGGTAGATAAACGTTCCATAAATACCATGTTCAAATACGTTGGCCGTAATAATCATCAGTGGTATAAGAAGTTGGAATGAGCTCGTTTTCTTCATAGACTTCCGTGTTTGATAATTTTCCATGCCACAGTTCGGGCACTTAGTTTTTTCATTTCTAAATGCTTTTTTCAGCGCTAACTTATGAGTCCATTTGGTTCCGCAATTTGCGCAAGTTGGCAACGCTCTTCCCTGTTTTCGAATGCTCCGTTTAAACAAGCCATAGATTATTAAAAATAGAACCCCCAGCAATACGGTTTTCACCGAATCGTATGAAAGCAAATCCAGAATAGTTAGTGTCCCTCCGCCCTCTGATTGCGTGACTCTTGTAGGATTCACCATACTTCTGGAGATAAATACCAAAGTCAATGATAACAACACAAATGCGGAGAACACCATCCGATATGTCCATATTGGACCAAGTGTTTTAGGCTCCCGACTTTTTTTGACAGTATGAATTAGCTCTTGTTTTCGTTTGTCATCGAAGGTGATTTTTTGCAACTCCGCATTCAACTGATCTTTAATCGAATCCATGAGAAAATCCCTCCTGTTCTTCTAAACGTTCTTTCAATTGGACGCGGGCACGTTGAAGTCGAGTCCGTACTGTGGCTTCAGGGCAACTTAAAATATTTGCAATGTCTACTGTTGAGGATTCTTTGTAATAGTACAAAACCAACACCTCACGATAGATCAGTTTCATGGATAACAGTGCGGTTAACACAGACTCTGTAGTCTCCTGTTCAATCATGTATCCTTCTGGTGTGCCCTTCGCTTTCGTCCCAATAATCTTTTCTTTCAATAGAATACGTTTATGTGTCCAACTTCTTAAATAATCATGACTTCTGTTCACAGTCATCTTAATCAAGTAGGTTTTCAAAGAACTCTCTTCCCTAAATTGGTCTGACCGTTGGTAGTACCGAATGAGTACATCTTGTACTATATCTTCTGCGGTACTTTGATTTTTGACATAGACATAAGCGACTCGAAGTAAATAATCGCCGTAGTCGTCCATCACTTTTTCGATATCCACTTCTGCCACCACCTGCCTTTTGTCTATAGACGTACGCCACTTCATATCCGATTCATTTTCTGCAAAATAAAAAAACTGCAGCACCCCCACAGGATGCTACAGACTATATTATTAAGAACAAGAAGCAACTGCCATATTGTTATCCCGTTCCTGAATTAGAATATTCTTTTGTGCATCCAGTTTAAACTCGATGCCTCTATCGTCCAGACAATTTATTAAATAGTCTCTGGACGTTTCACTCATGTTTTCATGGTTTCCATAGATGATAATTTCGCTTGACTCATCTGCACGCGCCCCTAAAGACATCAGTGTCACTAGAGTGACCAAAGGAATAATAAATAACTCCTTCTTTTTCATATCGTTCTTCTCCTTTCACTAGTTTTCACTGACTCTTCTAGTATTATATTGCAGAGCACATTCTACTAATTTAAGTATACGGACAAACTAGATTTATAGCTATCTAAATTTGAGCATTTTTTACATATTTCGTGTTTATAAAATATTTATGGGACACGCTCTCGCAGGGTATTATTATTAGCTTGATACCACTTGAATGGTCATGATTTCAATCGACTGATACATTACGCACATTCCTGATCCACGAGAACAATTACTTATAGCCAAAAGAAAAGCGCGAATGGGTCCCATTCACGCTTTTCTTAAAGAGATTTATATTATTTTTGCAGGACTTCTAAGCTCTCTCGCATTTTGTTCGTGGCTGCCACCATATTTTTTAGTGCTGCAACCGTTTCTTCTTGCTTTCTTGTTTTCAATCCACAATCGGGATTGATCCAGAATTGAGTAGGTTCCAGAACGCTAAGTCCTTGTTCGATGACATCGACCATTTCCTGCACTTCTGGTACTCGCGGACTGTGGATATCATAGACGCCAAGACCAATCCCTTTGTCATAGGAGAAGTCATTGAAAGCGGACACTAGATCTCCGTGAGACCGTGACGTTTCAATAGAGATCACGTCTGCATCCAATCCGCTGATGGAATCGATGAAGTCGTTAAACTCGCAATAACACATATGTGTATGGATTTGAGTCGTATCCTCTACTGAACCGGTTGCGACTCTAAACGCAGTGATTGCCCAATCTAAGTAGTCATTCCATGCAGATTTCTTCAGTGGCAGCCCTTCACGTAGTGCGGGTTCGTCTACTTGAATGATTGGAATTCCAGCTGTTTCTAATGCTTCGATTTCTTCACGTAATGCGAGAGCAATCTGATATGTGACGTCTTTACGAGAAATGTCATCCCGGACAAATGACCAATTCAGGATCGTCACTGGACCTGTCAGCATCCCTTTCATCGGCTTATCTGTCAGTGATGCAGCATAGACAGACGCTTCCACTGTTATCGGATTCAGGAATGTTACATCACCATAGATAATTGGTGGTTTAACACAACGTGATCCATAAGAAACAACCCATGCTTTTTCAGTGAATACAAAACCGCCTAGTTTCTCTCCGAAGTATTCCACCATATCCGTCCGCTCGAATTCCCCGTGGACAAATACGTCCAAACCGATTTCTTCTTGAATTTCAATCCACTTCGCGATTTCACTGTGCACGAACTTTTCGTATTGTTCGTCCGTCGATTCGCCCTTACGCCATTTGTTGCGCGTACTGCGAACTTCCGGAGTTTGTGGAAAACTACCAATTGTTGTTGTGGGTAACAGCGGTAATCCTAACGCTTGTTGTTGTTTCTCGCGTCGTTCGGGTGCTGCTGATTTGCGCTTACTGTCTTGCACGCTAATGTTATCCACTGCTAGACGCAGTTCAGGATGATTACGTGCTGGCAATGCTGCAAGCTTTTCACGGGCAGTTGCACTTTCAGCAATTGGCCCTGAAATAGATTGCTTTCCTTCACGTACTCCTTTTACAAGCGTCGTTACTTCCTCGAGTTTTTCATCCGCGAACGCTAGCGCATCTTTGATCGCCGAGTCTAATTTCACTTCCGATTTCAACGTAACCGGTACATGGAGCAGACTGCTAGAAGGCTGAATCCATACGCGGTCTTCCGAAACAGACTCAAGAAGTTCATCCACAAGTTCAGTTTTCGCTTGCAAGTCAGCACGCCAAATATTGCGACCATCGATTACGCCTGCAGCGAGGACCTTATCTTCAGGGAAACTATGCGCTTTCAATTGCGCTAGGTTCTTCTCTTTTCCTGCTACAAAATCTAAGCCAATTCCTGCCACTGGCAACGCAACAACGTCTTCATAATGTTCGACAGCGTCAAAGTAAGTTTGTACAAGAACATTCAATTCTGGTACTTCAATGTTTAGTTGTTTATAGATTTCCGTCACTGCTTGCATTTCATCTTTTGTAATTGATGTAGATAAAATCGGTTCTTCCAGCTGCACCCACTTCGCTCCCGCTTCAGATAACTCACGGAGAACTTGCGTGTATAGTGATATCAACTGAAGTAAGAACGCTGGGACGTCCTTTTCCGCGTATCCCTTTGAAAGCTTCATGAACGTATACGGTCCAATCAAGACAGGTTTTCCGTCTATCCCTAACTTTTCTTTCGCTTCCAAGTACGCCGTCATTGGCTTATTCTCTGTCAATTTCAGTTTTCGGGTGCCATATTCCGGAACGATGTAATGATAGTTGGCGTTAAACCATTTCGTCATTTCTGACGCAACTGCATCGTCATTTCCTCGTGCCATTGAGAAATACGTGGATAGCCGAACGTCCTCGCCATCCCATTCGTAACGCTCAGGAATCATCCCGAACATGACTGCTGTATCGAGCATTCTGTCATACAATGTAAACTCCCCAACTGGGATGAGAGCAATTCCTGCATCTTTTTGCTTTTGTAAACGTTCCAACCGAATCTTCTCTACTGTTTCAAGGAATTCTGGCTCTTCAATCTTTCCTCCCCAAAACGCTTCAAGTGCTCGTTTCCATTCGCGATTTTCTCCGATATACGGATACCCGATCGAACTGCTGATAATTGACAAATGATTTCCTCTCCTCTTCTCATATGATAAGCCGTGTTTTTTTGTACAAAAAAACACTTCTAACGAGGGTCAGAAATGTGGACGCAACATAATAGGTTGCGCGTGCGCATTCTAACACTCCCTATCGACCGTAGGGGATAGCGTCATAGAAACTAGGCAGTTATCTGGCTTCAGCGAAAAGCTGTCACAGTGGCGGGACCGCGCCGGATTGTATTCACCGGCTTCACTTTTAAGATCTAGTCTAACTTTCTACTAAATCACCTATTTCTCTTGCTTTACTATTCGGTTGTCGATTGAACAAACCTATCATAGTTAAATTTTTCTGTCAAATAGAGTATTCCGTTAATTAAGAAGATATTAAAGATGTAGGCATTTCCCCAATATGAAACCGGTTAAAGTTTTAGTAAGATTAGATATGAGAACGATTATCAATTAATCCAATAGGAGGAATTCCATTGTCACAAATAACGCTTGACCAACACGTCTCTGATATTGTCACGGCTATTCCCCAAAGTGCAGATTTGTTCCGTAACTTACGCATCGATTATTGCTGTGGAGGTAAAATTTCATTGCAAGAAGCAGCTGTTCAACGAGAACTAAATCCTGCTGACGTCTTAACACGTGTTCAAGAAATCGAAGAGAAACGAGAATTACGAGAACAGCTGGAGCCTTCCTCCTTTGGAGAGAAAACACTCATTGCTCATATTCAAGAAAAATATCATACAGGTTTGCGCGAAGAACTTCCATTGCTTGCTCCATATGTCACAAAAGTCGCGCGAGTGCATGGAGAAAACCATCCGCATTTGTTGCTTGTTCAAGAAATTTTTAAATTGCTGCGGGCTGAACTAATCGATCATACAGACGATGAAGACCAAAACGTCTTCCCTCTCATCATTGAGTTCTTAGCAAACCCAACACCTGAACTGAAAGAGCAGCTAAAACCACATGTCGCAGAACTGGAACAAGAGCACGATAATGCAGGACGACTTCTTCACGAACTTAGGGAAATCACTAACAATTTCACACCTCCCGAGGAAGCTTGCGGCACGTATCGACTTGTATACGCACGTCTTGAACAGTTCGAAAAAGATACCTTCCAGCATGTACATTTAGAGAATAATGTTCTTTTTGACCGTGTTCGAGAAGCAATTTAATGATGAGAAGCCGGGCGCCGCGCAGTAGATAGCACGGTGCCCGGCTTCTGTATTCCTTACTTTTTCCGTCCTACAAATTGAATGACTTGAGACAACCCGCTATGACCCGCGCCTTCTTCGCGCACTACTTCTTTCTTTTCAAAGTGTAGATGCTCCCAATCCGCGAACACATCAAAGTCCGCTGAGTCATACAAATACGTTGTGTCTTTGGGGCCTCCCGTGCCATAACCGATTTGCTCTTTGGCATAGACTTCAGTTACAAACAGACCACCTGGTTTAACGGCTTCACGTATCCCTTTCAGTGTCTGCAACCGTAACTCCGGATTAAAATGACCAAATACACAAATGATTGCATCGTACTCATCAGTTGGCCAGTCCGCTTCCTGCAAATCTTGAATCTTTGTTTTCAGCTGAACATCCTTTTCTTTTGCAAGTGCCTGAGCTTTGTCTAATCCGGATTGGGCAAAATCCCAAATCGTTACGTCACAGCCCTGCTCCGCTAGATAGACTGCATTCCTTCCTTCACCTTCAGCAACCGCGAGAACATCAGGCCCGATTGTAAATCGCTCCGTTGCTTCTTGGACGAATGCATTGGCTTCTTTCCCAAATACATAATCTGTCTGATTAAAACGCTCTTGCCATTTATTCATCATGACTCTTCCTTTCTATCGTCCCGTTTTTTCCTTCAATATACAAAAATAACTTCGCATAATATTCTTCAACCTTAGCGACTTCAATCCCCGACTTTTTGATTAAATCCAGAGTATCTCGATTTAGCTGGCACCCATCGCAAATCTTTTCCCATAACGGATTCAAGAGATCTTGTGTTTTACTGAGCAAGACTGGCTCCATCCGGACATGTTCGAAAAATAAAAGCCGTGCTCCCGGTTTACTCACACGTCTAATTTCCGCGAGTGCTTTCATCGGCTCTGGAATTGTACAAAACACAAGCGTGGCAACGACAGTGTCGAACGTATCATCTGCAAATGGCAATGACTCTGCACAGGATTCATGTACCTGAATTGGGACTTGTGCGCTTCGCAGCCGTTCTTCCGCCCGCTTACTCATTGAGGGGTTGGGTTCAATCGCATCCACTCGAAGAGCATTTTTGTAGTATGGGAAGTTGATCCCTGTTCCTGACCCTATTTCTAATACCCGTCCTTCTGCTTTCTTAACGAGGTCGATTCTAATTTTTTTAAAAGAGATCTCTTCCAGCGGTTTCATAGCTGCATCATATACTTTTGGAAACCAGGTTCCCATTGACTGAGCCTCCTTCTCTTATTGAATCCCTTTCACAGGTATCTTAATCCGATTCTACACTCTTATGGTAGACAGTACTCTTTTCCATGCTCATTCTCATCATTTCTTCAGCTCTAACTTGGCAACGTCAAATTGGAAATGATAGACTATTAAATAGAGCGATTGGAGGAGAAGACATGTATACAAGTCAAACGATGTCCATTCACCGGGCATTAGCTGAACTCAAAACATTGAACGATCGAATAGCTAAATCGATCCAGGAGGCAGACTTCATCGCAACGGATCGAAAATCTGCACATAAAATCAATGGTCTTTCCATTGAAGATTATGAGAAAACAATTCAAGCAGGTTTTGACAAATCCATGTCTCTTATTGAACGACGCAATCAGATTAAAGTAGCTGTAGTCCAATCCAATGCCGTGACACAAGTAACGGTAGCTGAGGAAACGATGACTGTCGCGAAAGCAATTGAGCGCAAAACATCTATACAGCATGAAGAAAGTTTACTTGCTGCGATGGTATCTGCACGCAGGAAAGCAATTAACCGTCTAACTATGGAAAATGACACGTTGACGCAGCGTTTGGAATCTTACTTGACCGAGATCCTAGGCAAGAAAGAAAACGCAAAAAAGGAAGAAGTTGAACTGCATACGAAATCCTTCATGGAGCGTAACGAGTTTGTTCTTTTTGACCCCTTGAATCTCAACAAACGCATTGACGAATTGGAAGAAAGCATCTCAAATTTTAAAACGGAAGTAGATGCAGTCCTTTCTGAATCGAATGCCGTGACACAAATTTCAATTTAAGCTTCTTGGATTGCATGGGTAATTGAAAACGACATCCACAAGACCCTTCTTTTCCGCGTTTTCTTTGGGACAATAAGTAAAACCGGCCAATCTACTTTAATTACTTTAAACGTATAGTAGTGAAAGAGAACTAAAAGCTTAACGCTCAGCGCTCAAAGCTTTAAAACTTACACGTTAAAGTTCTTACCGTTTAAATCTTAACCGTTAACAGTTAAGGCTCTTTCAAATCTTGGGGATTCAGTTACGGGATTCTTGTGTTGGCCCTTCGTTATCTGCCAAGCTGATTATGCCGTGCAATCCAGAAAAAACCGTTGAGGGAATTTAATTTCCCTCAACGGTTTTCTTATTGCCTATAAGTTGAATGTGTTTACCATAACTCTTAGCATAGTGCATGCCTTCAATCGAAAGTGTATCCGGCAGTTCATCGGTATTAAAGAGCAAGACTCGCTCATTGTACGTTTCTCCATTTTTACCATCTAGCAGATCCGCCCGTAGTGTGGTGTGAAGAGGTGTGGATTTCCCTTTTGACTGGATGGAGACACCTTCTAATAGGACATCTTGTTCAGTCGCAATCGATACTTGAATACCTTCCTTTGTTTTTTCGATTTTACGAATGATCAGTTCCTTACCATGGATCTCTTCAGATTGTTCATCGTCTCCGGACAATTCAATCGCTTCGTTTAGTGATTGATAACCTACAAATTTGTCTACAACTAACTCTAATGTGTCGATTTCCGTTGGTAACTGGTCATAGTAAATTTCAATATCTGACCCAAAAATTGCTGATTTGGAGCTAGATCCGGTCAATTCAACCGGTTTTCCATTCGCAAGCAATTGAACTCCTCCTCCCCCTAACTGAATACGGTCAAAATTATCCACATTCACTTTTGCTTTTATCTTGGTGCGGCTAGGTGTCGCTGTGATTGAGTCAAACCGGATCGTCCCTTGGTCAACATGGACTTTTTTACGAATTGACTGCTTCAGTTCAGTTTGCATTGCTAGCTTAGGATTATAAGGGAAAGTAATTTCTTCCTGCTCAGTTCCTTCGTTGTATCTATACTCTAACGTTAGTTCTTTAGCAAACGGACTCACTGCTTCGAATGCTTGAATACCCTTAATTTCTGTTCCATCCTCATTCTCAGAAGATGTACCATAAGTCGCAAACGCTTTTGTCCATGAACCGTGAATCATGTCAAAATAAGATTCTTCCACGACCCCTTTTGGATTTTTCACTGTGTAATAGAGAATAGATTGGTTTTCATCTGTCAGTAACCCATCCAAGTACAGTTCAGTTCCATCAGAGAGAATTACCTTTTTCTCAATCGACTGCCCACTGCCTTCTTCATTCAATTGAGCTAGCGTTTCCGTCATTAATTCATCATAGCCAAGCAATTTCTTACCATAGTAAGCAAATGCATTGTAGTTATAGCTTACAAAGGAAAGGAACATTATGGCTGCGGCGACAGCTATCCATTTGGGAGCTTTGTTTTTACGTCGCGGAGGCGTTTGTTCTAATGCTAGCCGTAAGCGTTCGTTTAATTCTTCAGGAGCTTTATTATTCTTTAAACGCTCATTTTCTTTTTCTAAATACTTTTCCAACTCATTCATTCCATTCACCTCCGAATTGCTCACGCATTTTCTTTAGTCCTTGAAAAATACGGGATTTCACGGTTCCGATTGACACGTTCGTCATGTCGGCAATTGTTTGAAGGTCCAAATCATGTAAATACTTTAACTCAATCGCTTCTTGCTGGTTCGCATTTAGCGTACTCAACATGTCATTCAAGTCCATCCGGTGTTCGGTCTGTGTAAAAGAGTTAGTCGCATCAGCAGTTATGATAGGTTTTTCTAAACTTTCATCCGCGTTCTCCATAGGAACGACCTTGTTTTTCTGCTGCAATAGCTTTTTACATCGATTCACAAGAATCGTTTTGCTCCAACTATAAAATGCGTCTTCTTTTTTCAGTTGAGGAATCGAATGATACAGGCCCACAATCATATCTTCCATAGCATCCATCGCGTCATGAGAATTGCCCATATACGTTAATGCCAATCGATAGTAAGCATCTTGCTGCTCGCTAATTAGTTGCAGCAGTGCTTCTTTATTTCCTTTTTTCGCTTTCTTGACCAACTTGACAATCCTCATTCGCTCACCTCTCCCTTATAAGAGTTTCCAGACAGGTAAAAAGTTCATTTTATATTTATGTATTTGCACTTTAGATTGAAATTACTTTGCTCACATGCTAATCGCTAACTTTTTAGGTTGTCAGACGTCTTA
The DNA here is from genome assembly GCF_000813425.1 of Sporosarcina sp. ZBG7A. Classification (GTDB taxonomy): domain Bacteria; phylum Bacillota; class Bacilli; order Bacillales_A; family Planococcaceae; genus Sporosarcina. The sequence goes on from NZ_JWIB01000034.1 coordinate 13,416, forward strand.
CCCTTGCCACCGTCCAATTTTCATGATAAATTTATGAGAAGGAAAAATTTCATACTAAAAATCAATCTGTATAACCTCGATAATATGGTTCGAGGGTCTCTACCAGGATCCGTTAAGTCCTGACTACAAAAGAATTTTTGTAGTCGGGACTTTTTTTTATATTCAAATTCGATAAAGAATAATAGCAGGAGGAGATTAGTTGGACATTCGTGTATTTTTATTAGCCATTTCGGCAATTACAGTAGGCTTAGTCGAATTGGTTGTAGGCGGTATTTTGCCAGTAGTCGCTGAAGACTTGCAAGTTTCGATCGCAACGGCTGGGCAACTCATTACAATATTTGCATTGGTCTTTGCAATCGCTGGACCTGTGATGCTGTCACTAACAGCTAAAATAGAACGAAAGAAGTTATATTTACTAGCATTATCGGTATTTTTCTTAGGAAACGTATTCACATATTTCAGCACAACCTTTGCTATGATGATGGCCGCTAGGATTCTGACCGCAGCAAGTGCAGCGTTAGTCATCGTCCTCTCCTTAACCATTACCGCCCGCATTTCAAAACCAAATGTGCGTGCGAAAGCATTAGGCTATATCTATATGGGAATTAGTTCTTCACTTGTACTCGGTGTACCTATTGGAATCGTCATTACGAATGCATTCGGCTGGCGCACAGTTTTCCTTGGAATCGCAATCCTAACAATCGGAAGCATTCTATTGATCAGTAAGTTTTTCGATGAAATCCCTACTGGTGACGTACAGCCACTACGTGAACAACTAAAAGCATTAGCGAACAAAAAAATCGTCTTCGCCCATTTAGCAACGATGTTTATGCTCGCAGGACATTATTCAGTATACGCCTATTTCACACCGTTTCTTGAAACGACGATGAACCTTAGCTCTTCATCAATTAGTGTGTTTTACTTCTTATTCGGACTCGCAGCCGTTGCAGGTGGCGCTTTCGGTGGAGGACTTGCTTCACGCATTGGCTCTCAAAAGAGTATTTTAATCATATTAGGAACATTTTCACTTAGTTTGTTCGTGCTTCCCTACTCCACGTTTTCTATGCCAGTTTTCATCATCGTTATGATGATTTGGGGAGCACTCAGCTGGGCTCTCGCACCAGCACAGCAAGATTACATCATTCAAACAGACCCAGTGTCATCGGATATCCACCAGAGCTTTAACAATTCCGCGCTTCAAGTCGGGATTGCTCTCGGTTCAGGTGTTGGGGGTATTGCATTCAGTCACACAGGAAGCGTGACCAGCATGCCTGCTGTCGGTGGTTTCATCGTCATTATTGCATTTGTTTGTGCAGCAATTTCACTATCGATGGCTGTCCAGAAGAAAAAACCGCACAGCAAAACGACTTCACAGGTCTCTGAAAGAACACATTAAGCCATAGAAAAGTAACTGTCCTCAAGAAAATGGACAGTTACTTTTTTAATATTCATTAAGACTACTCAGTTTCCAATTCTTATTGACTGATCCTTGTTTTTCAATACGTCCAAAATGCTCAGAGCAGCAAGGTGGCTTGTCTTTGGATTATTTGGCATAGGATTGTTTTCGATTTGCAACTTCATATTCCCAAAATCACCATCTGCCTCTATTATATGGGTATTCCGCTTGACTGCAGGATCTACTACGACTTGTACTCTCGTTTTCTCAATACCAATTCCTGCGAGGGCTAGCACCAAAGCCACGTTCATGTTCCTAGGAAACTTTAGACTCGCTTCCTTTGCAGAGCCTTCGAAAAGCAACTCTTCTTTATGATCCTCTTGTAGACCAAGTGAAGCAGGAGATTTCCTAGTAGTGATTTGCACATGTTTTAATCCGTTAATTGCATTCGCAGATTTCAGCAAATCCAACCCACCTATCGCACCCGAAGGAAGTGCCACATGCACCCCTTTCGATTCCGCGAGTTCTTTCAGTTCATCGAGCAACTGGATGTCGTTAAACACGCCAATACTACTCACAATCATATTTTTCTTGCTCGCCACAACGGTTTTCATATAGGTGTTCGCAGCTTCTATCGTCGCGGCTTCCACTACCATAGTAATAGGTGTATCTAGAAAGTCTTGAAACTCTGTATGAAAATCGATTCCATAGCGCAACGCAAGGTCCTCTCCTACTTCTCGATTGCGACCGAATAGCGCTATGACCTCACCGTTCAACCATTTTTCGTCATTGATTTTCCCCAATAGATAAGTCGCGATATTGCCTGTCCCTATGATTCCTATTTTCATGCAATTCCTCCTGTTCGTCTAGTTCTTCCTGTAAAATTAGATACTCTCATCATACCTACTTACACCAGTAATCCCAATACTTTTCATTTCTAAATTGAATTTCTTAAAATAATCTATATAATAGAGGTCAAAAAGATATTGAGGTTTTTAATATGAAAAACTATTTGTCCTTAACAGATCATGTCTATAACTATATCGTCGAGCAAATCAATAACGGAACGCTCACAGCTAGTAAAAAAGTGAATGAGAACGCTATTTGTGATGCGTTGAAAGTAAGTCGAACGCCCGTACGCGAAGCATTGATTCAACTATCGTCAGAAGGATTATTAGAAAATATTCCTCGAAAAGGATTCATCATCAAGAGCTTGACTACCGAGGAAGCAAAAGAAACATATTTGATCATAGGAGCATTAGATGGGCTAGCTGCTTCCTTGGCAACACATTTGCTGACCGACAAGCACCTGAAAGAAATGGAGTTCTATATTGAAAGCATTGATTTGGCTATCAATACAGGAAATTTCTCCATGTATCACAAAATGCAGGAATCGTTTCATAATGTCTATTTATCTGTTTGTCCGAATAAGAGTCTTGTCACCTTGTTACTACAGTTAGAAAAGAAGTTTTTAAAGACGTTTGATTGGATGGAAGACCCGATATGGACAGCCAACAAGTTAAGAGAAACAAATCATGAACATCGCAAAATGCTTGAATTATTCCGAGAAGGCAAAACGGCTGAACTAGAAACTTACTTGAAGGAAGTTCATTGGAATGCTGAAAAAGCCGAGCTTATTCCCCTATAACTAAAAATCTATCTGTTCAGAAATTCTGCATCTCTATGCGGAATTTTTTTATTGTAAAAAATTAAATATAATGTACAATATACAATATAATTAATTGACTAACAGTTCAGACTCATAAATTGACTGTTAGGAAGTTGAAAACCGCTAGGAGGTAAAAACAGCATGAATAGTCATAATTTTGAATTAGCAAAGCAACTGCGTCATGATTTGCACCAACATCCTGAGCTCTCAAACGAAGAAGTATGGACCAAACAATACTTAATGGACTTTTTGAAAACGCATACAACTCACTTTGAGATTGTAGATAAAGGGACTTGGTTCTACGCAATCTATCGAGCAGGAGTGGATAAACCGTCCATTGCCTTCCGAGCCGATTTCGATGCCCTTCCAATGGACGAAGTCATTGACCTCCCCTGGGCATCTCAATATCCTGGAAAATCTCATAAGTGCGGACATGATGGGCATTCAGCAACACTAGCAGCTTTTGCGTTGGAGGTTGATCAAAACGGGGCGGACCAAAATATTTTCTGCCTCTTCCAACCTGCTGAGGAAACTGGAGCCGGGGCGATTCAATGTGTAGAATTCATCGACGAACACCAGATTGATGAAATTTACGCCTATCACAATATGAGTGGTCTTCCATTCAAAACAGTTGCTGTTAAAGATGGCACGATGTTGTGTGCATCTAAGGGGATGACTATTCAATTAACGGGTTCTCCCGCTCACGCAAGTCAACCTGAAAATGGTAAGAACCCCTCTCTAGCAATCGCAGATATCGTACAAGAGATTCCGAAATTCATTTCACCAGAACTTAATGAGGGACTAGTTCTATGCACGGTTGTCCAAATCGATTTAGGCGAGAAAGCATTTGGAATGTCCGCCTCAAAAGGAACGATTCGCTTAACCATTCGCGCCCTTCATGAAAAAGAGATGGACCGACTCCAAGAAAACCTAGAAAACTTTGCAACAGCACAAGCAAAAGAATATGGTTTGCAAGTTGCATTCGAGTACCAAGATGAGTTCCCTGAAACAGCGAACGCTAAAGAGTGTTCCGATGAAATCCGTCGTAGCGCAAAAGATAATGAGTTGGAAATCATCGAATTAGAAGATGCATTCCGTGGTTCTGAAGACTTCGGTCACTTTACAAAGTTGACAAAAGGAGCCTATTGCTTCGTTGGAAATGGTGAAAATTATCCGAACGTCCATACGAGCGAGTATGATTTTAGAGATGAATTGATCGAAACTGGGGTTACACTTTTTAAAGGAATCGCAAGAATCTAAAGTTGATCGATATGGGGAATTGGGGGAAATTTCATGTCAAAGAAGGATAAGCGCAAAGGGTTTAACTTTCCACACGTATACATCATGTTTTTACTCGTTATGCTGCTAGTAGTGGTTTTGTCATGGATTGTGCCTAGTGGACAATATGAACGCGTGGTCGACCCTGAAACGGGAATTGAGCAACTGAACACAGATGTTTTCAATTATGTGGACCAAGAAAATGCAATTGGATTTATGGACTTCTTTTCGGCTCTCCACAATGGGGTTGTGCAATCTGCAGACATCATTGTCATGTTGCTTTTTGCCAGTGGTGCGCTCTATCTTCTTGAAAAGTCTGGTGCGATTGCAGCTGGGATCCACAAACTCCTGCGAGTTGCTGCTGGAAAAGAAAAACTAATTATCTTTGTTTTACTCACCGTATTCGCGATCATGGGAACAATCGGTTTTGGTGAAGGTGGAATACCTTTCATTCCACTTGCAATGGCTGTTGTCATGGGAATGGGATATGACCGAATCACGGCATTTGCGACATCCACAATGGGACTAGCGATTGGATTCACTGCAGGTGCGGTGAACTTCTATACGACAGGTGTCAGTCAATCGATTGTGGGCTTACCTATCTATTCTGGTCTTACGTTCCGGATTATCTCTCTTGTAATCTTCATTGCTATCACCATAGTGTACATTCTTCGATATGCGAACAAAACGAAGGCAGACCCAACGAAAAGTATTGTCGCAGACGAATATTTAGCACACTTGGAAGATGCAAAAACAGCTACTTATGAAGAAGAACCATTTACATGGCCTCGAAAAATTGCGTTACTTGGATTAGTTGCTGTGTTAGTTGGTAGTGCATATGGTGCGATTCAACTCGGTTGGGGAATGCCTCAATTGTCTGCGGTCTATGCAATCTATGCCGTATTCTTAGTCATCATCTTGCGGTTGTCACCGAGTGAAGCAGCAGCTGATTTTGGGATTGGCGCTTCAAGACTTTTGCCAACAGCTCTGGCTATCGGGTTTGCTCGTTCTGTTATGATTTTGATGACGCAAGCTGAAATTATAGATTCAGCCGTACACGCATTGGCTGGCCTTTTAAATAACACTGGATCCGTTGTAACGTTATTCGTATTGTTTTTAGTTGTGATATTCTTCAACTTCTTTGTTGTTTCTGGAAGTGGTAAGGCATTAATTTTGATGCCAATCATGGGGCCTTTAGGAAAGATACTTGGAATTAACCAACAAGTAATGGTTGTTGTCTATCAATTCGGCGATGGGTTCACGAATTACTTATGGCCAACTTCCGGTGGATTAATGGCCGCACTTGGGATGTCAAATGTAAATTATGCGGATTGGGTGAAGTTCTCGTGGAAGTTATTCATGATTCTCCATTTCGTAGCGTTCATTTTAATCGTTATTGCTCAGTATATCGGACTTGGGCCAAGCTAACATTGGAATCATTAGTACGTAAACAAAGGAGATGTTTTCATGACTAGTACTGTAGAAAATTCGATGACGTTAGAAGAACAGATAATCCAAGATCGTCGGTATTTGCATCAAAATCCGGAACTTGGATTTGACTTACCTAATACGCAGCACTTCATACAACGACGGTTGGACGAAATTGGAATTGACCACAAGCCATGTGGAAAAGTTCCCGATGAAGTCCGGAAAAAGTATGCACGTGCTGGTTTTGCTGAGCAAGAGAATTGTACAGGAGTGATTGCAACGATTGGTTCAGGATCGCCTTGTATTCTACTACGTGCAGATATGGATGCCCTACCTATTGAAGAAGAGGTCGAATCGGAGTTTAAGTCAACAAAACCAGGCCTTATGCATGCTTGTGGACACGATTCCCACGTTGCGATGCTACTTGGTGCTGCTCAGATTTTGAAAGACCAGGAAGCTGAACTTCAAGGGACTGTGAAATTATTTTTCCAGCCTGGTGAAGAATGGGGATACGGTTCGAAGCTAATGATTGACGACGGCGCTCTTGAAAATCCGAAAGTGGATGCAGCATTCGGGATTCACATCATGCCTGACCAGGAAGCTGGCACCCTATCTGTTACGAAGGGTACAATCACTCAAGCAATGGATTCGTATATTGTGGATATTAAAGGATACGGCGGTCATAGTTCTCAGCCACATAAGACGATTGACGCGAATATGATCTTGAACCAGCTGTATACAAGCCTGAATCTACTCATGACTCGCGAATCGGATCCGAAACAGAATGTGACGTTTTCCGTTGGTTCTATGAGTGGTGGTACTGTAACCAATGTCATTCCTGAAAGAGCTATATTAAGTGGAAACATGCGTAGTTTCGACCAAGCCACACGTGATCATTTGTGCGAAAGGATCCCAGAGATGATTGAACATGTCGTGAAAGCATGGCGCGGAGAATATACCATCACAGAATTCCATACACCTACGACGTATAATGATCCTGACTTTGTCGATCAAATCAGTGGTTCACTTGAAACCGTAATGGGATCTGAAAACATGGTGGACTTAGGAGCCATCAATGGTTCTGAAGACTTTTCATATATTTCTCAAAGTGTTCCTTCTGCATTTGTCATTTTGGGGACAGGTAAAGAAGGAGAAGCACCCGTTCACAATCCACGAATGGTCCAAGATGAAAGCATCTTCAAGTATGGAGCAGAACTGCATGCAAAAGTTGCAATGGATTGGCTGAAAGGTCAACATAAGTGATTCCTATCTAATTGTAAAAAAGCAACCGCCACTGGATTCCAGAGGCGGTTGCTTTTTGTATATTTTTTTGATGAAATCTCCTTTATATTTAGGGGCAGAATTCTTACTTCGGAATGACTGGCAAGACGATATGCGTTGGATACTGTGCACCATGGTGTATAACTTGATTTGCTTTTACCATTTCAACCGTATCTTTTGTTGTGTTTCCAGTATTAGGATTGACCTCATATCGAGGGAAGTTACTCGATGCTATTTCAAGTCGGATAGCGTGTCCTGGTAAAAACACATTACTAGTCGCCCATAGATCAATTTCGTATCCTACTACTTCGCCTGCTAGTGGGACTGATTCGATCCCCTTCTGTCTGTACTTCGCCCGAACAATTCCATCTGCTAGGTTATATGCCGTACCGTCCGGCAAAACGTCTACTAATTTCGCTGTAAAATCTGTATCCACTGCATCTGAAGACGCCCATAACTTCATTGTGATCCAACCTGTCACTTCTACTGGTTCTGATAATGGTGTGGTTGTGTAAACAGCCACATCACTTCGAGTCTCAATCTCTCTCTGATCTCGCGGACCTGAATTTCTTCCTTTGTAGAATAACGTACCCCCACCGCGGCTTGGTACAGGATTTTCAGGATCATGTACATACTGATCTTCACTTGCTTGTGCAGGTTTTGTCCATGTTAAACGCCCCGCAGAATTATCCGTATTTGCTAGACCATCACTTTCTGTATAAAGTGGGGTATACTCTGTTCTCTTCAATGGCCATTCTTTTTCAGAACGCCACTCATTCGTCCCCATAACAAATAACTTAACAGGATCTTCGGATTCGTGAATACTAGTATGCTCTTCCTTCAACCAATAATTGAACCAATCAATGTGAAGAGACGTAATATCATCTTTTCCCTCGATTGCATGGCCGGATGCATACGATCCAAATGCACGTTCTCCAATATCCGAATCCACGTAGCCATGAGACCACGGACCGACGATTAACTTTTGGTTATGATGAGGGTTTTGCATGTCTTCAAAATTCTTCAATGTCGGTGCTAAGTGGCTATCATACCAACCTGCTAAATGGTACGCAGGAATCTGCACGCCATTACTTGTTCCCAATCGTTTTTTCGTCTCTTTTTGCAATTCTTTTTGAAAATCACTCAAGAAATACTTTTCAAAGAACGGTACAAGTTCAGGATGCTTTTGGATTGGAGGCCAATTATTAAACGGTACCGCTTTGTGGGACTCCTCGATATGATCCAAGTCGTATGCGATTTCTTTCATTGCCGCTTCGTAATTTTCTGTCCCCACTCGCTTCAAATAATCATAACTGATTGAGTCCAGCATCCATGTCTGAGCAGAAGCTAATTCAACGACTCCATTCCGGGAAAACATATCTCTTTCTGCTACATTCCCCGTCATCGCAGGAAACAGTACTTTAAGGGAAGGTGGACGTTCCAAGGCTGCATACAGTTGAGTGAATCCATAATACGAGAGACCGAACATGCCAACTTTCCCATTGGAATACGGTAATTTCGCAGCCCATTCCACCGTGTCGTACCCATCCTCAAACTCTTGTATGAACGGCGCAAACTCTCCTTCTGATGCAAAACGACCTCTAACGTCTTGAATGATGACGACGTATCCTGATAGTGCAATTCGGATAGGATCGATATACCGATGCGAAAAATCAGGCAAATTTTTATTGTACGGCAATCGCGTCAGAACGACTGGATAGATGCCATCACCTGAAGGTCGGTAAATATTTGCATATAACGTCACCCCATCTCGCATTTTACTAGGGACTTCCCTGTCTATTATCACCTGTTGGGTAGTTACCATGTCAAAACATCCTTTCTTTTGCAGATGAAAATCAGTCCTGCACGAACGCGATAGCTCGCTCTTCACACAGGACCAAACTATTACTTACCTAACATTTCATCCACTTTATCTTGGTTGTTGTCAATCCATTCTTGAGCCACGACTTCCGGGTCTGTTCCTTCATTTTCAATTTCTTCAATCATATTTTCTACATCATCAATTGAGATACTCCAGTTGCTGAGGAATTCATAGACGTCCGTGCTGTTCTTTTTCAACTCTTTGTTAGTAATCACTTTTACTGACGCTGTCTGGAAGAAATTTTGTTCGTCTTCGAGCACTTTTAGGTCAAATTTGTTGAACATTGTATGTGGGCGCCATCCGTAGAACACGACAGGCTCATTGCTCGACATCTTGCGCTGAGCTTGTGCTAACATGCCGCCCTCAGAAGAGTTCACTTGTTTTAAGTCCAAGTCATATCCTTCAAGCATTTCGTTAATGATTCCTGTTGCACTTGCACCATCTTCAATTCCATACATTTCGTTATTGAATTGTTTTTCTTTTCCCTTAATGTCACTTACGCTGTTAATGTCTTTCATATAAGTAGGGACTACCATACCAGTCTGAACATCATCATAACTTACAGCAGTTTCCTCAATATTATCTTTATACTTTTCGATATGCTTTTCGTGAGCCGGTAACCATGCATCCATGAATACGTCTATGTCACCACGTGAAAGACCGATGTAGACGTTTCCAGCATCTGCTTTGATTTCTTTCACTTCATACCCCATATCTTCGATGATCAGCTTAGCAATTTTTGTTGGTGGAACTGTACTCGTCCAGGGTGTCACACCGAATGTAATCGTTTTGTCTTCACTTGCACCAGCAGTGGACTTGTCTTTGCTATCGTCCGATCCACAAGCACCTAACATTAACATCGACGCTGCTAACAAACTTCCTAATACTCTTTTCTTCAATATAATCGCTCCTCTTTGAATTTAAGATTTAAGATTTCTTCCCTATACTTTGTGTGATCCGATCCAAGATAATGGCGAGCACAACGATTGCCAGTCCACCTGTCAACCCAAGTCCAACGTTTACGGTTGAAATACCCGTCAATACCGTATCTCCGAGTCCCGGCGCACCGATCATAGACGCGATAACCGCCATAGAAAGAGATAACATCATTGTCTGATTGACACCTGCCATGATTGTCGGAACTGCTAAAGGCAACTGTACTTTCAACAACAATTGCCACTTAGTGGAGCCGAATGCTTTTGATGCTTCAATCACTTCTTCTGGTGCTTGTCTAATACCGAGGCTCGTCATTCGAACTGCGGGTGGCGTCGCGAATACGAATGTTGCAATCACAGCTGGAACACTCCCAAGCCCGAATAACAAGATTGCCGGAATGAGATAGACGAAACTTGGTAACGTTTGCATGAAGTCCAAGATCGGACGGACAATTCGATCCGCTGTCTTATTCAATGCCGTCAAGATTCCTACTGGAACCCCGATTCCCACTGAAATAATTGTAGAGACGATGACAATAGACACCGTTTGTATAGACTCCGACCACAAATCTACGGCTCCTATGTAAAACCCGCCAATTAATGCGAATAAAGCAAGCCCTTTTCCTGAAGCCTTCCAAGCGACGATTACAATTAGAATGACGAGAACTTCAGCAGGGATGAAAAGCATAAATGAGGTGACCATATCGATGAAAGCGCGTAACATGTCACTGATTTTGTCGAAGAAACCGGCAGTATTTGGGAGAAGCCAGTTGTCCACAAAATTATTTGTATAGTCTTCAATAGGTAAATCGAAGTAGTTCATCGTGACATCACCTCACTCGTTTCAGTCTCCAAGTCATTCTCCACTTCCTTCCCAAGTACAAGACCTGACAGGATTGATACACGAGAAATGATTCCTAATAGCTTGTTGTCTTCCACAACAGTAATGGGATATTTGGAGTCTACAGCGATTTCAATGAGTTCACTTAGTGGAGTAGTAGGAGGTACGGATAGCACGTCTTGAATTAAGATGTCTTTTAGTGGAATATCTTCTTTGTATGCTTTAATAGCATCGTCAATCGTCAGCAATCCCTTGAACTCATCATCTTTACCGACAACAAAAATACTGGATGCTCCAACCTCTTCCATTTTTCGAATCGCCATCCGATGTCCGTCTTTATGCGTCATAACAACCTCAGGACGCTTCATAACATGAGAGGCTTCTAAAATCTTTGAACGATCAACGTCTCTTACGAAATCTGCTACATAATCATCAGCTGGGTTTTCTAGAATGTGCTCAGCAGATCCTATTTGAACAATAGCGCCATCTTTCATAATCGCAATTCGATCTCCTAGTTTCAGAGCTTCGTCCAAATCATGGGTAATAAACAAGATTGTCTTACCAAGCTTACTTTGCAAACTGATCAGTTCGTTTTGCATTTCTTTTCGGATAATCGGATCGAGTGCACTGAAAGCTTCATCCATCAGCAGAATATCTGCATCATTCGTCAATGCGCGAGCGATACCGACCCGTTGCTGCATACCACCACTCAGTTCTGTAGGATAACTATCCTCATAGCCTTTCAAACCCACATCCTCTAGTGTTTTGCGTGCCTTTGCTTCTCGTTCTTCTTTTTTCACACCTTGAATTTCTAACCCATATGCTACATTACTCAAGATGGTACGGTGCGGCAGTAGTCCAAAATTCTGAAACACCATGCCTAGCTTTTTCCTTCGGGTATTCAATAAATCTGTCGTATTCATTTTTGTCAAATTCTCGCCATCAATCAGAATTTCTCCGCTCGTCGGTTCGATTAACCGATTGACTAAACGAATCAGGGTCGACTTCCCACTTCCTGATAGTCCCATAATGACGAAAAACTCGCCTTCTTCCACGCTGAATGTCGCTTTATTAACTCCGACTGTCATTCCAGTTTTCTTCAGTATTTCAGACTTTTCACGACCCTCTTCTAATAACTTCATTCCTTGTGAAGGATGTGAACCAAATATTTTAGTTAAATCTTTCACTTCAATTTTACTCATTATATTTCCCCTTTAGCAGTAGCCAGTGGAGAGAAGAACTTGCGTTGAACGCGAAATTGTATGGGTACTTAGCGTCTAATGCCAATTCTCCGACCCGCTTGTTTCGGAAGTTCCAACTGACTATCTGTACTTGCGATTTTTTCTATAACGTGTGAAATGGAATCTGGAAACGGACCTGGCTTTCCAGTATCCGTATTCATGCCCATCAACATTTGTTCGCTCGTTGCCACGAGTTCTTGCCCGCTGTTCCACATATTGAAGAAGATATGTACTCTCTTTTCATCTGTATCCAGAAGTTGCATCGTAATGGTTAATCGTTCTCCTTCATTCGCTTCTAGTAGATAACAAATATGTGTTTCTAATGTAAATAACGTATAGCTATTCGTGGTGCGCGCTTGCTCATGTAAGTCAATATGCTCCATAAATGCATCCACAGCCAAACTGAATACTTTTGAATATGCGGCATCATTCATATGACCGTTATAATCTACCCATTCTGGCTGCACGAGGCTTGAATACGTAAAAGTTGTCTTCTCCATTTGAGAGACCCCCTGTTCCAACTGATTATTTCACTGCTGATGATGGCTCATGCCAATACTCTTCAACTAAGTCGAGTAGTTTGACAAGGAACTCATTACGTTTGACTTCCAATTCATAGACTGAACTATTACCCGCATGAGTTTCACAACCTTCAATCACTTTTTCTTTCAACTCCTCTGTTAATTCAGGCGCTTCGAGTTTCGTCCAAGGTAGTTTCAACGCGGGACCAAACTGTTCAAGCATATGTCGCATCCCTTGCTCCCCACCGGCTAAATGGAAAGTTAAAAACGGTCCCATTTGTGCCCAACGTAAGCCTGCACCATAGATTATCGATGCATCGATTTCTTCCGTTGTCGCAATACCGTCATTCACTAAATGGAGGGCTTCACGCCAAAGAGCTTCCATAAGACGGTCCGCTACATGTCCTTCAATTTCTTTCTGGACAATCAATGGTTTCATGTTAATAGCTGTATAAAATTCGTTTGCACGATCGATTACGGCAGCATCCGTCTGTTGTCCCGCGACCAATTCTACTAGTGGCAATATGTAAACTGGATTGAACGGATGTGCTACAATCATGCGACCAGGATTTTTTAAATTAGCTTGTAACTGACTTGGCATGATTCCTGATGTGCTAGAAGCGATGATTGCATCTGGTTCAGCGAATTGGTCTATTTCAGCAAGTACACTTTTCTTTAAGTCTTCCCGCTCCGGCACGTTTTCCTGGATTACTACCGCACCCTTCACGGCTTCTTCAATTGTTTGTACAAAAGTGATTCGATCAGGAGACGCTCCTTCTACTAATCCAATATGTTGCAAGGATGGCCATGCTTGTTGAATGGCTACTTGTGTACGTTGTTCTGCCCCTTCACTCGGGTCAAATGCGACGACATCTAGTCCTTGTGCTAAAAAACGGGAAATCCAACCATTCCCAATGACACCTGTGCCAATTACGGCTACTTGTTTCGTTGAGGTCATGCTCATTTCTTCGTACCTCCTAGCGGGTCACGCAGTTTGTAAAACAATCGTGCTTCTTGCGGCGTCATCGGTTCAATTCCGTTACTTTGCAACATTGTAACCGCTTTATCGACAAGCTGTTCGTTGCTTGCTGGAACTCCTTTTGAGAGGTACAGGTTATCCTCTAACCCTACTCGCACATTTCCACCTAACATGGCACTTTGCATAGCTATCGGTAACTGCATACGTCCGATACCAAATGCAGACCAATGCGCATTTTCAGGCAATCGGTTTTTGAAGTACATGATTGTTTCAGCATCCGCTTCAGCCCCCCAAGGAATTCCTAAACAAAATTGGAACATTGGATCTCCATCAATCAGGCCTTCGTTAATAAGCTGTTTCGCGAATCGTAAATGCCCTGTATCGAAGCACTCGAGCTCTGGCTTTACTCCACTTTGTTGAATCAGTGCGGCTTGCTTCCTTAGCCACTCTGTCGGACTCATGTACACCATATCTCCGAAATTCACACTCCCACAGTCGAGCGTACACATTTCCGGTAACAATTCTCCTACTGGATAATGTCGTTCATCTGGAGTTTGAATGAAGGTCCCGGTACCACCAGCAGCCGGCGTATCTAAGTTGGGAATGAAGTCACCACCGCCGCCAGCCGTAATGTTAACAATTACATCTACTTCAGAATCACGAATCCTATCCATGATTTCGCGATACTGCTCAACATCATGGCTAATTCCGCCAGTCTTTGGATCGCGAGCATGAATATGCGCGACCGTTGCACCCGCTTTTGCGGACTCGATTGCAGATTCCGCAATTTCTTTCGGCGTCACTGGTACGTATTTGCTAATCCCTGTTGTCTCGCCTGCACCTGTTACAGCAGAGGTGAGAAGCACTTTATTTTTCATATTTTATAGCACCCCACTTAATTTCAACTCAAATACTATACCGTCCAGACGGTTTTTGTATTCGAGATATCACTATACAGTTATGAGAATAATCTTTCAACCCCACTAGACAGCTTGCGCTCTTTTCTGGCACACTCAAAAACAATCATGAGAGCTGTCATTAAAGTATTTTTATTGTTTTGTCCAATCTTTTAATTTTTTATAAACCAGTTCTTTATACTCATCGCTAATTGGGTTAATGTCAAACAAATCTGCTAACCAAATGCCATCAGAGGCTAATCGGATAATCGTTGCCATAATCGGATCAATCCCATCGGTTTCAATATCCCTCTGCCATTCAGAATACACTTCACGGATTGGACTCATAAGTTCAGGATTAATGGCCTTGGCAGCAAGTAAACCTGAATGCATGTCTTTATTTGGATATCCTTTTTTAAAAGTCACGTCTACATACGCTCGAGTCCATTTCCCAGCCTCGATCTCATCTTCTTCAGCATGTGTTGCGATTTTATTTCTATAATTACTAGCTAAATGTTCGACCATTTTTTCGACTAAGACTTCCTTAGATCGATAGTGATAGAGCAATCCACCTTTACTAATCCCCGCTTCTTCTGCTACAGCCTCTATCGTTAAATGGAAAATCCCTTTTTCTGCAACAATGCGAGAAGCCGCATCCAATATGTCGATTTTCCGTGTATTCACAGCCATCAGATTGCACCTCATTTCTTCAAGTACTTTTCACTGTACCATCCAGACGGTTTTCTTTCAACAAGAGCTTCTGTACCGCATTATCGTTTGTGATTAGCCACCCCATATAGTTTTTTAAATAAACGAAAAAGGACATTCAGAACGATACTGAATGCCCTCTAAAATAAATAAAACTGGCTATATGTTCACATGGAAACTCTAGTTTTTTCAACCATGTTACATGCCTTGTCGATTTCCTTCGCTTTTACGATCATTAATAAAAAAGGTCAAGCCGTCACACAAATCGAGTCAATATGGTATTCAATTGTCTTCCTTATCTGCTCCGAATCCAATCGATTTGGATCCAATACCGCATGGATCGCAAGGCCGTCAATCAGCCCATATAACCGCTCGATTTCCATCTCCATCTGACACGTAGATTTCAGTAGCTGTTGCTCCTGAAGAAATCCGAGCAACCGTTTCGTCATCTCTAAAATTTGATCATCCGGAACATCAATCGTATCACTTCGATGTTTGACGTAGGCGATGAATGCAAACCATACTTCCATCTCGATACGAGTATTCGTATTAACAGGTACAATCTCCAAAATCATTGCAATAACTAACTCTTTCGGAGAGTATGATTGCAATAATACCTTTTCAATTCGTTTTTTCGCTCGTTCTTGAACTAATTCCATCGCATATACTAGCAAGTCATCTTGGGTTTTAAAATAATACCGAAGCGCACCAAGTGAGAGTTTCGCTTCATCCGCAATATTTCGTACTGTTGCTCCTTCCATCCCTTTATCCAAAATGACTCGCCACATAGCTTCTGCAATTGTATTTTTTCGTTCATCATGATTCACAATTTTAGGCATATCTTAGTTTAGCATAGGTTAATAAAACAGTTGTACTAAAAAGAATTCTCCTGTATACTTCTTTTTAATACAACTGTGCTAATTAGGAGGTTCTTCATGAATTTTGTTGCATACATCATCATTGCATGTGAAATCAGCTTCTGGGCCGTCATCGCCCTCGGCCTCACAGTCCGTTATGTGTTCAAACAAAAACGGCTCGGTCTTTTTATTCTTGCACTAATTCCTTTGATAGATGTGATTTTGTTATTAGTCACAGCAATCGACCTCTACCATGGAGCGAC
Organism: Sporosarcina sp. ZBG7A; assembly: GCF_000813425.1. Lineage (GTDB taxonomy): Bacteria > Bacillota > Bacilli > Bacillales_A > Planococcaceae > Sporosarcina. The sequence goes on from NZ_JWIB01000034.1 coordinate 29,591, forward strand.
AGCCACCGTCGCACACTCCATCGCTCCACTATACATCGGTATTTCACTTGCATTCGGGAAAAGTATGATCCAATGGGCAGACGAACGATTTCAATATTATGTAACGAAACAAGGGCCAAAACCAATTCGAAGAACAGGATATCCACATGCCATCCATTCTATGAAAGGCTCGCTTCGCCATGCCCTCGCCTTCGCCATTGGAGCTCCCATGATCTTGTTTGTAAAATGGTATATCGATGCACCTGAACGTACACATGAGTTCGATAACACGCTACGTCTTTGGACGATTATTTTAGTTGTTGACCTTCTCATTTCCGCAAGCTATTTCATCTGGCCACGTCCTAACCGTTCAACTAGTAAATCTTGAAAGAATAAAAACGTACTTCCTTTCAGCCCCATTCAATCGTCACTCAAAATATCCCTATAATCATAACCTTGCTCGATAGAAGCCAATATGTTTTCTAGTAAAGCAAAACTCCACACAAAATACTTTCTAACCTTTCACACAATTAAAAGGAAATAAGATATACTAGCAATAGGAGGTGCATTTACTATGAAGAAATTCATCCTTTCGTTAGTTAGTGGGAGTGCAATAGGAATCATCCTGTCTTTTCTATTCATGAATTATCAAAAAACAGGTTATGAAATTCATGATCAGGCAGGCATTGCCAAAAGAACGGTAAAAGACATGGATTTTGAATTCGTATTCAATGCCTCTCTACTCATACTCGGGTTCACAGTAATTATCTACCTGATTTGGACGTATATCGAAAAGAAAAAAGACGATACATTTTACAATGAATTCAATAAAAAATAAGGAGTGGTCCTAAAAGTCAAAAAAGACTTTACGGGATCACTCCTTTTCTATTTGAAGACTTCGTTATACATAGGTTGCAATTGCATCCAACACAACTAATTGCTTGGTACTGAAATGACTGAGGTATTAGTAAAAAAACCTGAGTATGCAGAAATCCATTAAGAATGGTATCTGCACACCCCCTGCTTCTTTATTGATGACCATTGATTCGCAACTGATTTTCTTCATGAATTTCATTTTTCAGATTGCCAATGCTATATTTTCTTGCTTCATTTTTCTCTTTGATTTCTTCAAATTACTTCCCTTTATTAAACTTCAACGTTACCTCTGCTACCTCCATATTGTCAATTGTGTTGTTAATCCTTATCTTATTGGCAGCAGGATCATTCGGTTTCGGATATTATTTAGCCATCTTACACCTTCCTCTCTTTCGAGATTCAACACGCAGCATTCCCAATTCCGAAAGAATTGTTTGTTACACAGCGACTAAAATCAGTAATCTTAATCTACTGAATATATTTACTTAACATTAAAAAGTCTAATACAACCTATACGCACTATTTGACGATGAACTTCAAAGGGTACACTCCGTACACCCTTTGATTATTCAAACCCGAGGAATTGAAGCGACTGACATTAAAGATGCTGTCGTGAACTAAGTCTAAAGAATCCATATTAACCAAGTTGAAGTACAGAGGAAGTTTCTAACTTCGTTGCGTTAATAGAATCCAATCTTGTTAATAATTAAACTATCTGTATACTTGAAAGAGGCACATCAAAACACTATTACTCCGCTTCATACACCTACGCGACAACATACAAAATGATATGCCCCTAATTTCCCAGCACATGGAGGTTATCCAATGTCTACTATTCTTTTACCCACTAAAACAGAAATTCCCAGCGGCTTTACCGATAACGTGGAGCGAACGAGATTCTATGATGCATTCAGGAATAACTTATTGAAAAAGGTAACGATTCTTCGGGCACCTGCGGGATATGGGAAGACAACGTTATTGCTTCAATGGCTCAAGAATTCAGGTCAACAAGCAGCGTGGTTTTCAATCGATAGTACTGACAATGATCCCACTCGGTTTTGGACTTATGTATTGCATGCAGTTGCAAGAACTTGCCAAACTGATGTGGATCAAGTACTAATCCCCTTATTGAAATCACCTGACGAAACAACATCTGACTTTTTCATCGAGTCATTTATTCACGAAATTAGTTTGTCTGGTATTCCCTTTTCCATTGTCCTGGACGATTATCATTTAATTGAAAACGGCATCATTCATCGTATGATGACAAAGTTTGTAGAACTGTCACCCAGCCATGTCCATGTCTATCTGACATCTCGGACTGACTTGCCCCTACCAATTGCGCGATGGCGTGTCAATCAGTGGGTTACTGAGTTCAACGAACCCCAGTTACGCTTTACACTGCAAGAAGCTAGGGAGTTTTACGTTATTAAAAATTTGTCGATTCCTAGTCAAAAGACCCTTGAACTTCTTATGGAACAAACAGAAGGATGGATAGCTGGCCTACAACTCGCAAGTTTGGCGATTCCTCATGATCACATAGAACAGCTAAATCAAGATTCACGATCTTTTATTGATGAATTTTTAATTCAGGAAATTCTATCTCCACTTCCATTACTAACACAAGTATTTCTTATACGTACCTCCCTACTCAATGTTCTTGAACCTGAACTTTGTAATCAGCTTACTGAAAGAACTGATAGCTATAAGTTGCTTGAAACATTGGAAAGTATGGGTTTTTTCATCGTTCGCCTTCAATCATCTAATCCGGTCTTCCGGTATCACCATTTATTTGCCGAAGCCTTACAAGCTGAATTTCGAAAACGTTTTACATCTAAACAAGTCATCACAATTGTAGAAGAAACTGCTTCTCTTTTACATGAAAAAGGCGATGTCATCTCTGCAATTGAACTCGCGCTAAAATATGAATGTTATGAGCTTGCGAGCGATTGGATTGTTCAACACCTTGTCCACCTTTTTGTATCGGGTCAGACAACCACCTTCATGCGATGGATGCATCATTTACGCAGCAACAACTTTAGCGTCCCACATGAAATGTTGGTGATGGGAGTCCTAACTTCTATGTCGACCGGAGAAATCTCAGTTACTCAATCGCTTATGGTGGAACTCGAAATCCGTGAAAAGACCGAACATTGGATGGTACAAGAAGAGCATGCCGCCATAGCATCTATTTATGAGTTTGTTCGAGCATTCGTAATTATTTCTACAGGCGGAGATTTGCAAGTTGCAAAAGAAATCATTCAGCGGCAAATGATAAATGGTGCTGTCCCTTCTCGCTGGGATGATGTGCACATGAAATATAATATTTTTGAATACAAACTTTTAAGAACTGCCCTCGGTTCAAAAGGCAAAATGCCTTCTATGGAAGAAGGGGGCGAACTGGCAGAGCTATTTCGGAATACATCCTATCAAACGAGTAGCGTTACAGCATTTATTTACGGAAACTCTGCAGAATCGTTATATGAGCGTAATTTAATTGAGTATGCCAAGCAAGAGTTAGAAGTGGCACTACAACAAGGCCATCAACTCAATGATCCCGGCCTATTCATCCCTATGTATTTATTAAAAGCGAAGATTTACTTATCCGAAGGAAAGCTCACTTCAGCACAAGCAATGTTGACACAAGTCAAAAATATGGTCACAGAAAAACATTGGATTACCTGTATTCGTATTATGCAAGCATATTGTTCAATCCTCTCTGGAGATAGTCGAAATGCTGAATTAGAATTAAACGCTACGAAAACTAAACAACCTTTTTGGGAGCTTGTGTACACACGGTTCTTACTCATGAAACAACAACCTGAAGAGGCTCTTACGATTCTCATCCAAACGAAAACAAAAGCACTGCAGGATTCTCAAATTGCGACACTTGTAGAAGCAACTATACTTGAATCACTTTGTCACAATCGACTGGGTAATCCAGAAACAGCACTCAAAGTTTTACATGAAGCAATCCAGTTTGGCGCACCCTATTACTACATTCGGACATTTTTAGATGAAGCTGAATTGCAGCCCCTTCTCAATCGTTATCTAACGCGGCTACAACAAAATGGTCAGAGTGAGCAGTCAATTTCCTCACACTATTTACAGCATCTACAACCAGTCACATCTACAAGTGATTTGAAATATCAAGCACTGACACCAAGGGAACAAGAGGTATTCTCCTTATTAGCAGACGGCATTACGAACCGAGAAATTGCTGAACAGTTGAAGTTAACTGAAGGAACTGTAAGGGTTTATCTCTCATCCATTTATCAAAAACTTGAAGTCACATCGCGGTCCAAAGCCATACTCTTAAAATACAAGTAGTGACCGATTACTCTAGTAAATATTTTTGAGAAACGACTTGTACGGAAAAAGAGAGCCAATCCATTAAATGATTGGCTCCCTTTTTTATTTGCATAGTCTTCTACATGACAGACTATGATTATCGCTTGAGTATCAACGAAAAGTTTACAAGGATTTTCGCCGATTCCCCACGTTTTGTTCCATCTGCAGGTAGGAATTTCCCGTTCGATCCATGCACAATACCGAATTCGTGTAACATTGCAATCGAATTTTGCGCTTCTTTACCGTATCCAGAAATGTCTTTGTATGGTGCTGGTGATTTTGCAACGTATGGCTTCCCATTCACGAGCGTAAATGTTCTATTCAACATTGCAGCGAGTTGTACACGAGTTACCGGATCATTCGGTTTCAACTCTCCGTTGACACCGTATACAATTCCAAATTGAGACGCTGCCGCAACTTCCGATTGAATCTGTTCGGAGAAATGACTAATATCTTTAAATGGTGCTGGCTGTGTAGGTTTTAGACCAAGTGTCCGGACAATAATCGAAGTGGCTTGGACGCGCGTTAACGTCTGCTCTGGTTTGAAGGTACCATCTGAATAACCCGAAACGATACCCGCTTCCACTGCTTTTTCAATATAGGATTTTGCCCAGTGTTTTTGTATATCTTTAAAAAGAATCGGTGCTGGAGTTTCTGTCCTTGTCACCTTTACGGTTGGATTCTCAGTAGATGTAACCTTGTCTTCGTTTACAGCTACCACTTTAAACTGATAATCTGTGTTTGCTTTAAGATTGGGTACATCATATGTGAGAACATCTGCGCCAACTTGACCTATGAGTTCGTCATTCATATAAATGCCATAACCCATGATTTTTTTTGTATCCACTGCAGGCTTCCATGTAAGAGTTGCAGCGTCATCCCCTTTAAGTTGCGCAGTTAATGCATCCTTAGGGATCCAAGAATAAGTTGCTTTCAGTTGTTTACCAAACTCATCCGCAACCACTTTGTACCCTGCTTCGCTTAAGTGGATATTCGCGGGATTCGGTAAGTACGTCTTGTAATCCGTAGCAATTTGCTCACTTGTTGAAACGAATTCAGCAGGGGTTCCTTGCATGCCTGCTTGGATTGAGCCATTCAATCCTGCTAACAACTGTGCAAGTTGTGGCTGATAGTCAGCTGCAAGCGCTGGGAATGGATTATAGTAACCCATGACATACACTTGAACGTTCGGGTTAATTTCATAAATGACTTTTAAAATTTCATTATAATTCGTTCCGACTTGTTGAATTGCAGCTGTAAGCTCTGCCATATCGAATTGCGGAACACCTGTAGCATGATCGATTTTGAAATGCTTTAGCATATCGTTCGCACCGACACTAATTGTAATCAGGTTCGCATCTTGAATAGCTTGATGTAATTCCACCGTCTTACCTTCTTGCCCAATTCCTATAACTGGTTTTGTCACGTTGTCTTTCAAGTCTTTTAATACTTCTGGAGCTGTATAGCCTGGATAAGCAAATCCTTTATTCGAAGTTGATAACATCTTCATTTCTTGTAAGGATTCAGCTAAAAAATCGGGGTATCCTTTACCAGGTAACCCATCAGAACTAATACCAAATGCCAATGAATCCCCTAACGCCAAATAGTTAACTGGCTGCACCCATGTAGGCCCATTCGCATCTGTTTCCGCTGCGCGGGACTGCAACGGCAATGCGACCAATTGAAAAATTAATGCAAGTACAAAAACAAAACGAAATTTCTTCATAGATTGAATCATCAACAAACCTCCTAGTATAATTGGTTCCTATGCGTACAAAAATCGTACACTTACAATTATATGTATAAGTGAATCAGCTAACTACTGAGGAATGTTAATGGTTTGTAATAAAGTTTTGAGCTTCTAGTAGTGTCTTGCGGAGACCACAAACATTGCTATTCAGGTCTTAATGAATCCATATTTAAAAGGGCAAGATTCTAAAACTCAGAACCTTCCCCGTCATTTATCATTCGCTATCAAAACCGCTTTCGATATGCTCTGTTCTCATCGAGTCAAACCTTCTATCAATGTTGATACAAAAAAATAAGGAGTGGTCCTAAAAGTCAAAAATGACTTTACGGGATCACTCCTTTTCAATTTGAAGACTTCATTATACATAGGTCGCAATTGCATCCAACACAACTGATTGCTTAATTTGATACCTAGTTGCCTGCCAAATGGCTTTTTTGCCTTTAATAATGAGCAGTTGTGGTGTTTCGTGTTTCACGCCTGTATCTAGTTCCACTGCATTCGATACTTTTTTATCTAACTGTGAAATGACCACATATCTCGGAATATCCGTCACGAGCGACTCCATTTCCTTTTTGGCGGTTACACTGCTTAAACTCGTCATGCTCAATTTAAATAGAAGAAACGGTTGTTCATCAGATTTCTCTAGTAGCATCCGCCACTCTTCTATTGTTTTTAGTCGATTCACTTTGAGACTCCTCACTTTCAATTCAACTACTCAAACATCGGCAGTTTGAGTTGGTTAAACAGACTTTTTGATGACAGAACTAGCTTGTAGTAAAAATAGAAATCATTCTACGCCAACTCTCCTAATTCCATTGGTCATGAATCCACGCCGCATTATATCTATATAATTTCGATGGTCGGTATGCACCTGTTCTGACTTCTTTTCCGGTATCTAACACCATATCTTCCACATGGCGGCGGAACTGTACTTTGTTTAAGGCTCTTCCCAAAATCACCTCATAAACCTGCTGTAAGTCGGGCAACGTAAACTCTTCTCCCACTAAATTGAATGCGATATTCGTGTAATTTACTTTCCCGCGTAATCGATCGAGCGAATATAAAATAATTTCCGCATGATCAAAGGCAATTCCATCCTGCTTCGTTATTTTCTCTGTCGTTTTAGTGTTTGTCCCTTCTGTCACTGTAACTCTTTCGATTGTTGCCGATATGGAAATTTCTCCAGAAGTTAGCTCTAGATCAATTTCTTCGGTCCGCTGGATTGTACTACCAACCTCTGCATCACGTGATTCTACTACGGTATCTTTTACCGTGAACCACCTTACATCGTCCGCATCGTCCCCTGCCCGTAGCGCCGGTAGCTTTCCTTGGTCGACCAATGCCAAGTAACTGACACTCACAATCCTCATTCGAGGGTCCCGGTCCACTGCACTCCACGTATACAATTGCTCCGCGTAAATTCCATCGACTCCAGTTTCTTCTTTCAATTCTCTCTGGACAGCGGTATCGACGTCTTCGTCAATCCCCATGAAACCACCCGCTAACGCCCAGTCTCCTTTATACGGATGTCCTCCGCGCTGGATCAGTAATAACTGAAGTTCTTTTCCTGCTTTTTTTCTCTTGTCCAAAACCTGTTCTGTATCTACTGTGAAAATGACCATATCTGTCGTGATGGATGGTTTTTCATATTTATCCTTTTCCGTCTTTTGATACTGCTCGATAAATTCCGTTTCACTGAGGTTCTGCAAGTACTGCTCTTCCATTGCCTTCTTCCCCTTTCAAATACATGACTTAGTCGCATTTTAATACTATCCGTTTCATATGACAAGTCCAGGCGCTCAGCATTCGAATCTTCTTCATACACACAAAAAAAGAAGGGTCACACAGCACCCTTCTTTTATTAGTACGTCATGAGTTTCGTGATCTGTTCGATGGATTTGTCAAGCCGCTCCTCGTAGTTACCACTAATCGATGCGTATTGGATTCCCCGCTCATCAAACATTTCCTTCAAAATTCTATTTGTCTTTTCCCGCACCTCGGGATCATTGAACGTTCGGAATCCGTCAGCCACCCACTTTACATCGGGTTCAAGGAATAGGTACAAATCATAATCCTGAGACTGGATGACCCCTTCTATAAAGTCTAGCTCCTGACCAAGATACATTTTAGCGTAATACTGGGACACTACCGCCTCGCTATCAATGAACAATAACTTGTTTGCTTTCTTGATCTTTTGAAACTCCATATGCTTATGACCAAACACGATTTCCTTGTAGTGCTCTTCAGTCAGCAATGAACTTCCGTCCCCGATTTCCTCGCTGACCGTACGCCCGTATTCTTCTACATATTCAGTGCCAAATAGTTGAGCTAAGTTCCGTGTTAACGTGGATTTTCCGCATGATTCAACTCCGACTATCGCAATTTTTTTAGTGTAGTATGGCTTCGCTACATCGGGAATCATATCCCAATTTGCAAATACTCCTTCGTTTCGTATTTTAGTTGCACTGATTGGGAAAATTCTGCGTGCCTCATCTATGACGACATGTTGAATATCTTCTCCATAAATAAGTCTAAACCAATGATCGTACGCGCTTTCTGAACTGAAGATATGAGTGATTTGCTCCGGGATTGCTTCAATCATTCTCCGTCCACCTTCCAGCCACATATGCTCTTCGCTCTCCCATGGTGGGTCTTCCACCGCCAATACTTTCACATTCGGCATTCCTTTAGTTGAAGTCATAATCCACTGCTGCCGCAGTTTGAAGTCAATATAATTCAATCCCGCGTCCTTACACAATTTCCTGTCCCGATTCTCGTCATAACTAACCACTACAAACAGCTGATCCACTTGAGCCGCTGCTTTCGTAATCGCATACAAATGACCTTTATGAAAGGGAATGAATTTCCCTCCGTAGTGTCCAACTGTCAACTCTTCCATTCTAGGTTCTCCCATTTTAATCTTCTCCCTTCATGAACAAAACGCTCAGTCTTCTGCTTTTTGTACCTTCGATAATTTGACCCAGTTCACATAACCGTATATAGAATTCACTAAGAACGCCGTCCACATGATGACCATGTTCCAATCGTTCCCTCCTGTCTGCACCAGCGTGATCACCCATAGCGTGATGGTCAAGATATTCACTAAAATCCAGATTACCCATTGTTCTGCATATCTCTGCACCATTAAAATTTGTGCGATTACTGAAAGAACGACCGCCATACTATCGATTCGAACTTGCTGTGCAGATAACACCGTCAATAGTTCTGCATATACCAATGCCCCTATCACGAAGGATCCGGCAACGAGTATCCAACCCTTACGTGTCAGTCGCTTCACGTATACGTTTTCACCTTGCTCCGAATCCTCTTTCTTCTTAAAGTGATTCATCCACATCCAAATCCCGATAAATTGCGTTGGGAAGTAAAATAACCAGTTCAACATGGCTTCACCATATAAGCCGTATCCGAAAGCGATATAACCATAGGTGACTGTCTGCACGATACCGAATAGATAATTTGAAACCTTTCCTTTCGCAACCAATACTACGCACAACATACCAGCTATCGAACTGATCAACCCTAGAAGCGTGTCTTGAAATGCAAAATAGAGGTATACCGTAATTGCTGTAAATAACGAAATCCACACCTTCTCAAAAACCGACCACTCTGCCAGATATCCTTTCAACTTTTCAATCATCTTCTTCACTCCTCTTTACTTAGTTTGTTTTTGTTACTAACTGTTACACTTAGTATAACTATGTATCTATGTATTGTCAACAACTCTTTTTAAACACAAAAACGCCCCCACTATTGCGGTTTATCACCGCACTGTGAGGGCAACAGTAGATGAGGTTTCATTCTACTGAAGAAACTTTGAATAAATTACAAACAACTTTGCTGCTTGAACACCAGTTGTTCCATCTCCAAAAAGGAATTTACCATTAGCACCACTCAGAATTCCAAATTGAGCGGTGAAGTCGTATCTCCTTTCAGATATGCACTCAATTAGTCTTTAGAAATCCAAGAATACTTAGCTTGCAGTTGGCTGCCGAATTACTCTGCAACAACTTTGTAGCCCACTTCAATAAAGTGAATATTTCACAGGACAATTCAGACCTTTTTAGTACATCAAATACTTCTTTCGTACTTTCTCAAATTCTCTTAAATCTTTTTTCCAACGCGATTCCATCTCTTCTACCGTCATTCCATTTTCAATGGCCGGTCGTATCCATCCGTTTCCGATTAGATTGTCAAAGAATGGCGTGAGTTGAACCTGTTCTGGATAAAGATCTTTTATCGTTTTCACAATATGAAGACCAGTTTCAACCGGCTCATACTTATTTCGATCAGTAATATGAATTTGAACACCATGAGAAAGTTTTCCGCTATGCTTTGAGAACGTAGGGGTAAAGGAAGCAGCTCGGAATGTCACTCCTGGAAGATCCAGTTGGTTTAAGCGCGTGACCAGTTCTGGACTGCTGATGAACGGAGCACCAATTAGCTCAAATGGCTTTGTCGTTCCGCGTCCTTCTGAAACGTTCGTCCCTTCGATAAGTGCTGCACCTGGATAAGCGAGTGCAGTTTCCAGTGTTGGCATGTTAGGAGATGGCATGACAAACTGAAGTCCTGTTTCATCGAAATAGGCGTTTCGCTTCCAGCCTTTCATTTTCACTACTGTTAAATTCGCACCTATGTCAAACTCTTTGTTAAACAGCTTCGCTAGTTCTCCTACAGTCATTCCGTGACGTAGTGGAATCGCATACTGTCCAACAAATGACGCAAACTCTGGATCCAGGACTGGTCCTTCAACTTTTTTACCGCCTAAAGGATTCGGACGATCCAATACAATGAACGGAATTCCTTTTTCTTGCGCAGCTTCCATAGCTAGAGCCATTGTATAGATATACGTATAGAAGCGAGTCCCGACATCTTGAATATCAAATACTAGAACATCGATATTCTCAAGCATTTCAGGAGTCGGTTTTCTAGTTTTTCCATACAAGCTATAAACCGGCAAGCCAGTGACTTCATCGATATAATAATCCACATATTGCCCAGCCTGTGCATCCCCACGAACACCATGCTCTGGACCGTAGAGTGCCTCTAACTGAATATCCGGATCATTGTTCAAAAGATCGACCACACTGTTCAGGTTTTGATCAACCCCCGTAGGATTGGTGATCAACCCAACCCGCTTACCTTTCAGCAATTTCTTCTCATTTTTCATAAGCATCTCCGCACCTAGTGCAAATTTGTGCTTACCTTTATCATATCCTTTGGATTTCTTATTCCCGTTGGTGTACGTGTTATCGGCAAATGCCGCAGTGAATGTCGTCATGACTAGTAATGCTGTGACGACTACCATTAGCCACTTTTTCATCATCTGACCCCTCCCTTATTCGTTGTAGGTTAGTCCGTGTCCAAATGGATACAAGGTTCCTCCCTCTGGATTTGGAATTGTCACAGGAAGTTTACCTGTAGGTTGGATGTCTCCAAATAGAACGGATGCAGTTGCTTTAAAGCTTGCTGTTCTAAATCCATATTGAGCCAAGTACCCATCTACGTTCGGATAAGCCATGATGTCGTATGGATTTCTGACTCCTACCGCAATGACAGGTGCTTCTGTTTGTTTCATTAACTCATTTACCATTTTCATTTGTGGGTTAGTAGGTGCTCTGCCCGCTACAGTGGAAGTAGTTGTACCGACAATGATTGCCGACGCATCTGAAATCTGTGAAACCTGTTCAGCAGAGAGTGGCTCTCCTGTTTTCACCAAGATTGTGTTTTCATGTTTACTTTTCACTGCTTGGTACAGTTCATCGATATATGAGCTACCAATGACTGCGATTTTCTCTGATGAATTTACCTTCAACGGTAGTACATCATTATTTTTCACTACAGTCACTGACTTTTCGGCCACCTCACGCTCAATTTGTTTATGTGAATCTGAGCCTACAGTTTCCTTAGCAGTTGCAATCACTTCATCAATCGACTTCGGATTCTCTTCTTTCATAACGCCCCTCTTGAGCTTTAAGGACAATATTCTCTCAACTGAACTTTCGATTCGTGATTCTGAAATTTCTCCAGTACGTACCGCATCCACGAGACCCGTTGCGACACTTTCCAATCCGACTGGCATTAGGACAAGATCAGTCCCTGCCTGTACAGCTCGGATTACAGAATCCACTGGTCCGAAATGATCCGCAATCGCTTTCATGTTTAATGCATCTGTTGTGATTAATCCATCGTATCCCATTTCCTCACGCATCAGTTCCGTCAGTACTTTATAGGACAACGTAGCAGGCACATTAATTTCAGTTCCATCTTTTTTAGAGATTACTGTTGTCCCATCGATTTTCGGGAACGTGACATGTGCTGTCATGACTGCATCTACTCCCGCTTCCATCGCTTTCTGGAACGGATACAACTCCACTTGCTTTAACCGTTCCTTGTCATAAGGAACTTCAGGGAGACCTAAATGCGAATCCACTGCTGTATCGCCATGACCAGGGAAGTGTTTTGCTGCTCCTGACGTTCCTGTGCCTTGAAGACCATTCGTATAAGCTACACCTAATTGAGCTGTTAGCTCTGGGTCTTCACTAAATGATCGCACACCGATTACAGGATTATCCGGATTATTGTTAATGTCAAAGGAAGGTGCGAAGTTCATATTGATACCCAACGAATGCAGTTCCTCACCAATTGCTCCTCCGACTTTACCTGCAAGTTCTTCTGATCGTGTAGCACCTAATGCCATATTCCCTGGCATATCTGTTCCAGATTGAAGTCTCGTTACGATTCCCCCCTCTTGGTCAATCGACATGAGAAGACCATATTTTTCAGACGCTTTTTGATAATCTGATACTAAACGTGCCGTTTGTTCTGTAGTGACTACGTTTTCTCTAAACAAAATCACTCCGCCTAAATGATACTTTTGTACAAGCTGCTCAATTTCAGGAGTGAGTTCTGTGACATTTTTGCCATTCATATTCCTGAAATCTGGCATGAGCATTTGTCCCACTTTTTCTTCAAGCGTCATGTGACTGATTGCATTCTCAATGAGGTTGTATCGTTTCCCTTTCATCTTCACTACCTGATAAGTAACTGGCAGTTTGTCGTGCCACTTTCCAGATGATAAATTAGGCTTTGCTAGTAGGGCAACATGGTCAAATCGTTTCCCTTCTCTCACTTGAATGATGGCCATACCAGGTTTCCCAGACATCGTAACCACCCCATTGTCGTCAACTGTAGCGACTCTTTTATTGGTAGATTTCCATTTCAGATTTTGAGACACTTCCATAAAATGTCCTTCTTTATATGCATGAAGAGGGTTTAGCTGAAGTGTTCCATCTTCAAATTGGCTCTCCGATTCAGGAACATTTTGTAATAGGATTAAATCTTGAATCGGTGATTTGTGTGAGTTAGCCATAGCAGTTTGACCAGACACACCAGTAGATATTACTAACAATCCAATCAGTAGGGGCACTAAAAAATAGGCACGAAGTTTCTTCATCCACAGATCTCTCCTTTAATAGTTTCTATTTTCCCAATCCGTTGAATCTGCAATTGGTTTGACAGGTTTCCCGTTCAGTTTAATATCTCCTACGTACCATCCCCGTCCGTTAACAGATGTATCTGTCTCATAACGGAAACGAACATGCTTTGTTCCGTCAGGGAGGGCAACCGTCAAATTACTCCATTTGTTGTTCGTTCCTGTAAGATGAACTCCTACTTCATTCCACTCAATACCGTCATTAGATACTTCAATTACTCCAAAGTCAGAGTCCTTTTCTAGTTCATACCAAGTGTTAAATGATAATTCGTTGACTTCTTCTTTTGCATCCACAAGTAAGTTCCGATTCAGCTTGTCCCCGTATCCAGAAAACCACGCATCTGTACGTCTAGGAATAGGTGCTGGAATTGCATCTGCCACACGTCGAACGAAGTCTCTTCGAACAGAGTTCAATGAAATTGTATTTCTGGTAGGATGAACACGATTGGTTAGCAGAATCGCGATTGTTTGGTTTTTCTTGTTAATCACGATACTTGTTCCTGTAAATCCGGTGTGCCCTGCTGATGAAGGATCTGAGAGTGCATCCATATACCACCCTTGGTTCAATTCCCATCCGAGTCCATGATCATCCCCCTTAAATTCTGGAATCTGATTTTCACTCAATAATTGAACCGTTTTAGGCTTAAGGATTCGTTTGCCGCCATATCGTCCTTCGTTCAGAATCATATGTGCAAATATCCCTAAATCTTTAGCTGTGGAGAAAACTCCAGCGTGACCTGCAACACCGTCTAGTGACCACGCATTCTCGTCATGGACTTCACCCCAAACGAGTCCTCTACCAATCTCAGGTTGGAATTCTGTCGCAGCAATCCGATTCTTAAGCGATGCAGGTGGATTGTACATCGTGTCTTTCATACCAAGTGGTTTAGTAATTTCGTCTTTTACAAACTGATCCAAGCGTTTCCCTGATAGTTTTTCAACAACTGCTCCTAACGTAATCATGTTCAAATCGCTATAGGTATAGCTGCTCCCCGGCTGAGCTTTCAATGGTTGAGCATATACAAGCTGCAACCTGTCTTCCCGTGTTTCTCCTTGGGAATGGAGTGGAATCCAAGCGGTGAATCCGGATGTATGAGTCATTAACTGTCGTATCGTAACTGTTTCTTTTCCATTTGCAGCGAACTTAGGAATGTATTGTGCTACAGGAGCGTCCAATTGAATAGCTCCCTTTTCATACAATTTCATAGCTGCTACTGTCGTGAAAATTTTGCTAATTGAAGCGACGTCAAAAATGGTGTTGTTTTGCATTGTCACAGGATTTTCCATTTCCGTGTAAGAGTCGTCCACATAACGAGCAGCATCGCCATAAGCTTGCTGTTTCACAATATGTCCACTGCGTGCTACAAGGACAACAGCCCCGGGGGTCGTGTTTTCTTCAATTGCATTGTTAAGGACTTCATCAATTTCTTGAATAGGCTCCTGTCTCATTCCCGCACCTCTCACTGAACCTGGATGTAGAATCGGTGCTCCGTAACCTGGATTATTCCATGACTTATTAGGAATCGAATTCCCATGGGCCCCAGCTGTTTCAGCAAAAACAAGTCCACTTGCTAACGTACAAACGAGTACCGCAGTTAAGAACTTCTTTTTCGATTTCACCATCTACTTCATCCTCTCCTTATTCTTGTAAGCCCTTTCACTTTATCGAAATTATTAGTAAATTACTATGCTTCCTAAGGGCTTTCATTTATAGAAACACTGGTAATTTAGTGCATAAATGAGTTGGTATAATTGACTGACTAATAAGAAAAAATAAGAGCGTTAGTTTGCTAAATGTTGCTATAAAACGACAAAAAGACACCTTCCATAGAGTTGGAAAGTGTCTTTTTGCTCCTTGTGTACTATAAAGGATATTCTTACAGATGGCCTATTCTGTTCCTGTTTTTACATGATCACGATGCAAAGATTTTAAGAGATTGTTCTTACTCTCTGTAGGAGTAAATTAAAATGACTTCCTGAATCCATAGAACGAGCGATATCCTTCTTTTTGGTAAAACGAGTGCGATGCTTCAGTTGCTAGCATTTCAATCCGTGTACTTGGATACAGTCTATGTACATAATACAGTATTTCTTTACCTATTCCGTGTCCACGAAATTTCTTCTCTACGAGCATTTCACAAATAAAAGTGGTCACAAGAGTATCCGTAAAACCTCTCACACATGCTACCAGTTCATCATCTTTCGTAACTGCAATGAATGCAATGGTTGAATTTCTCCAGGCTCCCTGAGTTTGCGTATAATTTTCAGCAAGATTCATCCAGCCTTCTTCAAGATACATCGCATGGATCGCAGTGTAATAGGTTTCATCGTAAGGGATAATTTTCATATCACCAGTTGCTCCGCAGTTAAACGCCATGCAACACACCGCCGTTCTCTTCTATTTTTCCTGAATCTGTGAGCTATAACAAAGCTCAATACGACAAAACTTTAGACATCAATCATCTATAGTGGCAACATTTTTTAAAAAATCAACTTCATACCTTCGTGACTTGAGATAAATCCAAGTCTTTCATAAAAACGATGAGCATCTACGCGCTGTTTGTCGGTCGTCAATTGGACAAGACCAGCACCCTCAGACTTTGCAATGGAAATCGCTCGTTCAAACAAGGCTTGACCAACCCCTTGACTGCGATAACGTCTATCAACTCGCACCCCTTCGATTTGTGCCCGTTTCAACCCTCTTCTAGCTAAACCAGGAATGAGGGTTAGCTGAAGACAGCCAACCACTTTTTGATCATCAATTGCTAAAATGAGTTGGTTTCCAGATTGGGCTTCCATTTCTGCAAATGCTTCCACATAATCGTTTACCACGTAATCTTCTGTACTTTCACGCGCAGATCCTAATTCATCATCCGCTAGCAAGGCGACAATACTTGGGATATCATTTTCTGTCGCTTTTCTGAAATGCATGTACTCCAACTCCTTAGATAAAAGATGCAACCATGAACCTTCATACAACTCCATCTAATCATATAATCTATTGGCATGACTTCATGCCCTTTGCCAAGTAGTATACGTGGCAAATCCCAAGAAGTATAATCTGAAATATCTATCATTTGATATAAGGAAATGTTATACACAGCTTGGTAAGTGTGGAAAGTAGTTGCTAGTGAGTAAATCATTCAAAAACAGATCTGAAATATCAGTTCTCCAATCCAATGCCTAAAACAAAAATGCCCTTTGAGTTGCAAATACTGCACTCCCAAGGGCCACTTATCATATTATGCTCTTTTCGTATACCGTAAAATAGGAAGTCCTTCATTGACTGAGTATTCCTCAAGCTGTAATGGAATCGTTCGATCGTTTTCTTCGAACAGACGGGTTCCAGCTCCAAGAATCATTGGAACGATGCCGATGATGAATTCATCAACGATGCCTGCTTTCAAAAAGGCGTTTGTCAGCTGGCTACCACCGAAGAGCCAAATATCTTTTCCTTCGTCCTGCTGAAGATCTTGGACGTGCGATACAATGTCCCCTTTGACAAATTGCACATTTCCTTGGTCCTCTTTATCTAAAGAAGTCACAACGATAATCTTGTGCTGTGCCACCATATCGAGTGTAGAATCCTCGAACGATTTTCGTCCCATTACAACCGTATCGACTTGTTCTAAAAAGTCTGAGAAACTGAACTGATCCGATGTATCCAGCTCACTATGGCCGTCCCCACCAATCCAGTCGAATCCCCCATTGTCATCCGCAATATATCCATCAAGGCTCATCGCCAAATTCATTATGATTTTTCTCGTCATCCTTGCCCACTCCGTTCTGAAGACATATTTAACGTTCAGCAGTATACCACGAAATCGGTCTTAGACTACTTAATGTAGGCTTCAAAAAAGAAGGAAAGCAGTTCAAGAGTATTCACCGATAAAACAGCCATTACCTTGAATATATAACATTCAGAAGTTCTACCTGTAATCGCTTCATACGAAAACTCTAGCTTCAAATAAGTTTTCATTGCGTATTTCAATATTTCAAAGAAGAAATACCAATTACTTTAAAGTAATTGGAGAGACTATAGACAAACTCTTGCAATCACGAGGTAGGTCTAAAGTCTATTTTTTTACAATAGATTTAACTATAAAAAGTTGATTTCCGCTGCGTGCGGACGCTTTTCGAGGGGCTTGCTCTCAGCCAATCGAACGACGAAGAGTTCGATTGGCCGTATTTTGGCGAACTTTGCTAAAATTAAGGCAGTACTCATCTCCCTAGCTTTGCTCAGTCCAGAGTCTTCGAAAACACGTGCTCCTAACGCTTCACTTTTACTCGAAAAAGCTGTTATTCGTCACAGCTTTCT
Organism: Sporosarcina sp. ZBG7A; assembly: GCF_000813425.1. GTDB lineage: Bacteria > Bacillota > Bacilli > Bacillales_A > Planococcaceae > Sporosarcina. The sequence continues at coordinate 47,378 of NZ_JWIB01000034.1, forward strand.
CTCCCCCCCGGAGTCGCCGCTCTCCGCTACAATCAACAATATCTCCCAACTATCAAATGAGGTGATGGAAATGATGACGAAGAATCAAGTTAATGAACGGGAACAGATGGAAATGCTTACAATCGAACAGTTAGTTCCACAAGACCATCTGGTCCGTAAATTAGATGCAGTAATTGATTTCCCCTTCATTTATCCATTGGTTGTAGATCTATATTCCCTATTCGGAAGACCGAGCATAAAACCTGTTGTTCTCTATAAATTGTCATTCATTCAATAGCCTAAGCCCTCTTTTGGTTGTTCATCGCATACCATGTTTCTCCTTGACATCGACAAAGATGCGTTCAACTGTTTCTTTGCATTCCCATAGACTTCTTTGATTTCACATCGGTGTCTCAATTCTTCTGTTACATCTAGTTAGTCTTGTTAGCTGGACATGGTGCCTCACTATTGCATTGTTTGCTTGAATGATGTGAATGTGTCTTAGCATATTCAGTTGATTGAAGTGCAGGACGGCGACTCCTGGGGATCAGCGCAGCGCGAAGACCCCGCAGACACGAAGCGACGAGGAGGCTGAGGGCAAGCCCCCGGAAAGCGCCCGTCCGGAACGGAAATCAACGGCCTGTTATCCTTCATTTTCAGAGTCAACGGTGCAAAAAGACAAAAGGGATGGAAATCAACACGATTCCCATCCCTTTTGTCTACAGTCTGAACCAATTACTATAAAGTAATTGGCTCAATGATCATTCTCACTTTAAACGTATACTTTCCGAATTTGCAAAAACAGAGTCTATCTGATTACGTTCCTCTTCACTAATCCAATCATTGTAACTCTCATATAAAAATTGAATCTCTTCTTTCTTTAACGCTAAAATGTCACAGCCCGGCCCATCATATAAGTGATAAATAATGCCGCGCGTCAAATTTATAAAATAAAACTCAATACTACTTTGAGGCTTCTGCTCTAACTGTATCATGACCTCCCCAAAGTCTTTATAGCAAATTTCTCGCAATATGATTTCATATCGAATGTCCTTTTTTTTGCAACCTAAGGTGAATCGATGGACTACCAACTGTTCCCCTTCTTCGTTGCAAACATCCGGTATCAGTTCATGCCTCAATTTATCTAAGACGTCCTGTTGTTTAATATAACTTCGGTATACTTTTAACGGTTCTTCAAGAAACAAGTGATCCTCAGTTGTACGAACGTCCGCTATTACAAGTAGTTCATCTTCATCCCGAAATACCTCATCATACAATGTAATGGAACGTTGAAAAGCGTCTTCCAGATCATCGGAATCCTTAATAGTCAATAAAGGATTTAATATATCAAATCGAATGGCAATATCCCATGAATTGAATAACGGGGGTTGCAATGTTACTCCTTTAAACTTCTGGTCAAAAAAAGATTCTAGATTTTGCATTGTCTTTTCCTCCCTAGACAATTAACAACTGATTTTTTCATTTTGTCTGTAACCAAACAATCACGAGTGTTTTAGCCAAAAGGAGAGTTTCCCCACACAGGATTGATTCTGAGCCTAAATTCCGACTTAATTACCTGGAAGAATTCCAGGGGCAAGCACCTTACAATTTGGATCTGCACGAAGAACCATTTCGGGACCATGTGGACTGTATATGGCCATTAGTTTTAGTGGCTCCCAACCCGTATTAATTGTAGAATGGAATGCTCCCTTCGGTATGTGAACACACATTCCTGCAGTGATTTTCGTCGGTGCACCGTCATTCACAGTTTGCTCACCTTCACCAGAGATCACGTAAAGAACCTCTTCTTCTTCAGGGTGATTATGACGGTCATGACCTTTACCCGGATGCAAAATAACGATACCCATACTAAACTTCTCCGCGTTCGTCACACGTGGTTCACTCATCCATTTAAGTGTTCCCCACTCAAATTCTTGAGTTTCAACATCCTCTGGATTTATGTATCTCAATCCTGCTTGCTCTTTTACTTCAGTCATTTTAATTCCTCCAAAACATGTATTTTAAATTCTTAAAACAAAGAGAAATAACTTATTGAAGGAGCATTGTCAAAAATCTTTTAAATCGATAAATCTTTAAACTTACGGGCTTGTTTTTCAATAGCCACCTCAGTTGGAAGTCGCTCAATACTGCTTGCGCCGAAGAACCCTGCAATGCCTTCTGTATGCTCAAAAATGTACTGTGCGTCTTCGGGTTCTGCGATTGGTCCACCATGACACAATACGATAATATCCGGATTAATCGCGACAGCAGCATCACGCATTTCCTGTACTTTTTTAGCTGACTCCTCAAGAGTCAAATTACTTTGCGCACCGATACTTCCCTTAGTTGTAAGACCCATGTGCGGAACCAGGACATCTGCACCAGCTTTCGTCATCGCGACAGCTTGCTCAGGTGTAAATACATAAGGACACGTTAGCATTCCTAATTCATGTGCTTCACGAATCATTTCAACTTCTAGATCATAGCCCATTCCCGTTTCTTCTAGATTTGTTCGGAACGTCCCGTCAATTAAGCCGACAGTTGGAAAGTTTTGGACTCCATGGAATCCCATATCTTTTAACTGTCTCAGAAAATTAGGCATTATTCTGAATGGATCTGTTCCACAAACTCCAGCAAGTACCGGCGTATCTTTTACGATCGGAAGTACTTCAGAACCCATGTCCATAACAATTGCATTGGCATCTCCATAAGGCATCAGACCCGCTAAACTACCACGACCAGCCATACGATATCGACCTGAGTTGTAGATGATGATTAAATCCGTACCACCTTTTTCTGCGAACTTTGCAGTGATTCCTGTACCCGCTCCTGAACCGATAATCGGATTCCCTTTTGCAATTTGTTTGCGAAGTTTTTCTAATGCTACTTCTCGTATAGTTAGTGTCATTTGCAAGCCCTCATTTCTCAATGTTATTCATTCAATTTGCTTAATAAATGTGACGCCATAGCTGCTGCAAATTCTGGATCATTAATGTGTCGATCCAGCTCAATGAGTTCTACAACATCTTGATTTAGATGTTTTCTAATCGATGTGAACAATGCTTCCGTGGCTTCAGGAGAATCGAACAATTGACCTGCTCCATCTATCGCACTGACACCTTTTAACGGCAAGAACAAAGTAGTCGGCCCAGTCGTTCCGTTTAACTTTCCACTTAGTATCTTCCCTAGTTCAGCACACTCTTCAGCGGTCGTTCTCATCAGTGTGACATTAGCATTGTGCTCATATAAAGTACGATTTGCAAACTTGGAAGGAACGGTATTCATTGCCCCAAAGTTCACCATATCTAGCGCACCACAAGAAACCACTTGAGGAATGCCTTCACGTGCCGCCGCTTCTAGTCGATGAGGACCTGCAGAAAGTACACCACCTACTAACTCATCACATAGTTCAGTGGTCGTCACATCCGCTACAGCTTTGATGAACCCATCACTAATGAGAGACTCCATTGCTTGTCCACCGCTACCTGTTGCGTGGAATACTAATAATTCATATCCGTTCTCTTCAATATGTTTCTTGAGATTTTCTATACAAGTTGTCGTAACTCCAAACATACTTGCAGCGATGATTGGCTTGTCTTCAACCTCCGGAATCTCTTGTTCAATCATACCAATTAGTGCCCCAGCAGCATTTCCTAGAATTCGTCGAGAAATTTTGTTCAAACCAGCAACGTCCACAACGGAATACATCATTGTAATGTCTTTCGTTCCAACGTAAGGGTGCACGTCACCCGAAGCAACTGTTGAAACCACCAATTTCGGCATCCCGATCGGTAGTTGTCTCATAGTATGTGTAATTAGCGCTGTTCCACCAGATCCGCCCATTCCCATGACACCAACTACATCACGCTCCAAACATAACCGGTCAACTAATTTTGCAATACCTTTTGACATAACTTTCATAGCTAAACCACGATCATGTTGGCCCCGTAAAGCTGTTAAAGTATTCCCACCTAAATCAGCTACCACTTCGGCACTAAATGTAGGCGTAACTGTAGGCACACCTACTACACCTCCATCAATTAAAACTACTTCAAATCCTTTTAAAGCTATCAAATCGCGAACATACTCATATTCATCCCCTTTAGTATCAAGGGTTCCTATCAACAAAACAGTTTTCTTCAAAACAATCTCCCCCGTAGAAAAAAGTAATTGTTCAATCTGAAAAACAAAATACGAGTTGCAGTGCCAAATTTATCTACAACAATTAAATAATCTGAATATTATACATCCTACTGTTAGAATACACCCGATTCCAACAACCGTATATGTTAAATGGTACTCATTTCATGTGTTCTTGTAATCTTTCTACATATTCTCGGGGAGATTGTCCTGCATACTTTTTAAAAGCCTTACTAAAATGTGCGTAATCGCTAAATCCTGTCATGTTTGCAATTTCAGCTAGCTGGAAACAGTTCTGGCTCATAAATTCAATGGATTTATGCATTCTATACTCAATTAAATAATTACTATACGAACAACCGACTTCCTGTTTAAACACTTTACTTAAATAGGGTCTTGAAATATGTAAGAGCTGCGCCAAATCCTCTAGTGAGATTTTCGTCATATAGTTTACTGAGATATATTCCTTTACAAATTCTGCATACTCATAGTGTTTTTCAGCCCCTTCTAACATCTTTACTAAAAATTCATCCGCTCCTTTTTGTCCTACGTTCTTAAACTTTCTAATTGTCGAGGACAAAGCTTGTTCTGTAGGAATCCTTTCAAAAGAAGATCCTCCGATATATCCCATCGTTGCTGTGTTATCTTGCATATATTTCACATCTGTTGGGGTAGAAACTGGCCCTCCATAAATCATTTTAATGACTTGACGATCTTCGTGATTGCAAACGCTAAAGATTTCATTGACCACTTTTGCTCCTTCTACTAAGCTAAGTGCCTTCTTTGCGCCTAGCATCCCGCCCTTTGTAAAACCTAGATGAGCACAAATAACATCAGCTCCAGCATCCAACATCTGTCTCGCTTGCTCTTTATCAAATACAAATGCAATTGTAAACAGCCCTTGCTCATGGGCGATTTTTATCGCACTTACTTCCGTTTCATACGATATCCCTTGCTCCTCCAATGCCTCTCTAAACATCCCGTCTATCATTCCTACAGAAGGATAGTTATTAATCCCTGTAAACCCCTTTGTTTTAATTTCTTGAATGTACAGTTCTAAATTGATCAAAGGATCGGTTGCACACAGTCCAAAAACAACAGGAAACCCTTTTGCGATAGGGAGTATTTCCCTAGAACCAAACTCCATTACTAGTTTGTTGCAATTTAAATAAGGAAGATAGCCTGCTAGTGAGCTGACTCCCATTTGTCTAAAGCGACCGGAGTTTAACGCTAATATCATATCTCCTCCGCCAGCCACTGTAGATTTTGCTGATTTACCTGAACCTGAAGCCACTCCAATGATAAATTCTTTCTGGTCTACCTTATTCAATAATCTTTGCTTAATCTGTATAGTCATAGATGTGTTTTCACCTCAGCTTTTTTCTACTCCTCAAGCATCCAACAATTACCAATGTTTCACCTTGAGCTTTTACAATATAGTTAACCACATTGTAGCCTGTGAAGGAATTGCTTTCTATAGTGAGAAGCTCCAATCAGCAAATAATTCGAAAACAAAAAGAGCTCAGGCATATGCCGAACCCCTTTGTTTCTCCCTCATTTATTGGTTTCCAATACCTTTACTCTTGGATTACGAGCTAGAAGTTCTTGTAAAAATGCATCTTTGTCTCGCGGTGAAATTTTCACACTGCCGAGTAACGCATGTGTGTAAAACAATTCAAGAGCATCTACAGAAGACAGCAACCTGTAGCCTGTATAGATATCACGTGTAGTTCCTACAGTCGTAATGGTTTCATAAGGAATTTTACTTCGGAATGGTCCACCTTGTACCAACAAATAATCGGGATGAAAAACATAGCGAACAGCAAAACTGCACCATGCAATTACACCAACACTGAACAGAAACACAACGGCAAGTGTCAAAATAACTGGCCAATCGGTTCCCCCTTCTAGAAACAGTGGCCACCATGTGGCAATGCCGATTACCAACATGCAACTACCGATGAACAAAAGAAACTTCTTATCTATTTTTGGTTTAAATCCCATTGGCTTGGTCCCCTTTCCATCGAGTACTCATAATCCGTCAAGACTTCTTACGATTTTATACGATTCGTATCCTTTAAAGATTCAATTTTCATGTAATAAACCTTCACATCAATTCATCCTCATCTTTTAAGATAACTATAAAACTCTTAGATCATTTACAACCGCGAGTCAGGATGGGTACTGAACAAAAGCTGAAGTTAAGGTGATAAAAACGATCTTGTATAATGACCATTTTTACAGTCCTTACCTGTTTTATAACACATTGAGAACCACTAGAAAATCTCTATTATATGAAATCCTATATCCTTTCCCCTACTTGAATTTGAAGAGTCTCTATATATTTTCAATCGTCAGTAGAATAAATAATGATTAATTTTTCGAAATATATTGACAGCACACTAGATTCAGCATATATTCTATATAACAAATTTCCTTTCATCGGAAACAGTTTCCGTTGTACGGAAAAAGGAGTTGAGGTAAATTATTGCTCGTAGATGTATACACAGTGGACTTGCGTTTTTGTAGAGCACTAAACAAGGGGCATCAAAATTCAATACACTTTGAGTCCAACTAGAGGAAATCAAAGATGATCGGAGTTTTAGAGATAGTATAGGATTTTCTTGTCTGTAACGTGGTGGCATTAGCCCCACGAATTTGTCTAATCACACGTGGAAGCGCTTCCACAAAAAGACAGTATATGAATGAAGGAACTTTGTTAGATGCCGTTCTCTAAATAACGACGCTTTCAATAGAGTACATGCAATACAAGTACTACCTGTTATCTAAAAAAAATCGATAACAAAATAGGTTCACTTCATTTTTCATATTCGTTATCCTGGGGGGGATATTATGACAAAGCCAACAAAAGACTACTTGAACCATCAAGAACAGGAAACACCAGCGAAAGGGATTAATGCATTTGCGCTCATGTTCATTGTCATTGTCATTATGACCGTGCTCACATATATCGTGCCTGCTGGCCATTATGATCGAATTGAACAAGATGGTCGAACACTTGTGGATGCGAACTCATTTGAATTTGTCGATAGAACACCAGTTGGACTCCTTCAAATGTTTAATAGTGTGCATTTAGGTTTAATGGAAGGCTCGCATATTATTTTGTTTGTGTTCCTCTTTGGTGGTGCACTTGGAATTATGCAAGCAACAGGGGCGATTGATTCATTCATCAAGGTAGTCGCAGCACGATTCGGGAAACGTGAAATCGTCCTCATTCCATTATTGGTTCTAATTTTCGCGTTACTTGGTACGTTAATTGGCTCGGCTGAAGATACACTCGTCTATATTGCCATTATCGTTCCGATGACGATGGCGCTGCGGATGGATGCATTAACTGGCTTCGCAATTGTCATGCTCGGTACGATGGCTACCGGATTTGTAACAGGCATCACGAATCCATTTAACGTTGCTGTTGCACAAAGCATTGCTGAACTCCCGATCTATTCGGGAATGGGATTACGCATTGCGATTTTCATTGTGTTCTATCTACTAACAGTTGTCTTCATCTATAGACATGCGATGAAAGTTAAGAAAAATCCTGCAGCCGGCATCTATGGCAAGTTTGATCCGAAAGATCAAGTAGCCATAGATATGGATTTTAAAATGAGTAAAAGACATTTACTTGCCTTACTTGTCCTGCTTGCGAACTTCATCGCGCTAGTTGTAGGAGTCATTAAATTCGGATGGTACATTAGTGAAATAGGTGGTATCTTCCTTTTCAGTGCGATTATTATGGGGATTATCGGAAAGTTATCTATGAATAAGATGGCAGATGGTTTCGTATCAGGAGCACGAGAAATGGTCGCTGGGGCCTTAATTATCGGGATCGCTCAAACGATTCTTGTCGTTACGAAAGACGGTGGCTTACTGGATACGATTTTGTATTTTTCAGCTGGATTAGTTGGTCAATTGCCCGCATCTATCAATGCGATCGGAATGTTCTTTATGCAGTTAGTCATCAACTTCATCGTTCCTTCTGGAAGCGGTCAAGCAGCTCTAACGATGCCACTGATGACACCACTCGCTGATTTGATCGGCGTTACAAGACAAACTGCAGTATTCGCTTTCCAGATGGGGGATGGAATCTCAAATACCATTATTCCAACGAGCGGAGTTTTGTTAGCAGGACTCGCTATTGCTGGAATTCCGTTCACTCAATGGGTCAAATGGGTATTCCCATATGTACTTATTCAAGTCGGGATTACAATTATTTTCCTCATCATTGCACAAGCCACTAACTACGGACCATTTTAAAATAATTGGGAGGTTTTACAATTGGTTTTGAATCTAGACGCATTGCAAAAGGAAGTTATTTCATGGAGACACCATTTACATGAAAATGCAGAACTATCCCATCACGAGTATAAAACTTCGGATTATATCTATAAGACTGTTTCCGGGTTTCCAGGACTCACGGTGACGAGACCGACAAAAACGAGTGTCTATGCCGTATTGAAAGGTGGAAAACCTTCTGCTGAAACATCTCGCACAATCGCTTTCCGTGCAGATATCGATGCGTTACCTATCCATGAAGAGGCAGATATCGACTTCCAATCCAAAACCCCAGGCGTGATGCATGCTTGTGGTCATGATGCACATGCTTCTATGCTGATGGGCGCAGCGAAAGTCTTGTCTGAAAGACGCGATGAATTCAGCGGAGAAATCCGTTTCATCTTCCAGCATGCAGAAGAAGTGTCGCCAGGTGGAGCTCAAGAACTTGTCGAGCATGGCGTCATGGAAGGCGTCGATTACGTCTTTGCATTGCATGTCTATCCTTATGAAAATGCGGGCAAGTTCTCGATGCGTGCTGGTAAGATGAATGCAGCAGGAGATGACTTTGAAGTGAAAATTATCGGACGAGGTGGTCATGCCTCTACTCCAGAACTCGCTATCGACCCACTCATTATCGGGGCAGAGATTGTCACAAATATTCAGCTGATCGTCTCTCGTAAATTGCCGATCTTGCAGGCTCCTGTCATCACTGTGACAAAGTTCAATTGTGGAAACTCGTTGAATGTCATTGAAGAAAGTGCATCATTTGGTGGCACGATTCGTTCACACGATCCAGTCGTTCGAGTACAAGCTCGAGAATACTTAGACCAAGTGGTAAACGGAATCGCAAACACACATGGTGCAACCGCTGAAATCAAGTGGGATCTCGGATGTTCCGCAGTTCATAACGACTCAGAAGCAACGGAAATCACACGTCGTGCCGCAGCTAAATTAGTCGGAGAAGAGAACGTGATCGATTTGCCAGAGCCGATGTTTGGAGCTGAGGACTTTGCTGCATATTCAGAAGTAGTTCCTGCCTCCATGCAATTCATCGGTGTTCATAACGAAGACTTTGGCAAAGCCTATCCCCTGCATCATCCGAAATTCAAGATTGAGGAGACTGCTTTGCAGTATGGGGTAAATTACTTTGTAAATATCGCAGAAGAGCTTTGCGGTGAATAAGAAGATGTAAACAAAGGCGGACCCAACAAGTCACGAAATATGACTTGTTGGATCCGCCTATTTAATTGAAGCACAAGCTTACGCCACAACTGCGTCCTTTCGATGCAAATTATTACTAGTTCAGATGGGTTTATAAACGAGTACATATGCGTAATTGATTTCCATCAGGATCTACCACTGTCATCATACGGAGGCCTTCAAGATCCTCATTTGGAGGGCTAGTAATACATATATCCTTTTTACTTTTTAATTCGTTGTACCAGTTGTCAACATTAGGAACAAATAAGTGAATTAATCCACCAATTTGGCAGTCTCCAGTATGTTCAGTTAAATACATTGTCATTTCATCCTTAGTAATCTGGACAAATATAGGAAACCCGGGTTCAAATTGATGCACCCAGTCGATTTTAAAACCCATATCGTCTACGTAAAACGCGATACTTTTTGTATAGTCTGTAATACGGAACGCCGGAATCACATTTTGCATATTTACACCTCACAAATAAGTTATATGCCCTTATAAAAGACATGAATAGCCGATTATCGAATCAGTTCCTGGAGAACCATCAAGATAGGGGTGTATAGGAGCAATGGAATGAGCAAAATGACTGCCCCCATTTTTTTAGTTCCCTTTTTCAACATTAAAAGGGAGAGCAGATAAAATAGCGGATATACGATGAAAGCAATGATAAAGACGCCGTCTACAGCTTGATAGAGCTTATTTGGAACTACCAATAACACTGGAATTGCAACCAATTCCAGAACACTGAAAATGATCACAGCTCCCCATAAACTTCTTATTGTCATGCTACATCCCCGATCTCTGATAGTTTCTCAAAACGTTTTTCTTCACTTGTTATGCTACTGTCCAATCAACCTGAATAAAATCTTTGTTTGAGAACTATTTCCTTCTTAATCTTATCATCTGATTTCGAATAATGCAGTACCATAAAAAAACACTTTCCAATAAATCGGAAAGTGTCTTAATCATACACGAATATTGCATAGGGAAAGCTCCTTTGCAGTCAGAGAGCCCCCCTTTGCTTCCATTATACCACAACCGAAAAATCACTTATAGACTGTTATTCTAATACCTGCTGCCCTATACTGATACATACAAATCTGCAAGAAAAGGAGTGTAATTGAATGGACAACAAAAATACGTTACAGGAGAGTGGCCCTTTCTTTCATGGTACGAAAGCGGAATTGCAAATAGGAGACTTCCTGGAGCCACAGTACCGCTCGAACTATCAGGACAAAAAATCCAACCATATCTACTTCACCGCAACATTGGATGCCGCCAAATGGGGTGCTGAACTGGCCACGTCCGGATCCCAGGAACGAATTTACATTGTTGAACCAACAGGTGCCTTTGAAGATGACCCAAACGTGACGGACAAACGATTCCCCGGCAATCCAACACGTTCATACCGCTCTAAATCCCCGTTGAAAATAATAGCAGTGCTGGGCAAATGGGAACGCCATTCCGATGAAGAGATCAGCCGGATGCTGACAGCCTTGAACACATTGCGTGAACAAGGGAAAGCAATCATTTATGATTAATCGTAACTAGTCCTACTCTATGTACCATGCGCAGGGAGCGAGCCAAATTTCCTAAGCAAACCACTATTTACGATTATCTTCAAAGGAGAATACACCATGCAAAATTTAAAAAGGCAACGAAAAGTCATTTTGGACTTAGCCGTCACACTAGATGGATTTATTGAAGGAAAGAATGGTGAAACCGATTGGTGCATCATGGATGCTGAAATGGAGTTCAATGATTTTTTGAATCAGATCGACACGATTCTTTACGGCAGGAAAAGCTATGATTTGTGGGGACACTATCAACCTCAAAATCAGGAAGAAAGCGAACTATGGGATTTGATACACGCTAAGAAAAAGTATGTATTTTCCACAACAAAAAACGAAATCGAACAGGGAGTTATTCTTATAAACGACAACATCTCTGAAATAATCACCGATTTAAAAGCACAGCCGGGTAAAGACATCTGGCTGTATGGCGGAGCAGGTCTAATTTCAACATTCATCGACCTGGGGCTCGTTGACGAATTCAGATTATCTATACACCCGATTGCGCTGGGAGAAGGAAAACCATTGTTCGAAGATCTTAAGCAACGATTACCTTTACAACTAATGGATACAAATGTTTTTTCTTCAGGCGTTGTGCAGCTCATATATCGTACTAAGTAGTCTTTATTTTTTAGAGTAGACATTACCTGTGCACCACAAAGATTGAAAATAATTCCCATAAGTGTCTGAGTTGTGCGGTGCACAGGTGCTTTCAGTCCTTCACTAAGGGTAAGAATAATCGAGGTTTAACTTATGTCCATTTTTCTTTTTTGTATCGTCTTACTGGCCAACTTGGTGATTGGCATCTTTTTAGGGATATCCGGGATTGCCGGTTTCCTATTGCCACTAATTTACGTTGGTTTTTTACACATGCCTGTACATGACTCCCTTGCGCTAAGTTTTTTGGCGTTTGCCGTTTCGGGTGTACTCGGAGCCTACTCTTATTGGAAGATGAAACAAATGGATTTGAAACTTGCCCTATTTTTAAGTATCGGTAGCCTTCCTGGAGCTTTTTTAGGTGTTCAAATCAATGTCTTAACTTCCGATTTCCTAGTAAAGCTCTTCCTTTATCTGTTCGTTTTACTGGCGGGATTATCTATTCTGTTAAAGAAAAACAAAGGCGAGGCTGAACAAAAACGTTCATCTCTGTTAGATCATCGCCTTTTCGTAATGCTGCTTGGTTTTTTGACAGCAGTCATTTGTGCTCTGACGGGAGCTGGCGGACCGATATTATTAGTCCCGTTGCTAGCAAGTCTTGGAGTCAATATTAGAGTGGCGGTCGGCGTGGGTCTTCTGAACTCTGTCATTATCGCTATCCCTTCCATGGCTGGATACTTCTCCCGTGCCAACTTGGACTCAACCGCCATACTAATTGTTGCCAGCTTGCTTGGCACCGTTATCGGTATCTTGACAGGCACACGTATTGCAAACAAAGTTCCAATACCACAGTTAAAATTACTGATTGCAATTATCACCATCGTATCATCCGTATATATGTTGGCCACCTTAGTGTTGGGAGCTTAAATCCTAAGTATCACGGGATACCGCACAGTCCCAACACTGTTGAATTAACGAGGTTGATTCATATAAATGGAGCTTTGTGATTCAATTTAGCTACGTTAAGGTGGTTCGTGAAACTTCCTTCTTTCAGAAGTTACTTGAGAACTGCATCCGCCAATCAACAAACTTCAGCTCCTTTCTGTGCATCTTTATGAGAAAAACAAGCAACCTTCCCGCGCCTTTTTCCAGCGTAGGAAGGTTGCTTTTAATTGTGTTTATCCACGGGTGTTTGATGGAGTTCTCCTCCTGAGTTTTGGTGCTTGCATGTAGCGCGCTAGCATGCAAATCATCACTCAAATCCCCCAATGAACACATTCGATCCCATTCCATTTGAATACTTATTGTAGATGGGATCCTCAGACTCATCGAATCGATCAGCCGTAATACGAATGTACAGCGGTCCTTCCCATAAATCTTCAAGACCGCTAAAACGCTCCAAAATTTTTTCGAACTGAGCATTCGTCATTTCACCAGAGTAGTCAAAAGGTAACCACATTTCAGATTCGTCAATATCTGAACGCCCCTTAAACTGTTCCATCCATTCTTTTGCTTCCTCTTCGGATGGATTTTCCAGTCGATTTTCTCCGTACAAACTCAATAGATCAGGAAACATTTCCTGTTCATAACCTACTTGGTTAAAGACAATCTTTTCGCTTTCTTCCCAGCTCAATCCAGGGATTTCCTTCATGACTTTGTCCACTTTAGGCACTGCAGATTTATAAGCTGCGTTTGAGATTCTCTCCATTAAAACATCACCGAGTGTCATAAGACCTTCCGTACGCTCCAAGCCTAAATGATCCACACCGGCAAACCTTCTAGGCTTCGCTTCCTCATCCACATGTAAAAACGCGCGTCCTTTGTAAACGGGATCATGCTTCGTTTCATAATCGACCACAACTCTGCTTGTATCTATAGACTTTCCGATATTGTCATACTGCACTTTTCCTACTGACACGGTCAGCCCCTTATCTCGCATCGCTTCCTCGACTAGTTGCTGCGCTTCTTGCACTGTGCTTTCCTGCTTGATGAATTGCTCTGCTTCTTTTGATTGGCAGGCAGTTAATACGGACACCAAGCCTATGATTACGAGTAGATAGATGGATCTCATAGCTCCCCTTCTCTCTTCGTTCCATTAACGGTTCAGTAAGAAATTCTATCCAAGCTCTCATTACTACCCCTTCCGCATAATCTCTTCACCAGCTGTATCATATTCACCGATGAATACGAAACCGAGTGTTTCATACAAGTGAACTGCACCCCGATTCTCTTTGTAAACACTCAAGTAAATCGGTTGCTCTCCATATTCCTTCAGCACCCGTTCAATTAGCAGCTCCATAAACATACGGCCAAATCCCCTACTTTGAAACTGCTCATCAATTAGCATTCGATCTATCCAAAGATTGTGGCCTCCCTGGCTATCCTTCAAGGAGCCATACATCGCAAAGCCAACAGGCACGTTATCGACATACAAACCGACTGGCCGAAATTCCTTCCATTGCTCGGCCTCCGCTAAGCATTCTTCTATAGTTTCGATAAAGGCCCGCTGATTTTTTGCAACACGTAAGGCTAACATCTCTCTTCTATTTCCTTTACTTACGTGTCGGATGTCATAGTTCATCATTTTTTCTCCTTTTCAATATGACAGGACTGCACCATGTCACAGACATTCAACATAATCTGACTGAAACTCATCTTGAAATTCCCAATAGTCATCCTCATATTCCAGCGCAATCCTTTACTAGCAATAATATAAGATTTGAAATGAAGTCACGTACTGAAGAAAAGTTCGTCAAACTATTAAATAGAAATCGGCTATATAACAATAGAAACTTGACCGTTATGGATTCATCCTAATTCCATTTATTTCCTATCCATTTTCAAATATAGGCTTCTCTACGTCCTAATGTGGACAATATCGGTTATGAACGAAAGATAGAAACTAAATTTCCATTCCCACTTCCGCAAAAGTTGCCATATGTTTCATCATGCTAACAGCCGCCTCAATAATCGGGAAGGCTAAAGCTGCTCCAGAACCTTCCCCCAGACACATATCCATTGTTAACATCGGTTCAATTCCTAATAGCTCGCTTGCCAGTCGCCCACCTGGTTCTGCAGATGCATGGGAGGCTATGAAATATTGCTTGGCGTTAGGTTCAATAGACACTGCAATCAAGGCCGCCACTGTTGAAATATAACCATCTATCACGACAGGTATCCGATTCGCTGCTGCCCCCAGCATCACACCTGCCATGCCACCGATTTCCAACCCGCCAACCTTTGCCAGAACATCGATTCCATCATTCGGATTTGGCTTATTTTTCGTAATGGCTTTCCTAATGACCGCTGCTTTGTGCTCAATTCCTCCTGGTCCCACACCTGCCCCTTTTCCGGTAATTTCTAACGGATCGCAATTTTTTAAAACAGACAAAATAGCCGTACTCGGAGTGGTGTTGCCAATCCCCATCTCGCCTGTTCCAATCAAACGGATTCCATTTCTCGCTTCCTGATTGGCCATCTCTATGCCAACCTCGATCGATTGGATCGCTTCCTCTCTAGTCATTGCAGGACCTTTCACCATATTATCTGTTCCATGTTTAATTTTCCTTTTGACCACGCCTGCAACTTCAGGGAGTTCCCCTTTAATTCCAATATCTACCGCTATAATTTTCGCCCCTGAAACCCTACCTATTGCACACACCCCTGTCAAACCTTTTTGAAAGAGTAGAGTTTGGGCGAACGTGATCTCTTGAGGATTACTTGAAATGCCCTCATCGTATACACCATGATCAGCAGCCATCGTTATAATCGCTTTCTGATCGACTGAAGGGGTAAGTTCTTTAGTGATGCCTGCTAATTGTACGGCAATCTCCTCGAGTCTTCCTAAGCTAGTGGGAGGTTTGATCAAACTGTCTACCCGTTTCCTTGCCCTTTCCATGATCTCCTCATCCAACTTTCCAATTTTTTGTATAGTCTCATCTAACACTCTCATTTTCCATTCCCCTTTTTCCGTAAAAAGTAAAGACTCTCTTTATCTTAAGATAGCAAATATTCCGCTGAAGGAACCATCCAATCTAGTTTCGGTTTAATTTTGTATCGAACTTTCCAGTGAGATACCGCTATCCTAATTGCTTTTTACGTATGTATTATTCACTAGTATTGTTTCAATTAAATTACACTCAAGAATTTTGATACACCACTCGACTCAGTAGAAGGGCATAATCATAATCGTTCTGCGTTACATAATAAACAAGTGCACTTTCTAAATAGAATCTGGCTAATACAACATCCACTTCTAGTAAAACCTAACATTCACGGGACCACTGAGCAGCATCACATTCAATTCGTCGGATTACATCTGATTTCCCTTCTATATACTTCTCGATATCATACGGAAATTGTCCGGCTAATCGGATTTTCAACTCTCCATATTCTATCGCACGAGCAGGATGTACCCTTAAATAATCTCGAAACAAAAGATGACGAGCAATGGCAGGACTTCCTTCTTCAAAGACGTGAACGTGATGACTCCTCGCATTGCCACCCTTTTGAAAGTAACGTCTTCCTTCAATACCATTTCCACCTTTTGCTTCATACCCAATTCCATGCATCGCTCCATTCCATTCATCTACACGTGAAATCGAACGAACAACGAGTAGAAGGTCAATCACTGGCTTAGCAGACAATCCAACCACTGCTGTACTGCCGATATGATGCACTTCTAGTAGCTCCGAACCAAAAATCATTCGTAATGTAGCCGCTTCTTTTTGAAATGCAGTTCGCCATGTTGACGAGTAAGGAAGTACCTCCACTTTCCTTTTGGGCTCCATAACGCTCTTCCTTTCTATTTGAAATTGGCTAGTTATCAATGGATATTAAAATCTACTAAAACGAATAAATTCACCTCATATTATTCTGATAGTTTAGCATAGTTAGCTCCATTCTTGTCAGCACATACAAAAAACCCGCAGCATAGATCGCAACGGGATTAAACTCTGTTCAATTAAACTTGCAGGCTGAAAAAAATTATAACGGACGCCTCGCCACTTTTTTGCCGGATCAACTCTATAATAGAAAGTCAATGTCGATTTCATCAGGACACATTGGAACAACGTGAATAAAACCGATCGCGCGGTACTTGAAACACGAACCAATCTCAAGAGCCTAGTCATTGAGCTCTTTTAGATGTTAATACCTATGTTATTACTTGTGGATGTAAATGTGCATAAGCAAAAACCCAAGAATGAACTCCTTGGGATGTTTGCTATTTATAATAGAAATTATGCTTTTACAGGCTCTCCACTGAATACTTTAAGGTCCATTGGTGCAGCCAAGTAAGTTGGCGCTTTTTGAACAAAAGCAGTGAAATGCTCACTTGTATTATGGGTTGCAGTAGCTTCTAAATCGTTCCAAATTTCAACCATTGTATAATGGCAATCTTGTTCAGTAGATTTCAACAAATCATAGCTACTGTTACCTTCTTCAGCTCTTGATGCGGAAAGAAGTGTTTTGACTTCTGCCAAGAATGCTTGTTCTTGATCCGGTTTTACTTGAAGGTTTGCGTGAATAATAATCATAGTTATCCATCCTTTATATTAGATTTATAGAACTAGAAGCTTATGCATAATAAGAGCCAGTTCTTTTTCAATACTTTTAGTAGTCAACGATATTGTTTTGCATGCGATTAAGCATGTCTGATAGAGATTCTAATTCTTCCGAGTTAAAATCGTGAAGCATTTGTTTCACAAAACTAATCTTTTCTTTTTTGTAACCTACAATTTGTTTACGCCCTTCCTCGGTAAGGCGAACAAATATAACTCGATTATCGCTAGGGTTTCTTCGTCTTGTCACCATGCCATTTGCCTCAAGTTGTTTTAGATGACGAGTAATGGCACCACTATCGATATTAACAGCTTTTTGTAGGGTAGATTGATTAATTTCTTCAGTTTCATAAAGCTGGTGTAACAATTCATAGCGTGATGCGCTAATGCCTGTACATCGTTCAAATTTAGGGCTGATTTGATTATTAAGTCCATTAAGCAGACGTAAGATTTGTTCCTGATTTGATAGTGAACATCTCATAATTGACCTCCAAAATAAGTTATGAGGTCAACCTATAAGAGTGTCCACAATTAATTGACTACTCAATAATTGACCTATCAATAAATATAATACAATACTATCTAACATACAACCAAAATGATCACTAACCCAAATTTAATTGTTATAAAACTCAATAAAACATACCGAGTTAAATTCAATAGATGCTATCTTATCTCCAGTGTGTAGTTGTTTCGACTGGCAGACGATACGATTGAAAACCTTCATTGATGGCTTTACCGATGGTGATTAGCATAACTGGCATATAACGTTCTTTCTCCAGATCAAAGGTCTCAGCAATCTGGTCTTTTTCATAACCACCGATAGGATTCGTATCATATCCGTAAGCACGGGCTACTAGCATAAGTTGCATTGAGACAAGACCAGCATCCAGCATAATAGTATCTTTCATTTCTTCATCGGACATCTTTTCATAAATCGGTTTAAAAGCATTCAATTGAAATTCTTTAACTTCCTGAGGCATATATCCAAGTTCAACAGCTTTGCCGTAAATTTCTTCGGCATAGTCAAAATTATTTAAGTCTGCGAATACAGCGATTACTGCGGATGAGCTCAAGACCTTATCCTTGTTGAATCTGGAAAGAGGGGCTAGTTTTGCTTTTCCTTCCTCACTGTCAATCACAATAAATCTCCAAGGTTGCATATTAATTGACGATGGGGCTTTTGAAGCTTGAGTGATGATTTCACTCATTTCTTCATGACTGATTTTAACCGTAGGATCATATTCCTTAATAGAACGACGTCCGTTTAATATGTCATTGAAATCATTCGATTTCTGATATTTTTGCATGGTGAAAAAGCTCCTCTTCTCATTTTATATTAATTGACGAAACAATGTTTGACGCATCAATGATTGCTTCGACAACTAATATAATATGGATTTGAGAAATATGCAACATCTAAGATTGATTGACCAAAATTTATTGATAAACGTATCAAAGCGAAATTGTGCATTAAACAATCCGGACACTATCTTGAATTGATTTTGAGTTGTGCATTGTATAGGCAACCTACACAGTTCTTGTCAGCACATACAAAAAACCCGCAGCATAGATCGCAACGGGATTAGACTCTGTTCAATTAAACCTATAGGTCACTTGTGTAAATGAAGCGTCAATACTTCTTATACCGGGATTTGTTTTCTGCTGCAATTTCATCCTTCAAATCTCCAATGCTTTCTGCACGTCGTTCATTTTTCTCTTTAATTTGAGCACGCTCTTTGCCTTCCGCAAAATACATCGCTTCCTCGGCTGCTTCCATATTACCAATAGTTTTTTTCAACCGCTCTACATTATCCGCAGGGTCATTCGGTTTCGGATAGTTTTTCGCCATCAGACATCCTCCTTCATTCATAGATCATGATACAGAGGATAGTCTTCCCTAATTGAGTTGAATTATTACTTATGGATTTCGGTAGGAGATATGTGAAGATACTTGTGTGTAAAATGAACGCTTGAAATACAACTGGCCAGACTGGATTCTACCTAAATTCGTGAGATTGAAACCGTCGCATAAGCATCTTCTAGTCAGTCAACAAACTTGAACGACATTTGCACCAGTGAGTTGCGTTAACTCCTCAGGCGTCAGTTCAAAAACAGCTTTTGGATGACCCGCGGCCGCCCAAATCGTCTCATACTGCAAAAGGTCTTCGTCAATCATTGTACGAATTGGCTCGGCATGTCCCATAGGAGGAACTCCGCCGATTACATAGCCTGTGTGCGCACGAACAAATTTTGCATCCGCCTTGCCGGGCGCATCTCCTGCCAGCTGCTCAATTTTCTGCTCGTCAATCCGATTGACACCACTTGCAATCACCAAAAGCGGTTCTCCAGACTGTTGTAATTTAAAAATGATCGATTTTGCAATCTGCGCGATCTCACAGCCAATCGCATCCGCTGCTTCTTGTGCCGTCCTAGCACTGTCCGGCAGCTCTTTTACCTCTCGAACACTTCCCAATTCCATCAGCTTTTCCTGAAAGGCCTCCGCTTGTTTACTTACCTCCGCCATCTCAATTCCCCCTCTGTCCGTTTGTTCTCAGTGATTCAAGCTTACAATAAAAGCTGAACACAGTCGACTGAAAAAACAGATAAAACTGTTAACTTTTTTTATTTCGGAACAGCGACGTGGTTGTGCGTTCATTCACACTACACTGGTACAAAACAAGAGCTTAATTAGACACTCCTCAAAATCTTCTCCATCGCTTTGCCTTTTGCTAATTCATCGATTAGCTTATCCAAATAACGGATTTCCTGCATCAACGGTTCTTCAATGTCTTCCACCCGAATGCCGCAGATTACGCCTTTAATCAGTGTACGTCCAGTATTCATTTGGGGAGCTTCTGAAAAGAATGTTTCAAAATCGACCTTTTTTTCTATTTGGGCTTCCAGCTCTTCCTGTTGATAGCCTGTTAGCCAGCAAATAATTTCATCGACTTCTTCTTTCGTACGTCCTTTTTTTTCCGCCTTCGCAACATAATGAGGATAAACACTTGAGAAACTCGTCGTGAAAATTCTATGCTTAGTCATTCTGCACCTTCCTGTCTTGTAAGTTAGTTGTTAAAACAAGCGAATAGATGACTGTTTCATCTTTCACTCCAATTCTTCCACTAAGCGGAATCCCTTGGTCTTTAAATGATTCATGTTATGGTCAAAGGTTTCTAAGGTTCTTGAGGAGTCCTGCAATTCAAAGAGCATCCCGGACAACTCGTCCCTTCTGAGGCGAACGGATGCAATACAACCTTTCACCGGCGGTTCGTCCGCCTGGCTCCGGTCATAGACATTAATAAGCATCTGCTCAGCTGGCAAAATGGAGAACACGTTGCGTGCCGCGCCTAGGATGCAACTGCAAACGTAATCCTGGTAGAGGGCATAGTAGTTGGTTTTTCCCATCTTCTTTCGGGACAGATTGCCTTTTGCCGTAAGCGACAGCACTTCTTTAGGTACGACTTCCTCTTCGCCAATTTCTACATACACCGTCAACTCGCCGTTTTGGAATTGGGCATGGACCGTATTCCCAAACTGCTCGATGGAATCGAACGCCTGATGAGTGGGCAGCGCTTCCAGCCATGCGGATTCATCCCCCGCAAGCACCCGCGACGCCTGTTCGGACTGCAGCCGTTTTTCAGACAACACTGCCATATCCTGCTCAACCGCTTTGCTCAATTCCTCTCTCAGTTCCCGCCGCTTCGCTTCCTCTCTGCGGAACAACCGGTCAAGCCAAGTCGGTTGGAACACCTCCAACTTGTGGCGCGCCACCTCTGCATTTGGTCCATGTGCTGAAAGCTGGTCCAAGTCTTCATGGAGTATTGTTCCCCAATCCACAGGCTGCACCTTCTCAAAATGAACGGAGAGCAACATATCGACATAGCTTGTGTATGCCTCGACTTCTTTAGCATCCGCAGAAAAAGCGGGTTTAGTCGCTGGAGCAGCTTGAGAAGCCGAACGCTGAGGACGTTTGGATCGCTTGGACGTCAATTGTTCCGAGTACGAGATGCCCGTCCCCGGAATCCCGACATTTGCTCGAACACCCCGTTTTCCTATCGTTACCGACGCACCACGCCGACCAAGGGATGTACTGACTCCACTTTTGCTAATGTTCAACCGAACCCCAGGTGCAATTTTAATACGCTTTTGAAATCGGAATCCCATTGGTAGTCACCTTTCTATTAAAAAAGTATGTCTCCGTGCAACACTGAATTGTAGAATTAATGAGTTAGCCTATTATACCAATAATGAAAATGACAAGAAACACAAATAGACCGTTCTATCCATCATATTGGAGCACAACAAAAAGACCGCTCCTCATACAAGGCGCGATCCCAGTTATCTATCCTTATCATGAAAGGTTTCATCAATTACGTTCCGATCATAATCTAAGATCCAATCGTTATAGGTCTCATACAAAAACCGAATATCATTTTTATCCGCAGCTAAAATATCACAGCCTCGATCGTCGTAAAGGTGATAAATTAGGTTCCGAGTAACATTGATGAAATACTTTTCAACACCGCTCGAGGGATTACTTTTCAATATCGTTGAAGGATGCGCAAAGTCTTCATAACAGATTGCCTGCAACAGCTTCTGATAACGGATGTCCCCCTTTTTACAAAGCAGGGAAAATCGATGAATAACACGTTGCTCCTCTTCCTCTTCAAAGGGATCCGGGATAACTTCATGCCGTAACCGAGTTAACACATCAGGCTGTTTGACATACTTCAAGTAGACATTTAACGGTCTCTTTCGAAGATAGGAATTCGACAAAGTCGTATGGACATCTGTAATCAGCAACATCTCATCCGGTCCATGGAACACTTCGTCAAACAATGTAATGGATCGATGGAATGCTTGCCTCAGCTGTAACACGACCGGCTCATTCAGGGACATCGTAGGATCCGAGATTTCGTAACGGATTGCAGGGGACCATGAATAGAACAGCGAAGGTGCTAGCAAAATCCCTTTGAAATGATGGTCAATATAGGATTGTAAAGATTGCATGATTTTGTTTACTCCTTTCCATGGACACATCTTGGCCGTAGATTGCCGACATCATCTTTAATAGCCCATCTCACAACATTTGTACACCAAACAATAAAAAAACACTTGCCAATGAATTGGAAAGCGTCTATATCATACTCGTAACCTTCACTAGGGTCTGCCCGATTGTCTCTCGGCAGCACCATCCCTTGCTTTCATTATACCATATCCCCTAAATCACTTATAAACTGTTCTTTCTATAGCCACTGACTTATACTAATTCATACAAATTTGGAGTATGAGGAGTACAGTCAAGTGGATAAACAAACAATCATTACAGAGGACGATCCTTTATTTCACGGCACAAAAGCGGTTATTTACGATTGATTGCAATTTTCACCCCCACTGCCTGTGAATCGTACAAATGCACACATAATCTGGATAGAGAGCATAGTAATTAGTATTCCCTATCTTTTTCGTGACAATTCCCTTTGGCTATTGACGATGCCACCTCATCAGGAACTGTTTCTTCGTGAAATTAACTATAGTTGCACCCTACACCTATTCTGCAATACAGAATCGTGCAACGCACAAGCTTCTGCATTCCAAAAGAGACATGTCCTAAAAAACAGACATATCTCTTTTCGTGTTATTTATCCAGCTTAACCTCCATCGGGTCAAGCTTCAATTTTTCATGCCCGTTCCCGCTGCCTTCGCTCAATATAATTTCAGGTGTGAAGATTAACTTAGAAGCCTGTTCATCAATTTTTTTAATTGTCGTGCTCCACTTGTAATCTTGGCCATTCTCACTGAAACCACCATTGCCGTTGGTCAGATATTCATTTCCTAGATCATCTTTAATCAACAAATCGGACGTGACCCACTCCCATTGATCAGTGACGGACTGTTCTACAGTCTGACTGTACTCAATCACAGTTGAAATGTCCGTAAAGCGTATAGAATCGATTGTGACTTCAATCCCTTCCCCTGCAACAGACTGGGTAACATCCTGCCCGTCACCTGTAATTGCCTCCAATGTAAACTGGAAATGCCAATCGCCTTTTAATTCTTCCATCGTGTCCATATTGTCTATGCTTTGGGGAGTCCATGTCACTTTTACTGTGTCCTGTGGCGATTTGAGATGAGGCGTGGAAGTGACCATGCCGACATACTTATGGTCCTCGACCTTCTGTAACCCAGTAGAAGTTCCTCCGGAGCCGGATGCATCTTCAACATCCAGTATCGTATTCACCCCGCTGTTCGGACCAAGTTCTTTCTCTGTTTCAACAGAGTACGTAAGTGTCACGGACTTGCCGTCATACACCGCTCGGTCGATCATGATTGTCACGCCGTTGCTTGTCTGTGCTTGGCTGACGTCTGTCGCGAATTCTTCATACTCTGTATAGAAGCCGTCCTGTTCTTCATTGAAGATGGAAAAGATATTGCTGACAAGCGGTATCTGACTGGCGAGCGTTGGGAATCCGAAGCCAATAGTCATCACAGAAGCAACTCCAATGACAGCTGCAGCCGCTATATTGCGCCAGATTTTCGGCACACGTCGCTGTTGATTAATTTTCTTCCGTATTCGTTGCTTCATCGCTTGCTTTTCTTCATCTGGTACGTCAATTGGCTCGATTTCCTCATCCGTATTCAGCTCGTTTAACCGTTCAAAAAGTGATTTCATACACACTCTTCCTTCCATTCGTTTTTCAGGACAGCAGACAATTTCTTTTTCCCGCGGTACAGCCGGTTATCAACAGATGCTTTCGTGACGTGAAGAGATTCGGCAATTTCTCCGTTGGACATATCCAGAAAATACTTCATCGTGAAAATATCACGGTCCATTTCATTCAGCTGACTCATCGCAAGCAACAATTCTTCTTGCTCCTCTTTTTCAAGCAACTTATCTTGATGATCCTGGATGAAAGACAGGTCCCCCATCTCGTGTTCGCGTCCCTTACGCTTCATCACACGGCGGTATTCGTCAATTGCTTTATACTTCGCTACCATGCAAATCCACTTCTTGAACTCTGCTGGATCTCCCTCGAACTGACCGGCACGTTCCCACACAGCAAGAAATACATCACTGATACATTCATCTTGATCCGCTTCTGTCGGGCCGAGCACTTTGTAGACCACCGCCTTGACTACAGGCATATAAGTGTCAATGACATATTCGATTGCATCTTCTCGATGCCGCTTCAGCCGCCGAATAAAATTTTTCTCCGTAGATTTCATATCGCTGTCTCCCCATAAAAGCTGTTCTCACTTACTACAACGAATAGAACACTCAAGTATTCTCATCTAAAATAAAAATAGCCCCTATACACTTTAGTATAGGAGCTACACTCAAACAGTTTTCACCCTGCTAGGAATTGCGTTCCGCAAAGTAACCGTCACTTATTCTATATCACACTCATATTCGTCGCGGTCATTCTTGCCGGCATAACCTCATGTAAACGCCAAACAAAACTAATGGGTTGATTGCCTTCATGGCTCACATAATCAGCTGTTCCTAAAAATGTAAAAGGTGCCGTATATCCATCCTTCTGCCTATACTCTCTGACAAACAAAGCAATTTTATTTCCTTTTTCTCTCTGTTTGATATAGCGCATACCCGTTGGACTCGTGTCAGTGGTTCTGTTTTGCGATTGCCAATGGAATAAACGGTTGCTAATTGCATAATCTTCATAGAGGGTTGAAGGTGAAAAGTCTTTATCTGTTTTGTTTAATGTAATGAAAAAGATATCTGTTTGCTTGTCCTCAAAGTATTTGACACCTTCACGAAATGCAGGCTTCACCTTTTCACTAAAATAACCAAATGCAGCTAAAACTTGATCGGATGTATACTGTGCATGCACACGAAGTGGTGAAATAAAATTAAACGGTGATGATTTTTCAACTGATTTAATATTGGCTAGACATACCTCAATCACCTGGAGTATTTCTTGCTTCAAGGAATCATTTGCTACTATCTGTTGAATTCCATGATGCATGGATTCAAATCCTAAATTCCCTGGCGGAGCATTGAAGAATGAATAATAAAACATACCAATTATCAGACGCTGTTCTTCTGTCTCAATAAATCCATTTTCTAAATACTTTTTAAAAAACATGATCATTTCAATGGAGTCCATATGAAACAAGGAATGAATGCGCTTAGTAAATAGTTCTTCATATTTGCTTTCAAAATCCTCCGATAATCCAGCATCCACTTGCAACCTTGAAAATGTACGATTTTTTCCTTTGCCATAAAATTCTGCAAGGGATAGATGATAAAAGTGCAAAAAGTTGTATAAAGTTAGTTTTTCTCCGGTGTCCTCTTCAAAATATTTTATCCTTGTAACTAGATTTTGCTTCGTGTTTCTCACTTCTTTTACATTGCGTAATATATATTCTTTCGCTTGTTTCTCCATTTGAATCACGGATCCTTTGGGTAAGTGAAAGAATCCATTTTCAATATAATATCGAACAGAATGTTTTGTCCTCCCGATCAATGCACGGAACTTTTCCTCAAATGGATAATCGGAATGTGCTTGTCCTACAAAATCTAAAACAGTTAAACATTCTTTATCGTCAGCCAAACGTAAACCACGGCCTAACTGCTGCAAGAAAACAGTCAAGCTTTCCGTCGGTCTTAGGAATAAAACGGTATTAACAGCTGGTATATCAATGCCTTCATTATACAAGTCGACGACAAAAATGAATTTAACGTCTCCACTTTCTAACTTTCTCTTTGCGTTACTTCTTTCTTCATCTGTTGATTTTCCATGTAATGCAATCGAGGGAATGCCCTTCTGATTAAAATAGCCGCACATGTACTTTGCGTGTTCTACTGACACACAAAAGCCTATTGCCTTAGTATCGTTTAATGAAGTAACATATTTACGTATACTCTGGATAACTAGATCGCTTCGACGGTCGTTAGAAGTATAAATGGTTGAAAGAGCATCTAGGTCATAGCCTCTTCTAGTCCATTTAACAGCCGTGAGGTCAACGTTATCTGTTACACAGAAATAATGAAATGGACTCAACAATTTTCTATCAATCGCTTCTGTTAATCTCATTTCCGAAGCAATTCGATCATCAAAGTAACTAAGAACATTTTCATTATCCATTCTTTCAGGAGTGGCAGTGAGTCCCAATAATATCGTCGGATTATAATAGCTCAATAGCGTTCGATAACTCAGGGCGGTGGCATGGTGAAACTCATCTATAATGATGAAATCATAGAAATCTTTAGTGGTTTTATTAATCATTTTTCGACTGTTCCAGCTTTGAATACTCATAAACAGATGATCGAAAGTAGAGGGTTCATGTCTACCAACGAACATCTCACCGAAATTAGCATCTTTTAGAACCGCTCGGAAGGTGTACATGCTTTGTCGCAATATTTCTTCACGATGTGCAATGAACAATAATTTGGCATTCGGCTTTTGTTGAAGAAACCTTTTGAAGTCGAACGCTGAAATCACTGTTTTTCCAACACCAGTTGCCGCCACCACCAAGTTTTTCATATTCCCATGAATTGTTCGTTCGGCTTCCAACTCATCTAAAATCTCTTGTTGATAATGATAAGGTCGTATATCTAAAAAGTAGTGCTCGTTTGACTCCACAACTTTATCTTTTATTAGTGATTGGCGAACAAGTGCCCAGTTTTTCTCATCCTCCGGCATCAAACTTTTAAACTCTTCATCATTCCAATAGCTATCAAAAGTAGCTTCAAACTTTCGAATGATGTCGAAAGAATCTTTCTCGGTCACTTTTATGTTCCACTCAAGTCCTGATGTGAGTGCAGGATTCGATAGATTGGACGAGCCTATGTAAGCAGTGCTGAACCCTGTTTTACGTTTGAATAGATAGGCTTTGGCATGTAAACGTGTTCTTTCTTTGTCTAATGAAACACGAATTTCTGTATTTGGTAACTGACTTAATTCTTGAAGTGCTTTGAAATCAGTTGCTTCCATATAAGAAGTTGTAATGATACTTAGCTGGCCACCACGTTCAGTAAAACTACGAAGTTCCTCTATAATAATACGCAACCCTGACCATTTGATAAACGAAACCAGCCATTCAATTTCGTCTGAAGTTGCAATTTCTTTCTTTAGCTCTTCTAACATATTCGGTTCAGCATGAGAACCAGTAAATAACGAGCTCTGAGATAAAGGAGTAACTGGCCTTTGAACCTTTTTGTTGTTAAGTGAGAGCGTGGTATTCATCGTTTTATAAATCGATGTTAGAATTTCTGCATGTTCTTCTATTTTCAGCTTCGCAAAATCTTGATCGTTCAGTTTTTCCTGAAGTACGTCTATGATTTCATTACAGGTTTGTATTTGTTTTAATAGAGCATCGTCTTTATCACTACCCTCTCTAATATGAGAAAGCGCAATACGAGTCACCGACGAGATGTAGCTTGAGAGCAAAGATCTTGCTTCTGCTTCCTCTAGTTTTTCTGTTTCGACCGCAAATAACTCAGGTGAAAGCTCTAGCAGTTCAGATTTTATCTGCTCATTAATTATCTGTTCATATATACCTTCTTGCATTGCTGCATCACCCTTTCAACGGCTGGTATGTCTGCCGGTGCCCATTGTAATGTAAGAAGATCATGCCAGGGAACCCATTTAAGTTCACTATGTTCTTGAGCGGTTACAGTCCCATTCTGAATCTCAGCATAATAAGTTTTTAAACAAATTGACACGGAATCATAGTCATAGATCGTATTTTCAACAAATGAACCTACAGTAATTTCACAACAAAGCTCTTCCTTTATTTCACGAACAAGCGCACCTTGAGGCGTTTCTCCTTTTTCAATCTTTCCTCCCGGAAATTCCCAATATCCAGAGAGCGTCATGTTTTCAGATCGTTGAGCACAGAGTATCTCTCCGTCATCATTATGTATAACAGCACCTGCGACGTGTAAATGGGAATTCATATAGTACACATCCCCTCTCTTTTTTAAATACAATAAAAATATAATTTGTATTTCGTATATACGTCTTTAAGCTTTATATCCGACTCCCAATTCTCTAATGGGTTCAGGTTTGACCCTTTTTTTAATGTAGGGACTTCTTCGTAGGAATTGACTATTTTAAGAATAGTTTATCATACGAAGTAACACTTTAGATATTCCGTGCAAATCAAATCTTATAAGTAGACAACACGACTTTGAAAAGACACTAACAATATACTTTTAAGATCTCTAAAACTATTAAACATAGACAAGATCAAGATTGGTAATGTGGACGTATAAAAAATTCAAGAACTTTGATAGACTAAAGGTAAAATACTGGAAGAGGGGCCTTATGACAACTTACAATAAACTAGTTAGAGACCTTATACCTGAAATCATTCATCAGAACGGCAAGAATCCTCTCGTAAAAATTCTCTCAAATGAGGAATACCTTAAAGAAGTAGAAAGAAAAATGCATGAGGAACTAGCAGAGTACGTTGAGGCGAAAAATAACGATGAGAAATTAGAAGAATTGGCTGATCTGTTAGAACTGTTACACACTGCCGCTAATATTCAAGGAATAAGTTTAGAAAAACTAGAAGAGCTACGCGCAAATAAATCCGAAAAGCACGGGGGATTTGCAAAAAGAATCTATCTAATTGAAGTACTTGATAACTAACACCTATGTAATTCATATAATCATATCAAGCTCTGCAGAGATAATGCCAGAAGTTCTGCAGAGCTTTTTTTCGTCCATCCACTTTTTTCTTCATATATATTCTTCGTGGATGCGATATGAAATATATATTGTATCATTCTGATAATTGTGTATAATTAAACTTATCGTTTTGGTTGATAAAGTATTTGTTTTTGGTATTTGTCGAATCAGTTTCCGCAAAAGAGGATCAGTGCAAGGGAGTAGGTTATCTGTTTCAGCGAGAGCAAGTGCCTGCTTCTTTGAACGATGTCCAGAGGATTTCGAGGGGGTAAACGAAAATGAAAGTTTTGGAGTCAATCAGTTCATTTGCAGGAAAGTATTTTGCAGTATGGGTTATCATCGCTGCACTCATGGCGTTTCTATTTCCCACACCGTTCCTAGGATTAGGGGCATACATTTCCATTTTACTTGGGGTTGTCATGTTTGGAATGGGGCTGACGTTGAAGGCGGTGGACTTCAAGATTATCTTGACTAAGCCGCTGCCGGTAATCGTGGGCGTCGCCGCTCAATTTCTGATCATGCCGCTTGTTGCGTTCGCGATTGCTTATGTGCTTAAGCTTCCGCCAGAATTGGCTGCTGGTTTGGTACTCCTCGGATGTGTTCCAGGTGGGACTTCTTCCAATGTAATGGTCTATTTGGCGAAAGGGAATTTGGCATTGTCTGTTGCGATGACTTCCCTTTCCACACTGCTTGCACCGTTTGTGACACCGCTTTTGCTGTTATGGCTTGCGGGACAGTGGATGCCTGTTGACCCGATGTCGATGTTTAAGTCAATCGTTCAAGTTATCATTGTTCCGATTGTATTGGGTCTGTTGATCAGAAGATTTTTCCCGAAAGCTGTGGAGAAGAGTGTCTCTGTTGTCCCACTTATTTCGGTTCTGGCCATCCTTATCATTGTAGCGGCGGTCACATCAGCCAATGCAGGCAATGTCATTTCTTCCGGCTTTGTCGTATTTGCTGCAGTTTTCCTTCATAACGGTTTTGGCTTATTGCTTGGCTATTTGACTGCTTTAATGCTCGGATTGAATGAGTCCGATCGAAGAGCTATCTCTATTGAAGTCGGCATGCAGAATTCCGGTCTCGGCGTTGCACTCGCTACCGCACACTTTGGTCCTTTGGCTGCTCTTCCAAGCGTATGGGGAGCTATTTGGCACAACATTTCAGGTCCGATTTTGGCAACAATCTGGTCTAAGAAACCTTCAGCAGCGGCAGAACCCGAACAGGATCCGGGCACGATTCCCGTTCAGACGATTGAGTCCCGCTAAATGGACAACGACCAGTAACTTTATATTGTCTGCTAGTAATTGAACAAAATATCAATAATAAGCAACGAGAGCTGGAAATCACTTCGATTTCTTGCTCTCTTTTTAATTTTGTAACAGTATACACTAGAACACCATTCAACTATCTTTGGCTTTGTTCAGTGTCCAATCATTATGCAAATGGAACTCTTCTATGACGCCCCAGACGGATTCTGTCAGTTCTCAGATGATAGGTAACAGAACTACCAATCCTCCGATTTCAGGACACTCTCAACATTAGAAAACAATAAAACTGCCCCAAAAGAGTCATTTCTCATGACCTTTTGGGACAGCTGATATCAGTTATTTGCTTTCTTTTTCACGAATATATCTCATAATCGCCCCTGCACCCGCACGAACAAGAACGCCGCCATCACAGTTGATCTCTTGTCCTGTAATGTAACGTGACTCTTCAGATGCGAGGAATGATACCAACGCAGCTATATCTTCTGGCCCACCTACGTACGGCGTTAAGTTTCCTTCTTCCATGAGCTCCATTAATTCAGTAGAGAACTTTCTGCGAGTTGCTGGTGTTACAATCAGACCTGGTAGGACCGTGTTACAACGGATGCTTTCTTTACCGTGTTGAGTCGCAACCGAACGAGTGAACGACATAAGGCCTGCTTTTGAAGCGGAGTATGCTGTACGCTCGTAATCGCCGACTTTACCGTTTGCAGATGCTGTATTGATGATCGAGCCACCGCCTACTTTTCTCATTTCAGGGATCGCGTATTTGCATCCAAGCATCGGCCCGCGTAGGTTAATGGCCATTACGGCATCCCACATATCGACGTCCATTTCAGGAACACCTTTATCGGCAATTGGTGAATACGCTGCGTTATTGTGTAGAATATCCAGTCTTCCGAACGCTTCGATTGTCTTTTCAACCATTGCTTTGACTTCTTCCTCATTTGAAACATCCACTTTAAACGGTATAGCTTGACCACCGTTTTGAACGATTTCATCAGCAGCCTTTTTTGCTCCTTCTTCGTTTAAATCAGCAACCACAACAGCTGCCCCGTCTTCTGCCAATCGTAGCACAGTTCCTAGTCCAATTCCTGATGCTCCTCCAGTTACAATCGCTACTTTTCCTTCTAATTTCTTCATAGCTATTCTCCCTTTCGTTACTACTTGAATTACGCAGATTTTTCTGCTACTCAATAATTCTAACACTTACTTTAACGTTAAACAATTCGAGTGAACTGTACAATCAATATAATAATTAGACTTCATTAGCAACTGTGGATTGAGATTGCTTTGCTAAATCACAGATCACGATGTAGCGATTGTTATTGATTTTGAATTTCATAGCGATCATCAATTTACGATAGAAATGAGCTGATTGCTAGACTCTTTATTGGACGGTGTTCCTCTCCGAGAATCTTGACGGTCACTCCTCTGTTATACCTTATTTTTTCAATGTATCTAATTTATATACCCTAAGCACTTAACCGTGCAAATGAAGGTTACAAAGTATCTCACTTCTGTTGGTTGAATGTTGTAAATGGCGGATTAAGACCGCCTGTGTTTCACCTACTTGTTTTTTATGGATTTGGTTGCAAACAGTTGGCGGTCTCTTTTTTGATACGCCTTAGAAGGCAGCTGAAGATGAGGCAGCCTGGTCAGCTTTGACACAATCTATCGCGATGACCAGTGCTATGATAAGTGTCTCCATTTCCTCGTTG
The DNA here is from genome assembly GCF_000813425.1 of Sporosarcina sp. ZBG7A. Classification (GTDB taxonomy): domain Bacteria; phylum Bacillota; class Bacilli; order Bacillales_A; family Planococcaceae; genus Sporosarcina. Next base: position 79,369 of record NZ_JWIB01000034.1, read on the forward strand.
TAGATTTGCACTTGGTAGCTGTCTCCCCACTGGAACCATTTCTTATCGACCGTGCCCGCCACTTCCCCATTCTTCAGCACGTCAAAACTCATTTCCCACCAAGTTCCTAGCACTTCGATGCCTGCCGCATCGATTGTATACTTAGGTTTCAGGAAAGAGAATTCCTTCTGGATTGTCACGGTTTCCTGTCCCTGTACCTCCACATAGAACGTCGGCAAGAAGCTGAATGACTTTTTGGTGATCCGTGCGACTTCGTTCGCCTCGACGTCCTGGATGGTATATGTTTTCGGGATTTTCAGGAAGCTACCCTCCACTTCGAAGACATCGTTCCCCTCCGCATCTTTCACTTTGAACTGTCCGCTCATGCTCAACATTTTTTGCTTGATGATGAATTCTTTCATCTCTGTTCCCCCCACGTTTTTCTCGTCCTGACAATGCGTTACTATGTTTACGGCTTGAGTGCGAAGAAAGTTTCGTGCACAATGTTGCGGAATCCTTTGTATCGATTTCCTTCAGTTTCATTCAGTGCAGTTGCCCGCCTCGATCGGGCTCCTATGAGGGAACCTTGCTCAGAACATCAGCAGATTCGTGTTTTCATAGCATACTCGATTGTTCTTAAGAAAAACTTCATAATTTGACTGTGCTTTCCTTCATGGTTGTCCCTTATACTTAACATCATAGAGAAAGAAATGTGCGGGATCACCGCGGGATGAAAGGTAGATGCAAGATGAGGAAGTTGTGGACAGTTTTAAAGGGACTGGTTCTTTTCATTATCGTTCTAGTTATCGCTATAAATGTTACAGGTTGGAACGGACTGGTTAATAAAAAGTTACCGGGCAGTTATCAAACCGATGACTATGTGAGTCCGTACATCTATATGGTGGAGCGCGGTTCCGGGAAAGCGGTTTATGAGAAAAATGCAAATGAGAAAGCGTATCCAGCATCACTCACGAAAATGATGACAACGATTGTCGCTCTTGAGCATATTGATGATCTCTCCGCGAGTGCTCCGGTCGATACTGATACGTATCAGGAAATGGTAGCGCAAAATGCTTCAATGGCGGGATTCTATGGCAGAGAGAAGGTCACTTACCGCGATTTGCTGTATGGCACAATTTTACCTTCCGGAGGAGAGGCCTCTAACTCTTTGGCGATCCATGTGGCAGGGAGTACGAAGCAGTTTGTGAAGCTTATGAACGATAAGGCGGCCGAACTCGGAATGAGCCGAACCCGCTTTACGAATCCGGAGGGGCTACATGATACAAAGCAATATACAACTGCTTCTGATATGGCCAAGCTGCTAGATTACGCTCTTGATAACCAAAATTTCAGAGCGATTTTTACAAAAGGGACGTTTCAAACAACATCGACTGCAGATCATCCCCAAGGCATTACTTTATCATCGACTGTCCTTTCTTCCTTAAGTGCAGAAGTACAAGACGGATTTGAGATTCTCGGTGGGAAATCCGGGACTACGTATGAAGCGGGACAATGCTGGGCTACGCTCGGCACTGCTGGAAATGGGGAGTACATTAGTATCGTCATGGGAGCCCCACTAGAAGACATTAGCCATCCCGACCATGCACAGAAAACGGATACGTTGGAGCTATTTGCAAAAATCGGCGCGGGTGAGTAATAGTCGCTTCTACACCTATGTACTACACAACTAACTAAGAACTAAAAAACCGTCCCAAATGCAATGATTGGGACGGTTTTTATGGATTCACACAAATGACAATATCGTACCGCCAAGAGCTCCCGCGACTACAACCATCCAAGGGGGCAGTTTCCAATACGCAAGCATGCTGAACAATACAGCTGCTAAGGCAAAGTCAGTAGCTTGTAAGACTGAACTAGTCCAAATCGGGTAATAGAATGCAGAAATTAGAATTCCTATCACAGCTGCATTAACACCCATGATTGCCCCTTTGACTTTCGGGTTATTTCGTAATTGGTCCCAAAAAGGCAGCGCTCCTAGAATTAATAGGAATGCGGGCATGAACACTGCGAACGTTGCGACGAGCCCGCCTACCCATCCTTTCATGACAGTGCCTAAGTAGGCAGCAAACGTGAAAAGAGGTCCGGGTACGGCTTGGGTTGCTCCGTATCCTGCTAAAAATGACTCTTCGCTGATCCATCCAGTTGGAACAAATTCCTGTTCAAGTAAAGGCAGTACGACATGTCCACCGCCAAAAACGAGTGATCCCGATCGATAGAAACTATCTATCATGGCAATCCAGACAGACCCTGTCAATTCTCGAAGGATAGGTAACAAAACTAACAGTCCACCAAATATGAGTAGACAAATTGCAGAAACGCGTTTCGTGATGGGGAAACTCGATTTTGCTGATTCCGATTCTTTGTGCTTCTTGAACACAAAGAATCCCACGAGTGCAGCAATAAGAATGGCCCCAACTTGAGTCCACGCGGATTGCCACAGCAGTGTACCGATGAGTGCAAAAAGTGCGATGGTCTTCCTTGTAACGTCAGGCGTCAGGTTTTTAGCCATTCCGATGATCGCATGGGCAACGACCGCCACTGCGACCAGTTTCAGCCCGTGGATCCACCCTGTATTTCCAATATCTGTAGTCGCAAGTAATCCTGCAAACAGGATGAGCGCAATTACAGAAGGAAGTGTGAATCCAAGAAACGAGACGATACCGCCAATGACACCTGCTCGCATCACACCGATTCCAATTCCGACTTGGCTGCTCGCTGGCCCTGGAAGGAATTGCGATAACGCTACGAGATCTGCATAACTTTTTTCGTCCATCCACTTTCTTCTTCGGACGTATTCTTCATGGAAATAACCCAAGTGCGCAGTGGGTCCGCCAAATGATGTCAACCCAAGCCGTGTTGACACTACTAAGATTTCCAATAATGTTTTAATACTTCGATTCGAGTTCGCTGGCTTCATAGGAGCCTCCTTTTATTGATTGTTCGTTTCATTAATTCCAATTCCCCGATTTTAGAAGATAGTCTTCTCTATCCTGAAGGTATCATGACTTTTACTAGTTAGATAGCATTCCTACGAAGATTTACAAAGTCTTAATAATGCCAGTTCGCTTATCCAACTCAAAAACGGCAACTCGTAACTTGGGTAGGATGATTTGATGACTAGCGAATGACTTCACTGATAAATCGCTGCGCTTCTAGTATGAAATTTCTTCAAATGTATTGTTTCCTTCAAATGCAATGTACCATCAAGATATGTTATATTATTTGAACAAATAGACTTTTGTAGTCTGGTACTGATTTTGTTTTGCAAATCACAACTTATGAGGAGGCAATTATGGGTAGAGTAATTCATTTTGAAATTCATGTGGATGATATGGATCGTGCCAAGAAGTTTTACGGGGATGTATTTGAATGGAAGTTTGAAGACTGGAGTGACTACGCCGGTTCCCCTTACTTCGGTGTTGTGACTGGAGATGAGGAATGGCCGGGCATCAATGGTGCTCTCATGAAACGTAAAAGTTTACCTCCCGAGCTCAACCAAGCACTAAACGGATATGCGTGTACGATTGGTGTTGGTGATTACGATGCGAGCGAGGAAAAGATACTTCAGAACGGTGGTAAGGTAGCTTTACCCAAGTATGCATTACCAGGTATGGCGTGGCAGGGATATTATTTGGATACGGAAGGGAATATCTTTGGAATTCACCAACCTGATGAAAACGCAAAGTAACATATGAGTCATGAGGGCTATGGGTTTCTGTGTGGAGGACATGAATTTTGACTTGTATGACACACGGGCTTGGTAGAAACATATCTCAGGGGTTACAGGATGACCCCTGAAAAAAGCCCTTGCAAAACTTCTTTTCCATTCTGATTTTCACATGTAAATGATGCCGTGATAGCTGTTCTATCACTCTCTTGTCTTTCGTATTTTTCAATTTTCACTTCACAGCTTATCGTGTCTCCTGTAAATACAGGTCTAAAAAACTCAAAATTCATCGTACGCGCCAATACGTTATGATCTCCCCCTACTTTTGTTGGTAACGTTGCGGTTAATAATCCTTGTATTACACGTCTTCCCTGTTCGTCCGGGCTCACATGATGAATCCCTTCGTCACCTGAAATCTCTATGAATAATTCAACCTCTCTCACTGTAAAAGTCCGCGTGAATGTAATGATGTCTCCTACTTTTAATGACATATCCCTCTTCCTTTCAAAAGTTCCTCATTAATCCCATGAATTACAGCCTCGTAATACGAATCGGGATGCGGCACTAAATCAGATTTGCTTATCATTTTCTCGTGGATGAGCTTCTCGCCATATTCAGTAAGCGTAAACCCTAGGCACGGGATATCTTCGATTTCACTATTCAATAACTTCGCAAAATCTTGAAACGCTATCTTGTAAATCCCCGCCACTTCTTCCGGTTGCACGTGGAAATCATTTAACTTGTGTTCCGTGTGATAAACAAACACATGAGCCAGCTCATTATCAATCATGTCAGGCTTCTTCATGCTGTATGGGATAATGCCGAGTAAATGCAAGTCTTCAAACGCGACCACGATTCCGGTTTCTTCTTGAATCTCTCTCACACCGTCTTCCACACTTTCAGTTGTCAGCAAATGTCCCGCTGCGGTAATGTCTAGTAAGTTGGGATAGTCTTTCTTAATTGGACTACGTAGTTGCAAGTAGAGCATGTCTTGTCCATTTTCTTTCGCAACAAACCAACAATGAAACGTTTCATGCCAGTGACCAAGACGATGAACCTCTTCGCGCGTTGCTGTGCCTATCGGAGTTTGCTGTTCGTTGAAGATAGTGAGGATTTCGGTTTCCATGGGTTCGCTCCTTTACCTGTAAAGTCGTTTGTGGCTTATACCTAGAATGGCGATAACCTCTTTTCATTCCATTGCTAATTTCTTTGACTTATTATATAATAGAACAAACGTTCTTATCCGATAAATATTGGTACTAATGGGGGGATTGTAATGAATAACTTTCAAACAGCTTTTACATATGTTAATAATCTCGTGTATCGGCCTAATCACTTTACTATAGGAGGAGTTCAAGAAGAATGTCAAAACTCGGAGTACGGAGCTGGCGTCTTTCAGTTAGGCGCTAAGTCCGTTCGTTTTAGAGTTGCCAAAATCACTCCTACGAAGAAAGGTCAATTTGTGGCACTCTGGGAGAAAGATGAAAACAATAAAAACCGGCCTTTTTCATACGATGCCTCTCCGGATTTAGTAGTCATCAATGTCTTTACTGAACATCATTTTGGGCAGTTCATCTTTCCGAAAACAATCCTCGCAAGCAAAAACATTCTTAAAACAACTAGGACAAACGGAAAAATGGCATTTAGAGTTTATCCTAGTTGGGATACGCCCACTAGTCAGCAAGCTGTCGCAACACAAAAATGGCAATCGGACTTTTTTATAGACCTGAGCGACTCAAGTGTTGCAACCTCGCAAGAAGTCTTAACCTTGTATTCTAACTAAATCCTTGAATTATAGTAATTGCTTGCGCATCATTAGTTTAAGTACATTTTGCTTACAGTCTTCAAGTATCTTCCCAAGCATTCCTCTAAACCGTTGACTGAGTGAAGACCAATCTAAAATCCCATAAGATCCTTTACATGGTCTGCATTCTCTTTAGACGTTAGGTTTTCGAGTAATAAAAATGCAACATCAAAAGCTGTACCTGGATTTGAAGAGGTAATAATATGACCATCTTGAACTACTAAATCATTTTGTACAACTGCACCGAAATTCTTCAACTGCTCTTTTCGGATACTCGTTGAATGATTGTAAGTCGTGGCTTTTTTACCTTTAAGAATTCCACTTTTGCCTAGAGCTAATGATGCAACACAGATAGTAGCAATTGGCTTCTGTTTGGCATGAAAATGTTGAATTACATTTAAAAATGGCGTACTGAAAGCATCCTCATAAAAGCCAGCTTCTTCAAATCCACCAGGGATAGCGAGTGCATCAAACTCATCTAGTTCAATATCCTCCAACGTTTTTTCTGGGATGACAGTAAAATTCCATGTACACGTTAATTTATTCTTAAGACCCACTGTTACAACTTCAGTGGATCCATCCCCCTCCCATCTATTCCAACCTAGTACATCCGTAAATACACTGGCTTCTACCGCTTCAAATCCATCAGCCAATAATAATAGAATCTTCTTCATATCTCATATCGCCTCCTGATACCTTATTTTATATAAAGATTTAAGAATCATGAATAAGGTATCAAAGGATATTTCATTGTTTACCTTTAAATAACTTGGAATTTAAGCTATTCTATTTTAAAAAAGAAGGTTGGCTATTTCATGGACCAAATAGATAAAAACATCGTGAGTATCTTACAATCGAACGCAAAAATTTCAATGAAGGATTTAGCAGAAGCCGTTCACTTATCTTCCCCATCCGTCACTGAGCGAGTACGAAAATTGGAGGAACAACAAATTATTGAAGGTTACCATGCCCATGTTTCTCTAAAAAAAATGAACCGTCCCATTTCTGCACTGATTTTGTTTGTATCAAGGGATTGCAAAGCATTGGCTGAATTTTGCCATAGCCATCCAGATGTACTTGAGTGTTATCGAGTAGCTGGCGAGATTAGTTATATTGTCAAATTAGCAACGTCTTCTGTGGAAAGTTTAGAACAATTCATTGATGATTCCATGCAATATGGTACACCTTCAACGAATATCGTGTTGTCTTCTTATGAAAAAAAAGTAATTGAACCCTTTTCTTAAATTGGGGATTCCACAGTTCAACTCAATTATCTCTTTTTAAATCATCGAACTTTGCTCAAAGGGTCATCATGTGCTGATTCTTAGCGAGGTAGTCTTCTTTCTCTTTATAATCTGGCATGATGCTTCCGACACGTCGCCAGAAGGAACGATCGTGATTCATGTGCGTGATGTGGCACAATTCGTGAACAATGACATAGTCGATGACATCTACGGGAGCCATGGCGAGACGGTAATTGAATGCGAGTTTTTTGTTCGAATTGCAGCTGCCCCATTTGCCGAACGACTCGATGATTGAAATCTCTTTTGCAGAGACTTTCAGTTCCTTCTGATAGCTTTTGATGCGCGATTCTATCAATGTTTTGCATTGGGTGAAATAGAACTTTTTCAGATTGTGTTTCAGTTGGTCTTCACTGAGTCCTTGCGTTTCAATGAGTTCTTGAAGTTGGCGTTCTTCTCCTAAATAACGAAACGTCCCCTCGGACTCGTACTGTCTGGCGAGTGGATCTACCTTTTTAGACTCCCTCTCCTTCATCCTTTCTATAATCCAGCTTCCCCAATTGTGCAGTTCTTGCTGGATGACCGGTTCGCTCGTGCCATTCGGAGCTTTCACGGTAATGAACCCGAATGAGTCGATGTGTAAGGAAAGCTTCTTCCCTTTCCCATATTGCACGTTGTAATGGAAGACTTCGTTTTCGATTGTAATTTTCATGGAGTCCCTCTTCTACTAGCTGTAGTTGTGTTATTGATCATGTATCATTGCCTAGTAATTTTCTTATCATTTTACCATATGGGGACGATGTTATGAGCAACCTTCCTTCTTCACTCCTACAAAAAAAGAGCTGCACTAGGCAGCTCTTTCATTTGATGCTTATTTTTCCGATAATTCATCTTCCACGACCCATTTGTGGTTCTTCACTTCATCTCCACCCGTTGTCGGCACGTAGTCGATCATGTAAACGGTTGTTTGCTTAGCAGATTCAATTTCAGCTTTTGCTCCTTCCATTCCTTTCATATGATCAGCAAGAACTGTCACTTCAGTTCCTTTTGCAAGTGGAGCCGGTGCTGGATCTTCGATTTCTTCATGAATGACCCATTTGTGATCCGTTACTTTCTCTCCGCCATCCGTTGGTGTGTAGGTAATGGAGTACACCGTCGTGTCATAGGCTCCGCTAATTGTTGCAGTCGCCCCCTTCATGCCTTCCATGTGATCCGTTTCAATGATTGCTTCAGATCCGACAGGGAATGTTGGATTTTCCGCTTCTTTTAAGCCTTCAGGTATGCTGCCGTCACTTGAATGATCCATACCTTCCATATCATCGTGGGAAACTTCTTCACTTGTAGCTGGTTTGTCTTCCTTTGTTGTTGTCGCTCCACAGCCTGCCAGAACGACAGCGAATGCAGCACTCACTGCGAGTAGTTGTTTCTTCATAAATAAATCGCTCCTTTTTTTCATTTCTGTAAAGGTGTTCCCGATAATCATCACGAGATAACAAAAATGAAGAAACTCCTTAGAATCTCCTTATTCCGCGTACGATTCAATTGTTTGTGAGAACTGCACACATTTTGCACAATTGGCGGGTATAGCTACCGTATAGTAACAAAATTTGCGAGAGGAGTTTTACAATGAATACTCATGACAATCATATAAATCAGCATGCGAACCACTCGGACGCGCAGCATACCGAAGGAGGTCATTCAGGACAAGGTCATGACAACCACCATGCCCACATGGTACAAGACTTCAAGAAAAGGTTTTATGTGTCGCTTATTTTTACAATTCCTATTCTGATACTATCCCCTATGATTCAACAGTTTCTGAACGTCGACTGGAGATTTACAGGAGATTTGTATATCCTGTTCGCGCTTTCTACTTTTGTCTTCTTTTACGGAGGACTTCCGTTTCTGAAAGGTGCTAAAGACGAACTTAAAGACCGTACACCGGCGATGATGACGCTCATTTCTCTCGCAATTACCGTTGCGTATGTGTACAGTACGGCTTCTGTCTTTGGATTGGCAGAAGATAATTTCTTTTGGGAATTGGCTACGCTCGTCGATATCATGTTGCTTGGCCATTGGATTGAAATGCGATCCATCATGGGAGCATCGAAGGCACTTGAAGAACTTGCTAAACTAATGCCATCTGAAGCTCACCTACTGAACGAGGATGGTTCGACAACGGAAGTAGAAGTATCGGATTTGCAGCATGGTCAACGCGTACTCGTCAAACCTGGCGAGAAAGTTCCAGTAGATGGACGTATTGTGGAAGGTAAATCTTCTGTGGATGAATCTATGTTAACAGGTGAATCGCTACCAGTTGACAAATCAGTGGATGAAGAAGCCATTGGCGGATCCATCAATGGAGAGGGCTCCCTTGTGCTATCCGTTACAAAAACAGGTGAAGATACATATCTTTCACAAGTGATTACACTCGTAAAAGAAGCACAAGAATCAAAATCTCGTGCACAAGACCTTGCGAATCGTGCGGCTAAATGGTTATTCTATGGTGCACTTGCTGCCGGACTTATCACTTTCGTCGTTTGGCTGATGCTTGGTTATCCTGTATCGTTTGCAATGGAGCGCATGGTAACGGTTCTCATTATTGCTTGTCCACACGCTCTAGGACTAGCGGCACCATTAGTCGTCGCCGTTTCCACTTCCATCGCAGCAAAAAATGGGTTGCTCATTCGTAATCGTCCTGCGTTTGAAGAAGCACGGAAAATCGAAGCGGTAGTTTTCGACAAAACAGGTACCCTTACAAAAGGTGAGTTTGGAGTGACGGATATCCTTCCTTCGGATGGCTACAAGGAAGAAGACGTGATTTCATACGCAGCGGCAGTCGAGTCCCAATCACAACACCCTCTAGCTAAAGGAATCGCAAGAAAAGCAGAGCAATCTGACATCAAAGTACCGAAAGTCCACGATTTCCAATCACTTACAGGAAAAGGATTGCAAGGAATGGTCAATGACAAGCATGTGCTAGTCGTCAGTCCCGGGTATATGAAAGAAGCAAATCTCTCTTATAGTGAAAACTCCTTCAGCAAATGGTCAGCAGAAGGGAAAACTGTTGTCTTCCTACTCGTTAACGATCAGCTCGCTGGAATGATCGCCCTTGCAGATATTGTTCGTGAAACGGCTGTTGAAGCGGTAAGCGAGCTAAAAAAATTGAACGTGAAATCGATTATGTTGACGGGCGATCAGACACAAGTCGCTGAATACGTGGGCAAACAGCTTGGACTTGAAGAAATTTTTGCTGAAGTACTCCCTCATGAGAAATCAGAAAAAATTGTCCACATTCAAGAAAAAGAAGGACTTCGAACCGCGATGACGGGAGATGGTGTTAACGATGCCCCTGCACTTGCAAAAGCAGACCTTGGTATTGCGGTTGGTGCCGGAACTGATGTCGCGATAGAAACTGCAGATGTCGTACTTGTAAAAAGCAATCCACAAGACGTCGTCACCATCATTAAGCTTTCTTCTGCTACGTACCGTAAGATGAAGCAAAACTTATGGTGGGCTGCTGGATACAATATTGCAGCGATACCGCTTGCAGCAGGTATCCTCTATCCAATTGGGATTGTGATGAGTCCTGCAGTCGGTGCGATATTGATGTCTCTCAGTACTGTAATCGTGGCAATCAATGCCCGCTTACTAAAAATTTAATGTGAATTACATTAAAGACTATCCAGAAATTCAGTACATACTGATTTCTGGATAGTCTTTTTAATAGCGTACATAATCCGTGCTTTCTGCATAAATTTTCGATACGTTTAACTTATACTGCTCATTAGAGTGAAAAGGAGCGCGTTCTGTGAACAAAATTTCAACGAAGTTAGCGGCTTCATTTATCATTTCATTTCTTATCATGGATACGTTGCTCATGGTGTATTTGCATCAGACCATCACGCATGCACGGGTGGACGAAGAACTCGATCGTCTTTGGAAAACCGGTAGCAATCACCGCAATGTATTAGAAGATAATTACACCGAAACGACGTTACAGCATATCATCCTCATGGAAAGGGATGGTGAACGGGACGTCGCGATCCTCGATGCTGCGGGAAATGTATTACAGCATTCATTGGAAAACGAGGAGATTCTTGTCCCTTATTTGACGAAAATCAAAGAAGAACGACCGACGGAAGATATGATTATGCCCGTCGATTGGGAAAAGTCCCCTTATCTCGTTAGCGTCCATCCATATGAGGTTCAAGGCAATTCAGGTTCACTCGTTATGCTGCAGAGCACAGCGCCCATTCATCAGCTCGTGAGTCAGCTCAATGTCCACTTCATCCTTGCAGGTGGCGGAAGTATCATCATCTTGTTTGTAGTTTATATGTTGTTATCCAAATGGTTGACACGTCCGCTTATTCGGATGAAAGAAGCGACAGAACAGATTAGCGAAGGATTCTTCGATGTAGACTTGCCTAACCTTTCGAATGATGAGCTAGGTGAACTGGCAACTTCAATCCGCAAATTATCGAACGACTTAAGTCGCGTTAAACGCGAGCGCAACGAATTCTTAGCATCGGTTTCTCACGAAATGGGGACACCTCTCACGTACTTAATCGGTTATGCGAAAGTTGCTCAACGGACAGAACTGGATGATTCAGAGCGCTTCAAGTACTTATCCATTATCGAAGAAGAGGCCGAGCGTTTGAAAACACTCGTAAAAAACTTGATGGATCTCGCTCAGATGGATGAAATGACGTTCTCTGTAATGAAAACCGAGTTTTCTTCCGCTCGGTTCATCCATGATATTGTACAGCTCGTACAACCAGCGTTCGATATGAAAGGAATTGTGCTCCTACATGAAGCTGGCGATAATTTCCCTTTAGTGGCAGATCGAATGCGTCTGGAGCAAATTATCCTTAACCTACTGGACAACGCCCTTCACTATTCAGATAGTGGTACGTCTGTAACCGTTCGTGCCTTTCAAGATAAGAAGCAAGCCGTTTTGCAAGTCGAAGACAATGGGTGTGGGATTCCTGTTGAAAATCAGCAACACATCTTCGAAAAACTGTATCGTGTCGAAAAATCCCGTTCGCGTTCGTTTGGCGGTGCCGGCCTAGGTCTTGCGATTGTGAAGGAATTGACAGAAGCACACGGTGGCACGATTGAGGTTCAAAGTGAATTAGGTAAAGGTAGCACATTCACGATACGACTATGACAGGAAGTGACGATGGATATGAAAACGATCTTACTGATTGATGACGAACAGCGCATGCTCGATTTGCTCGAACTGTTCCTCGCTCCGCACGGGTATCGCTGTTTGCAAGCGACAAACGGTCAAGCAGCTCTCGATCTGTTCGAAGAAGAGAATGTACATCTCGTATTGCTAGATGTCATGATGCCGGGGATGGACGGCTGGGAAGTTTGTCGACGCATTCGTGAAACATCGGACGTCCCTGTTATTTTATTAACCGCCCGTTCCGACAAGTCCGATGTTGTCAAAGGACTCGAGCAAGGTGCGGATGATTATATTACAAAACCGTTTGATGAGCGTGAACTCATGGCGCGGGTACGGGTCGCACTACGCCGTGCTCCTGAAAAAGACCAGGTTAAGCAGCTCCGCGAAGGTCTCTTTACACTGGACTTGGAGTCGTATTCAATTTCGTATGACACCTATGAAGTCCGTCTTACTTTAAAAGAATTTTATATCATCGAAGCGATGATGGCTCGACCGAACCGGACATTCACACGAGAAGACTTGCTTCAAGTGGCATGGGAATACGACACGTATACCGAAGTTCGGACAGTCGATTCCCATATCCGAAACCTGCGGGATAAGTTACGAAAATCGAATTTCCCGATTGACGACATCCTCCAAACGGTTTGGGGAATCGGCTACAAATGGAAGTGAGGAGATTTTAAGATGAAGAAACCATTGGTGGGTGTGGTGCTTGGTGGGCTTCTAATTTTAAGCGCATGCTCAAACAAAGAAGCATCATTTGCGTATGAAGATGTAACAAATCCCGAGGTTAATCATATTCATGGGACGGGTTATAGCAATGGAGGTCCTGATTTTTTCATTGCATCACATGCCGGCTTATATGCCTTTGGAAAAGATGGCTGGAAAGAAGCCAATCTTGAGAAAAACGACTATATGGGCTTCCAACCTACAGAGGACGGCTTTTTTGCAAGTGGTCATCCTGCAGTGAATTCCGATTTAAAGAATCCATTCGGGCTTATGAAAAGCGCAGATAAAGGCGCGACGTTCAAGCAACTGGCATTTTACGGAGAAATCGATTTTCACTACCTGGGCGCGGGATACAATTCAAATGCAGTCTATGTATTCAATGAAACCCCTACCGCTGAACTAAAGGCAGGGTTAAACTATACACTCGATGAAGGACAATCGTGGACGGCTTCAAAAATGGAAGGATACTCAGCAACTACGCTCTCTAACTTAGCGGTACATCCTTCAAGTGAAGAAATAATTGCGATTGGCAGTCAAGAAGGTCTGTTTTTGTCCATAGATTATGGAGCAACGTTCAATAAATTGAACGACGCAACGAGTGTTACATATGTCACGCTAACTGAAGATGGCGGCTATTATTCGTCTATCAAGGAACAGGAACAGGAACAGCCGATGTTACAGAAATTCACAATTGGTGAAACTAAAGAGTCCGACATTCCACTACCTGAAGAAATACGAAGCCCTGTACAATTCATCGCAACGAGTCCAGAGAATTCAGAAGAACTAGTCGTGACGACATTCGATAACTCAATTTACAAGACGAGTGATGCTGGCGCAACTTGGAATCAGCTAGCGAATGCCGGAAAGTTGATTTCCTCTAACTGAGAGTATTAACAAAGGAGTGGAATATGATGAAAGCAATGATGAAATGGCTTACATTAGCCCTCATCAGCTCACTGATTGCAGGCTGTTCAATGGGTGGTGCCATGGAAGATTCCAAAGGGTCATCTCCAGGGGATGACATGAATCATGACATGAGTGGGATGGAAGGCATGATGGACGGTCATATGGATCACAACAATCCTTTGCCATTGAAAGATTCAAAAGGGGTAAAAGAGTTGGCCATCCCTCCCTTGCTCAAAAAGAGTACGTCTGAAAACGTCGACTACACACTCACCGCTCAGAAGGGTGAACGTATGCTGTTGGAAGGACAGGAAACGGAAACCTATGGCTACAATGGTGACTTCCTCGGTCCTGTTCTAAAGTTGCGAAAAGGAGAGTCCGTTCGGATTAAAACCGTGAATGAACTGGACGAGGATACGACGTTCCACTGGCATGGTTTGGATGTACCTGGTGATGTCGATGGCGGACCCCATAACCCCTTGAAACCTGGAGAAGAACGGATTATTCAATTCAAAGTTACTCAGGAAGCCGCCACTCTTTGGTTCCATCCACATCATCATGGAAAAACGGCTGAGCAAGTGTATAAGGGGCTAGCTGGTCTGCTTTATATCGAAGACGAACATTCGGACAAGTTAAACTTGCCTGATGACTATGGTGTCAACGACTTCCCGGTTCTCCTGCAAGATCGCGCATTCAACCAAATTGGCGAACTTGACTACGAGGCGGCCTATAATTCAGACGGAACGCTTGGTGATCACTTGCTTGTTAACGGCACGCTCGATCCGAAGCTATCCGTCCCTCAAGGTAAAGTTCGGCTGCGATTGCTGAACGGTTCGAATGCTCGTAATTATACTGTATCTCTTAGTTCCGGAGATTCGTTCCAGCAAATCGCCACAGATGGTGGGTTACTAAATGATCCGTTAGAAATGGATTCACTTCTGTTGACTCCTGCAGAACGTGCGGAGATCATCATCGACTTTGACCAGTTGCAAAATGTTAAAGACCTTGCGCTAGTGGATGATCAAGGAACGATTCTTCTGCCATTTGAAGTCAATCAAAAGAAGACTTCCAATGAACTACCTACTGATTTGAATTCGTTTACCGTGACGGAGGAAGAAAGAAATTTGCCTGTGACGAAGCGATTAGAATTGTTCGGCATGATGGACATGGTGACGATCAACGGAAAGAAATACGATAAAGACCGCATTGACATGACCCAAAAAGTCGGCGAAACAGAAGTCTGGGAACTGTCCAACAAGCCAGATCCTATGGGTGGTATGATCCATCCTTTCCACATTCACGGCACGCAGTTTAAAGTATTATCGGTGAATGGAGACGAGCCGGACGACAATCTGAAAGGCTGGAAAGATACGATTGCGTTACATCCTGGAGATCGTGTGAAGATCGCGATTTCATTTGCAAACAAAGGGGTGTATATGTACCACTGCCACATTTTGGAGCACGAAGATAATGGCATGATGGGACAGATTGAAGTGAACTAGCAAATCGAAAAATCCGCCATGCTCTTTTTGAGTGTGGCGGATTTTTTGGTTGCTGTAATAAGCTTTATTGGTTGCAACTTACAATTTGAGGACAGTTCTATTTCTACTTGCTGTTCGGGGATGTCAGTATTTATCCCACTTGGAAGAGTGCAAAGAGTGGTGTTCACTTTCCACTTTGAACTCCTTAACAATAGACGTCACTATATGTATCGAATCCCATTCCCCTTCGGATATGGGCGAGATCGGGTATTCCTTCGGGAACAGTTTTTGATCGATTTCGTTGGGTGACATTCCTCGCCTATATAGCTTTTCTACTTCGGCGAACAGATCCTCCAAGTACTCCAATTTCTGTGTCAGCTTGGCTTTTCCATCGGAAACATAGCCGGCATGGCAACAAAACATCGAACCTACATCATATGTAAGGATATTCCGGATGGAAGTCATGATCTGGGGAACCGATTCACTTGTTATGATGACCTTCGTTCTCCGTGATACAAACAAATCTCCTGAAAACAGCGTTCCTGTTTCGCTATCGAACAGCGCAATATGGTCATCCGCATGTCCAGGCGTGTGGATTACTTCCCATTGCTTCGTCTTGGAACGGATAGTTTCATTTAACGGCAGTGCGCTGAATGCGTTACGTAGCCCCCACGTTTTCTTACGGTAAGCTGGATACGGAGAATCCTGGGAGCACCTACCTATTCCCAAAGGATGGATATAGATTGGGACTCTCCGGTTTTCCATGATCCATGGAGCCATCCCGGTATGGTCTTCATGATGATGCGTCAGCACTACCCGATCGAACGAAGCATTTTCGTAGAAAGGGGCTAGATCTTCCTCCAAGTTGGACGGCCCTGTATCAACCAA
This sequence comes from Sporosarcina sp. ZBG7A, assembly GCF_000813425.1. Taxonomy (GTDB): domain Bacteria; phylum Bacillota; class Bacilli; order Bacillales_A; family Planococcaceae; genus Sporosarcina. Next base: position 95,273 of record NZ_JWIB01000034.1, read on the forward strand.
CATGCCATCTATTATGAAGGCATATACTTTTCCAACAAGAGAATTCCTCATTTCGACGCACGTCACGCCTTCTCTTTCATACACTTGAAGCAAGTCCGTCCACTTCCTTTCACGTAATCAGCCTTTTTTTGTTCCTGCCATTCAATTAATACTTTCCGCGCTTATCTCGCATCGCGACCTTACTCCTTTATTACTTCAATTGCCGTTATGATAAATCCTCCCAATGATCTTATGTTTGTGTCTGTGCACCACATAGCTGCAACCACAGAAGAACACCTTGCTTCAATGGATGAAATCACGACATCATCTAAAACTTTTTCTCATATGACTGAGGAGCTACAACAAATGGTTATGAGTTATGACCATTAAATATAAAACCGTCTCAACCCAGTATAGGATTGAGACGGTTTTAGTGTGCTTTGTTGGTTATACGTAAAGAACTCCACGGAATCCTCTAGCTGCATAATAAGACTCAACGCCGTTGTGATAAACGAAAACGGTGTCGAAGCGGAAATCGCAGAAAAGTCCGCCTCCAAGTTTACGGATATTTGAAGGTGTTTGGATCCATGTTGAAGTTTTCTTATCGAAATTTTCGAGCTGTTGTAACGCTCGGTATTGTTCTTCATCCAACAATTCGATTCCCATTTCTGTTGCCATCCCGACAGCGCTATGTGCTGGTTTGTTCTTTTTCCGTGCTTCGAGTGCTTCCGGGTCGAAGCAAACACTTCTGCGACCTGAAGGGCTTTCTGCTGAACAATCGCAGAACGTAAAGGTATCCTTCTCATTGTCATACTCGATGACATCAGGCTCTCCACCAGTTCTCTCCATCTCGTTCAGTGACCACAGTTTTTCCGTATTTACATCGAGCTTTGCTTGAACCGTTGCCCATTCCAGTTCTGGATGACGGTGCATATTGTCTTCAAAACGAGATTTTAAAATGCTGAGTAGTTCTTCACACTGTTCAACTGGCAACTCTTTCTTTGCAATGCTTTCACTTGAATTTGTCATAGTTGCTCCCCCTTAATCAGTTCTCTTTTGTTAGTTCAAATGATACCACGACTTATACTTCTACGTTGGATTTCTTCATTGATCTAATGAATGTTTACGTTTAGTACCAGGGCGTTGTCTAAGATTTTCTTCACTTCATCCCCAATAAAGTCTAACCTCTACAGTATGCTATAATCAGCATACATTTTGAAATCCGGTTGATAGTGAACTAGATTTCTTACCGTATTTACGATAAAAAGAGGTGATTGGTATTCTAAAATTAGGAAGGGTTCAACAAGTGATTGATTACATTGAAGAGCATATTCAAGATGAACTAACACCTGATCTTTTAGCTGATATCGCTGGGTACTCTCCGTATCACTTTAACCGGATTTTCGAAAAACAAACGGGCTATACGTTGATGGATTACGTAGTGAAACGGAAATTACAATATGCTTTGTACGATTTAGCTCAAGGGAAAAAGGTCATTGAGATTGCGTTAACGTATGGATTTGAGACGCATGCTGGATTTACGAAGGCGTTTAAGAAGTGTTTTGGAAGTCCCCCGCGATTATATCGACAGCATTGTCCTAGCTCACTCCCTCAAAAAATCGATTTGAGTCGCCTTGAACAGAATCAGGTAGGCGGCATTGTCATGCAGCCCAAGCTAGTGCGTAGAAGTCCTTTTACCATTGCGGGGAAAACTGTTGAACGATCCATTCGCAATATTTCTTATACACGTGACTCGCCTGCCCTTTGGAACCAAAAACTTTTTCCTGATGAATCCATTGAGCGAATTTTGTACGAGACATTGACTCCTGAAACACACGGGGAATATTGCCTCAATTTGAAAAGCGAAGAACTGGAGGATGGTTTCACCTACTTGTTTGCAGTGAATTATGATAGTGGAACTTCCCTTCCAGACAGGTGGACTAAATTGACAATCCCTTCCACGACTTATGCCATTTTCCGGACTCCACTAGTTAACGTAGATGACTTTGCCGTTTCCATAACGGGTACATGGCAGTATATTTTAGACGATTGGCTTCCTCAATCCTCTTATGAAGTGGATGAAACCTGTTATGACTTTGAGTACTACGATGAACACTGTCATGACTGGGAATATGAAAAAGTCTATATGGAAATTTATCTTCCAATTAAAGAAAGAAAGCAAGGAAGTTAAACTATTCCTGCTTTCTTTTTAACATAATCCGATACAAAAACAATACAGGGGTTAATAGGATTGCACTAACAATCAGTGCTGTTCTGATAGTATAGCGGGTAGCGACCATTCCGATAATAGGTGCACCGCCTATTTGACCGATGGCATCAGCTTGGCCCTTTACAGAAAAGAATGTCGCTCGAGTTGAAGAATCCGGAATAATTTTGTTTAGCCAAATGTCTTCCAACGGGTACATAATGGTCCGTGTAACTTGAATAATTACAAAAAACCCTAATAAGGCAATCACAGAAGTGGAAGTAGCAAATCCGATTAATGACAGGATGATCAATAAACTGGCCATGAAAAGAACGAGGTAGATTTGAGTGAGTTTTTGGTAGACAGAACTGCGATTTACTACGTGCAATGCAGCAAAGGAAACAAGAACGACAACAAATTGAATCCCTCCTGTTAGGATCACCAATTTTTCTGGAGTCACCGAAGACCAATTCACCACTTCTGAAAGGTGTGATAACCATAAGCGATCAAATCCTTCGCTATAGAAACCGACAAACAAGGCGATTAAGAAAAGAATTCTCATGACCACACTTACTTTCACTTGAACTATGAGTTGTCTTAAACTCTTCTTCATACTTCCCCAAGCTGTTAGGTGTTTCTCTCTCTTTAGCAGTTTGAAATTCTCTTCAGTCATGTTTTTCATCAAATATATAGCTAGCCCCACCGTGCAAATCCCACCGATAATTATCGGTAGTCTAACCATGAAATAGCCAATTGCTATACTTAAAGGAATCGCAATAACTTGCGCCAGATTTTCAATTTTCGCGCCACGAACGAATGCTTCTGAAGCACGTTCTTCTCCTATCTCATCTGCAATCCAAGCTTGACGTGCTCCGCTAGTGAATGTATATCCAATCCCCCAAACGATTTGTGCCAATAAAATTGCTGAGAAATAAGGAAATAATCCTTCTATTAAAAAGCCAACGCCAATAAGGACATAACCAATGACAATCGAGAGTTTACGGCTCTTTAAATCTGAAACGACGCCTGTCGGAATTTCAAAAAGAAAGACGGTCAGTTCCAAGACTGTACCGACAAGCACCAGTTGCAGCGGATCGAGCTTGACTGTATACACTTGGTACAGCAAATTCACCGTCACGATTAAGGTGAAAAATAATTGCGATAGAAATGCTGTGTTGAGATAGACTTTATATGGATCTTTTGTTAGTTGTTTTATAATGCTTCCCTCCCTACTCACTATTATAGAAAGGGAGGGAACTCATTTCTTATCCAAATTTGCGATGATTTTTAATAGTAGTTCATTTTTCTAGTTTGCAATAGAACTTTGTCCATTATTTCTTAACAGGCATCCAAATTTCACTGTAGTACTGATCTGAATATGGATCTGCATCACTAAGGTATACTTCCATTTCAGATCCACCTGAATGCTCGAACTCAGTTGTGACTGCTCTTTTTAGTTACTTCTTTGATTTCTTTATTGATCTTTTGGATGTTTACTTTCGGTGTCGCTTCATCGTCCAACTTATACTTCTCTTTCAGTTTGATAATCCGCATGACACTTTCGTCAATCCGTTGTTCGCTGATTTCGTTGGCGGCCACCGCTGCTTTCAGTGCCTCTATCACCGCGATTACTTTCACTGGATCATGTGCGACGAGAATGACATCGCTTCCGGCTTTGACGGATTGAACGGCAGCTTGGGCAATGCCATAGTGATTCGTGATTGCTTTCATTGTCATATCATCGGTCATGACAAGCCCGTTGAAACCGATCTGTTCGCGAAGCAAGTCAGTGATGATTGCTGCTGACATCGAGGCTGGATAGGTTGTATCCAACTGTGGCAATAAGATATGAGCGACCATGACGACATCTGCGTCTGCTTCAATCGCTTTTTTGAATGGAATCAGTTCGAGTTGTTCGAGCTGCTGTAGGGTTTTGTTCACCTTGGGCAGTTCCAAATGGGAGTCGACGGATGTGTCCCCGTGTCCCGGGAAGTGTTTGACGACAGGGATGACGTGTTCTTCCTCGATACCTTTCATGGTTTGGATACCGATTGTGCTTACGATTTTGGGATCTGCGCTAAACGACCGATCCCCTATGACAGGGTTATTCGGGTTACTGTTGACATCTAGTACAGGTGCAAAGTTCATGTTGAAACCGAATTGGGTCAGCTGCTTCCCAAGTATTCGTCCGACATTGAAGGCATAATCAGGATTGTTCGTTTTGCCGATAGTTGCACTCGTTGGCAACTTTGCGACTTGTTTCGGCAGACGAGCGACGCGGCCACCCTCTTGGTCGATGCTCGTAAACAGTGGAAGCGGATTGTTTTGGTTGGCTACTTTCAGGTTGTTCACGAATTGTACGGTTTGGTCAGGAGTGTTGACGTTGTTTGCATAGAAAATGACGCCACCAATCTGGTAGTGTTCGATAAGCTGTTGGGACGCTTTGTTGATGGCCGTACCGTCGATTCCTGCAAGGACGAGCTGGCCAATCTTTTCATCCAGTGTCATGTTAGGCAGCACCTTTTCCTCCTTCGTTTCAACTTTTGTCCAGATTGCGATATGGTCCACGGTTGGATTTGGTTTGCCGTCTATCGGTTTCAAGGTCAGCTCAATTGAAGTAGACTTCCTTCCTGAATTGTTTTTGAGTGTAAATCCCAGTATAACGATAGCGGCAATCACTAGTACCGACACTATATAAAGCACTTTTTTCATGAGGAATACCTTCTTTTCTAAAGGCTGTATTGGATTAGCTATGAGACTCCATCTAGTATGGACAAACACATTGCTTGCTAATACGGTTCATGGTTGACACTTTATGTTTCATCGACGAATAGTAAAAGCAACCTACCTGTATGGAGAAATCAGCAGGAGGTTGCTTCGTTTAAGTATAGATATTCATGTAAGATTGCAAGTGTGCAACTGTTCCTTATTACTGAATCTCCCCCACTGCGGAAGAACGTTTTGAATATCCATAGAAAACCGTGACTGCAAATTTAGGGATTCACGTCAATTTTCCTTTTATATTCTATATAGAGTAAAAAGATTAAAATGACTAACAGAATAGCTACAGAAAACGGTATGAGCCACAAATTTTTCCCATTCAAATATAGCCCCAAAAGCATTACTGCAACTGAAATGACTGGTGCCATTATATAGTAAGGTTTGGAATTATACAGCCATCCAAAAGGGAATAAGTGAGCACCTGTTATAATTGCAAATAACATAACAGCATCGTTTGGACTTTTTATAATTCCCCAAAAAAGGATGGGGAAATAGATAATCTGTGCAATGTTTAAATACAAACCTAGACCGCCCAATGGGTTATTTTCAAACTTCCAATCAGCCTTTATCAAAGTTGAAATAGCAACGGAAATTGGGAACATTAATCCTGTTGAAAACAGCATAAATATGTTTTTCTGATATGTACCTGTTGACTGTAAAAATATTATTGTAATAATAGACCAAATTATGAAAGCGGATGCTATGAATCCCATCCCATTTTTCCCTCTTACTGATAGTTCATTTCTAGTTTCGTATAATTCCAAAGTTATTTTCCACCTCTCTCAATAATACTCCTTGGAAATCAAGGACATACATCCCAATCCTTCCTTTTCATAAAATCCATCTTGCTATGCAAGTGAAATCATACCATAATAAAACTGTGTTTACAGAAGATATTGACATTAGCGCGAAACGCTACTTACGATACTACGAAGATGAGGTGAATCATGTACAGCACTGTGGAAAGAGAGGATTATTTTAGAAATACCATTAGTACAATAGAAGCGGTGGAATTGGTGGAAGGAATCGTTCAACTGGGATCTGGGGTGATTGGCTATAAGGATGTGTATTCTGATATTGATTTAATGGTATGCACATCAAAAGAAGAGAATGCACAAGCAACCAAAGAACAAATACACCAAGCGCTCTCTGAATACACTCCTATGTATATAAAACAGAAAAAGTTCAGCGATACTATTTTTCTCCTAATTTTACTCTTGGAAAACGGGTTGGAGTTTAATATTTCAATTGCTCCACGAAACTTATTACCTGTACGTTCTCCTTTATGGAAAGTAGTCGTGGATAAAACCGGTGACGTATTGAAGAAAATGAATGAGGAGAACGAAAAGTTTGAAAGTAATCCTGTAAAATATGATATCTATAGTGATATTGCTTTTGAGTTTTTCTACTGCACAATCGGACTAGACAAGGAATTAAAACGCAACAATTTTATCTACTCATTGAAATTATTAGATACGATGCGCGAATATATTTTACATGTTCAAGCTATGAACGAAGGCAAAAAGTGTCACTAATTTAAAGCGTATGATACTTTGAATCCGGATTTCATTGAAGGATACCTATCTACTTTTCCAAAGGAGATAACGAAAGACGCAATCGCTGACTCTGCCCTGCAGCTAAAAGAAATGTTTATGGTGGTTATGGGAGACAGTTCTGTGTATGACATGGATGATTCTCTACGACACCTTTTGCGGTAAAGCAAGTGAGTATGTGTCACTTGCGAATCAGAAGATTATCTCAGAAAAAAGAGTTGTACAAAGTTAAAACCGCCTGGATCCTGGATGGATCACTGGCGGTTTGTACTAGAGTGTACGGATCGATCACTATTTAAATTATTGACCGTAGAGAGCGAACCACTGTTGCCAAATTGAAAATTTTTGCCCATCCCACTTCAGGGTATTGATGATATATCCAAACGAATCAGCATGGTAAAGCCCACTAATTTGTTGATACGCCTGGATTTCATATACGCCATCCCGATCCAAGTCTACTGGATAAAATCCGCTAACCCCATCTGCCATCCCTGTAACCGGCTGTTTCAACTTCCCATTTTGATAGTAGATTTGCGATAGATACTCTGCACCACGACCACTTATATCTAACAAATAAGATTTACCTGTTGCAGGGCTATGAACGTTAACTTTAAAGAAGTCCATATAGGTGACGGTGTACTGGTTCTCCTTATTATATTGGTCAAAATCAAATAATTTCTTAGCTTCATTGTTCATGAACGAATATACATAGTCGAATGTAAAAGCGCCAGACCCACCTGAATCTATGCTAATTAAAATGTCCATAATGCCATCGCCCGTAAAGTCCCCTAGAAACACAGTGGGATTGTACCCGGAATGTCCGTTTTCGTTCAACTCAATCGTGTGCACTTTGTTCGTTGCCCCGTCTTGAATGTGTAACGTAATCTGCTGCATATAAGGACTGGATGGGTCCACGGACTTGACTCCCGTCAAATACACGACATCTACAATTCCATCTCCATTGACATCTCCGTATGAACTCGTAATGATTTCCGGCTGTCTGTGCTGGTTAACATGATTCAAATTCATTTTCTCCATCACTCCTACTTAGACGTTTGCCACAGTATATTCATGTGCCTACAAAAGTTTCCAGAGTTTGCTGGGTATAATGGATTTGAATAGTTTTAGATGACACTCACAGTGGGCAGCCACCATCCGTCACCAATAAGATTTGGCGCAGTTATTGATAGGAGGAACGACTTTAAGCGGCGCAGAAGAATTACCCATAGGTATTTCATTGCTAAACAAAAAAAGTAACCGCCCGCAGATGAAGGTGGATACTTTCCTTAACGTATAGGATTCAGAATCATAATTAGGCGATAAACTCTTGGACACAAGTGTCGCCCTTTTATAACTTTACAACAACTTCTGCCCCGTCTCTATCTTTCACTTCAACGATTGTTAATCCACGATACCGTTTGATTTCTCTTACTATTTTCCTAACATCTTTACGATCAATTGAGGTAGGAATAAACGACTTTGCCTCTTTGTCGATGTTCTTTTGGATAAACGAACTGTGTACAAATTTCCATAGTAAAGAGGAAGTAGCAAACCAACCACCGACTTGTATTAGGAAATATGGCAAAGGAACCGTGAATTCAGCTTTCCCTTTTTGTTTCACTTTAACTTTTAACATAGGGATTACTCAATCACGACAGAAATTTTATCGCCATTTTGACTTTCTACTTCGACGATTGGACCCGACAATTCCTCGTCAATTGCTTTGAGGATCAAGTCCACGTCTAACGTGTTGATATCTTTTACGTACTTAGCGGATTCAGGGATGGCTGAAGCAATGTTAATACCCGATTTCAACGCAACTTTGATGAGTCTCAGCGGCAAGTTTACGTTTACTTTGTCGCCTGCTTCTGATGTAACACGAACTTTCAACATACGATCCATGTAGTCCGAACCACTAGCCGATACTGAAGAAGATTCTTTTTCCTTTAACGCTTGAATGAGTTCACTGGCTTCCTCTGCTCCCAGTTTTCCGTCTTGAACCATTGTAAGCACCTTCGCAATCTCTTCTTTCATCATCCATATCCCCCTTTAGTTTCTCTTTATTGTTTTAATTGCTTCGTCAAGAGATATATCCCCATCACCAAGCATGTCAATTACGCTCTTATCCTCTTGATCGGTTTTCTTTTCAGTAATCCCAAGAGCAGAAACAATTTCGTTCAATTTCCCTCGTACAGTTGGATAGGAAACCCCTAATTCTTTTTCAACTTCTTTAATATTCCCACGGCTTTTAAGGAAGATTTCGATAAAAGCTAGCTGTTCTTGACTAAGCGTTGCAAATTTGGAGAGTTCAAATTCATTTTCAATCGTGGTATGGCAATGCGTACACTGTAACTTTGTAATCTTCAGCACTTCGCTGCAAACAGGACAATTCGTAATAATTGGGTAAGCCATATTTATCTCCCTCCCACATATTATTAACATCATACTACACATATACAATAAATCAACTAACTTTCATTAACATAATCAATTATACAATTAATATAATTAATCCCCTTCAACGTATCCATTAGAAAAGAAAACACTTTCGGATGAATAGTTAAAGCAACCACAATCGGTTGGATACCCATCTCACAAAAAATTACTATCTGAATGAATTTATTTACTCTCAACCCATATACACCAAGGGTTTACAGACATCAAAAAGAAGTACCTCCCCAAGTCTCACATATTGGTAGTCGACTATAACACCCCAAAAGACTGGCATTTCAGTCACGAAGAACTACTCTTTTATATTTTTCATAAATAACAAACAAATTGACTTGTGGCCAATTTTCTTATATTCTAAGGTTTATTTCATAAGATGAATTTGTTGTTATCATGATTATTGTATGTTGGGTATAATGATTGCTACGCAATGAAGAAGTAGATATCATTATTATCCATATAACAATTTTCTCGAAAAATAAAATGCACTCTAGCATATGCGGTGCCTCTTCTTATTAATTTTAGAAGAGGCCTTTATTTGTATGTTAACTGATGCGCACTACTTAAAGGAGAGAGAAATGCGAAAAGGAAATCCATGGGCATTAATTCCGTTTGTTGTATTTTTAATTTTGTTTATAGGCTCAGGAATTGTATTAAATGATTTTTATGCATTTCCTGTAATGGTTGCCATTTCAATTGCAAGCGCTGTTGCCCTTTTCATGAACCGTAAAGAAACGATCACAAAAAAAATTGAAACCTTTACGACCGGCGCTGGGAATTCGAACGTAATGTTAATGGTGATTATTTTCTTACTTGCCGGCGCATTCTCAGAAACCGCAAAAGGAATGGGCGCTATTGAAGCAACAGTAAACTTCGCACTTTCCATTTTGCCACAAAACTTATTAGTGATTGGCTTGTTCATAATTGCATGTTTTATATCTTTAGCAATGGGGACTTCAGTTGGAACGATTGTTGCCCTCGCTCCAATAGGTTTAGCTATCGGGGAGCAAACAGGACTTTCAATATCGCTATTAATGGCAACTGTTATTGGTGGAGCTATGTTTGGCGATAATTTATCATTTATTTCGGATACAACCATAGCATCGGTACGCTCACAAGGGGCCGAGATGAAAGACAAATTTAAAGTTAACTTTTTCATCGTGTTACCAGCAGCAATTGTCACATGTGTTATTTTAGCCTTTTTGACGTTGAATTCCACAGCCCAAGTGACACATGCAAGCTTTGATTGGTACAAATTGATTCCTTATCTATTCGTCATTGTTTTTTCTTTGATTGGGATAAATGTCTTTACAGTATTAGCAAGTGGAATCATCCTCGCTGGAACTATCGGCTTCATTGATGGTAGTTATGAGGTGATGACATTTATCAATGCAATTGGTGTCGGTATGAGCAATATGTTTGAAATGGCGTTTTTAGCGATGTTAATTGCCGGTATGGTCGAGGTCATTAAGCATAATGGTGGCATTGATTTTATCGTGCATATTGCAACGCGTAAAATTAAGTCGCAAAAGGATGCCAAATTTGCAATAGCAGGTTTAGTTGGATTAACTGACCTTTCAACCGCCAATAATACGATTGCGATTATGATTGCTGGTCCAATATCCAAAAAAATTGCCGATCAATACGATATCGAGCCACGTAATTCAGCAAGCATCATCGATATTTTTTCATGTGTCGTTCAAGGTATAATTCCGTACGGTGCACAATTTTTAGCAGCTGCCAGTATCGCCGGCATTTCCCCTATTTTAATCATGCAATATTCGTATTACTCCATTTTAGTGGGCGTCTGCGGAGTCATTGCCATCCTCATCGGTTATCCGAAAACTAAAAATAAACCTATTCAAAAATAACTTCAATTTAAAAAGCAGTGCCGAAAATC
>NZ_JWIB01000035.1 GCF_000813425.1 Sporosarcina sp. ZBG7A
TTTGTCTACAGTCTGAGACAAGCTTAGTATCACTAAGCTTGTCTTTTTGTTAGTGCTTTACAGTTGTAAGTTCTTTGGCAAGATCCGCGAAATTCATGGATGAATCTACTTCATGTTGCCCGATCTGCATCTTTCCAGATAAGCCATTTTTAGTTAGATATCCTTCAAATTCGGTTGCACTTTTTATAATTCCCGATTTTTCAAGAGAATCAGAAGCATCTTTAGAAGTGTCACCGGACGACAGGGTGAGAATCATCTTGGTAACAGAGTCCTTCTTCTCGGATTCGTCGGACTTTTGTGTAGATACTGTAGTTTTATCATCAGCTTTGGTAGCTTTTTGTGCGTCTGCTAAAGCAGCTTTAACAGTAGCTAATTCTTGATTGAGCTCTGCAATTGCCTTGTCCTGATTCACAGAGTTTTTGTCTTCTGAAGAAATAGTCGCGCTTGTGAAAAATAAAACAGTGCCTGCTGTTAAGCACCCGACGCCTATAAGTTGGAGGAGTTGTCGGATCATACGCGCACACCTTTCGAACGGAGGACTGAAAGTACCTGTTCAGAAGGGAGGGAAGAGCGTTTGGATATGTCATCAATAGAATATCCTTGCCCGTGAAGTGCAATAATCTGACTTACGATAATCGTATGTACTGGTTTCTGCATTTCATTTGTTCGGGGTAGTTGAGTGATTGGTGCTGGCTCTACCATTAACTCTTCTTCTAGTGCCTTCAACCTTTTTTTCAATTGGCTGGTCTCTTGGTGTAAACTGATTGAAATTTTTTCGATTTCGTCTGTATTCGGTTGCTTTGAACCAAAAAAGATGGAAACGAACAAAGCAATAATCCCTACTATCATAAGGGTGATAGGCAGTGACACAATAGCGCCCTCCTTGGTAAGTTAGTTTACTTAATGGTACCATATCAAAAACCAATTAGGGAATTTAGATTTCTTGCTAGACAATCATTGAATTTATGATACAATAGAACAGTCGTATAAATCATGCTCATAAATACTCTACTATCGCTGATGAGTGGGAGGGACAACAATGCGCGTAAATATTACACTTGCTTGCACAGAATGTGGTGAGCGTAACTATATCACAAAGAAAAACAAGCGTAACAATCCAGAACGTCTTGAAATGAAAAAATATTGCTCACGTGAAATGAAGCAAACGCTTCACCGTGAAACGAAATAATTGCTCATGCCAAAACCTATCACGGTTTTGGTTTTTTCTTTCAAAAAGAAGGGAAGAGAGTATATAATGAAAACTATAATCAGGAAAAATTGTTTATTGAAATTGAAAAATATGTCTGCGGATGAATATATAAGAAAGTCAGAATGTATCCGTTTACGCTTACTTAAAACCGCAGAATTTATAAAAGCTGAAACGATAGCTATTACTATATCACGTCAGACCGAAGTTCAAACACGTACAATTATTGAAGCATGTTGGACTTTAGGGAAAAATGTTGTAGTTCCGAAGTGTAACCCGGAACAAAAAACAATGGATTTCAGAGGGATTACTTCATTTGAACAACTAGAGACAGTTTACTTAGATTTACAAGAGCCTAATCTATTAACGACAGACTCTTTGAATAAGATTGAAATCGATTTACTGATCGTTCCCGGAGTTGTGTTCACAAAAGAGGGGTACCGCATAGGCTATGGAGGCGGTTATTATGATCGTTATCTAGAAACTTATACTGGAGAAACTATATCCATTGCTTTTGAACTTCAGCTTGTCGACCAAGTACCGATTGAAAATCATGATGTACCAGTGCGAAAAATAATCACAGAAGAGCGTGAAATTCAATGCAACATACAGGAATGAAAGAATTTTGGGACGTCATAAGACTTATGAAGCGTTTCGGTGCATATATCTATACGGGTGATAGAAGAGCGGATATATTATTAATGCAGTCCGAACTGAAAGATTTGTATGATGACAAACTTATCATGAAAGAAGACTATATCAGTGCATCATTACTCATACGAAATGAGTTGTCCAAATGTGTGGAAACTCCCGAAAAGTAGACACATCATTCCAATGTATTTTGTTATAGTGAAACTTTTGTGTGTCCTAAAACGTTATTATAAGGTAGATGCATGTTTTCGATTTAGAAAGGACGAGATGAAATGAATAGAATTAACTGGCCGAAACACTCCGTGCTAGTGGTTGCAGTTCTTGCAACCTGGCTAACGACCTACTTCGGTTATTTGACAAGTTTTAATATGAGTATAGATAATATGGTTCAACAACTAATTCTTTTTATAAACCCACTTAGTTTTTTATTGTTAGTTTATGGAGTAGCACTATTTATCAAAACAACGAAACGTCGTAATATTTATATAATCACTATCAGTGTAATGACATCGATTGTAATGTTCGCGAACGCAGTGTTTTATCGTTTCTTCAGTGACTTCATAACCATTCCAACGCTTTTCCAAACAAATAACTTCGGAGACTTGTCTTCATCGGTCATGGCAAATATTCATGGCACTGATATTTTCTTTTTCACGGATGTAATTATTGTGGCACTTGCTGTGAAATTTATCCCCCAGCCAACCGAGACCGTAAATCAATTTAAAATGGGTCGCCGGTTATATTTCATCGCAACAGCGGCATTGTTTATGGTGAACTTAGGTCTTGCTGAGGCAGAGCGTCCTCAATTATTGACACGAAGCTTTGATCGTGAATTGCTTGTGAAAAACATTGGTACGTACAACTATCACATTTATGACTTGATTATCCAGTCGAAGTCACATGCACAGCGTGTACTGGCTGATGGCAGTGAGCTTTCTGAAGTCGAGAACTATGTACATGCGAATCATAAAGAACCAAGTGTAGATATGTTCGAAGATGCAAAAGGACGTAATATTATTACGATTTCTCTTGAATCCCTTCAAAGTTTTGTCATTAACCAAGAAATGGATGGTCATGTAATTACACCATTCCTTAACGAATTGACAAAGGATGAAGATACATTCTACTTCGATAACTTCTACCACCAAACAGGGTTAGGAAAAACATCGGATGCAGAATTTATTGTTGAAAACTCAATTTATCCGAGAAATGGTAGTGCCGTGTTCTTTACACACAGTGGTAATACATTCGATTCTATGTCAGAAAAACTAGCTGACAACGGTTATTTTACTAACGTAATGCACGCGAATAACCGGAGCTTCTGGAACCGTGACATCATGTACAAAGCTCTCGGTATTGAAAAGTTCTATGATGTAGAGAGTTATGATATTGGTGAAGGTCAAGCTGTAAACTGGGGAATGAAAGATATTCCATACTTTGAACAGTCTGTAGAGATGATGAAAGAGATGCCACAGCCATTTTCTTCTCGTTTGTTGACTTTAACCAATCACCACCCTTTTGACTTGGATGATGAGGATATGCTAATTCCTCCATATACATCAAATTCGAAAACGTTAAACAAATACTTCCAAACGTCTCGCTACTTGGATGAATCGATCAAAGTATTATTCGAAGAGCTAAAAGAGAGTGGACTTTACGATAATTCCATTATTGTGATGTATGGTGACCACTATGGTATTTCTGAAAATCACAACAAAGCAATGAGTATGTATTTAGATAAAGAAATTACACCGTTTGACAATACTGAGCTTCAAAAAGTGCCATTCTTCATTCACATTCCTGGCAATGGTAAAGGAAAAGTGATGCATGAACTTGCTGGCCAAATGGATATTCGTCCTACAGTACTAAACTTGGCCGGAATTGATACGAAAGACGATTTACAGTTCGGCTCTGACTTGTTCTCGAAAGAACATGAAGACTTTGTAATTTTTAGAGACGGCAGATTTGTAACGGACAAATACGTTTATGCACATGAGGTTTGTTATGATGCTGAAACGGGTGAACCTACAGATGGAGAGCTATGTGCGCCTTATGTAGAGCGAGCATCCAAAGAACTTGAGTACTCAGATACAATTATTAATGGTGACTTGCTACGATTTAAAGATGGGCAAGGTAATCATTCAGAACCGCAGACAGAAATAAAACAACAAACAGAAACAAAAGGTAAAGAATAAGAAAAAACCCGATTGCGAGTTATTATGCGCAATCGGGTTTTCTGTGTGATCTAATAAGGAGAAAAAAGAAAACGTCTTTTGCAATTAAGCAAAAGACGTTTTCGATTGACATTAATGTAGGGATGGTGGATAGCCTTGGAAAACAATTGTAGCAATTGTAAAGCCACCAAAAATTACGGCTGCCAATAAGTTAAATACAATACTGAGCAAGTTACGCTCTTTGAATCCTTGCACGGTACCAACTACAGCTAAAATAGCAATAAGACCAAAAATAACCATTAAAAGATTCATGAATGATGACACTCCTTTCAAAAAAGAACAGATGAATGCCTAGTTAGCAATACTCACCTTCTATTGTACTGTTTCGTTGATAGTTTGTCGAGTTGTAAACGTGACGATTGTTTGAAATTTTTGCAAGGATTCCGTACTATAAAGTAGAGGAGGCGATTCTTATGAAAATTAAAACCTTACCACTCGGACCTATACAAGCGAATTGTTATCTGATTAGTAGTCCCAACGGTAATTGCCTAATAATCGATCCAGGAGAAGAGCCAGAGAAAATTATTGAAGCAATCGAAGCGGCAAATATGAAGCCGATAGCGATTTTACTGACACATGCACACTTCGATCATATTGGAGCACTTGAGCCAATACGTAAGCGATACGACATTCCGGTATACATCCATATAGATGAAAATTTATGGTTACGCAATCCGGATTTAAATGGATCAGCGAAATATCCAATGTTAGCACCTGTTGTATGTCAACTGGCAGATCATACTATTGACCGTGAAGGTACAATGCAACTCGGTCCTTTTGAGTTCGAAGTACGCCACACCCCAGGCCACTCACCAGGAAGCGTAAGTTACGTTTTTCATGATAATCGGTTCGTTATTGTTGGAGACACGTTGTTCCGCCAAGGAGTTGGTCGTACAGACCTTCCTGGAGGTAACACACATCAATTGCTGACAGCGATTGAGCAGAAGTTATTATCTTTAGACGAAGATTATAAAGTCTATCCAGGACACGGGCCAAAAACAACTCCTAAAGACGAGATGGACTCAAATCCATTTCTAAATGGATTTTAAAAAAAACAGCCGAATTTCGGCTGTTTTTACTTTTAGTGTCCTGCTCCTGGTACGTGAATGAATGTTGCATAGTACGTGAACCCAACTGTAAATAACATTAAGTACGCGCCAAACATATACAAGTACATTCTTTCAGTAAGTTTCATGTAGCCAAGCAGCATGAAGAAAATAGTACTTGCGACAAATAAAAGTGCGACTTGGTCCATATGACCAACAAAAAACATAACTGCGAAAATCCCTGTCCAGAAACCACACAGCTTGAACATATTATCCATAAGTGCGTCCCTCCTTACAACAATACAATAAACTCCTCTCTATTATATAGGATAGTGCTGTCAAAAGTAAACTCAAAGTAAAGGGTTCGATATGACAAATCCGTGATTTTAAAATAATTTTAATTAAATGAAAATTAAATTGACATACGGCTATGGGTATCCAAAATGCTACTTTCGCGCAAACTATTCCTTTTTGTCTTAAGGGGCATTATACTATGGGCAAGACATAAAGCGGTCTTATGTTTATAGAGAGAGGGGTGTACATGGAAACTCAAGAAAATGTGATTGAACAAAAGTGTTTTCAATTATTGCAAAAAGCAATTGATGTGGATGCAACAGATATTCACCTTGTACCAACTGAAGATGGCTATGGCTTGTTTCACAAAAAAAGCACCAAGCTGGAACGGATCGGTAAACTCCCCCCACAGTTAGCGACCCGCATGATTTCTTTTTACAAATTCCTATCTTCCCTCGATATTAGCGACCGCCGAAAACCCCAAAGCGGTTCATTCCACAAACAATTCAACAAAAGTAACTACTCATTTCGTATTTCAACAATTCCATCCATACATTTAAATGAAAGTGCGGTCATACGGATTCAACAACATGACCGGATTGTATCACTTGATCAATTATGCATCGAACCATCATGGGCTGAAATGCTGAAACACTCCATAACTAAGCAGCAAGGTCTTTTCATGATCACAGGTCCAACTGGCTCCGGCAAGACCACGACTATCTATTCGTTAACTGCACATTGTGTTAATGAGTTAGAGCGTCACGTAATTACATTAGAAGATCCCGTTGAGAATCCTCATAGTCATTTATTGCAAATTCAGGTGAATGAACGTGCGGGTATGTCTTATGCAGCGGGACTCAAAGCAATTCTACGCCATTCGCCGGATGTCATTATGATAGGTGAAATTCGTGACTCAGAAACAGCGAAAATTGCTGTGCAAGCTTCTTTAACGGGTCACTTAGTTTTAACTACTGTCCACGCAAAAGATCCTTTAGGCTGCTTTTATAGAATGATGGATTTCGGTATCTCGGCAGAGGAACTGCGGCAGACTGCCGTTTGCATTTCAGCTCAGCGTCTCATTCGTAAATCTGATGGCGAATTGGCAGCTGTTTTTGAGATTTATCAAGATGAAGAATTAGAGAATCTTAAAGACTCCCTTAGAAAGAAAGAACCGATCTATCTCTCTGAGGAAGGGAGTGTAGAGGCAGTTGCGAGAAAATACAGTAACTCCAATTATTCATCCTAAGCGTTGGTATTCACGAAAAAGAAATTCGTTATACGTTGTAAAAGACAAGTCGCTGTTTCTTTTGCGTGCTTCTGAATTACTGCAGGAAGGCTATACGATTCATGAATGTTTTTCTTTATTACTACCTCATCACAGTTTAAATAGTTTGAGTTTGATACAAGAAGTTGATGACATTTTTAGAGAAGGAGCCAACGTTTCCGAAGTACTTAGAGTACTCGGATTTCCAGACAGGATTTTATTGTCTGTTGAGTTGTCGGAGACTGATGGAAGGTTAGCAGAAGCGTTGAATGGCGCGTCCCTACGTCTAGAAGCAGCACAACAAAGAAAACAGAAATTCATTCAAGCAGCGACTTATCCAGTTGTACTCATGTTGGCTATGGCGTTATTGCTGATTGCATTCAAGATTTATTTTCTACCGAACTTCGAGACACTAGCCACTTCTCGTTCGGTGACAACTCAAGGTATTGAAAAATACTTACCTCGTGTGGTAGCGAAAGCACCTGATATGTTATTAGGAGGAATCGGCGCTGGTGGGGCTTTGTTAGTATTTACTAGAATCTATTTGAAACGATTAAGTCCTGCAGCAAAAATCAAAAGAATAGTAGCGCTTCCGTTTGTTGGTGAAATGTATAGTAGCGTTTTGACGAGACTATTTGCTTCTGAAACCGGAAACTTACTCTCAGCGGGTAATTCAATTCAAGAAGCGATGACTATTTTAACGAAACAAAAAACGGATCCCATTTTAGCGCGAGTTGCACAATCGATTCATGAGGAAGCAGGAAAAGGAGAACCTTTTCATATAGCGATAAATCTTACAGATGGGCTTACACGAGACTTATCGTTCTTTGCAAAACACGGATCTGACAGTGGCCATTTAGCTAAGGAATTGTTGCTCTATAGTGAGCAGTTAGGGAGCACAATTGATCGGAAAGTGAACCGGATGATGGCCATGTTGCAACCAGTTTTGTTTGTCGCTCTAGCCGTTTGCATAATTGCAGCGTATTTAGCACTATTATTGCCCGTATACGGAATGATAAAAAACATGTAAAAGGAGCAAATCCAATGAAATTTTTACGCAATGAGAAAGCGTTCACTCTGATAGAAATGATGATTGTTCTATTAATTATTTCTGTACTGATTTTAGTTGCGATTCCTAACGTGACAAAGCACTCCAAATCCATTGACACAAAGGGTTGTGATGCCTACTTGAAAATGGTGGAGGGGCAAGTGCAGGCTTACAAAATGGATACGAAACAAATTCCTACTAGTCTTGAGGATCTAACTGCTAAAGACTATTTGCCTGCAGAGGCGAAATGTCCAGATGGCACTGTGCTAACCATAAATGCAGAAGGGAAAGTGATTAATCCTAAATCAGCTTCTGGAACTGAATGAACAATTCGACTGAAAAGGGTATGACGTTTTTGGAGTTGCTCCTAGTTCTCACACTCTTAGGAGTCCTGACTGCAATTATTGTGCCGGTGAGCAGTGGATGGACAACCGTACAGTCGGAACGGGACGGGCTTGAAGCATTTAAGGCGACTATTCAAAAGATGCAGGCGTATTCCATTGCACATCAAACCACTACGTGGCTTAGTTTCACGAATGACGGGAAAACGTATTCGGTGACTTACTCTGATACTAATGAGAAGACAAAAACCAACTTTCCACCAACCGTAAAATTTGACAACACTAGTACATTACGGACTATCAGTTTTCAGGAAAATGGAAATATGTATAAAACAGGGACCATGACTTTTGAAACTTCAAGTGGATCGAAAAAGATTCGATTTCAGTTCCAAAGGGGGAGGATGCTGCTCTATGAATGAATCAGGTTATTCTTGGCCGGAAGCCATCTTAACATTAACTATTATGATGGTCATTTTTAGTACGTTACTGCCTTTATCGTTTAGGATGCTATCAGGATTAGAAAACAAAAAACATGAAATGAGAGCAAAAGAAACGATGTATCAAGGGGCTTTGCTCTATACGACTTATGGAATTAATGGAGGAGTTCGAACTGAAGAAGGTACGGAATATGAATGGACGGTAGTAAATGATCGGCTGTGCGTCAATTACCCAACATCCAAAAATACAGAAATGATATGTACACCGTGAAGGAAGCCCGGCATGAGTCAGGATATACGTTGCTTGAAAGTTTGTTTCAATTGCTCATTGCGGCAGCGTTCCTACACCTCATAATCATGTTCTTGCTCTTTAAAGAGTCCACACATAGCCAGTTAACAGATAGTCAAACTACTGAATGGGAGCTGTTTATGGTAGATTTGCAAACAGATCTCTCAGCAGTGCAAATGATTGGCGTCAACAATGATGGAACGATATTAACTGCCTTTACGATGGATACATCTACTAATACCGAGTATAGCAGCGTAGGTGGTGTCATACGAAGGAGAGTTGGAAGTCAGGGGCATGTCCCATTGCTAACAAACGTGCAAAAAGTCAATTTCGTTGATGAAGGTCCATTACTCGTAGTCTCTGTAACACTTCAAGATGGGACCGAACGCCAAAGGAGGGTTGCGGTTGGTCTTAGTGAAAAATGAACGAGGAGTCGTCCTTGTTATGGCACTTGCATTATTATTTTTCGTCTCCCTCTTTCTTTTTACATTCGTTTCGTGGCATGATAGTTTATATGGAACGTATGATTCGCTGGGAACGGTTTATGAGAAGGCAGTGATAACAAAAATGCAGGGCGGATGATTTTATGAACAAAGTATACCTAGTTGGATTCATGGGGTGTGGAAAAAGTGCAATCGGTAAGCGATTGAGTTTTTTTACAAAGCTCCCCTTTTATGACATGGATCATGAAATCGTACAGAAAACAGGTATGACGATCCCACAAATTTTTGCAACATATGGGGAAGAACGATTTCGTGAGATGGAAACCGAATTTCTTCAAACCTTTCGAGACGAAAAGTGTATCATTGCAACGGGTGGCGGTGTTGCTATGCGTAAAGAAAATCGCAAGCTCATGCGTGCAACTGGACTGGTGTTTTTCCTTGATGCCCCTTTTCGAGATATCTGGAGAAGGATTGCAACGGATAAAAACAGACCGATCGTTCAGCGCTCTTCCCGCGCTGAAATCGAGTTACTTTACCACAAACGCTACGATGCGTATAAACAATCCGCACATTTCATGGTTCAGACAAGGCAGCGATCTCTTAGTAAAGTCACCGAGTACATCGCATTCCAAATGGAACGTTTGTCTAGTGAAACGGATTCTATTGAAATCCCTTATGATCCATTAAGCAGCGCTCAAAAGTAATTGCACTTCAATCGACAAACTGGTAAGATAGGGTCGAAAGATATTAGTTTTCGGAATCTTAAACTATCTTGCGGCGAATTGAATAGTGCGGATGAATGCATGGGGAGAGAGCGCAAAAAGCGCCGCCGAAGGAGCAAGTGACAACGTCATGAATCTCTCAGGCAAAAAGACTCATGTTGGACGCATCTCTGAACAGTGTTGGTCAAATGTGGCCGACCTCTGAAGTTAGCTTCCGCAATAAGGAGCGTTCAGAAGGATGAACAGGGGCTCTCTTTTAAAAAAGGGGGTCTCTTTCTTTTTTTTAGATGAATGGGGGAGATTGTGTTGTCAGGAACTTTGAAACGAACACCGCTTTTTGATAGTTATGTGCGGTATAATGGAAAAACTATCGATTTTGGTGGTTGGGAACTACCAGTTCAGTTTTCTAGCATAAAAGCAGAACATGAAGCTGTACGAACAAAGGCTGGACTCTTCGATGTATCCCACATGGGTGAAGTTCTCGTTAGTGGTGAAGGCGCATTACCTTTCTTGCAAAAGCTTGTGACGAATGATGTTGCAAAATTAGTGGACGGGCAAGCCCAGTATACTGCTATGTGTTATGAAGATGGCGGCACAATCGATGATTTGTTAATCTATAAACGGGGAGAAAACGACTATCTTTTAGTTGTTAATGCATCCAATATTGAAAAAGATGTTAGCTGGATGAAAAAACAAGCTAATGAAGACGTGCAAATTGACAATCAGTCGGAGAACTGGGCGTTACTTGCATTGCAAGGACCTAAAGCAGAAACCATTCTACAACGCCTTACGGATGAACCACTGTCAGAAATTCGTTTCTTCCGTTTTAAAGACAATGTGGATATTGCTGGTGAAAAAACGTTGTTATCGCGTACCGGATACACTGGAGAAAATGGTTTTGAAATCTACTGTTCTCCTGAAGCAGCAGTTATACTTTGGGATAGAATACTGACTGAAGGGAAAGAAGATGGATTAGTTCCAACAGGTCTCGGTGCGAGGGACACGCTTCGTTTTGAAGCGGGTTTACCATTGTACGGTCAAGAGTTGTCGAAAGAAATTTCGCCACTGGAGGCAGGACTTGGTTTCGTTGTGAAATTGAAAAAGGAAGAGGACTTCCTTGGTAAGTCAGTTTTGGCAGCACAAAAGCAAGATGGCGTTCCGCGCAAACTTGTCGGAATTGAAATGATAGACAAAGGGATTCCGCGTACAGGATATCCCGTTTATCACAATGACGAATTGGTCGGTGAAGTAACGACTGGAACACAATCTCCTACACTGAAAAAGAATATAGGCTTTGCTTTAGTGAACCAAGAGGTATCTGATCTTGGACAAGAACTTGAAGTGGAAGTCAGAAATAAAAAGCTGAAAGCTCTAATTATCGAAACACCATTTTATAAGCGCTCATGAAGTGAAACGGATACTATTTCCGTACAAAGGGAAAGAGGGGAACTATTTATGATGCATCGTTATATGCCAATGACTGAAGCCGATCGTGAAGAAATGTTGAATGTTATCGGAATTTCTTCCGTCGACGAACTGTTCGCAGACATACCTGAAAGTGTTCGTTTCACTAGGGATTTAGCTATTAAGGAAGCAAAATCCGAATCTGCATTACTCAAAGAGCTTTCGAGATTAGCGGCGAAAAATGCGGATTCCAAACAGTTTGCATCCTTCCTTGGAGCAGGCGTTTATGATCACTACAAGCCAATCATTGTCGACCATGTTATTTCCAGATCTGAATTTTATACAGCGTATACACCGTATCAGCCGGAAATTTCCCAAGGGGAGCTTCAAGCAATCTTTGAATTCCAAACGATGATTTGTGAATTGACAGGAATGGATCTTGCAAACTCTTCCATGTATGACGGTGGTACGGCACTTGCAGAAGCGGGAACACTTGCAGCAGGACATACAAAACGTAAAAAACTGCTTGTTTCTGAAACGGTACATCCTGAATCCCGCGATGTAGTTCGCTCTTATGCAGATGGTCAACAGATTGAAGTTATCACCATTCCGCAAAAAGATGGCGTGACAGATGTCGAAGAATTAAAGAAATTGTTGGCTGATGACACGGCTGCTGTTCTAGTGCAATATCCGAACTTCTTCGGTCAAGTTGAAGAATTGCAGGCAATCGGCGAGTTGGCACACGACAATGGTGCATTGTTTGTCGTATCCTCCAATCCACTGGCGCTTGGAATTTTAACACCTCCAGGGGAACTTGGTGCGGACATTACAGTGGGGGATGCACAACCCTTCGGTATCCCTGAACAGTTCGGTGGACCACATTGTGGCTATTTCGCAGTAACTAAGAAACTTATGCGTAAAGTTCCAGGACGTCTTGTCGGCGAAACGACAGATGATCAAGGTCGACGAGGCTATGTACTGACATTGCAAGCGCGTGAACAGCATATTCGCCGCGATAAAGCCACTTCCAATATTTGTTCAAACCAAGCCTTGAACGCACTTGCAGCTTCTGTTGCGATGACAGCTCTAGGTAAAACTGGTGCACGTGAAATTGCCTATCAAAACTATGCAAAAACTCATTATGCTAAGCAAGCATTCGAAAAAGCAGGTTTTACAGTTCTTGGAGGGAATTCGCACTTTAACGAAATCGTAGTAGATTGCAAGCGTTCAGTGAAAGAGTTGAACAAACAATTGCTAGAGCAAGGTATTATTGGCGGATACGACCTCAGTTTGACATATGCAGGAATGGAAAATCACGCATTATTTGCAGTGACTGAGCAACGGACGAAAGAAGAGATTGATGCACTTGTGCAGGAAATGGAGGCCGTCCATGCATAACGAAAACCAACCACTCATTTTTGAAGTCTCAAAACCAGGGCGTATTGGATACAGCCTAACTGATTTGGATGTTCCAGAAGTAGATTTGTCAGCACTTCTGCCTAACTCGTTAGTTCGTAAAGAAGATGCTGCACTTCCTGAAGTTTCTGAGTTGGACATCATGCGTCATTACACAGCATTGTCGAACCGGAATCACGGCGTCGACACAGGATTCTATCCGTTAGGATCATGTACGATGAAATACAATCCGAAAATTAACGAAGCGGTTGCGCGGATTCCAGGATTCGCTAACATTCATCCTTTGCAAGATGAGTCAACTGTTCAAGGCGCAATGGAAGTTGCCTACGACTTGCAGGAGCATTTATGTGAAATTACAGGTATGGATGAAGTCACACTTCAACCAGCAGCTGGAGCACATGGAGAATGGACTGCATTGATGATGATCCGTTCATTCCATGAAGCGAATGGCGATACTGGACGTACAAAAGTGCTTGTTCCAGACTCTGCACATGGTACAAACCCTGCATCTGCAACGGTGGCAGGCTTTGATACGGTTACTGTTAACTCCGATGAAAACGGTCTAGTGGACATCGAGGACTTGAAAGCGAAAGTCGGAGACGATACGGCAGCTCTCATGTTAACGAATCCTAATACTCTTGGTCTTTTTGAAGAGCATATTATGGAAATGGCAAAAATCGTCCATGGGGCTGGCGGGAAGTTGTATTACGATGGTGCGAACTTGAATGCAGTCATGTCAAAAGCTCGACCTGGAGACATGGGCTTCGATGCAGTTCACTTGAACTTGCATAAAACGTTCACAGGGCCACACGGCGGTGGCGGTCCAGGCTCTGGTCCAGTTGGCGTGAAGAAAGATCTTGCTGCCTTCTTGCCAAAACCTGTATTAGAAAAGAACGATGGTGTCTACACGTTCAACTACGACGTTCCACAATCTATTGGTCGTGTAAAACCATTCTACGGGAACTTCGGAATTTACTTGCGTGCTTATACGTATATTCGTTCGATGGGGCCGGATGGTTTGAAAGCAGTTACGGAGAATGCAGTTCTGAATGCGAACTACATGATGCGTCGTTTGGAGCCGTTTTTCGACCTTCCATATCCGCAGCACTGTAAGCATGAGTTTGTTTTATCAGGTCGACGTCAGAAAAAACTTGGTGTTCGGACGCTCGATATGGCGAAGCGACTGCTCGATTTCGGATTCCATCCACCAACAGTCTACTTCCCACTCAATGTCGAAGAAGGCATGATGATCGAGCCAACTGAAACAGAGTCTAAAGAAACGCTCGATTCCTTTATCGATGCGATGATTCAAATCGCTAAAGAAGTGGAAGAAAACCCTGAAATCGTACAAGAAGCTCCTCATACGACTGTCATTAGTCGTTTGGATGAAACGAAAGCTGCGCGTAAGCCAGTACTTCGTTACACTCCTGCAACGGAAGAAGAATTAGTGAAAGCATAAAAAAAGGACCGAAGCCTAAGCGCTTCGGTCCTTTTCAAATAATTACTTTTTACTTTTCACTTTACCTGACCACGTACGGAATCCACCTTGTAAATGGTAAAGCTGCGTATAATCTTTCTTTTTCAAGAAAAGAGCTGTTCGCGCGCTTTTACCTCCATTTTGATCATACAAGTAGACGGGTTTGTCAGCACGGATTTCTTTATACCTTTGTCGCAGTTGAGTGTACGGAATGTTGCGGGCACCAAGTATATGACCTGCATCAAAATCTTTTGGTTCGCGCACATCGATCAGTTGTGCTTTCCTGTAACCTTCAATGAATTGCTCTTGAGTCAAATTCGTAACCGCTTTGCGGAGGCGAAGAGCCGTAATGACGAAATAAGCAATCATCACAACTAACATCCCTATTAATACATACCAATTAGCATCCAAAACATCTTTCCCCTTTCTATCTCATTCTTCATTATAAAGATTAAGTGGCACATGTTCAATTGCAATGATAAAATTGAGTTCGTTATGAAGGGAAAGGCGGGGGAAAATGGATAAATTGAAATGGAATTATATACAGTCAGGCAAGTGTTCTCCATCATTTAATATGGCATTGGACGAAGCACTACTCGACTGGCACAGTAAAGGGGAAATCGGTCCGGTTCTTCGTTTTTACGAATGGGATCCTGCAACGCTTTCCATCGGTTATTTTCAAAGTGTGTCTAAAGAAATAGATACCGAAGCTGTGCGGCAACACGGACTCGGTTTCGTGAGGAGACCTACAGGGGGAAGAGGGGTACTTCATGAACACGAACTTACATACAGTGTGATTGTTTCAGAAGATTATCCAGACATGCCTGAAACAGTGACAGAAGCGTATCGTGTCATTTCAGGAGGATTGCTCGAAGGATTTCGGAATCTCGGCTTAGAAGCCTCTTTTGCAGTACCATCAGACCAAGTATCGGAACAACTGAAGCGTCCGAAAAGCGGAGTGTGTTTTGACACTTCAAGTTGGTATGAGCTCGTTGTAGAGGGGAAAAAAGTGGCGGGCAGTGCACAAACACGTCAAAAAGGCGTGATTTTACAACACGGTGCGATTTTACTCAGTTTGGATGAAGACAAGCTTGTGTCGCTATTTAAATTCGATACTGAAGAAATTAGAGAACAAGTAAGAAAAGGACTCCCACAAAAGGCAGTCGCTATTGACCGTTTAACTGATCGTAATATCACTGTGACAGAGTGTTCGTTAGCTTTTTCTAGAGGTTTCGAAAAAGCACTCGACATAGAACTCGTACCGTATGATCTCTCTGCTGAACAACTCAAGATTGTGAAAGAAATTGAAAATCGTAAATACGCGAATGATGAATGGACATATAGAAAGTGAAAAAGGAAGGCTCCCAATCGTGGAAGCCTTCCTTTTGCGTTATAGGTTCACTGTACTCATTTCACTCTCGGGAGATAAAGGAGATGGATTAGTTAGAACATCCTCACCATGTACTTCAATCTCAAGCAATTTGTTAAACGAAGCAATCGCTACTTCTACCTGATCGTCTTCGGGCTCTTTTGTTGTTAACAATTGGAGCCATAACCCAGGATATCCCAAGTAACGTAACACTGGAATATTTCGCACAGCATTCGTTATTTGAAGCACTTCGAATGATACTCCAAGAACAACAGGGATCAGTAGAATTCGATTCACAATTCGTAACCAGAATGGATCGGTCGGTACTAAGAAGTAAATGAACATCCCAACAATGACCGTGAATAGCAAGAAACTACTGCCACATCGATAATGCAAGCGTGATTGAGCCTGTACATTTTCCACAGTTAACGGAAGATTATTTTCATAAGCATTGATGACCTTATGCTCCGCACCATGATACTTGAAGACCCGTTTTATAAGTGGCGTCATGGATATGAGGGAAACATAACTCAATAGGAGTGTCAGTTTAAACAACGTCTCTAACAGAATCTGAGCTGTTTTTCCTGGGAAGATCGGATGGAAAAGTCCAGCAAGGAATACTGGGAATAACGTAAAGACAAATTTCCCGAATAGGAAGGAAAGTACACCGACTGCCGCAACCCCTAAAATCATCGTCAATTTAGAGGATTCTTCATCTGATTTGTCGACTTCTTCGCCTGGCATCACATCATAATGATCACTTGCAAAAGTTAAATGCTTTGAACCGAGTCCTGCAGACTCGATTAGCGCCACAATTCCTCTGAGTAAAGGGATTTTCTTTAACTTTTGACGAAGCGGGCTACTCTCTTTTAGTACGTGAAAATAATCAATCGTACCGTCTTTTCGACGAATAGCGGTTACTGTATGTCGTCTTCCTCCAAACATGACGCCCTCAATAAGTGCCTGACCGCCATATGCAGGGGATTGATGATTTTTTTCCATGTACAGCCCACACTTTCTTTATAAAGTCTCAATTTTGTATCAATGTTCTCATTGTACAGGAAAATAAGTGATTGCTCCACCATCACGTTTAAAATTGAGAGAACCGGTGAGACTTGGAGCAGGAGGGACAACTATGCATATGCCTACACTTTTTTGGACCGCGTTAGTTGCTGCATTACTAACGGCTCTGAGTCTGAAGTTTTTAAAGGTATTCCATTTTGTTAAATGGTCACCAATTGGCTGGTCGCGCAAATGGAATATCCTTGCTACAGAATCACCGATTTCGAAATGGCTGGTTTTAACTATCGTATTACTTTTACTATTCATCGTGCTGTATAGTGTGATGCAATTCGCTTCTAAACTACCGCCCTCAATTATGTCAATCATACTTGCGGTATTGTTTGTTTGTGCAGTGGAATGGACGATTTCAAGACCTGATTCTGTAGGATCTGCTTTTAAATCTGTTTCAATTCCGTTTCTTTGTCTAGCCGCCATTATTACGAGGTTTGTCGTGGGCACTTCAGTTTTCATGAAGAATGAACTGCCGAAGAAAGCCAAATAGGTTACCTCGTCTAAATGTTGTGATAAAATAGAAAGGAAAATGGCTAGGGGCTGATAGACTATGGATTTGTTGCTGCTAAATGGTCCGAATTTGAATCGATTAGGAAAACGAGAACCTGATGTTTATGGACATGATACACTCGAGGATATTGAAGTTCGTATTCGCGCGTTATGCATGGACCATGATATCGGGTTATCGTGTTTTCAATCGAACCATGAGGGCGCGTTGATTGATCGTATTCATCAGGCGGCAGACGAGGATACATATGGAATCGTTTTTAATCCTGGAGCTTACACACATACGAGTATTGCTATTCGGGATGCCATTGCATCTGTGAACTTACCAGTTGTAGAAATACACATTTCGAATATACATAACCGAGAGTCATTCAGGCAGACCTCTTTGCTTGCTCCTGTGTGTGCAGGGCAGATTTCGGGATTAGGAACCGATGGCTATGAGTTGGGTGCACGCGCATTGATTCGTAAAATGGAAAGGAAATGATCATTATGAAACTTACAAAACTTAGAGAATTGCTGGTTGAAAAAGAACTGGATGCATTATTTGTTACGAGTGGCTATAATCGCCGATATATGACAGGCTTTACAGGGACTGCAGGTGTTGCGATCATTTCTAATGACGACGCGGTATTCATTACCGATTTCAGATATATGGAGCAAGCAGCAGACCAAATCAAAGATTTCCGCATTGTTCAACATGAAAAAACGATTATTGAAGAAGTTGCGCTACAAGTTGAGCAGATGAAGGTGCAACGTTTAGGGTTTGAAAAAGAAGATTTGACATTCGGGATGTATGAACTGTATAAAAGCAAAGTAACAGCTGAGCTGATCCCAACTGCAGGACTTGTTGAAAAACTCCGGATCATTAAGACACCAGAAGAATTGGAAGTATTGAAGCAAGCCGCAAAAATTGCAGATGATGCATTTACACATATTTGTGGATTCATCAAAGCGGGCATGACGGAACTGGAAGTAGCGAACGAACTGGAGTTCTTCATGCGTAAACAAGGGGCGACTTCTTCGTCATTTGATACAATTGTCGCTTCGGGTATTCGAGGTGCACTTCCTCATGGTGTAGCAACCGACAAAAAAATAGAAACTGGAGAACTCGTGACATTGGATTACGGTGCGTTGTATAATGGATACATCTCCGACATAACGCGAACAGTGGCTGTCGGTGAACCATCGGAAAAAATGCGGGAAATCTATGAGATTACCCTTGCTGCGCAGAAACTGGCAGTTGAAGGCATCAAACCAGGGATGACCGGCATCCAAGCAGATGCGATTGCACGGGATTACATTGCTTCAAAAGGGTACGGTGAAGCGTTCGGCCATTCTACAGGTCACGGTATCGGTCTTGAGGTCCACGAAGCTCCTGGGCTGTCCTTCCGCTCTGAAACAGTACTTGAACCGAACATGACGGTTACTGCTGAACCAGGCATTTATTTGCCAGGTATCGGAGGCGTAAGGATCGAAGATGATCTTGTAATCACTGAAAATGGTTGTGAACGGTTAACTCACTGTACAAAAGAACTGCAAATTTTATAAGAGCTATTGGAGGAAACAAGATGATTTCAGTAAACGATTTTAAAACAGGATTGACAATCGAAGTAGACGGCGATATTTGGCGCGTTATGGAATTCCAACACGTTAAGCCAGGAAAAGGCGCTGCGTTTGTCCGTTCGAAATTACGTAATTTACGTTCAGGTAACGTGAACGAGAAGACTTTCCGTGCTGGAGAGAAAGTAGCGAAAGCACAAATTGACAATAAACGTATGCAGTATCTTTATGCAAACGGTGACGATCACGTATTTATGGATAACGAAAGTTTCGAGCAAATCGAACTGCCTACAAAGCAAATTGAAGAAGAATTGAATTACTTGAAAGAAAACATGGAAGTGCACGTCATTCAATACAAAGAGGAAGTACTTGGCGTAGAAGTACCTGCAACGGTTGTACTTGAAGTTGCTGAAACTGAACCTGGTATTAAAGGAGATACAGCGAGTGGCGGATCGAAGCCTGCGAAGCTAGAAACAGGCCTTACCGTACAAGTTCCGTTCTTCGTAAACATTGGCGATAAACTCATCATTAATACTGGTGAAGGAGAATATGTGTCCCGCGCATAATCTCTAATGTATTGAAAACCTATATAAGTAACCTCTAAAACGCTTGCCCATTCACATCGAATGGGCAAGCGTTTTTCATATTGTCTGAAGCACATGCGTATAGTGAAACAGGAGGAGGATCGCCGGATGGAACTGAATGATTTATTGCGAATTGCCGGCATCGGACTAGTTATCGGTTGTTTGCACATCTTTTTCGAACAGACAGGAAAGAAAGAGTTCTCTTTTTTCTTATTTTTCATTGCGTATTTGTACATCGCAGTAGAAATGATTCGCTTTTTAAAGATTTTCTTTACTGAGATTTCTGAGTTTTTCCAATGGCTCTCTTTGGCAATGTAATGGCACTCCTTTTTCAATTACTCGTCGTTTTCTTGTTGCTGCTCGTTATCCGTTTTGCAGTCCCGCAGTTACATCCGATCTTGTATAGTGCCTTGTTTCTATTTGTTCTTGCTTATATCATGATGAACGTTTTGATCCCATTTATTAAAAAATTAAGCGATATTTTTCACGGTGTACCTGAGCCATATGGGCAACTTCTGTTGGTCAGCGCGTTTTTGTTTTTTATTTCCGAATCGATTACGCAACATTTGTCTGAATCCGGATATTCGTCGCTCGCGAACTTAGCTCAATTTGTAGTCAAAATTGCTATCCTGTCCTTCTGGCTGCCTGAGCTTGTCAATCTCATACAGACACTCACTGCGCTCATTTCGCCGTGAATGGGGGATGATTACCATACTCGATTTTCTGCAATCACTAATTAGTGGCTTGCTATATAGCTTCATTGTCGTAATTATCATTGCGCTATTGGCGACAGTATTGAATTATCTATTCCCCTCATTCTCGGAGTGGACAAAGCAATTACTTTATATCGTGATAATTCTAGTAGTTTTACGTCCGGCATTTGAGCAACTCTTGCTGATCCAACAACTCATGAAGTCGATAGCCATGTTATTTGTTACGAGCTATCCGGTTTTAACTGCAGGCATGGCTATCTCGGGAAATGCACTGAGCCTTCTCAACTTCCAGCCTGCTCTGCTGTTGTTTGCAAATGGTGCTGTGTTTTTCGCTGATAGATTGTTGTTGCCCTTGGTCACTGCTGCGTTGCTGTTTGATATCGTTACCCGGCTGAATCCTCTCATTTCGTATTCAAAGCTTTCGGACATGCTGCGGACAACATTATTAGCTGTTGTTTCATCAATTGTTGCGGCCTACTCGATTTTCATAACTGCTGGAGGAGCGGTTTCTTGGGGAATTTCAGAAGCAGCAAGTGAGCCTCTGAAGGAATTGATTCGACAGAACATTCCGTTCGTCGGATCATTTGTAACAGACAGCATGGGGACACTTGGCCGGTATTCATCAGGGGCAGGAGTTATGGTGGGAGGCTGGCTACTAGTAACATTGTGGGGGATTGCCATCCTACCTGTCGTGCAGACGTTGCTTTTGGCCTTTTTATATCGATGGTGTGCAGCGCTGATCGAACCGTTCACTTCATCTGAGTTATCTGACGTATTGGATGATATCGGCCGATCTCTATTCGTGTTATGCGCTATTACATTTCTAATGATTTTTGCTTTTGTTTATACAGTTCTATTTTTTATCGTTTACGTGAAGCTTTCAATGACTTAAGTGAAAAAGGGGGAATTCGAAATGGCAAATTTCTAATAGGAGTTGTCCTGATTTCGGTTCTCTCGGGGGTTTTGTCTATGATGATGCCAGAATCCAGAAAAGAAGAATTCGGCTATTTGGCTAAACTTGCTGCTGGAATGTGGTTGCTACTGAATATCTTTTCCTTTCTCAGGTTATAGGAACAGGAAATCGTGCATACATTGTTTCATAGATGAACAGGCCCCCGGTCCTAAACAGACAGATGGAATGGTGATGTCATGCAAAAACCGACTGGGAAAATGCAAGTGATCCTATTCATAGCGATCACGGTTCTCGTATTCATCTTACTCAATCCACCCTGGAAATCAGAAGGAACGACGTCCGGGAAGTCAAATGAAAAGGAGGGGAATACAGAAGCGGCAGCACTTGAAACAGCGTTGAAAAAGATTGATGGAGTGGGGGAGGTTTCCATATACCTTCATCCTCCTAAGGGAGCAAAAGAACAATCACCGCTTTCTGATTACTTCACAAAGTCAGCGGACTCCAACACAAACGAAGCGACGGGTGTACTTGTTGTGGCGGAAGGAGCCGGGAATCCTGGTCTCAAATCTGAACTCACAAGGATATTGTCTGCTGTCCTTCAAGTACCAGAACATCGAATTGTTATCGTGGAAATGACCAAAAGGGGGAACTATGATGAGAACAAATAAACGAACAGTTTGGTTTTTAACACTAATGAGCCTTGTTGCTGTCATCTCGATTTACTATATTAAAGAGAAAGCACCAATGCCTTTCGACGGAATCTCCATTTTTTCAAGTGATATGACTGAAACGGCTGAAGTCCCGAAAAAGGGTTCATCCGATAAGCAAACGCCGGTGT
Organism: Sporosarcina sp. ZBG7A; assembly: GCF_000813425.1. Lineage (GTDB taxonomy): Bacteria > Bacillota > Bacilli > Bacillales_A > Planococcaceae > Sporosarcina. The sequence continues at coordinate 21,835 of NZ_JWIB01000035.1, forward strand.
TTGCAACGTCGTATCTATTTGAAGAGATGCGGATGGCTGTCCGTGATGAGCGTAGCAAAATATCAGAACAACTGAATGCTAAGATGACATCCCCTGATTATACAGCTGAAGAGAAAAACGAAGCATTCGACGAAATGTCCGAGCTTAATAAACGGGATTCCGCGGAAGCGTTATTAGAATTACAAATCAAGGCGCTCGGATATCCAGAAGCATTTGTCCGAACAGAAAACGGAGAAGTGAAGGTAACTGTTCTCTCAACTGAAGGGCATTCTGCTAAATTGGCAGATGAAATCACACAATATGTTCTAGCAAGTTGGGACGATGCTAAAAAAGTACAAGTCGATTTCACAGGCAACCAGTAATCTGTTAAAGGCCCAAAATCCGGGTCTTTTTTTCTGTTTACATGTTTTTTAGAGGGGAAATGGGGGTTAACTATTTCAAAATCCTTAAAAAACGTCTACTATAGAGAATGAGGGTGTAAAACAAAACTTTATGGAGTCAGGAGAATCGTTCATGTTAAAGATTCAAGAAATTAGAGAAATTATTAAACTTATCGATCAGTCTTCAATCGACAAATTTACGTATGAAGCAGATGGGGCTAAAATTAAAATTGTAAAAAGCAATACAACTGCAACAGCTATGGCACCGGTTCAAGTTCAAATGCCAGTACCGGATGTTCAAGATTCCACTTCAGGAGCACAGGTTGTTCAACAAGCTGTACCAGAAACTGTAGAGGCACCTAAACAAGTGGCGAAGCCGGTTGCAGAACCTGCAGCTGAAGTAAAAGCTGCTGATCCATCATTAAAGAGTATCGTATCTCCAATGGTCGGTACGTTCTATAAGTCATCATCTCCAGAAGCAGCAGCATTTGTTCAAGTGGGACAGAAGGTTGGAACTGAAGATGTTGTCTGTATCGTAGAAGCTATGAAGCTTTTCAACGAAATTGAAGCAGAAGTATCTGGTGAAATTGTTGAAATCCTTGTTAAAGATGGACAGCTCGTTGAGTACGGGCAGCCACTTTTCCTTGTAAAAGAAAATTAAAGGGGGAATGGACGATGAAGAAAATTCTAATCGCAAATCGCGGTGAAATTGCCGTACGTATTATCCGTGCATGTAAGGAGCTCGGTCTGGAAACAGTAGCTGTTTACTCTGAAGCCGATCGAGATGCATTGCATGTAAAAATTGCCGATGAAGCGTTTTGCATCGGACCCAAACTCTCAAAAGACAGTTACTTGAACTTTTCAAATATCATAAGTGTTGCTAAAATGACAGATTGTGATGGAATCCATCCAGGCTATGGTTTCCTTGCTGAAAACGCAAGCTTCGCTGAAATGTGCGAAGAAGTAAATATTGAGTTTGTCGGCCCTACTTCTGATGCGATTGCACGTATGGGAACGAAAGACGTGGCTCGTGAAACTATGCGTCTAGCAGGTGTTCCAATTGTGCCTGGATCTGACGGTCTAGTTGCTGATGAAGAGGAAGCGCTTACGGTTGCTGAAGAAATCGGTTTCCCAGTTATTATTAAAGCAACGGCTGGCGGCGGTGGAAAAGGAATCCGTGTAGCACGTGATCCGGAGGAACTTAAAAAAGGTATCAAGATTACGCAGAAAGAAGCTGCAGCTGCGTTTGGTAACCCTGGGGTTTATCTTGAGAAGTTCATTGAAGTATTCAGACACGTTGAAATTCAAGTATTGGCGGACAAGCATGGCAACACAGTTCACCTAGGTGAACGTGATTGTTCCATTCAGCGCCGTATGCAGAAGTTAGTAGAAGAAGCACCATCTCCGGCGCTAACTCCTGAATTGCGCAAGGAAATGGGACAAGCAGCTGTGAAAGCGGCAGAAGCCGTTGATTATAGAGGTGCTGGTACTGTTGAATTCATCTTCGATCACATCAACAAGAAGTTCTACTTCATGGAAATGAATACGAGAATCCAGGTAGAACACCCTGTAACTGAAATGATCACGGGAATTGACCTAATTCAGCAACAGTTGAAAGTTGCAGCAGGTGAAAAGCTACCTTTCAAACAAAAAGACATTAAAATTAATGGCTGGTCAATCGAGTGCCGCATCAACGCGGAAAATCCAGAGAAAAACTTCATGCCGTCTCCAGGTACGGTTGAAATGTATCTTCCACCAGGTGGAAATGGAGTTCGTGTAGATTCAGCAGTTTATCCAGGATACAAAATTCCGCCGTTTTATGACTCGATGGTAGCGAAACTGATTGTTCATGCAGACACTCGTGAAGAAGCAGTTGCACGAATGAAACGTGCTCTAGATGAATTTGTAGTAGAAGGGGTTAAAACAACCATTCCTTTCCACTACAATCTTATGAAAAATGATGTGTTTAAATCAGGGGACTTTGACACGAAGTTTCTTGAAAAATATGATGTCATGAATTTAAACTAAGGAAGGAGGCGCGCTGATATGGCTGAAAAAGCGAATTCTTTTATTGAAGCAAACTCCTCTGCAAACGAGAGCCTTGGCCAGATTGAGCTCGCTCCTGAAGTTCTGGAAGTTATTATTGGAATCGCAACTTCTGAAGTGCAAGGGATTGCGATGACTTCAGGAAACTTTGCAACTGGTGTTGCAGAACGACTTGGGAAAGTCATGCATGGTAAAGGCGTGAAAACTGACTGGGTAGATAACAAACTCATTATTGACGTCTTTTGTATCGCAGAAGAAGGTCAACTTATTCCTCAAGTAGCTGCAAATGTGCAGAAAAAGATTAAAGAAGCGGTGTATCATATGACTTCGATTGAAACAGGAGAAGTCAATGTACACGTAACTGGAATCCGTTCTGAAGTGAATTCAGTGACAGAATGACGAAAAGCATCATCTTCGGATGATGCTTTTGCCTATTGTGACTGTATCTTCATACTGCATTTGTGCTATGATAAAGCCTAATCGAACCAGTGACGAAGGAGACAAATTGTATGAAACGAAGAGAAGCGAGAGAAAAAGCGGTTCAGACCCTTTTCCAGCTTGATGGAACAACACTGCCTGTAGATGAGGCAATTAGCTATATTACTGAAGGACCAATCGATTCTTTTTACGAAATGCTGGTAAAAGGAACACGTGACAAGCAAGAATCTATTGATGAAGTGCTAACTGGAAAACTAGAGAATTGGTCGTTGGAGAGACTTCCGAAAATTGAACGGACTGTACTACGACTTGCAGTATACGAGTTACTGTATAACGAGGACGTTCCACACAGAGTAGCAGTGAACGAAGCAATTGAACTTTGTAAAACATTTGGAGACGAAAAATCAGGACGATTTGTTAATGGTGTACTGTCGAAATTTGACCAACAAAGGATGTGACGAATTTGTCAAGTGTACTCATAGATGGAAAAGCGATCGGCGCAAAAATTCGAGAAGAGATTAAAATAGACGTGGACCGACTCATTGAAAGAGGATGTCGTCCAGGTCTTGCTGTTGTCCTCGTGGGAGAAGACCAAGCATCTCGTACATATGTGAAGAATAAGGAGAAATCCAGTACTGCAGCAGGTATGAAATCTGAAATGATTGAGTTGCCGATTACTGTGAGTCAGAAAGACTTGCTGGATACCGTTGAACGACTCAATAACGATCCAACAATTCACGGAATTCTTGTCCAATTGCCATTACCGCCTCATATCGATGAGAACAAAGTAATCCGCTCTATTTCCCCTAAAAAAGATGTAGATGGTTTTCATCCGGAAAACGTTGGGAAAATGATTATTGGACAAACATCATATGTTTCATGCACACCTGCAGGTATTTTAGAATTACTTAAACATACGGGTACTGATATATCCGGAAAACATGCGGTAATTGTTGGTCGCAGTAATATTGTTGGAAAGCCTATGGGGCAATTGCTTCTTCAAAAAGATGCAACAGTCACCTATTGCCATTCTAAAACCGAAGACTTGGTGTCATTTACACGTCAAGCGGATATATTGATAGTTGCAATTGGGCAGGCAAAATACATTACGGCTGAGCATATTAAAGCAGGTGCAACAGTGATTGACGTTGGTATGAATCGTGATGAAAATGGGAAACTATGTGGCGATGTCGATTTCGAGAGCGTCAAAGAGAAAGCAGGTGCACTAACACCTGTCCCTGGTGGTGTCGGTCCCATGACTGTAACCATGTTACTGAAAAACACGTTGAAGAGTGCGCAATTAGCGTGCAGTAATTATATTTAAGAAAGCGGCTGATGCCGTTACATAGAATACAACAGTGCTGTTTCTTGTAAGTGAGAGACAGCTTTTTATACGCAGGAGGGGAATTCGTTGTCAGGTAATCCATACTTAACCGTACAAGCTGTCACTAAATACATTAAGCGGAAGTTTGATGCCGATCCACACTTGCGGAATGTCTATATAAAAGGTGAATTATCCAATGTGAAAATTCATCCAAGCGGACACATATACTTCACGTTGAAAGATGACAAAAGTAGAATTCAAGCAGCCATGTTTCGTGGTAATGCCTCTAGTTTGAAATTCAAACCAGAAAGTGGCATGAATGTACTGATAACAGGGGATATTAATGTATATGAAAGTAGTGGACAATATCAGCTTTATGTACAATCCATGGAACCAGATGGTATCGGGGCTCTTTTTCTTGCTTTTGAGCAGTTAAAAGAGCAATTAAGCAAGGAAGGCTTGTTTGACGTCCGATGGAAACAGCCGTTACCGTGGATTCCTAAGAAAGTCGGTGTCGTTACCGCTAAATCTGGCGCTGCGTTCCAAGATATTTGTTCTACGATAGCTCGTAGATTTCCTATGGCTGAAATAGTATTATTCCCGGCAGCTGTGCAGGGAAAACAAGCGGTACCTTCAATTGTTGAAGCGATTGAACAAGCGCAACTCCAAGGAGATATAGACGTCCTCATTGTTGGAAGAGGCGGTGGCTCCATAGAAGATTTATGGGCATTTAACGAAGAGGCGGTCGCTCGTGCAATTTTTTCTTGCCGAATCCCTACCATCAGTGCAGTCGGACACGAAACAGATACAACGATTGCGGATTTTGTTGCAGATCATCGTGCGCCCACACCGACTGCCGCTGCAGAACTTGCAGTCCCTGCAAAGGAAGAGTTGGCAGGACGTATTTTGGATCGAAAGCGAGTGATTTATCGTTTTCTTGCGACGCGTCTGTCTCAAGAACAAAAGCAGTTGGATCGGTTGAAAAATGCGTATCCGTTTCTTTATCCGGAAAGATTATATCGACCATTTATTGAAAAACAGTCATCTCTTGAGGAGCGTCTTACTCGGAGTCATAGTGAATTGCTATATCGAAAATCCCAGCATGTCACTCAAGTAAGTGCTCGTTTACAATACGTTTCACCAGTCGTCCAGCTACAGCAACGTTTAAAAGATTCGGAGATTGCTGAAGAAAGACTCCTTCGGGCAATGCGCCAATCCTTAGGTGGCAAACAAGACCGCTTCCTGACTGGTATTCGAATGTTGCAAGCCCTCAATCCACTAAACGTGATGGAGAGAGGATTTACAATCGTATACAAACAGGGTGAACTAGTAAAGAACGCCGGATCTCTAACACCTGGAGATTTTGTAGAGATCAACATGCAGGATGGTACTGCGATTGCTGAAGTCCGCTCGATTGAACCCATTAAGGAGGAATCATGAATGGAAACTGATTCAATGAAATTTGAAGAAGCGATGCTGGAATTGGAAAAGATTGTTCAACAACTTGAAACTGGAGATGTTCAACTAGAAGATTCCATCACTTTATATAAAAAAGGGATGGAGCTTTCTACATTTTGTCAACAAAAACTGCAACATGCAGAGAAGCAACTCGTTACTATTGTAGACAAAAATGGAGAGACCACTTCATTGGACCCTTCGAAGGGAGAGGAAGCAAGTGAGTGAGCAGCTGAATAGGTTTATTGATGAAAAAATACCACTTTTACATACTCACTTCTCTGAGCTCTTTGACGGGATGAACTATCCACAAGTCTTGCAAGAAGCGATGGCTTATTCTGTGAATGCAGGTGGAAAAAGAATACGTCCTCTCCTTGTACTTGCAGTGTTACAAGATTTAGAAGTGACTTCTAAAGATGCAGTTCAAGTAGCTGGTGCAATTGAATTGATACACACATATTCTTTAATCCATGATGATCTTCCATGCATGGATGATGATGACTTTAGAAGAGGGAATCCAACCAATCATATTGTTTTTGGAGAAGCAACAGCCGTATTAGCTGCAGATGCTTTACAAACACTTGCATTTGAAGAACTTGCGTCACTTCAGCATACGGACCCAGCAACGATGCTTGCCATTTTGAAAGCTGTGAGCACAGCATCAGGTGCTTCCGGAATGGTAGGCGGTCAAATTCTGGATATGCAAGGAGAGGGTAAACAACTATCCTTGACAGAACTCGAAGAAATCCATGTTCATAAAACAGGCGCATTACTTGCGAGCTGTGTTGAATCAGGTGCTCTGCTTGCTGGAGTACCAGAAGTGAAAATGGAAAGTCTCCGTATATTTTCGCGTAATATCGGTCTAGCTTTTCAAATCAAAGATGACATATTAGACGTCACTGCTTCCACTGAGCAACTTGGAAAGACGGCTAACAAAGATACAGCGAGTGCTAAGAGTACATACCCTGCATTACTCGGGCTAGAAGGCGCTCAAGCAAAACTTGAAAATCATCACAAACAAGCACTAGATGCTTTAGAGGAAATCGGTTTAGGAAGTTCTTTATTATCTCAAATTGCAGACTATATTATTAATCGAAACGCATAAAGTAAGGCGTCTAGATGGTACTGTTTGTTGGATTGTTGATATAATAAGGAAAACGAGTGGAAACAGTAGTATTAACTTATGAAGGTGTGTGATAGAGATGGATCTTACAAAGATCAGCAGTCCATCGGATATTAAAAACTTGAACCTGGAAGAGATGAAAGAACTCGCTTCAGACATTCGGAAGTTTCTTATAAACAAATGTTCTGTAACAGGCGGTCATATCGGACCTAATCTAGGTGTTGTGGAGTTGACAATCGCTCTTCACAAATTTTTTAATAGTCCACAGGACAAATTCATTTGGGACGTTGGGCATCAAGCGTATGTTCATAAAATTTTAACCGGTCGAGCTGGTGATTTTGACACGCTACGTAAATACAAAGGGTTAAGCGGTTTCCCAAAGATGTTAGAGAGTGAACACGACGTCTGGGAAACAGGACATAGTTCAACTTCGTTATCTGCAGCAATGGGGATGGCGGCAGCACGTGACATTAAAGGTGACGACAACTACGTTATTCCTATTATTGGTGATGGAGCACTAACAGGCGGGATGGCGCTCGAAGCCCTTAACCATATCGGGAGTCAACAGACAAACATGATTGTTATCTTAAATGATAACGAAATGTCAATTGCGCCAAACGTAGGAGCACTCCATTCTGTACTAGGGAAATTACGTACAGCTGGAAAATATAACAGCGTAAAAGATGATGTAGAAGAATTGATCAAGCGTATCCCTGCAGTTGGAGGGAGGATGGCATCTTTAGCTGAACGTCTCAAAGATAGTCTTAAATATTTGGTTGTATCCGGTGTCTTCTTTGAAGAGCTTGGGTTTACGTATTTAGGACCAATTGATGGTCATGATTTCAATGAATTGGAACGCAATCTACTTTATGCTAAAAAAATGGAAGGGCCTGTCCTTCTTCATGTTGTTACGAAAAAAGGAAAAGGCTATCATCCAGCTGAAAATGATAAAGTGGGCACGTGGCATGGAACTGGCCCTTATAAAATAGAAACAGGAGACTTTGTAAAATCTCCTGCCAAAGGACCATCTTGGAGTGGCTTGGTTGCAGCAACGGTTGCAAGAATTGCTCGGGACGATCGACGTGTTGCGACGATTACACCAGCGATGCCTGTCGGTTCAAAACTAGAAGCAATTTCAGCGGAATTCCCTGACCGTTTTTACGATGTTGGAATCGCAGAACAACATGCAGCGACAATGGCTGCAGGTATGGCGACACAAGGGATGAAACCGTTCTTGTCCATCTACTCTACGTTCCTTCAACGTGCATATGATCAGTTAGTCCATGATATTGCTCGTCAAAAGTTAAACGTTTTCATCGGTATCGATCGTGCGGGACTAGTTGGCGCTGATGGAGAAACCCACCAAGGTGTTTTTGACATCGCATTCTTACGTCACTTACCAAACATGGTCATAATGATGCCGAAAGATGAAAATGAAGGTCAGCATATGGTTAAAACTGCGTTGGAGTATAACGATGGACCAATTGCTATGCGTTACCCACGAGGAAATGGGTTCGGTATTCCTATGGATGAAGAATTAAAAGTATTACCAATCGGGAAATGGGAAAAGTTAACCGATGGACAAGATGCAACAATCTTAACATTCGGTACGACGATTCCTATGGCATACGAAGCTGCAGAACTATTAGCAGAGCGAGGAATTTCAGTTAGCATCGTCAATGCTCGTTTCATTAAACCATTAGATGAAGAGATGTTGGATGAGCTCTTTGCAGCTGGCAAACCGATTATTACTGTGGAAGAAGCAGTTCTTGCGGGAGGTTTCGGTAGCGCAGTTCTTGAATACGCTCACGATACCGGCGTCAGTGCCCCGATTTACAGAATGGGAATTCCTGACCAATTCATCGAACATGGAGATGTCGATGCATTGCTTGCTGAGATCGGGATGACTCCTGGTGCACTTGCGGATTTGACGGCAGATGCAATTTCCGTATTGGAACGGAAGAAGGAAGTTCAATGACCAATACGGACCCTAAAGAACGGGTCGACGTTTTGCTCGTTCAACGTGGTTTGGTAGAAACGAGAGAACAGGCAAAGCGATCGATTATGGCAGGCATCGTGTATTCCAATGAAACACGTATGGATAAGCCTGGAGAAAAAATAAAATCCTCCTTACCGTTACAAGTAAAAGGCTCAACGTTGAAATACGTGAGCCGTGGAGGATTGAAATTAGAAAAAGCATTAGAGGAATTCGATGTTACGGTAGATGAACGGATAATGCTGGACATTGGTTCTTCGACAGGCGGATTTACGGATTGCGCTCTTCAGAATGGTGCACAACATTGCTATGCTTTAGATGTGGGTACAAACCAGCTTGCGTGGAAGATCCGCTCAGACGCTCGCGTTACGGTAATGGAGAAATGCAACTTCCGATATGCAACACCTGATATGTTTACTGAAGGATTACCTGATTTCGCGACAATTGACGTATCCTTCATTTCCCTAGGACTGATACTACCACCTTTGAAACAAATACTGATTCCTGGTGGAGATGTTTTGGCGCTAGTGAAACCTCAGTTTGAAGCTGGTAAGGAGAATGTTGGGAAAAAGGGAATCGTACGCGACGTTGCAGTTCATAAAGAAGTATTGCGGAAAGTAGCGGAGTTTGCTTCACAAGAAGGGTTTAGTTTACGGGATATGACGTATTCTCCAGTTACTGGAGGGGAAGGGAATATTGAATTCCTTTTCCATTTAGTTGCTGAAGATCAACCTACAACAAAGTTTGCAGACAAAGACTTCTCAGAATTAGTTAAGCGAGCCCATTCAGAATTATCGTAACAGGAAACGGGATTCATCTGAAAATAATGATGGAATCCCTTTCTTTTTATTACAAATGACGTGCAGGGAGTGATTGATATGAACAAAGGGCAGCGCCATCTTCGCATCCGCGAGATTATTACATCTCAAGCGATTGAAACGCAAGATCAGCTCGTGGATACATTAAAAAGTTCGGGTGTGGATGTGACACAAGCAACAGTTTCCCGGGATATTAAAGAATTACACTTATTTAAAACACCATTGCCTGATGGACGTTACAAATATAGTTTACCCGCAAATCCACAATTCAATATCGAGGATAAATTGCACCGAATGTTGACAGATGCTTTCATAAGTATTGATGGCGCAAGTCATTTTCTCATATTGAAAACGCTACCAGGTAACGCACATGCAGTCGGTTCGCTCATTGATCATTTGGAATGGATCGAAATGCTTGGTACTATTTGTGGTGACGACACGTGTATGATTATTTGTCGGGATGAAGTAGGTGCAGGTTCGGTGAGAGATCGCTTGCTTGCAATGCTGTAAGAAAGGGGGAGAATCCCTTGTTAAGTGAACTATCCATTAAGAATTTCGCAATTATAGAAGAGCTGGATGTTTCGTTTGAAGAGGGACTTACCGTTCTGACAGGTGAAACGGGAGCAGGCAAGTCCATCATTATTGATGCCGTGCAGCTCGTAGCTGGCGGGCGAGGCTCTGTTGAATTCATCCGTCATGGAACAAAGAAGGCGGAGCTTGAAGCAATGTTTATAATTACTGACTCCAAACATCCGGTTTTTCAAAAACTGAGTGAAGTTGGTATAGAAGCAGAAGAGGGCACCATCATTTTGCGCAGAGAGTTGAACCATAGCGGTAAAACGACTTGTCGGGTTAATGGAAAACTGGTCACGATTGCGATTCTTCGTGAAATTGGAAGTCAGTTAATTGATATCCATGGTCAGCATGAGAATCAGGAATTGATGCACCAGAAGCGACATATCCATTTGTTGGACTCGTTTGCGGGGGCGCCATTTAAACGAGCGATGAAAAACTACGCAGAATTATACGAAGACTATGTAAAGTTGCACAAAAAGTTAAGTCTTGCATCGGAAAACGAACAGCAAATTGCGCAACGCATCGATTTGTATACGTTTCAATTAACTGAAATCGATGAAGCCACGCTCCAAATCGGTGAAGAAGAAACGTTGGAATCCGAACGAGTGAAGCTTCAGCATTTTCACCGTCTTTTTGACCGGTTAAATAGTGCATACGAAGCCATTCAAGGTGATTCGCATGCATTGGATTACCTCGGAACAGCAATGGGCGATCTGGAGGATGCTGCGTCGGTGGATGGAGACTTAAAAACACTTGCAGAAACAGCGGGTGAGAGTTTTTATTCATTGCAAGATGTCGCCCATGACATTAAAGGCATGATTGATGAAATGGAATATGATCCGAATCGTTTAGAAGTTGTCGAAGATCGATTAGCTTTGTTTACAACCCTTAAACGGAAGTATGGCACTTCCATTGAAGATATATTACTGTACAGGGATAAAATTGCCGATCGGTTAGATGAGCTGATTAACCGGGATGACCGTCTTGAAAAAGAACAAGAAAAATTACAGCATTTGCGAGCAGACTTGGAAATCGAAGCAGGGGAACTTTCTGCCATTCGAAAAGAGTCATCATCGATGCTGGAAGAAGCAATTATGGAACAACTTCGTCAACTACATATGGGGAAAGCCGAATTCCAAGTCAAAATCGATCGCAAAGAAGCCGGTTCTTTTGATTATAATGGGTTCGATGATGTCGCGTTTTATATATCGACCAATGTTGGTGAACCTATGAAGCCGCTTGTCAAAGTCGCTTCAGGTGGAGAGTTATCACGTGTAATGCTCGCATTAAAAACGATTTTTTCCAAACACCAAGGAATCACATCGATTATCTTTGACGAAGTCGATACGGGTGTTAGTGGTCGTGTCGCCCAAGCGATTGCAGAAAAAATTGCAATGGTTGCGATGAATTCCCAAGTATTATGTATTTCCCATCTGCCTCAAGTAGCTGCAATGGCAGATCATCATTACCTCATCCACAAAGAAGTGACAGATGAACGCACACGGACTTCGATTCAAGATGTATTGGATGAAGATCGCACTAGGGAATTGTCTCGGATGTTATCAGGTGCTGAAGTGACGCCACTGACTTTGCGTCATGCTGACGAATTACTGCAGCTTGCTGAAGCACGTAAAAGCATATTATAAAAAACAAAGGAATGTCGGGTGTTGTTACCGATATTCTTTTTCAATTCCACCTTTGCATGTTTTACCCTTTCATAACAACCTTCATAACGCACACTCTATAGGTAATCTAAAATTGAAGGAGGTGACTTATGGAATGGAGTAGACAGCTGAAATTTTTCATGGCGTCTGTTGTGATGATTGTAGGTATGTCCTGTAGTTCTATCGCTGCCCTTGCGACAAGCGGCTCTTTAATTCCAATGGGAAATTCAATTGGAATTCAACTTGAGCTAGCGGGTGTCTTTGTGACAAGTGATGTGCCGCTAAGTAAAAAGAATGCTTCGCTTAAAGCTGGGGATCAGCTAATGAGCATCGATGGCACGTCCATTGAATCACTAAAGAACCTTCAAGAAAAAGCGGGAGTAATTGAAGATGAATCAGTTTTAAAACTCATTCTCAAACGTGATGAAAATGACGTTAAGATTGAAGCGGACGGATTGTCATTCAAGCGAGCGCTACCATTTTTAAAGGACACTACAGAAGGAACCGGGACACTAACATATGTCGATCTCAACGATGGGACATATGGAGCACTCGGACACCAAATCATCGATAGTTCTCTGAACAGTGCACCTAATTTCGATAGTGGTTCCATTTACTTGTCGGAAATCGAACAAATTAAGAAAAGTACTCCAGGAAACCCCGGTTATAAGATTTCTTCAATCATCGATCAGGAAAAAACACTCGGTTCAATTTTAACCAATAGTGTTTATGGAATCTTTGGCGATTGGAATACTTCTTATAAGGAAGTCTTGACGGAACCATTGGAAGTTATGCAACCAACAGAGTTAACTGTTGGAAAGGCTGAAATTTTAACGACGATTCAAGGGACGGAAGTCGAATCGTTTGATATTGAAATCTCCAAGCTGTCAAATGATTCATTTCAATTTAAACTGACAGATCAGCGTCTCCTTGAAAAAACAGGGGGCATTTTGCAAGGGATGAGTGGCAGTCCTGTCATCCAAAAAGGAAAATTTGTTGGCGCAGTCACCCATATGTTCGTAGACGAGCCTGAAAAAGGAGCCGGTCTATTCCTTGGAAAAATGACAGAAGTAGGTGCGAAGTAAACAAAAAACAGCCAACTCTGAAAAGAGTTGGCTGTTTTTTGTTAAATTAAAGTGTTAAAAATTAAAGAATTCTGTCGAAATAAAGAGAAACCGTACGCCATTGGATTCATTTTAAATTTCAATAAAGGAAATGAGGAACCTTTGTCGAAAATTTTACCAAGCAAGGAATCGACAGGGAATTGCAGCAACAGACTTGCTGCGTGTCAATCAAGGGGGAATTGAGAATGGGTAAAATTAAAATAGCAATAGCTGATGATAACAAAGAGCTTGTAAAAACAATGACTGCTTATTTTGAGAAGCATCCTGAAATAGATGTGCTATGGACAGCTCAAAATGGAAAGCAGTGTTTACAGAACTTAGAACAATCGGTTCCCGATGTACTATTATTGGATATTATAATGCCGTATTTGGATGGAATTGCCGTGTTAGAAAATATTCGTAATAACGATGTGACTTCGGACTTGAAAATAATAATGCTAACTGCCTTTGGTCAAGAAGACGTAATGACACAAGCCGCTGGATTAGGTGCATCCTACTTTATGTTAAAGCCGTTTGAATTTGAACAGCTCGTTAACCAGATTTTCCAAGCCGCAAGTGTACAGAAACCATCCCGTGAGCAACAACCAGCACAACAAGCTGTCAAAGCCGAAGAGGGCGTATCTCAAAAGGTACTGGATACAGCTATTACTACGACCATTAAAGAAATTGGAGTTCCAGCTCATATTAAAGGTTATTCATACCTTCGAGAAGCAATCCAAATGGTTTACAATGACAATGATCTACTAGGGGCTGTGACGAAAATTTTGTACCCTGATATTGCGGAAAAGTACAAAACAACTCCTTCACGGGTAGAGCGAGCAATTCGTCATGCTATTGAAGTTGCGTGGAATCGTGGGAATTATGAAGTTATCTCAAAAACATTTGGCTATACGGTTCACCATTTAAAGAGTAAACCTACAAATTCTGAGTTCATCGCTATGATCGCTGACAAAATCCGTTTGGAACATATGGCAAGCTAAAGACATTTGCCGCTGAATGTAGGATATAGCAAACAAACCTAAGAAACATACAAAGGCGGGAGAACTTGGACCTGCCTTTTCGTGTGCCCATAATTCCTAGTCAGTTCAATGGGCCATTACGAAGTAATTTTACCTAATCTGAATTTAGGAGGTGGAAAGCATCCCAACTTACTTTTTTTCTAGTAGACAAGTCGATGCTTACTGTGTGAAAAGATGCAAAACTTTATTGTTCCTTGAAAAGCGAAAGGGCTAAGTGTAGACGAAACACCTATTTCTTATAATGTTCAAAGATTTATAATGGATGAAGGGAGAGGTGAACAAAGTGTTATATGAAAACGATTTCATCGAACTAACACGAAATGAAAACACGATATCAATGCGAACTAAAAAGAGCGGTTTTCCGATCAAATCTTTTGATAAAATCACACAAAAATTACCCCGATTAAAAATCACATCTTTTCCAGAGCTTCGTCGAGCACTTTCTACTGAAGGGAACGAGGGAGAAATCGCTAGTTACGCTCCTATAATTGAAATTATCGTTTCATCCGACAAAATGAAAGCAGAAGCTGAGATTTATTTGACTGCAGAAGAAATTGAGGAAAAAAGAAATGAGCTTCCCTCGCTAGTAGCAGAGGCTTTAAAGAGCAAAGGAATTCAGCCAGGTCAATATAACGTAAATTGGAATGCAGTTAAGGCACGACAAACCATTGTTGTAGCTGAGGGCGAATTTCCAGTAAAAGGCGAAGATGCACGTATTACATACATAGAGATTCCTGAAAGACGTCCAGTTATACGCGCAGATGGCTCTGCGGATTATTACGAGATGAATTTTGTAACCCCCATTAAAAAAGGAGACTGGCTGGGTGAAAAAACTCCACCTCAAGAAGGAACACCAGGAATGGACGTTTTTGGAAATGAGTTAGCGAGCAAGAAAGGGCTGGACAACAAGCTCTACTATGATAGGAAGTCTGTCGAAGAAGTGGATGAACATGGAAAAAAGGTGCTTCGTGCAATCCATGGCGGCGTTTTGGAATTTGAAAATGGTGTCGTTGGTATTGGCCAACAACTCATCATTAATGGGGATGTTGGTCCGGAAACTGGCTCCATTACCTTTGATGGCACCGTTGTTATTTCAGGTACTGTACTTGCAGGGTACAGCGTAAATGCTACAGGGGATATTTCAATCGGAGCAAAAGAAGGCGTAACAAATGCAAAAGAAGTGAGATCTGAACAAGCTGATGTCTATATTAAAGGTGGTGTATTTGGCGGAGGTACAACTCTCATTGAAGCGAAAGGGAGTATCTTCATTAAACATGCTAATGAGTGTAGTCTTTTTGCAAATACTGTACAAGTCGGACTATATTTGCTTGGATCTGAAGTGATTGCAGATTATGTTTATGTAGATCGCCATAAAGGAAAAATCATCGGTGGAACTACCGAAGGGAAGTATCGTATAGAGTGCGCAACTGCTGGCAATCGTCATGAACGTGCTACTTTGTTGAATGCAAAAGGAATCGATAAAGAAGTACTCCAAATTGAAGTTCAAAGAATGGCCCAGTCGATTAAAAACTTGCAAAAACAGATCGTTAAGTTAGAGTCGCATATTGAACCATTAGAAAAAGTAGTTGCAACGTTAGTAGGCGCTCAGCGTGAAGCATATGATAAGATACAAGATACACTAACAACAAGTCGTGAGGAGATTTTTGTCCTCGATCAAGCCATTCAATCGAATTTACAAATCATGAAATCAGCGATTCCTCCACAAATCGAAATTACACATGAAGCAAATCCTGGAGTATGTATTCATATCGGACCTAAGACTTCTATTATTGAATCCCCGACAAAAGGTGTTTTTGAATTGATTGATGGGGTATTAAACATCTAAGTCATATCATAGACCAGGAGGTTGCTATATGTCTGTAGAAAACAAAGTAGAGAAACGTCGAGAAATTTATGCACATCGAGGTGCCTCAGGAAAATACTTTGAAAATACTATGAAGGCATTTTATGGAGCTGTTGAAGAAGGAGCAGATGGTATTGAATTAGATGTCCAGTTGTCAAAAGATGGCGTCTTTTTCGTCATCCATGATTCTGATCTCTACCGTTTGTCAGGTATTCGTAAAACGATTTCGGAAATGGATGCAGCTGAAATTCAACAAATTCGTATTGGAAAGCGGTTTTTGAGAGGAGTAAAAGGCAGTTCGATTCCTACTCTTACTTCCGTGATCTCATTTGCAGCGTTGGAGTCTATTGGGTTAAATATTGAACTCAAAGAGACTGTTTCGGATCATCCTGAATGTCTTTCCTCTTTACTAGACCAAATTTCAGTGCTTGATGAAGTTTACATATCCTCATTCGATTATAATTTGGTTGAGAAAGTGAAACAATTAAACCCGGATATGGAAGCAGGATTGCTACTTAAAAAATCAATGCTGACAGATAAACAACTATCAGATTATCCTGCTGCAGATGCATTTCACTTTCACAAAAGAATGATGAAAGAACCTTACCTTAGTCAATGGCAACAAACAAATAAAACGATAAGGGTTTACGGAGTGGATGGAGACGAATCCTTTGTCAAAAGTCCTCCAGACTTCATCTATGGGTGGATTACAGACTATCCCGAATGGTTTACCAAGTAGTTTACTGTTGCTCCTTGTCTCCGCAATGTTCTCTTGAGTAGAAGAAAAAAGTTCCTTGGAAAGCAGTTAATGGCAATAAGCGCGCTAAAAATATCCATATTAGAAATAGGAGACCTGGCAATTACGCCAAGTCTCCTATTTTTATTTTCTCTTTTTTTGTATTCTACCTGTTCGCTGATCTCTTCGAAACAAAAATCCAGCGAAAAACCCGATGCTTACCGCGAGTAAAAGAAACCCTGCAATAAATTGCATCCATATGTATGGGAACGGACTAAATAAGATACCGAACAATGCATCACGCATTAACTTTATGCCAAGAGCTGCGGCAATACCTGGTATTACGAGCACTATGAACGCTGCCAAACGAGCCATATGAACCCCTCCAATCCTTATTAATTTTACCTGCTGTCGAAAGATTGTCAAGACGCGAAGGATAATGTATGATAAAATTGGAAATGCAAAAGATTGCACAAAGGTGAGAGGGGGATTGAACATCTTTGCAAAACATTTTAATAATTGATGCTGACCAAGAAAGCATGTGTGTTTTACAACACATTGAGCAAATAGATACTTACCAAATCATCGGTATTGTTGACCGTACAGAGAACGGTGATAGCAATAAGTTTGCAAGTCAGAACGGAATCCCTCATGGACCTGATCCAGAAAGTTTTCTTTCAGGAAATGTGCAGCTAATTCTAGACTTTTCGGGGGATTCCCCATCCATTTACAATCAAAAATATCCACAAATTACAGTGATACCGAAATCCATTAGTCAACTTATAGTGAAGATTTTGGCTTATCACCACTCAGAATTGCATTCATTGGAATCTGACAACATAATATACAAATCCATTTTCAACTCAGTCGGTGAAGGCATGATAGGAATTGACAAAAAAGGTCATATAAACCTATTTAATGATAGCGCTTCCAAAATGCTTGATTTTTCAGTTGAAGAAGTAATCGGAAAGCCGATTTTATCGATAATCCCAGCTTCAGGTTTGCCGGACATTCTACAAAATGGTCAACCTGACTCTGATGTTGAACTTCAACTAACAAATGGACTGGATATTTTGAGTTCCAGATATCCTATCGTCATGCCAGACGGAACGATAACTGGAGCGTTTGCTGTTTTTAAAGATGTAACAGGTGTAATCCGCACCGCAGAAGAAATTACAGACTTGAAGCGGGTTAAAACGATGCTTGAGGCCATTATTCATTCGAGTGATGATGCAATATCCGTCGTCGATTCAGAAGGCTTAGGAATCTTAGTTAATCCAGCTTACACACGTTTAACGGGTTTAACAGAGAGAGAAGTTATTGGACAACCGGCAACTGTCGACATTAGTTCAGGCGAAAGTATTCACATGAGAGTCCTTGAGACAAAAGCACCCGCACGTGGTGTGAATATGCAAATCGGTGAAAATAATCGAGATGTGATTGTAAATGTTGCACCGATAATTGTTGACCAGGAAGTGAAGGGCAGTGTCGGTGTCATTCACGATATTACAGAAATACGCAGTCTTATGAAACAACTTGACCATGCAAAAGCGATGATCCGTGAGTTAGAATCGACGTATACGTTTGATGATATTATCGGCACCAATGAAGACCTGCTAATTGCAGTCAGTCAAGCAAAAATTGCAGCAGGTTCGGAAATCCCTGTCATGCTTCGAGGGGAACCAGGGAGCGGAAAAGAACTTTTCGCTCATGCCATTCATACAGGAAGCAGAAGAAATGAAGGAGAGTTCATCAGGGTTTCATGTGCGTCATTAGATGTAGAAGCAATTGAAGTCGCACTCATGCACACAGAAATTCAACATGATAAAAGTTCAGGAACGCTGTTTTTGGACGAAATCACTGAATTGAAACCAGCTGTACAGAAAAAGCTCTTGGAATACATAGGTTCTGGACGTATAACGGCAGCGGGGCAACCTATACAACTGACAGTGCGAATAATTACATCTTCTGCAGCCAACCTAGAACGCGCTGTTCACGAGGGAGTTCTATGTGAAGACTTGTACTATCAACTCACACGCATGTCTATCCGAATTCCTCCGTTGCGAACAAGGACAGATGATATTGAGCTTTTGACAGATGTTCTCCTCGCGATGCTTAATCAGGAATTCGGTATGACCATTCAGCAAGTGACGCCTAAGGCGATGCAACGTCTTCAGTCCTATGAGTGGCCAGGAAATGTCCGCGAACTGGAAAACGTGTTAAGTCGAGCGATGATTTTAACGGAAGCAGGTTCTACAAAGCTCGATGAAGAGGACATCGTACGAGCATTGTCTTCACGTAGTGAACAGCAAACAGATCCTGGAATTCCTGAAAAGCGGACGCTCGCTTCGCTGATGGAAGATCATGAAAAGATATTGCTTGAGACCTCATTGAAGGAAAATAACGGTCAAAAAGTTTTAACAGCTGATCGACTTGGCATTTCACTTCGATCCTTGTACTACAAATTAGAAAAATACAAATTGATTTAACGAAAGTGAGGTGACGGAATGGAGACACTTTCAGAACTTGTACAACAAGCAGCTGCGTTATCGGACAGACCGTGCACCGCTGTTGCTTGTGCAGCAGATGCGGATGTATTGGAGTCTGTTGAACTTGCTGTTTCGCGAGGTCTTGCAACTTTCAAGCTCTATGACGATAAAAAGCAATTGCTTGAAACAATTCAATCGAAGTATCCTCAGCTCGCTAATCATCCTGATATCGAATTGATTGATAGTGAAAGTATGCAGCATGCAGCTCAATTAGCAGTCGATGCAGTATCTACAGGGAACGCCCAAGTACTTATGAAGGGAAATCTTCCTACTGCAGCATTGATGAAGGTTGCACTACGAAAAGAAGCGGGTTTGAGAACTGGGAACGTACTTTCACACGTAGCTGCGTTTGAAATTCCGGGCTTCAACAAGCTATACTTCGTTACCGATTCTGCGATGAGCATTACACCTGATCTACAAGTGAAAGTACAAATCATCCAAAATGCGGTAACTGTTGCTAGAGCTTGTGGTATAGATGTTCCAGTTGTTGTTCCGCTCGCTGCGGTAGAGTCTGTAAACCCGGCGATGCAAGCAACATTGGACGCAGCTTCCTTGACGATGATGAATCAGCGAGGACAGTTGAAAAATTGTGTTGTTGAAGGTCCTATGGCATTGGACAATGCGATTTCACCAGAAGCAGCTCAACATAAAGGGCTCTCTGGTCCGGCAGCAGGAAAAGCGGACATTTTAGTTGCGCCCAACTTGGAAGCTGGTAACATTCTCTACAAATCGTTAACCTACTTTGCTCGTGCGAAAGTAGGCGGAATCATCCAAGGGGCTTCCGCGCCAATCGTTGTCACGTCACGTGCGGACAATGCCGAAACGAAACTTCATTCACTAGCACTTGCATTATTAGTAAGTAAAAACTGATTGAATAATTGGAGGAATTACAAATGGAAATTATCAAATACATGGAAACTTACGACTATGAGCAATTGGTGATCTGCCAAGACAAAACAACTGGCCTAAAAGCATTCATCGCAATTCACGATACGACACTTGGACCTGCACTTGGTGGAACTCGCATGTGGACATACAACAGTGAGGAAGAAGCAATTGAAGACGCGCTTCGCCTTGCACGCGGAATGACTTACAAAAACGCTGCTGCTGGTCTAAACCTTGGCGGTGGTAAAGCAGTTATTATGGGTAACCCTAAAACAGACAAAAACGACGAATTGTTCCGTGCATTCGGGCGCTTCATCGAAGGACTGAACGGTCGTTACATTACAGCTGAGGACGTAGGTACAACTGAAGAAGATATGGACTTGATCCACCTTGAAACAGATTACGTAACTGGTGTTTCCGCTGAATTCGGTTCTTCAGGTAACCCATCACCTGTAACAGCGCTTGGTGTATATGTAGGAATGAAAGCAGCAGCTAAAGAAGCATTCGGAGATGATTCTCTTAAAGGGAAGACTATCGCAGTACAAGGTGTCGGTAACGTTGCCTACACAATGTGTGAATACCTTCATGAAGAAGGCGCGAAACTGATTGTTACGGATATTAATGAAGAAGCGGTGCAACGTGCAGTCGACAACTTCGGAGCTACAGCAGTGGGCATTAACGAAATTTATGGCGTAGATGCAGACATCTTCTCACCATGTGCACTTGGAGCTGTCATTAATGATGATACAATTCCACAATTGAAGGCAAAAGTCATTGCAGGATCTGCAAACAACCAATTGAAAAATCCTGAACACGGAGATAAGATTCACGAAATGGGTCTTGTATACGCACCAGACTACGTTATCAATTCAGGCGGAGTTATTAACGTAGCAGACGAATTGGACGGATATAACCGTGAGCGTGCATTGAAAAAGGTCAACACGATCTACGATACAATCGAAAAAATCTTCGCGATTTCTAAGCGTGACAACATTCCTTCATATGTTGCAGCAGACCGTTTGGCTGAAGAGCGCATTGAACGAGTTTCAAAAGCACGCAACTCATTTCTACAAAAAGAAAAAAGCGTACTCTCAAATCGTCGATAAGGTACTTTGAGCTGTGCCGTGAAAGGAGACGATACTTGTGCACCATGGAGTTGCTAGAATTTTGACGATTAATCCTGGCTCTACCTCTACAAAAATTGGCGTGTTCGATAATGATCAACTCGTCATGGAAGAGACATTGCGTCATTCCACCGAACAACTTGCCCAGTTTGCTTCTATCACAGCGCAGTACGAATTTCGTAAGTCGATGATTGTGGAAGAGCTAAAACATCATAAAATTGATGTATCCTCGCTATCTGCAGTTTGCGGGCGCGGCGGTTTGCTGCGTCCGATTGCAGGAGGCACGTATCCTGTGAACGAAGCTATGCTTGAAGACTTGCGGAAAGGATATGCAGGTCAGCATGCATCTAACTTAGGCGGGATCCTTGCGAATGAAATTGCTGCAGAAGAGAATATTCCCGCCTACATTGTAGATCCAGTCGTAGTAGATGAACTGCAGCCTCTAGCAAGAGTTTCAGGATTTAACTTATTGGAGCGGCATTCGATTTTTCATGCATTGAACCAAAAAGCAGTTGCTAGAAGATATGCGCTGCGTACGGGGAGAAAGTATGAGGAACTTAAACTGATTGTGACACACATGGGTGGCGGGATTACTGTTGGCGCTCATCATCATGGAAAAGTTATTGACGTGAATAACGGACTTCATGGTGACGGTCCCTTTAGCCCAGAACGTGCAGGTACAGTTCCTGCTGGAGATTTAGTGGATATCTGCTTTTCTGGAAAGTACTATCGCCAGGAAATTATGGAAATGCTCGTCGGTAAAGGTGGTCTGACAGGATACCTTGGTACTAATAATGCGGTTGAAGTCGAAAAAAGAATTGCAGCTGGGGATGGACATGCAAAAGAAGTTTACAGCGCAATGGCTTACCAAGTCGCTAAGGAAATCGGTAGCGCAGCGGCCGTACTCCAAGGTAAAGTGGATGCAATTATTCTGACTGGCGGACTCGCATACGGCAAAGACTTTACAGCAGAGATACAAGGATATGTTGACTGGATAGCAGAGGTAGTTGTCTACCCGGGGGAAGACGAATTGCAAGCCCTTGCGGAAGGGGCAATCCGTGTTCTTACCGGTGAAGAGGAAGCAAAAGTGTATCCATCACGAGAGACAAACATAGAAATGGAGGCTGAACACATTGGCTCAAGAGTATGATGTAGTAATTCTTGGTGGCGGAACAGGCGGATATGTAGCTGCCATTCGTTCTGCACAGCTTGGTCTGAAAACAGCGCTCGTTGAAAAAGGCAAATTAGGCGGTACATGCTTACATAAAGGATGTATTCCTAGTAAAGCATTATTAAAAAGTGCAGAAGTTTACCAGCTGACGAAAGAAAGAGCTCAAAGTTTTGGTGTTGAAACAGAAGGCGTTACACTTAATTTCTCAGCTGTCCAAGAAAGAAAGAAGTCTATAGTCGACCAACTTTATAAAGGTGTTCAAGGTCTCATGAAAAAGGGCAAGATCGATGTCTATGAAGGAACAGGTAGAATGCTCGGACCCTCTATCTTCTCACCGATGCCTGGAACCATTTCAGTTGAGATGAATAACGGTGAAGAGAACGAAATGCTCATTCTGAAAAACTTAGTGCTTGCAACTGGATCACGTCCAAGAACATTGCCAGGACTAGAGTTGGACGAACAGCAAATCCTTTCTTCAGATGGTGCACTCTCTCTTGAATCATTGCCATCTTCTATGCTAATCATTGGCGGTGGAGTCATTGGAATTGAGTGGGCTTCTATGCTCAACGATTTCGGTGTTGACATTACTGTTGTTGAATATGCAGATCGAATTCTTCCTACTGAAGACGAAGTCATTTCAAAAGAGATGAAAAAACTTCTTGAGAAAAAAGGCATCAAATTCGTTACAGGAGCAAAAGTGCTTCCTGAAACAGTTGAAAAGACTTCAGAGAATGTAACCATTTCAGCAGAAATTGGTGATTCTACACAAAGCTTCACAGCAGAAAAAGTTCTAGTTTCAGTTGGCCGTCAAGCGAATACTGAAGGGATCGGTATTGAAAATACGGAAATTGAAATTGAAAAGGGTTACATCAAAACACGTCCAACCTTCCAAACAAAAGAAAGCCATATCTATGCGATTGGAGATTGTATCGGTGGACTTCAACTTGCACACGTTGCTTCTCACGAAGGAATTGCTGCAATTGAACATATCGCGAATAACACCCCAGAGCCTATGGATTATGAAAAAATCTCACGGTGTATCTATTCAAGTCCTGAAGCAGCAAGCGTAGGCATCACCGAAAAACAGGCGAAAGATCGCGGTTTCACTGTAAAAATCGGTAAATTCCCATTCCAAGCAGTAGGTAAAGCACTGGTAAATGGAAAAGCGGACGGCTTTGTGAAAATTGTTGCGGATGAAAAAACTGATGATATTCTCGGTGTACACATGATTGGTGCCGGCGTTACAGACATGATCTCTGAAGCAGGCTTAGCTATGGTATTAGACGCAACACCTTGGGAAGTTGCAGAAACGATTCATCCACATCCATCACTCTCAGAAGTGATTGGTGAAGCGGCATTAGCTGTAGATGGTAAAGCAATCCACATGTAAAAAGGGGGAAATAATCATGGCAACAAACCGCCACGAAGAGCTTGGGCTCACGAATGATGATGTATTACAAATCTATGAAACAATGTTAATGGCTCGAAAAATAGATGAGCGCATGTGGCTTCTCAACCGTGCAGGTAAAGTTCCATTTGTTATTTCTTGTCAAGGACAAGAAGCTGCACAAGTAGGAGCTGCATATGCACTCGATAAAGATAAAGACTGGACTGCCCCTTACTATCGCGACATGGGAGTCGTCTTGCACTTCGGTATGACGCCGAAAGATTTGATGCTTTCAGCATTTGCGAAAGCAGAGGATCCGAACTCAGGTGGACGACAGATGCCAGGTCATTTCGGACAACGCAAGAATCGTATTTTGACAGGTTCTTCACCTGTTACGACACAACTTCCACACGCAGTAGGGGTTGCACTTGCAGCGAAGATTAAAGGCGAAGATTTCATTACATTTACAACACTTGGGGAAGGGTCTTCTAACCAAGGAGATTTCCATGAGGGTATGAACTTTGCAGGCGTACACAAATTACCTACTGTTGTCATGGTAGAAAACAATAAATATGCAATTTCAGTTCCTGTTGAGAAGCAACTTGCATGTGAACATGTAGCAGATCGTGCAGCTGGTTACGGCATGCCTGGTACAACAGTCGACGGAACAGATCCACTTGAAGTCTATAAAGTCGTGAAAGAGGCGGCAGACAGAGCACGACGTGGGGATGGACCAAGTCTCGTCGAAGCAGTATGTTATCGCCTGACGGCTCACTCATCTGATGATGATCACCGTTTGTATCGTGATGCTGAAGAGTTGGAAACAGAGCGCAAACTCGATCCAATCCCTAAGTTTGCTAATTATTTGAAAGAAGCTGGTGTGCTTACAGATGAGCTGAATAGCGAAATCGAAGAGCGGATCATGAAGCAAGTGAACGAAGCGACAGATTATGCAGAAGCAGCTCCTTATGCAGATGCAGAGTATGCACTTCGTCATGTATATGCTGAACAAGGAGGGAACGACTGATGGCGGTCATTTCATATATCGATGCAATTACTAGTGCTATGGCAGAAGAAATGGAACGTGACGAAAACGTTTTCGTAATGGGAGAAGACGTTGGCCGTAAAGGTGGCGTTTTCAAAGCGACAACAGGCTTATACGATAAATACGGTGAATACCGTGCACTTGATACACCTCTTGCTGAATCCGCAATTGCTGGTGTTGCAATCGGTGCAGCGATGTATGGCATGCGCCCAATTGCTGAAATGCAGTTTGCAGATTTCATAATGCCTGCTGTCAATCAGATCGTTTCGGAAGCGGCAAAAATCCGCTACCGTTCAAATAATGACTGGTCTTGTCCACTTGTTGTACGTGCACCATTCGGTGGTGGCGTTCACGGTGCTCTTTATCATTCACAATCTGTGGAATCGATGTTTGCAGGAACTCCTGGACTTAAAATTGTTATTCCATCCACTCCATACGATGCGAAAGGTCTTCTAAAAGCAGCAATTCGTGATGATGATCCAGTTTTGTTCTTTGAGCATAAACGTGCATATCGACTTATCAAAGGCGAAGTACCTGAAGAAGAATATACAATAGAAATCGGAAAAGCGGATGTGAAGCGTGAAGGCGAAGACATTACAATCATCACATATGGTCTTTGTGTCCACTTTGCGCTGCAAGCTGCAGAGCGTCTTGCTGAAGACGGAATTTCAGCACATATTCTCGATTTGAGAACGATTTACCCGTTGGATAAAGAAGCGATCATTGAAGCGGCTAAAAAGACAGGTAAAGTTCTTCTTGTTACAGAAGATAACAAAGAAGGCAGCATCATGAGCGAAGTGGCAGCCATTATTTCTGAAAACTGCTTATTCGACCTAGACGCTCCGATTCAACGTCTCGCTGGACCGGATATACCTGCAATGCCGTACGCACCAACAATGGAGAAATTCTTTATGGTGAATCCGGATAAAGTAGAAAAAGCAGCGCGAGAGTTAGCTGAATTTTAATAATGAACGGAGGGAAATCCAGTGGCAATTGAATCCATTAAAATGCCTCAACTCGGTGAGAGTGTAACTGAAGGTACGATTGAAAAATGGCTCGTGAAGCCAGGTGATCACGTAGAAAAGTATGACTCACTTGCAGAAGTGAATACAGATAAAGTGACAGCTGAAGTACCTTCATCATTCACAGGGACGATTAAAGAAATCCTTGTTCAAGAAGGTCAAACAGTTGCTGTAGGTGAAATCGTTTGTACCATTGAAACTGAAGGCGGAAGCAGCGAGTCTGCCCAACCGGAAGCAGCACCAGCCCAAAAAGAGCCAGCGAACGAAATGCCGGCAGAAGGTTCACAAAAACCAAAAAGTCCTGTGAAGAAAGAAAAGGGTGCTGCTGCAGGTCGTTACTCACCAGCTGTTCTTCGTCTTTCCCAAGATCATAATATCAACCTAGCAGATGTCGATGGTTCCGGACGCGATGGACGGATTACACGTAAAGACATCCAAGCAATCATTGATAGTGGTGAAAAGCCACAACCGAAATCAGCTGTTGAGGCACCAGCTTCAGCTCAGCAATCCGCGCCAGTAGCGCCTGCTTCAAGTGCACCTGCACAAAGTGCAACCAATGTACCTGTTGCAGCAGGTGATATTGAAATTCCTGTTACTGGAGTACGCCGAGCAATCGCAAACAACATGCTGAAGTCTAAACACGAAGCACCGCATGCGTGGACAATGATCGAAGTTGACGTAACAGAAATGGTGAAATACCGCGATTCATTGAAAGCAGAATTCAAGCAAAAAGAAGGCTTCAATTTAACGTACTTCGCATTTTTCGTCAAAGCAGTTTCTCAAGCATTAAAAGAATTCCCGATGATGAATTCAATGTGGGCTGGCGACAAAATCGTGCAGAAAAAAGACATCAACATTTCGATTGCTGTAGCAACTGATGAGGCATTGTATGTCCCAGTAATCCAGCAAGCGGATGAGAAAACAATTAAAGGCATAGGCCGTGAAATTACAGAGCTTGCTGGGAAAGTTCGTTCCGGCAAACTGAAATCACAGGAAATGCAAGGCGGTACGTTTACTGTAAATAACACGGGATCATTCGGTTCTGTTCAGTCAATGGGAATCATTAATCACCCGCAAGCAGCAATTCTGCAAGTGGAATCGATTGTCAAACGTCCAGTTGTTATGGACAATGGCATGATCGGCGTTCGGGATATGGTTAACCTTTGTCTGTCATTAGACCACCGTGTATTAGACGGCCTCGTAGCAGGTCATTTCCTAGCACGTGTCAAGGAAATACTAGAAAACGTATCACCAGAAACAACATCTGTCTACTAAGTTAGACACACCAACCCCCTCGGCCATATTTAGAATGGACGTGGGGGTTGTCTTTTCAAGAAGGATCCATTTCAGGTACACTATGAGGTAACAGTTATACAGGGAGGGATTTTAAATGAGCAACTCTGACATACATAACATGATGCAACAACGATTTGAACTTCCGGATTGGAACGAATGGGAAGAAGTAGCGGATCGGTCATTGAAAGGGAAGACAGTAGACTCCCTTAAAACAACGACAGCAGAAGGTATCACACTTAATCCGCTGTATACAGCAACCGTCGATCCAAATAAAAATATACGTCCTAGTCAACGGAAGTGGATTAGTGCGCAACCGACAGCTGGAAGTACAGGCTCTGAGTGGATTGCTTCGATGTCTGAAAGTCTTGAAAAGGGAAATGAAGCGATCTATATTGATGGAAGAACATCGATTGAATGGAACGATGCTTCTTTACATGCACTTGCCAGATTAATGAAAAACCATCCTATTGCCTTTATACACATTGAATCTCAAGATCGTTTGCTTGAAGTATTTGAGATGATTTCCTCTGAAGAACGCGAAAAAGTGACAGGTCTATTGCTGACTGCTGAATTTGACTTACCTTCAGGATATGAAAAAATCAGGTCACTCGGTATCGATTTGGAACCACTTCATATGAATGGGGCAGATAGTGTCACTGAGCTTGCAATCGCATTATCAGAAGCAACGGATCTCGCAACGCAAGCGGCTTCATTTGATCAATTTAAGAAAAATGTCTTTTTTAGATTTCCTGCAGACACTCATTTCTTTATGGAAATCGCAAAATTTAGAGCGTTCCGTACTTTATGGCAATTATTCAGTAGTGCATACGATGAAAACGAGTTAAGTCCTGTTCCTTTAATTGGAGTAACTTCGCTGCGATCGTTCTCAAAAATAGATCCTTATGTGAACTTGCTAAGAGCAGGAAATAGCGCTTTTTCCGCAGTGTTAGGTGGGGCGGACTGGCTAACGGTCTACCCTTATAACGAGTTGACGGGAAATACGGCACAGTCACTCCGATACGCTAGGAATGTACAACTCATTATCCGAGAAGAAACGCATGCAGACAAAGTCATCGATCCTGGCGGCGGCTCGTACTTCATCGAACAACTAACAGAAGAACTAGTTCATAACGCTTGGGAACTGTTCCTAGAGATTGAGGAAAACGGCGGCAAAGATGTCTACCTGCAATCCGGTAAATTACAACAGCTTGCAGATGAACGAAAAGCTAATGCCGCAACTGGAGTTACTTCTTTGATAGGAACCAGTGTTTATGCAGATCCTGAGAATCATAATTTAGCTGAAAACGCTTTTAGAATCGAGACATCACGTCCGGCATATCCATTTGAGGAGCTGCGTAAAAAAGCAGCTGAACATCCGATTGATATTCGACTGCTCGTATTCGGCAGCTTAAAATCGTACAAACCCCGGGCCGATTTTGCAACAGGGTTTCTAGCAACAGGTGGGTTAACTGCCCAACATAGTCCAGCGTTTCCTGATGCCGCCTCAGCCATTGAGTGGCTGAAACTGGAGAAACCAGACTATGCAATCGTGTGTGCTGCTCCAGATATGACGGAACAGGTTGCTGCAGAACTAATTGCAAATAAGCCTCAAAGTCTTCTATTGGATGTTGCAGGGCGTGTGAGTGAAGAGTTAACGGACGGATGGCTGGCAAGCGGACTAGATGGATTTGTATACAACGGACAAGATCGTATTGGGAAGCTTACTCAAATCCTCAATCGTTTCAAGGGAGGCGCAGAAGCATGAAGAAGCCTGATTTTAGCAAAGTGGATATTAACCAAGTGACTCAGAAATTGACATCTGGTCAGAACGAAGTGACGGAATCATTTCTAACAAATGAAGGAATTCAAGTTAAGCCGTTCTATACTTCCGAGGATAGTAAAGGACTCGATCACTTAGGGGACTTTCCGGGAATAGCACCAAATACAAGAGGTCCATATCCGACTATGTATGTCGCTCGTCCATGGACCGTCCGTCAATATGCCGGGTTTTCAACTGCTGAAGAAAGTAATGCATTTTACCGAAGGAATCTCGCGATGGGGCAAAAAGGGTTATCAGTAGCATTCGATTTGGCGACACATCGAGGCTACGATTCAGATCATCCGCGTGTAACGGGCGATGTAGGAAAAGCAGGGGTTGCAATCGATTCAGTTGAAGATATGAAAATCTTATTCGATGGCATCCCTCTTGATCAGATGTCCGTTTCGATGACGATGAACGGTGCCGTATTGCCAATTATGGCATTCTACATTGTCGCTGCGGAAGAACAAGGGGTTTCTCCTGAGCAACTTGCTGGTACGATTCAAAATGACATTTTAAAAGAATACATGGTGAGGAATACGTATATATTCCCTCCAGAAATGTCGATGCGCATTATTGCTGACATTTTTGACTATACATCAAAGAATATGCCGAAGTTCAACTCTATTTCGATTTCTGGTTATCATATGCAAGAAGCTGGTGCAACGGCGGATATTGAACTGGCATATACACTTGCTGACGGTTTGGAATATGTACGAACAGGATTAAAAGCTGGAATAGACATCGACTCATTTGCTCCGCGATTGTCGTTCTTCTGGGCGATTGGCATGAATTATTTCATGGAAATTGCCAAGATGCGTGCAGCACGTATTATTTGGGCGAAAATGATGAAAACGTTCGAACCAAAGAACTCGAAATCTTTAGCGTTAAGAACCCACTCACAGACATCAGGCTGGAGTTTGACTGAACAAGATCCCTTCAACAATGTAACACGCACATTAATTGAAGCGAATGCGGCTGCAATGGGACATACCCAATCGTTGCACACGAACGCTTTAGATGAAGCGATTGCACTGCCTACGGATTTCTCTGCACGAATTGCGAGGAATACACAGTTGTTCTTGCAAGAAGAAACGATGATGACGAAAACAATCGACCCATGGGGTGGCTCTTATTATGTGGAGTCGCTTACGAATGAACTCGTTGAAAAAGCTTGGGAATTAATCGAAGAAATTGAAGAATTGGGTGGAATGGCGAAAGCGATTGAAACTGGTCTTCCGAAGATGAAAATTGAAGAAGCAGCTGCTAAGCGACAAGCGAAAATCGATTCGAAAAGTGAAACGATTGTCGGTGTGAACAAATATCGCTTAGATCAGGAAGAACCGATTGATATTTTAGATATCGATAATACGTTAGTACGTCAAAAGCAAATTGACCGTATCCATCGCATGAAAGAAGAGCGGGACGATATGTTAGTTGCACAAGCTCTTACTGAACTTACTCAGAGTGCCAAAGAAGGATCAGGTAACTTACTGGCGCTCGCTGTGAACGCAGCGAGATTGCGTGCCTCAATAGGGGAGATTTCAGATGCGATCGAAGAGGTTTCGGGTAGACATAAAGCTGTTATCCGTTCTGTGAGTGGTGTGTACAGTCAAAATTTCTCGAACTCAGAAGAAATTGATGAAGTGAAATCGATGACAGATGAATTTCTTGAAAACGAAGGCCGTCGTCCGAGGATACTAGTCGCCAAAATGGGGCAAGACGGTCATGACCGCGGTGCGAAAGTCATCGCATCTTCGTTTGCGGATCTAGGTTTCGATGTAGACATAGGACCACTTTTCCAAACACCGGAAGAAACAGCGTTGCAAGCAGCGGAAAATGATGTCCATGTCATTGGTGTAAGTTCGCTTGCAGCAGGACACAAAACACTCGTTCCAGCATTACGGGCAGAATTAGCGAAAATAGGTAGACCAGATATCTTAGTAATTGTTGGTGGGGTCATTCCTGCCCAAGACTATGAATTCCTTCGGGAGAATGGTGCAGCAGCGATATTCGGGCCTGGTACCGTCATTCCAGTAGCTGCTCAAAAAGTAATTGAAGAGATCTATCGCCAACTAGGTTATGAGGAAGTGATGGAGTGAACCGACGTGATGAGGACGTGCGGGAGGAAACCGCGCTCAACGTTATGGAAGGTCTGCATTCGTCCCATGATGGCATGAAGTCTGTAAAAAGAAGAAAGTTTAAACGAAACAAATCGCCGATTGATATTACTGAGCTTTCGCAAGGAATTGCTGAGGGCTCTCGGCTTAGTCTAGCAAAAGGAATTACTCTTCTTGAAAGTATCGCCATCCATGACAAACCGGCTGGTCAAGAATTGCTTCGTACGTTGTTGCCCAAAACCGGAAATAGCATCCGAATCGGAATTACTGGAGTCCCTGGAGCGGGGAAAAGTACTTTTATCGAAGCATTCGGACTCATGCTGACGAAGGCGGGTCATAAAGTAGCCGTTCTCGCGGTCGACCCAAGTTCTTCCATTACGGGTGGAAGTATTCTGGGTGACAAAACGAGGATGGAACTGCTGGCACGTGATCCTCAAGCCTTCATTCGACCGTCCCCTACAGCTGGAACGCTCGGTGGGGTCCATCGTAAAACACGTGAAACGATGTTGCTTTGTGAAGCAGCAGGCTATGATGTCATTCTGGTAGAAACTGTGGGCGTTGGTCAATCCGAAACTGCGGTACGCGAAATGACGGATTTCTTCTTACTGCTTGCGTTAACAGGTGCGGGGGATGAACTGCAAGGGATGAAAAAAGGAATTATGGAGCTTGCAGATGGCATCATTGTCCATAAAGCGGATGGAGAAAACGAAAGACTTGCAAAGAAAACGGTGCGGGAATATCGTCAGCTAGCTCATTTCCTTCAACCTGCTTCTCCTGGGTGGACAACACGCGCATTACCGGTATCCTCCATAAAGGAAACAGGGCTGTCCGCAACATGGGAGATGATTCAAGAGTTTAGAGTTGTGATGGAGCGGTCAAACTATTGGACAGAAAGACGGCAATCTCAAACGCGCAGCTGGTTTTACTCGATGATCAATGATCACTTGATCGATTCGTTCTACGGTGAACCAGGTCGCAAGCAGCAAGTTTCAGAGCTGGAAGGAAGGCTATTGAGCGATCAGATAACCGTTGCTGGAGCCGTTAAGCAACTATTTGATAAGGAAAGCCGCTAATTAATTACGCTGTCGTATTTGCATAAGTAAGCGAAATTGCTGAACAGTTTTCATCGCACTCGTAAACTGGTATGATAGTAGTATCATGCACCAAAGGGGGACAACTAGATGTCAATGGATTTTAATTTTTATATGGACGATATAACAGGCCAGGCTCGTGGAGAAATGGAAGCGGGTGGCTATGAGCAATTGAAAACAGCGGATGACGTTGAAAATGCATTCAAACGTGAAGGTACAACTCTTGTCATGGTTAACTCGGTATGTGGTTGTGCAGGCGGTATCGCACGTCCGGCAGCACTTCATGCAATCCACTACGATAAGGCTCCTGATCACTTAGTAACTGTGTTTGCAGGACAAGACAAAGAAGCGACTGCGCAAGCACGTATGCACTTTGGAGATTATCATTTACCATCTTCACCTTCATTCGTCTTGATGAAAAATGGAGAAATGGTTGCTGAAGTCGGACGTCATGAAATTGAAGGCCATGATCCAATGTCTGTTGTGACAAACTTGCAAGATCAGTTTGAACAGTATTGCGAAGAACTATAAAAAACAGGCCGGCATCAGTGTGACTGATGCCGGCCTGCATTTTCATGTCTTCTATTAAAATAATGTACTGAGACCGAACAAGACAGTAGAAGCAACCATAGCAGCTATCATAATAATGACAATCGTTTTTTGAACTTTTTTATTGCTCATGTGCAAAAACCCCTTAATTGGTTTGATACTTTTAGTTTAACAGAATCTGCACAATTCTCAACTGGTGGCGCATTATTTTAGGAGCAGGTACAATAGAATAGGGGTGGAATGGTGGAAAAGGTTGACCATATCGGTATTGCGGTGAAAAGTCTTGACGAATCAATGGATTATTATATACATACACTTGGTTTGAAGTTGTTGGGCGTGGAAAAAGTCCCGCAACAGCATGTGACGGTAGCATTTTTAGATGCCGGTAATATCAAGCTTGAGTTGCTCGAGCCGATTGGTACTGAAGGAGCCATTGCAAGTTTCCTGGAAAAACGCGGTGAAGGAGTCCATCATATTGCATTCGGTGTGAGCAATATTCGTGAACGAATGGAAGAATTGAAGACCAACGGCGTCCGGTTACTTCAAGAGGAACCTAAAATAGGTGCAGGTGGAGCAGAAGTCGCATTCCTGCATCCAAAATCTTCGTTTGGAGTTCTTTATGAACTATGTGCCAAACGCTCATTGGGGGATGAGTAAGATGGATATTTACGATAAAATTAACGAACTTTACGATAAGAAACGGAAGATAGAACTAGGTGGTGGCGATGAACGCATTGCCCGCCAACATGAAAAAGGAAAACTAACTGCTCGGGAACGCATCGAATTACTCGTCGACAAAGGAACATTTGTTGAATTGAGTCCTTTTGTGGCTCATCGGACACGTGACTTTGGGATGGACAAAATGGAAGGTCCAGGTGATGGAGTCGTGACGGGGTATGGCAAAGTGAATGGCCGTCCGATTTACTTATTCTCACAAGACTTTACTGTTTTTGGTGGAGCACTTGGTGAAATGCATGCCATGAAAATTGCCAATGTCATGGATCTTGCAGCAAAGAACGGAGCACCTTTTATTGGACTAAATGATTCAGGTGGCGCCCGTATTCAAGAGGGAGTTGTCTCTCTGGATGGTTATGGTGAGATTTTCTATCGCAACTCCATTTACTCAGGTGTGATTCCACAAATTTCGGTTATTCTAGGTCCATGTGCAGGCGGAGCCGTCTATTCACCAGCGATTACAGATTTCGTATTTATGACTGATGAAACAAGCCAAATGTTCATCACTGGACCGAAAGTCATTGAAACCGTTACGGGTGAAAAGATTTCATCTGAAGACTTGGGTGGTTCCAAAGTGCATAATGCCATTAGCGGGAATGCCCACTTCCGAGGAGCCGATGAGCAGACAGTACTTCAAGAAGTACGTCGGTTACTGACGTATTTACCTCAAAACAATGAAGAAAAAACACCAATTCAACCTATAGCTGAACAAGATGATTATCGTCCAGATTTAGCGGATATCGTGCCATTTGAAACAATCAGACCCTATGATGTTCGGAAAGTGATCGAGCAAATTGCGGATGCAGACTCATTCATGGAAGTTCAAAAAGAGTTTGCGCGTAATGCCGTCGTCGGGTTTGCAAGAATCAAAGGAGAGGCCGTAGGGTTTGTCTGTAACCAGCCGAAAGTAATGGCGGGTGGCTTAGATATCGATTCATCCGATAAAATCTCAAGATTCATACGTACGTGTGACTCGTTCAATATCCCACTGATTACGTTTGAAGATGTGACTGGATTCTTCCCAGGAGTGAAACAAGAGCATGGCGGCATTATCCGTCATGGGGCAAAGATTTTGTACTCTTATTCGGAAGCGACAGTACCAAAGATCACAGTGATTTTGCGTAAAGCATTTGGTGGTGCTTATGTTGCCCTCAATTCGAAAGCGATTGGTGCGGATCTCGTATTCGCTTGGCCGAATGCAGAAATTGCGGTAATGGGAGCAGAAGGTGCAGCGAACATAATCTTCGCACGAGATATTGCGGCTAGTGAAGACCCTGAAGCAACGCGAGCTGCTAAGATTGCAGAGTATCGGGATAAGTTTTCGAATCCATATGCAGCTGCAGCAAACGGAATGGTCGATGATGTCATTGACCCACGCGAAACGCGTATTAAACTTGTGCAAGCGCTAGACATGATGAGAAATAAAAAAGAACAACGTCCTAAAAAGAAGCACGGCAATATGCCGTTATAAGAGGAGAGATTCCATGAATTACGAACGTATGCTTGATGAATTTTTTGAATTAGTGAAGATAGACTCTGAAACACGACACGAAGAACAAATTGTTGGCGTTTTAAAAGAAAAAATGGAACAGATGGGCTTCGATGTCTATGAAGATGACTCAAAAGAACGTACAGGTCACGGTGCGGGGAACCTAATCGCGACGATGAAAGGTTCTGTACCGGAAGCAGATCCAATTTACTTCACTTGTCATATGGATACAGTTACGCCTGGAGTCGGGATTGAACCGGTCTTAAAAGAAGATGGATATATCTATTCTGCGGGTGAAACGATTCTAGGTTCAGATGACAAAGCAGGACTTGCGGCGTTATTTGAGATGATGCGGACACTTAAAGAGAGTGGAGAAGCGCACGGGGATCTACAATTCATCATTACTGCTGGGGAAGAAAGCGGTCTAGTAGGAGCTCGAGAAATCGATAGAACTCTCATGAAAGCAAAATACGGCTATGCAGTTGACAGTGATGGAAAAGTTGGAGGAATCGTCACTGCAGCGCCATATAATGCGAAATTGAAGACAGTCATTCATGGTCGTACTGCCCACGCAGGAGTTGAACCGGAAAAAGGTGTTTCCGCGATTACGATTGCTGCAAAATCAGTGGCAGCCATGAAACTTGGAAGAATCGACTCTGAGACAACTGCGAACATTGGAATGTTTTCCGGCGGACAAGCAACGAATATTGTTTGTGATGAAGTCAACATTGTTTCAGAAGCACGTTCGATCAATTATGAGAAGTTACAAACTCAAACCGAGCATATGGTAAAAGCATTTGCCGAAACAGCTGAAAAAATGGGTGGTTCTGCTGAGACAGAAGTTCGGCTAATGTCTCCAGGATTCCATTTTGAAGAGAATGACGAAGTGGTTCAGGTAGCTTCTGAAGCGATCCGTGCCATTGGACGTACTCCGGAATTGAAAACGAGTGGTGGAGGCAGTGACGGTAATATCTTTAATGGGCATGGCTTCCCAACAGTTACATTGTCTGTAGGCTATGAAGAAATCCATACTAAAAACGAACGGATGCCTGTTGAAGAGCTTAACAAACTAGCAGAATTGCTTCTTGAAATTGTGCGTACCGTGACGAACCGCGGAAAGAAGGTTCAGTAATATGGAGAACACGAAAGCGATTGTCGTTCGTTGTGGCAATGAAGAATATGCAATTCCAGTTGAACAAACGGTTTCCATTGAAGAGTTAGAAAAAGTGAACCCGATTCCGCATTTACCTGAATACCTTCTCGGATTAATGAAAATTCGTGGCGAGCTTGTTCCAATTTTGGACTTTCAGCAAATTCTATATGGTAACTCAGCAAAAGATGATCCTAATGCTAAAGTGGTTGTTGTACAAACAGAAGGTGTTTACTTTGGATTACTTGTGTTAGAAGCGAAAGAAATTCTTGATATTTCAAAGGATACATTAACATCAAAAGGGTTAATGGCATATTCTAAGACGCCTTATTTCTCTTCTGTAGCGAATTTGGAAAATCGAATCATTACGATGATTGATCCGACAATTCTTTCTGACACACTGACAGGAATGGATGACATTACTGACTACGTGGGACAGCAAGTATCAGAGAACGTGTGACTGTTGAAACCGGGTAGAACGCTGCCCGGTTTTTTCTTGAAGCTAGAGAGGTGAGTGCATGGATCGCAAAGAACACGTCAACCGTCGAGTCATTCTACATTTGGATATGAATTGTTTCTTTGCATCTGTTGAACAAGCTCATAATCCAGAATTGAAGGGTCTTGCACTAGCCGTTGCAGGAAACCCTAAGGCACGACGAGGGATTCTTGTGACGTGCTCATACGAAGCACGCGCATTCGGTGTTTATACGACAATGACTGTCGGAGAAGCAAAAAGAGTGTGCCCTGAGCTTGTACTGGTACCTCCGGACTTTGAAAAGTACAGACAAGCCTCACAGGCGATGTTTGATATATTGAGAACATATACAGAATTAGTGGAACCGGTCTCGATTGATGAAGCATACATCGATATAACTGCGATAGGCGGTCTAGAGAACGCGATGGGAATTGCTAAAGAAATGCAAGAACGGATATTACGCGAACTAGATTTACCCTGTTCAATCGGAATTGCACCGAACAAGTTTTTAGCGAAAACTGCTTCTGACATGAAAAAACCGATGGGAATCACGATTCTGAGGAAACGTGAAGTTTCAAATATTTTGTGGCCACTTTCCGTACTTGAGATGCATGGAATCGGTAAAAGCAGTGCGGAAAAGCTTGCCCAAGCGGACATTCAAACAATCGGTGATCTCGCAATTGCGGATGATTTGAAAGTGAAATTGACTCTTGGTAAAAGAGGGCTGCAATTGAAGCAACGTGCAAATGGAGTAGATGATCGAATTGTCGATCCAGAAGCTTCAGAAGAACGAAAAAGTGTGGGAAGTTCGACAACGCTAGCAATAGATGAAACCGAATTAGACCCATGTTTAGCTGTCTTTCAAAAACTCGCAGAAAAAGTAGCTAGCCGATTGGAAGCCAAACAGTTAGCTGGTACCGTCATTTCCATTCAAATCCGAACGGCGGCTTGGCGAAACCAATCGAGAAGTAAAACCGTTTTGAACCCATTATATCGTTCGCAAGAAATTTATAAAGAAGCTGCACAGTTATTTCGTCTTCACTGGGATGGAGAGCCAATTCGACTACTGGGGATTACGGTATCCCATGTCATCCCGTTTGAAGAATTACATGAACAGCTGTCTTTCGATAATTTCGAGCGTCATGATAAAGAAGTGTCCATGCAAAAACTGGTTTCACGTATGAATGACCGATTTGGTCCAGGTACAATTCATAAAGGAAAGCAATAGAAAGGAGGAATTTGTTATGGATTTGCAGTTTTTAGGTACCGGGGCAGGAATGCCTTCAAAATTGCGTAATACGACTTCAATTGTTTTGAATTTGTCTTCTGAAGAGCGGGGCTATTGGATGTTTGACTGCGGGGAAGCGACTCAACATCAAATGCTTCACACAACCTTGAAACCGCGAAAAGTGACCAAGATGTTCATCACCCATTTACATGGGGATCATTTATTTGGAATCCCTGGTTTTATCGGCTCGCGCTCGTTTTTAGGCGGAGATAGTCCTCTTGATATTTATGGACCTATAGGGATTGAAGAGTGGATTCATACGACATTACGACTAACGAAAACTCATCTTACATACCCGTTAAGGATTCACGAAATCGAGGAAGGTGTTGTATTTGAGGATGATGAATACATCATAACCACACGGGAGTTGTCCCATGTCATCCCGTGTTTCGGCTATAGGATTGTGCAAAAGCCGTTGCCTGGAAAGTTACTGATTGACAAGGCAACCGAAGCTGGAGTTCCAAAAGGTCCGCTCCTTCAGCAACTCAAAAATGGAAACGATGTTACATTGGAAGATGGAACGATTGTCACAAGCTCATCAGTCATCGGTGAGCCAAAACCAGGATTTGTTGTAACGATTCTAGGGGACACAAGTGTCTGCGAAGCGTCAGTGGAGCTCTCTAAAAATGCCGATCTAGTCGTCCATGAAGCGACATTTAACGAAGAAACGGGACAACTAGCAAAAGATTTTGGGCATTCCACTATTCAACAAGCAGCAGAAGTTGTGAAAACGGCTAGTGCCAAAGCACTTGTCGCGACTCATATTAGTTCACGCTTTCTACCAAGTGATATTGACGCATTTAAGAAAGAAGGACAAGAAATATTTCCTAATGTCTTTGTAGCAAGCGACTTTGCTCAGTACTCACTTCACAATGGGGAAGTCACTGAAAGTAATTTTAAGAAATGACTAACCTTTTAGAGGAATTACATCACTTTCTTTTTAACGATTGAATGCTTTCTGAAAAAGATGCTACCTTAGATGAAAAAGCGGATATCATGAATCTTTAAGAGTCCCCTCAGTTGAAAAATCCCGCAAGCAAGACAAACACTAAAAACCTCCTTTATTAATAGGATGCTATAGGAGGCGATGACTATGCATTGGCATCATAAAATAGGATCTTTAATCAATCAACCTGTTGGAATTTCATTAACGAATGGGCAAGGGACATCAGGGATATTGTGCGGTGTTACAAATGGTCAACTTCATGTGATTGAATACTTATATCAAGCACAATTCGCTTTAAAAAAGTATGATTTCTATATGATACAGGATATAAATGGATTTCCCCCTTGTCAGAATCAAGGTCGACTCTATTAGAAACTGTCAATGAGCAGTGAAAACAGTGTTTCTGAGAAGATACGATGCTGGAGATTAAGTGACATCTCTCATTTATATTAGAAAAGACCGCTAATCAGTCTAAGAATATACGGTTAGTTAAATGGTTCAAAAGATAAAATAACGAGCAAATTATCATCAATTTAGAGCCATGATTAGCATCGCATTGAGCGGTGCTTTTTTATTTTATTGAAAGTTTTTATGGGTATCTTTGGTATAATGGTTTCATGGGATAAAGAATATTTTGATATTCAGTGAAATAGCCAAATTCAGAGTGTTTTTCAGTGACACGCAAACAGTGTGAGTCACGCAAAAAATAATCTTATTTGCACTATGCTACGGGGGGACTCATGAAAACTCATTATTATTTAGGTTGGTTTAGTAATTTTTTTCCAGAGAATCTGGGCAGAGTGTTACAGGAGGACATAACTGATAGAAAATCGCTTGCTATGATTAGCTCGAATCCATCTATTTATGATGATGATGGTGCTACCGAGCGCTCGTGGCTTGACCAGGCTGGCATTATGTTTGATAAATATCATTTAATTAATTATCGCGTACAGAAGGAAGAGGCTCAAAAGTTAATTCAAAATGCTTCAGTCATTTTCTTGTTGGGTGGAAATATTCTTAAACAAAATGGTTTTTTGATGGAATATGAATTGTCGGGTTTGATCAAAAAAAGTAGTGCAGTTGTGATGGGAGCAAGCGCTGGTTCGATCAACATGTCCGCTAAATTCTTATGTTCGAAAAACTTTGGAGATGAGGTTGAAGTAAGCTCTGTTTACGATGGGATCGGCCTTGACGATTTTTCCGTCCTGTCTCATTTTGATCTCGAAAATAACATTGCGCTAGTTCAACGCGAACTTTCTTCCTTATCGGAGGAAATAACTATTTATGCGTCGAACAAGGATTGTGCTATGCGCATAAAGGGAGACAAGATGGATGTTTTTGGGGATGTGTATTTAATTTTCAACTCAAATATTCGGAAGTTGGATGAGACGCTCTAGTTGTGGTCAATGGCTAGGGCTTAATTGAATTAATTTCTTTATGCAATGCTTCTATTATAAAAATTCGAGAGGGCGAACTATGCAAAATAGAATTGTTTCTTCATCATCCAGAACGTATAGATATGCAGAATGGCTAAGTTACAATAAAGCCAAACTGTCTGTGAAGATTGTTGCTTTCCGCTACAGAAGGTACGCTTTCCGAGGGGGCGTGGCTTGAGCCTCCTCGGTCGAGAAAGGGGTCTCAAGGCGCACGCTGATTCCTTCGGAGTCGTCCGTCTTCCGCTTCAAGCAACGGCGAGTACTATAAATAAATCGTCCATTCATCAAACTGACCAAACTTATGGATTATGTTAAGAGGTGAAATATGAAGTATGTAATAGGTTTGTATATTGTAATGGCTATAATGGTAGCTGTGAATTTGATAAGTGAGTTTATTCTAAAAGGGGAGTATTCAGCAATTTCCAGTTGGGTCATCGTCATGCTTTTCCTTTTAGGAGGTGTCCTTTTCGCTAATGCTAGATACTATTTGACGAGAAAGTGAAATACAACAAATGGGGGCGTTAATGGAACACAACCGTGCAACAATAGGGCCAGCGCGACAAGTTC
>NZ_JWIB01000036.1 GCF_000813425.1 Sporosarcina sp. ZBG7A
GTTCAGTTTTCAAGGTTCATGTTGTCTGAAGCGTTTCAGTAAGTCTCGCTCCCGACTGCTTTATTACTATACCAAGCGCGTCAACATAAGTCAACACTTTTCGTCAAATTAATTACTAGTCATTAATATACCCGAAAAACATTGTGTTAAACATCAATTATTAAATCCCCTTCTTATTTCATAAGTTCTATCATTTTAATTGTCTACATCCACAATCGAAGCAAAAAAACAGGTACTGACCTTCCATAATGGAAAGTCAGTACCTGTAGAAGTTTCGTTATTTAACAAAAACGAAATACAATATGAAGAGAACCATCAATACATACATAATAGGATGTATTTCTTTGCGGCGTCCGCTAAGTAGCATTGTAATTGGATAGAAGATGAATCCAATCGCTATTCCTGTTGCGATACTATACGTCAACGGCATTGCAATGACAGTGAAGAATGCCGGGACAGCCATTTCAAAACGTGTCCACTCAATATTGCCTAAATTAGAAACCATTAGCACACCAACAATAATTAATGCAGGCGCTGTAACTTCAGGCGTAATGACAAACAATAAAGGTGAGAAGAATAAAGCTAGTAAAAATAGAAGACCTGTTATAACAGAAGCAAATCCTGTTTTCGCCCCTGCTGCAACTCCAGCTGTCGATTCAACGTAAGAAGTTGTTGTGGATGTACCGAAAATTGCACCAGTCACTGTTGCCATGGAATCCGCCAACAATGCTCTTCCAGCACGTGGCAACTTACCTTCCTTCATTAAACCTGCTTGGGTTGCGACTGCAACGAGTGTTCCTGCAGTATCAAAGAAATCTACAAACAGAAATGTAATGATGATGACAATAAACTGTGTCGTAAACAATTCACTCGGGTTATTAAAAATTGTTTCAAATGCTGCACCAAAAGTAGGAGCGACACTCGGTACACTGGAAACTACTTTATCCGGTACCTCAATAAGATTGGTCAACATCCCTGCCACGGTAGTTATAATCATTCCATAGAAGATTGCTCCCTTAATTCCTCTAACCATCATGATCACTGTAATTACTAATCCAAAAATAGCAAGCAATACTGGACCTTGCGATAAATCTCCTAGCGTAACAAGCGTGTTTGGATCACCTACAATAATATTTGCGTTTTGAAACCCTAAAAATGTGATGAACAAACCAATTCCCGCACCTACTGCATATTTCAGTTGTGCCGGGATTGCGTTAATGATCATTTCTCGAAGTCCAGTTAATGAAAGAACAATAAAAATGAGACCTGAGAATAGCACGCCTGTTAAAGCTGTTTGCCAAGGAATACCATATCCGAGCACAACAGAAAATGCGAAAAATGCGTTAAGTCCCATACCTGGTGCTAAACCGATTGGATATCGTGCGATGAGACCCATAAATAATGATCCGACTGCTGCTGCTAATGCTGTTGCAACAAATACTGCACCTTTATCCATGCGCATTGCATCCGGAATATCAGGCACCCCGTCAAGAGACAAGACTAGCGGATTCACGGCCAATATGTACGCCATTGCAAGGAACGTTGTTAATCCCCCAATGATTTCTCTTCTATAATTGGTACCTAACTTGTCAAACTCAAAATACTTTTTCATCATCAACCGTCCTCATCTGTTTTGGATATAAAAAGAGCATGCGACAACTAAAGCCGCATGCTCTTTCAAACTCTTCAAAATGGGGATCCCTCTTGTCAGTCCTACTCAAGAAGTGTTCCATTCATCGTAGTCAAAGCATTTACGGTGCTCTGGTAGAGACTTTTGGGCCTTATTCCCAAGGATATACGACAATCAGTTATTCAGTTTTATTCCCACTCGATTGTGCCTGGTGGTTTTGCAGTAAT
This sequence comes from Sporosarcina sp. ZBG7A, assembly GCF_000813425.1. Lineage (GTDB taxonomy): Bacteria > Bacillota > Bacilli > Bacillales_A > Planococcaceae > Sporosarcina. Next base: position 1,858 of record NZ_JWIB01000036.1, read on the forward strand.
ATCGTAAACAACACGGTTGACGTGGTCAACTTCAGCTGTAATTCGTGAACTGATTTTCTCCAAAACATCCCAAGGGATTCGTGCCCAATCAGCACTCATACCATCTGAAGAATGAACGGCACGAAGTCCGATTGCGTGATCATACGAACGCTTTCCGTCTCGCACACCGACACTCTTGATGCCAGGAAGAACTGCGAAGTACTGCCAAATAGAGCGGTCAAGACCAGCTAAAGCAATTTCTTCACGGAGGATGTAATCTGCGTCACGTACAATGTTCAACTTCTCTTCTGTCACTTCGCCAAGTACTCGAACACCTAGACCTGGTCCAGGGAACGGCTGACGGTTGTAGATATCTTCAGGCAATCCAAGCTCTTTACCGACATTACGCACTTCGTCTTTGAACAATGCCTTCAACGGCTCGATCAATTCAAAGTCCATATCTTCTGGTAGTCCGCCAACGTTGTGGTGAGACTTGATGACTTCAGCAGTCGCTGTACCACTTTCAATGATATCTGCATAAATCGTACCTTGCGCAAGGAAATCAATACCTTTCAATTTCGCTGCTTCTTCATCAAATACACGAATGAACTCGTTACCGATGATCTTACGCTTTTGTTCAGGTTCTGTAACTCCGGCAAGCTTGTCCAAGAAACGCTTAGCTGCATCTACTTTGATGAAATTCATATTGAACTTTGTGCTGAACGTATCGACAACACTTTCGACTTCACCTTTACGCAACAAGCCGTGGTCTACAAAAATACAAGTCAACTGATCACCAATGGCACGATGGATAAGTGTTGCAACTACTGAAGAGTCGACACCGCCACTTAGTGCACAAAGAACATTACGATTGCCAACTTGCTCACGGATTTTTTCTACTTCTACTTCAATGAAGCGTTCCATTGACCATTCACCTGTCGGATTACATATTGAACGAAGGAACGTACGAAGAATCGCTTCTCCATTTTCAGTGCTGTCGACTTCAGGATGGAACTGAACGCCGAATAATCCTTTATCAGCATTCTCGATTGCTGCAATATGTCCATGCTCGTCTTTCACTGTTGCTGTGAAGCCTTCAGGAAGTTCTGCAATTTTTTCAGTGCCACCAATGTGCGCTGCAAATGATCCGCTGATTTCAGCAAATAATTTTGAAGTTCCTTCAGTAGTTAGTGTAGACGCCGCACCATGAGCTTCCATAGTAGCTGTCTTGCCGCCAAACTGCTCTGCAATGACTTCTAGTCCTGAGCCAAGACCGAGAACTGGAAGTCCTAATGTAAAGATTTCAGGATCGATGTCTGCGTCCATTTTCGTATCTCCACCAGACAAGACAATTCCAGCTGCATGCATGTTACGAATTTCTTCTGCTGTTACTGTGTGCGGATAAAGCTCACTGTAAACGCCTAAATCCCGTATTACGCGTGTAATAAGTTGGTTGTACTTGCTACCTAAATCTAAAACTACGATTTTCTCTTGTTCTGACATTAATGGAGCTGCTGACATAAAATCCACCTCTTCTTATTTTATTCAAGTATACCCTTAAAACAGAGAAAGACGCGTTAGAAAGTAAACTCTTTCTGCGCGTCTTCTGTTTCCATCTATATTCTATGAAATAACGAAAACAGACTACGGATTATCCGTAGCTGCCTTCGCTATCATAGACAGGTCTTTTGCGGTGACCTGGTAGAAACATCCGAACCATATTATCGGACCTATATGAGAGCATTCAAGTATTTGTATTCCTGGCATCATTCTACTTCCATTCAATTAAAAAATCAACCGGTTGTCTCAATGATTAAATCTTCCCACATTTTACGTAATTCAGTCCAATTTTGATTGTTTTCCCTTTGCCCGTATAGGCCAGTTTCATACGCCGCTGTCAACGTACTCATTTTGTCATCGCCGCGCATTCGATCCACTTCTTTTGCGTAGATTGATAACGTCATGCCAGCTGGTTTCTTAACACCGATCCTGTTCAAATGCTTCAATAATTGTTCATATTGAATAGCAAATGTTTCCCAGCCTTCAGACTTGCTCCGGCTCCTACGCACAACAAGACGAGGCAACCACTTTTTACGGGTTGCATATGATCCTATACCAACCAAGGCAATAACAACTCCAATAATGACACTAACTACAGTCCAAGAACGCAGCCATTCTGGAATAATTTGAAGCAACCAAGGTTCCTGGGCATTTTTACGTTTAGCGGCTTGTTTTTCTTGTTCTTGTTTCTTTTTGTTTTCAGGACGCTTGATTTGTTCTTGTTCTTTCAAATCATCTTCTGCAACTTCAATATCGAAGTTGACATTCGATACGCCATTAAATCCAATTGTCGGTTCAAATGGCATCCAACCAATACCAGGCATGTATGCCTCTACCCAAGAATGAGCTTGGTTGTTAGTGACCGTGTAGTACTTCTCCTCGTTATCATCCCGCTTCAACTCACCAGGCGCAAATCCTTTCACCCATCTTGCTGGGATTCCAACCGATCGAAGCATGACGACCATGGAGGAACTAAAGTTGTCACAATAGCCTCGTTTCGTTTCAAATAGGAATTGATCGACATAATCTTCATCCTTTTCAGGAACAGCAACTTTGTCTCTTGAGTAAACAAAGCCGCTTCTTGCGAAATACCTTTCAATGGCTTGTGCTTTCTGATAAACACTCGGTGCACTTGCCGTCAATTCTTCGGCCAAGTCTCTGACCCGTTCAGGGAGTTCTTCAGGCAAACTCAAATACTCATCCATTTCAATTTTCATAGAATCGAGCGAATCCATGTCTGTTTCACGGAGTTCTTTCAAACTGTATTCGGGTGGTACAAATTCCGTTCGGTATGTCATGTCTAGCGGCTCATCATAATTCAATGTCAGCTTTCCTGTTCCCTCTTCCTGCACATAAAGAAATCCTTCAGTAGTCTGCAATTCTTCAAATCCATATGGGTACGGCAAGATTGGTAAGGGCTCATACATTTCCACATCGGCACGCTCTCTAGGTGGAACTAAAACTTGTCCGCCTATTAAGTCTGAAAATCGTCCTTGTGACTCTGGATTCAGCTCTTCCGAGTCCTGAATCCACCCTTTGGATGTATACGTACTCTTCGTCTCCATTTTCCAATATTGACGCGAATCCACATATGCTTCAAAAACAAGCGAATCATCTTGTTTAAATGGCCCGCCCAATTGAGTATCATCTGGATCGTACCCCACTTTAGAAACCCCTTCTCCATTTCCACCATCTCCCAAACCGGCAGCAGATCGGATAAATGGAACTGGGTCTGGCCAAACAGGTTCTTTAATAGGAACGAGAATTGCAACGATTGCAACGAATAGTAATAACCCTACTAGTGGAGCAGTTACTTTAAGATAACTTGAGATTGGTAACTGTGTTTTCGTTTTCGCTGATAATCGTAGCGGAAACAGTAGTCCAAGCAATAACAGCCCGATTATCATTACCCGTAAAATTGCAAATGAGGCGTCAAACGATGTAAATGTATCCACCACAGAGAGGAAAATCACCGTCATTCCGAAAAACAGTAGGACGGACTTACGATATTCAATCCAAAATCGTATTAAGTAACAAAGCATCCAAAGTAAAATGAAAAATAGTCCCGTTCGAAACATATACGAGATACTCATCCACTCACCAGACCAAATAAATGAAAAGTTTTGTTGTACATCGAGCATTGTCATTTTCAGCGCTTCAGCCGACAGCCAATCCTTTTCAAGAAATACGTATTGTAGAGATAGAGTTATGTAGATTACCTTAATTGGAACACCAATCCAACCTGGAACACGTAACAAACCAAATAACAAGGCTAATCCCACAAATCCATAAAAAAGAATAATGTGCCCGGTGTCTGTAAGTTCCTCAACCGGCTTGAGCCACTCTATGGTCATGAAGAAGGCAAGAGTATACAGCAAAACCAAGAGCCACTTATCGATACGGACATCTTTCATGTTTTAGCCACCTCCTGAAACGAACATTCAAACTGTTCATCTGTTAGCATTTGAACGGTCACACCGAGCGCTCTTGCTGCCTTCACGTTCTGCTCAACAAAATCGGGCATTGGGACGGCTCCGTTTCTCACAATAAAACAAAATACTGGTTGCGCGCGAGAGGCACTAAGAACAGGACGCAAGAAAACAGGATCTGGATTTCCTGAAATAATGACAATAGCTCCAGCACCTTGTAAGGCTACTGTATAATTCGGTGGTTTTGCCATTGTCTCTTCTATCGGTTGAAGGCGAGCGAGTTGCGTGAGCGCTTTTCTAAGCTGCCCTTCTCCTGAAATTGTGCCAATTGCAGAATTCTCAGCATCTGTCGTTAAAAACGTCAAATCTGCTTTCCGAGTAGCAGCTTCTTTTAAAATGGAGGCTGTGAATTGAATTTGTTCTTCAAATGCTAGAGAGGTTCTGGCATCGAGCAACAACGTCACGTGCTCCCCTCGTTTGTTCTCAAATTCTTTCGTCATCAAGTTTTGTGTCCGAGCAAATGATTTCCAGTGAATCCAAGACATCCGATCTCCTGGTTGATAGTCCCTGACACTTGTGGCAACCGTGGTTTCTTTTATCAATGAAAATGGTGATCTTGTCGTCCCTCTATCATGATAAGAACCAATTGGTACGTAGTGTACTGACTTCGTCTCAGGAAAAATGAGAAGTACAGACTCTCCTTCGACGTCAATGGTTCCCTGTTTTTTTATCCACCCAAAAAAGTCTGTTATGCCTATTTGTACAGGAGGAAAATGATGCTCTCCTCTTTGTTTACCTTTCAATTCGTACTGAAGTACAACCTCTTTTCGAAATCCCACTATAAACAACTGGGAAGTCCCTCCTTGTATGACGGAGGCAAACCCACCACACTCTTGTTCTTTGACGGTAAGATACAACAGCGGAAATCGATTAGTTCGTTTCACTCGAATCGTCACTTTCGTCGATTCGCCAATTCCTAGTAATGGCTGTTGAATAGTACGCGTCACCGTAAACGACTTTAAGGGATACAGCACGATTGATAGCGCATACAAAGAAAAGGGCAAGATAAAGTAAAAGATCGTCCAGCTAGGCATACCGCCTTGAAACATTGCAAACGAATATGCTCCACCTATAATGATCAAAACAAAAATCGTTTGAATGATTAGTGTTGCACGTTTTCGTTTCATAGAGCGTTCGTCCTCATGATAGGCACGCGGACTTTAGCGATTACGTCGACCAGCACATTATCGATGGAATGACCACTGTACTCTGCATCCGGGTGCAAAATAATTCGATGGCTAAATGCATGAGGAAGTAAATATTGGACGTCGTCTGGGGTTACATAATTACGCCCGTTAATAAGTGCATAAGCTTGACATGCCTTCATGAGACCCAGTGATCCACGCGGACTGACCCCTAGGTACACCGTTGGATGATCACGTGTAGCGGTTGCGCAATCCACTATGTACGACTTTACCGTTACATCTACTATGACTTTTGTCGCCAACACTTGAAGTTCGAGTAAGTCATCCAATGTAATTACTGGAGCAGTGAGTTCGGCTGTCATTTGAGATTCCGAGCGCGCGAGCACTTCAATTTCCTCGTCTCTCGTTGGATATCCCATTTTCAACTTAAATAAAAAACGGTCCATTTGAGCTTCTGGAAGAGGATAGGTCCCTTCATATTCGATTGGGTTTTGCGTCGCCATCACAAAAAATGGTTGAGGAAGTTGCAACGTTTTACCATCTATTGTGATTGAGGATTCTTCCATCCCTTCCAATAGTGCTGCTTGTGTTTTAGGCGAAGTCCGGTTGATTTCATCCGCCAAAATGATATTACCCACAATTGGACCTGGTCTGAATTCAAACTCCATCCGCTGTGGATTGTAAATTGAAACACCAAGAACATCAGACGGCAACAAATCAGGTGTGAACTGGATTCTCTTGAATTCAGCTCCAATTGACGCAGCCAAAGATTTTACCATTACAGTCTTACCGACACCTGGTACGTCTTCTAGGAGGACATGTCCACCTGCCAATAATGCTGTTAAACTAAGCTCGCTTATTACACGTTTCCCCACAATCGTTCGCTCAATGTTTGCTAGGATCGCATCAATCTTCTCTTTATGTAACAATCCATTTCCCCCTTGCTCATATACTGGATAACTCTACAGTTGTTTCCATCATACCGGAATTTGTACGGTCCTTCAAACTAATTTACAAAACAAACAGAATTGAACGGCAATAAAAAAACCTCTCTATAACAGAGAGGTTTCAGACTGTAGACAAAAGGGATGGGAATCGATTTGATTTCCATCCCTTTTGTGTTTTTGCATCGTTGATTCTGAAAATGAAGGATAACAGGCCGTTGATCTCCGTTCCGGACGGGCGCTTTCCGGGGGCTTGCCCTCAGCCTCCTCGTCGCTTCACTCCTGCGGGGTCTTCGCGCTGCGCTGATCCCCAGGAGTCGCCGTCCTGCACTTCAATCAACTGAATTTCCTATGACACATTCATATCATTCAAGCAAAGAATGCAATTGGGGGCTCCATGTCCAGCTGGCAAGATTAACTAGATGTAACAGAATACTTGAGACACCGATATGAAATCAAATAACTGTATGGAAATGTAAAAAGACCGTGAACGTGTCTTTGTCGATGCCAAGGAGAAGTGTGGTATGAGATGGACAATCCTAAGATGGTTTAGTGTATTGAAAGAATGACATTTTATTGAGAACAACAGGATCTATACTGGGTCCCCTGAATAGGGAATATAAATGTGCAACCAATGGATAAATGAAGGAAAAATAAATTGCTATCTCTAATTTACAGACCAGATATGGTCTTGCGGAACTAACGGTTAGATTGTAAGCATTTCCATCTGCTCCCGTTCTTTGATTTGATTCTTCATCATCATTCCTATTACTTCATTTGATAGTTGGGAGATACTGTTGATTGTAGCGGTGAGCGGCGACTCCGGAGGGATCAGCGAAAGCTGTGACGAAGAACAGCTTTTGGGAGTAAAAGCGAAGCGTTAGGAGCACGTGTTTTCGAAGACCCTGGACTGAGCAAAGCGAGGGAGATAAGTACTGCCTTATTTTCAGAAAAGTACGCTAAAATACGGCGAATCGAACTCTTCGTTGTTCGATTGGCTGACAGCAAGCCCCTCGGAAAGCGTCCGATCGCAGCGAAAATCAACTTTCCATAGTTAAACCTATTGTAAAAGTAAAAGACTGTAGGCAACCCCCTTAGTTCTGGAGCTTGTCTACAGTCTGAAACCGCTCCATAACAGAGAGGTTTTACACTTCCTATTTCCAAAAATCATCAAAAACTGTAATTGGAAGATGCCGCTTGTGTGCGGATCGAAGGTAGTGACGTTCAATTGTTTGGCGTGCATCGTCCGGTACCGGTTTTCCTTCTAGATAGTCGTCGATTTGTGTGTATGTAACACCGAGTGCGACTTCATCAGGTAATGCCGGTTTGTCTTCCTCTAAATCTGCAGTCGGTACTTTGTTATACAAATGCTCCGGGCAGCCAAGGAATCGGAGCATTTCCTTCCCTTGTCGTTTGTTCAAACGGGCTAAAGGCGTCACGTCCGCTGCCCCATCGCCAAACTTTGTAAAGAATCCTGTGATGGCTTCTGCCGCATGGTCAGTACCAATCACTACACAATGATGGAACGCAGCCATTGAAAACTGGACTTTCATACGTTCTCTAGCTTTTTCATTGCCTTTTTCAAAATCAGACAAGGAAATCCCTGCCGCTTCAAGTGCGCGGCGGCTAGCATCGACTGCTTCTTTAATATTCACGGTATACGTACTAGTAGGTTTTATGAAGCGCAATGCATCCTGACAATCGTCTTCGTCAAATTGCGTGCCATACGGCAACCGGACTGCGACGAACTTATAGCGATCCGTACCAACTTCTGAATTCAATTCATCTACTGCCACCTGTGCGAGCTTTCCAGCAAGAGTCGAGTCTTGACCTCCGGAAATCCCAAGTACGTAGCCTTCTAAAAACGTGTTTTTCTTCAAATACGACTTTAGGAAATCCACTGAGACCCGTACTTCTTTTTGAGGATCGATTTCTGGTAACACACGTAATTCTTGAATAATTTGCTGTTGTAAGTTATTCATACCTGATCCCTCCTATTCATTTATGAAGTCGCTTACCATCTCCTGGACTTCTTGAATATTCCTCATTTTATTATCCCAACATTTCTGACTTAAATCGACAGGATACTCTTCCGGATTCAGGGATCGTTTGTATTCATCCCATAACAAATTCAAGTTGTCTTTGGCATATTGTTGAATTTCTTGAGTTGAAGGCAATTCATAAATCACTTGTCCATTGTCGATGACTTTTTCATGAAGGTCTCTGGCTTCAAAATTCGTTACAAACTTAGAGATGAATGTATGAACGGGATGGAACATTTTAATACGCTTTTCTGCATTAGGATCCTCATCATACATCGTGATGTAATCTCCCTCAGCTTTTCCATTTTCTTTATCAATAATCCGATATAACTTCTTTCGTCCAGGCGTTGTCACTTTTTCAGCATTGGATGATATCTTGATGGTATCCACCATCTCACCATTTTCGCCTTCGATCGCAACGAGCTTGTAGACAGCACCTAGCGCTGGTTGGTCATACGCGGTAATGAGTTTTGTTCCGATTCCCCAAATATCTACTTGTGCCCCTTGAGCTTTCAAGTTGAGTATCGTGTATTCATCCAAATCATTCGACACAACGATTTTCGCATCCTTAAATCCTGCCTCATCCAACATTCGTCGCGCTTCTTTTGATAAAAATGCGATGTCTCCACTGTCTAGACGAATGCCTATGAAGTTAATGGTATCTCCGAGTTCTTTCGCCACTTTAATAGCAGTCGGCACGCCAATTTTTAACGTGTTATACGTATCAACAAGGAAGACACAGTCACGATGACGTTTGGCGTATGAGTGAAACGCTTTGTATTCACTTTTGTAAGCTTGCACGAGGGAATGGGCATGCGTGCCGCTCGCCTGGATACCGAATAGCTTGCCAGCGCGCACATTACTAGTTGCTTCTACGCCTCCAATTACTGCAGCACGAGCTCCCCAAACAGCCGCATCCATTTCTTGTGCACGACGACTACCGAACTCCATCACCACTTCGTCTTTCACGACTTGCTTTATACGACTTGCCTTTGTAGCGATCAACGTTTGGTAATTGACGATATTTAAGAGTGCTGTCTCAATAAGCTGCGCCTCTGCTAAGGTTGTTTCAACTCGCAGAATTGGTTCGTTTCCAAATACGGTTTCTCCTTCTTTCATGGAATAGAGATTCCCCGTAAAACGGACGTCCTTTAAATAATCGAGAAAATCTTCTTTATAGTGCAATTCGTTTTTTAAATATGCGATATCACTATCCGTGAATTTCAGATCTCTTAAATAATTGAGTACACGCTCTAGTCCGGCAAAAATTGCATAACCGTTTCCAAACGGCAATTTTCTGAAATACAGCTCAAAAATCGCTTTTTTGTTATGGATGCCTTCAGCCCAGTACGTTTCCATCATATTGATTTGATATAAATCTGTATGTAATGCAAAGCTATCATCTGTATAGTTTGAGCTCACACTAATTCGCCTCTTCCAATAGGTTATGTAGACCACTTATAACGTTACTTACCCTTTCTCGTCTTCCTTATAACTCATTCAGTTGACCATTCGTTAAATACTTCTGGTCCAACAGCTCCTCCAATAACACGTCTTAGCAAAACAAATCCCGCCCTTTAAGGATGCCCACTGAACTATTTCCAAACTATATGTAAGTATATCAAATTCCCCAGAGAAAGAAATCATCTGGTCCCTATTGCTTTCAATAAGAAGGCATGGTACTATCAGAATAATCATTTTTCAAACAATTCAATAAACATTTCTTATCCAGAGAGACGGAGGGACTGGCCCTACGATGTCTCAGCAACCAGCCATTAAGGCCGAGGTGCTAATTCCAGGAGGTGCAGATGCATCTCGAGATGAGAGCTGACTTCATGCAGTATGCGCAGAAGGCCCTCTATTAGTCATAAGAGGGTCTTCTTTTTGTATAAAATAGCCGGTTTTCGGCACTAAAGAAAAGGCGGGAATAAGATGACAACACAAACACAAACGGATTTGTTAACTGCACTCACTACGTTAAAGGCAAAAGAATGGGTGGACCTCACTCATACATTCGGTCCAACATCTCCACACTTCTTCATGTTTGAAGATGCTGAGTTCAAAACGCTTTTTAACCACGATGACGGTTTCTTTGCACAGCAATTCAGCTTTGCAGGTCAATACGGAACCCATATCGATGCACCCATCCACTTTGTCCGGGACACTCGCTACTTAGAAGAACTCGAGTTAAAAGAGCTCGTTCTTCCATTAATCGTTGTCGACAAATCGAAAGATGCGGAAGCTGATCATGATTTTACTTGTTCGAAAAACGATTTATTAGACTTCGAAAAAGAACACGGGACGATCGAAGCAGGCTCATTCGTAGCACTCCGTACTGACTGGAGCAAACGCTGGCCGGATTCGCAAAGTTTCTGCAATAAAGATGCAGATGGAAATAACAGAATTCCAGGCTGGGGATTGGATGCGTTGAAATTCCTTTTTGAGGACCGGGGAGTAAAAGCCGTTGGACACGAAACATTTGACACCGATTCTGCTGCAGACTTCCGAAAAAATGGAGCGCTCCATGGAGAATACTACGTACTTGAACAAGATACGTACCAAGTCGAACTCTTGACGAATTTAGACAAACTCCCTACAAAAGGGGCTATCATCTTTAATATCGTTCCAAAACCAGAAAAAGCATCCGGATTCCCTGTGCGCTCTTTCGCAATTCTCCCCTAACAAAAAACAAGCATTCTGCAGTTTTACACAGAATGCTTGTTTTTATTATGCTTTTTTCGATGCATGCATTTCTGTCATGCGCTCGTAGAAGTCCACAAAGTTGTCAACTACAGAATCCAAGAAGGCAACTGTCGATTCGTCAGTTAACTCATCTTGATCATTCAACTTCTGATGAATAGACCCAATGTACACTTCATTGTTTGGCAAAATCAGTGGAGAAAGACCCGGGTTGGATAAAATCTCGCGTAAATGGATTTGCGCTCGCACACTACCGAACACGCCCATTGATGAACCTACGATGAATGCAGGCTTATCACGTAATGTCGCTTCTCCTCCACGGGATAACCAGTCTAACGCATTTTTCATAGCGCCAGGGATAGAGAAGTTATATTCAGGAACTGCGAATAACACAGCATCCGAATCTTTTACATTCTCTTTAAATGCACGAACATTTGTAGGCGGTTCACTTTCATGATCGACCGAAAACATTTCCACGTCATTAATCGAAACTAACGTAATGTCCAAACGATCAGCATAACGTTTTTTCATGAAGTTCACCAATCTTTTATTGTAGGAAGTCGAGCTTGTACTTCCGATAATGGCTTTTACTCGTATTGTCATCTTAAGTAACTCCTTCTGATAATGAATTTCAATTACCATGTAAGGATAGCATATACTCATTTAACTCTTAACTTTTTTGCTCATAACACTTGGACCATACAAAAACTGTCCCTTTCAGACTCTTATGAGCTTAAAGGGACAGTTAAAATTTGTTATACTACAACTTAAATCGACGAACCGTCTCCTGCAAACCTTGTGCCATTTCGGCCAATGTTTCTGAAGCAGCTGCGATTTCTTCCATGGAAGCAGTTTGCTGTTCGGCTGTCGCTGCAATATTCTCCGTATGATTTGCTGAATCCATCGCAATGGTAGCAGTCTGTTCAATGACTGCTGCAATACGTCCAGACTCCATCCGGTTTCTCTCGGTACTATTCGTTACATCTTCAATTTGAGCAGAAATGCTAGTAATCGCTTCGGAAATTTGTTGGAAGGTCTGGCCTGTCTCTTGAACAAGATTCGCTCCTTCTTTCACTGCTTGATTTCCTTTTCCAATAGCTGTGACGGAATACCCGATGTCTTCCTGAATCGCCGCAATGAGTGTACCTACTTGAGTAGCGGCGTTTGAGGATTGCTCTGCAAGTTTTCGAACCTCATCAGCAACTACTGCAAATCCTCTTCCGTTCTCTCCGGCACGTGCAGCTTCAATTGCTGCATTTAGAGCAAGTAGATTCGTTTGTTCTGCAACATCCGTAATCATTCCGGCAATTTTTCCGATCTCTGCAGATTTACTACCAAGCTGGTTGACATAATTGAAAGCAGAATCTGTTTCATGCTGAATGGATTCCATATGATTCACGACACGTGTCACTGATCCGGATCCTTCATGGGCAAGTTGAACAGTGGATTGCACCGTCTTCCCTGCTTGCTCCATCTCTTTTGTGACATGCTCCATGTCTGAAGACAAGGTAGCGGCTGCTTGATTGGCTGTTTCAGTTTGTTCCAGTTGTCCGTCAACCCCGCTTGCTAACTCCTGGATAGCCTCTGAAACGTGTTCAACTGAACGACTCGTTTCCTCGCTGCTCGCGGACAACTCCTCTGAAGTCGCTGCCACTTGCATAGATGCATTCGAGACTTGTTCAATCATATCCTTAAGATTGTTCGACATCCGATTTACATACAATGCGAGTTCTCCAATCTCATCACGATTTCGGACCTGCCCAACTTCTCCTGACAAATCACCGTCCGCCACTTGAGCAACATGATCTGTAATCCGTATAAGCGGTTTCGATAAATGACCTGAGAACCAAATGATGACAACAGCTCCCGCAAGAAGGGAAATTCCAAGAACCACTCCCAGAACCATTAACAAAGTTTTGGATTCACTATTGAAATCCATTAAATAGGACCCTGCGACAACGTTCCATCCCCATTGTTGGAACACTTGAGTATAGACAATTTTAGGTGCAACGGTATCTGTTCCTGGCACCGCGAAATCGAAAGTTAGAAACCCTCCGCCATTTTGTGCGGTTTTAATTGTTTCCATTGTAGTCAGCATACCGTCTTTTGTCTTCGAGCCACTTAAGTCTTCTCCCTCTTTAACAGGGTGTGCAAGAGCGACTCCATCATCTCCCAAGACAAAGAAATAACCATGTTCGCCCATATCCACTTCTGATTCGATTGCACGTGTTCCATCTTCCTGAAGCGGACCGATCAGTTTGTCTTTAGCAATATCTTGAGCTTCTTTAAGCGATAAATTGCCTTTATCAACTTGTTCTTGTAACGATTCTAGTACATCGATCGCTAGCATTACATCATTTTTCAATCCTTGTGAGCCAATATCATTCAAACTGTTTTTGGCTAATGTGTAGCCACTTAACCCGATAACCAAACTTGGAATTACTAGTAAAATTGCAGAAATCAATATAAGTTTTGTACGGATTCTCATTTTCATGTTGATCCCCTCCATAGTTGATATCGGTTAAGATTGGCTGTTTGTGACTAAATTAATGTTTTTGCAACACTAAAATATATAGTACTAAAGGGTAAGTCACTCACTTCCTGATGTTTCCTGGATTTGTGAATTCAAAAAATTTGTTGCAAGTTATTCTGACCACTTTAATTATTAGATATCTGACCATTTTAAAGCGGTCAATTCCCTGTATACTGAACATATCAAAAGGAGGAATAATTATGAATCTTTCATACGGTGGCGTCATCATGGATGTGATTAACGCTGAGCAAGCGAAAGTGGCAGAAGCTGCGGGGGCAGTGGCAATTATGGCATTGGAACGAGTCCCTTCGGATATCCGTGCAGAGGATGGCGTAGCAAGAATGGCAGATCCACGGATTGTCGAAGAAGTTCAACGAGCGGTTTCGATTCCAGTCATGGCGAAGGCACGCATTGGACATATTTCCGAGGCGCGGGTATTGGAATCACTTAATGTGGACTGCATCGATGAGAGCGAAGTGCTAACACCAGCTGATGAAGAGTTCCATCTGTTAAAAAGTGAATTCCGGGTACCCTTCGTTTGCGGTGCGCGCAACTTAGGGGAAGCTGCTCGCCGTTTAGGCGAGGGGGCAAAGATGCTTCGTACGAAGGGTGAGCCAGGTACAGGTAATATCGTAGAAGCTGTGCGCCATCTTAGAATGATCAATGCTCAAGTTACAAAAGTTGTGCATATGAACAATGAAGAACTCATGACAGAAGCACGCGACCTTGGTGCTCCTTATGAACTGCTACACGCCATTAAAAAAGCAGGAAGGCTACCTGTCCTTAACTACTCAGCAGGTGGCGTAGCAACACCCGCAGATGCAGCATTAATGATGGAATTAGGAGCTGATGGTGTATTCGTTGGGTCAGGCATTTTCAAGTCAGACAATCCTGAGGCATTCGCTCGCGCAATCGTACAAGCAACAGCAGACTATAAAAATTATGACTTGATTGCAAAGCTTTCGACGGGACTCGGTACGCCAATGAAAGGCTTGGAAATTTCAAAACTTGCCACTCACGAACTAATGGCAGCTCGGAGTTTGTAAGACTTTATATAGGTACACGCCCTATATCCAGTACGCATTTTTTAGTGGAATAATCCATTAAACAGCAGAATAGATGTCCTGGTAAACTCTCCAAAATCATTTCATGTTAAAAACCCCATCGAATCCGATTGCCGGAGTCGATGGGGTTTTATCAATTTAATAAGCGCGTGCAAACCAAACAGTATGCTTCGCTTCTTTACCACAGTTAATGCACGTATGCTTTTCAACTGGTGGATTGAATGGAATGTTACGTGTCGTGAACTTTGTTTCTTCTTTCACATGCTCTTCACACGCATCATCTCCACACCATCCTGCAAGAATCCAACCAGGGATTTCATTGTTTTCTTGTGAAGTTGCGATATGAGTTGTGAGCTCTTCCAAGGTTTCAATGTTCGTATGAGAGTTCTCATCACGGAACGTCCGAGCCTTTTCCAACAAGCGGCTTTGCATTGTTGTCAGTTGGTTTTCGATTTCTGATACCAAACCTTCTAATGCAAATGCGTCCTTACCTTCTACATCACGCATTTTCAACATAGCTTGTGCGTTCTCCAAATCACGTGGTCCAAGTTCAACGCGAACTGGCACGCCTTTTAGTTCCCACTCGTTAAATTTATAACCTGGAGACTGATCCGAATCATCCAACCGTACGCGAATTCCTTTTGATTTCAACTCGGCATAGATTTCATCAAGTTTTTCCATAATCGCAGGATTCTTTTTCCAAGGACCTACTGGGATTAGCACAACTTGTGTTGGTGCAACGCGTGGTGGCAACACAAGACCTTGCTCATCGCCGTGCACCATAATGACAGACCCGATCAGGCGAGTTGACGTCCCCCATGAAGTTGTATGAACGAATTCATGCTTATTTTCTTTTGTCAGGTATTTAATATCAAATGCTTCTGCGAACTTTGAACCAAGATAATGGGATGTTCCTGCTTGAACTGCTTTTCCATCCTTCATCATCGCTTCGATTGAAAACGTATCTACCGCTCCTGCAAAACGCTCAGAAGGAGTTTTTTGTCCATCGTATACTGGGATTGCTAGAAGCTCTTCAACGACTTCTTTGTAAATGTTCAACATTTGCATCGTTTCATGACGTGCTTCTTCTTCATTAGCATGAGCCGTGTGGCCTTCTTGCCATAGGAATTCAGATGTACGGATGAACGGCAATGTTTTCTTTTCCCAACGGAACACGTTCGCCCATTGGTTGATAAGGACTGGAAGATCACGATAGCTCTTGATCCAGTCGGAATATAGGTGACCAATCATCGTTTCTGATGTTGGACGAAGTGCAAGTTTTTCTTCAAGTGGCTCTCCAGCAGCTTCTGTTACCCATGGCAATTCAGGAGCGAATCCTTCGATATGATCCTTTTCTTTTTGGAAGAAGGATTCAGGAATTAACATCGGGAAATACGCATTGCGGTGCCCTGTTTCTTTGAATCGACGGTTCATCTCATCCTGTATGTGCTCCCAAATTTCAAAGCCATCCGGTTTGAACGCGATACACCCACGTACTGGTGTATAATCCATCAAATCCGCTTTTTGAATCGTATCAATATACCACTTCGAAAAATCATTCTGTTGCGTGTTTGACATGTCAATTCCTCCTGTTCAATGATTGGTTGTGAAGTCTTTGTCCACAAAAAAACACAAAGACATCCTTGTAAAAGGACGTCTTTGTGTTTAGGACGCGGTACCACCTTAGTTCGACTAATAAGCAAAAATCACAAATTAGTCCTCTATCGTTTCGTAACGGGACGAACCGGTCGTGTTTACACGACATCTCGGTGGTAGGGTTCGAACAAGAAGAGGTGATAGAGCTTTCAGCAACGCGCTCTATTTTCTGTTTCACAATTCTTATCTACTTAGCCACTTCATCGATCATTATTTCCTATACTATACCAAACAATCGTTTCCTAAACAATGGTGAAAAGCTTTCCGTCCCCCACCAAAGGAAAAACAGCTACTCACCTAAATCGCCTTAAACAAAAACGGTTCCCCCATATAGTTGGTGGGTTCACAAAATTGTATCCATTCTCCTAGTGAAAAGAGTGATCGTTTTCGAGTTTCATTACGTATGCTTACTAAGAGCCGGAGTCCTAGAATACAGGTCCTACGACTTATGGTATTCTATGAGAAAAGCTTTTATAAAGGAGACTCGGATGAAACATACAGACGACGGAACCTTATACGCTCTAGCCGCCGCCAAGGATCGATCAGCATTTGAACTCCTTTACGATCGATACGAGAAACTAATTTACTCCTTTGCTTACCGATTGACCCAAGATCGTGAAATTGCAGAGGAAGTTGTGCAAGATGTATTCGTTAAATTATGGAATGGTACGACTACCTATAAAGAGGATAAAGGCTCCTTTTCATCATGGTTGTTAACCGTCACTCGGAACAAAGCAATCGACGAAATCCGACGTTTAAAACGACATGATCACGAACCTATAATTGAAAAGGATTCCCTCATTGAACAACCTGGAAGCGTAGAAAATACAGTTGAATGGGGCGAACAGAGGGAGGCTATACGGAATGCCGTTCTTGAACTCAAACAGGATCAGCAAGAAATTATCGAACTCTTTTACTTCAAAGGGCTTAGTCAACAAAAAATCGCAAATCAGTGTGAGCTACCACTCGGGACTGTAAAAGGTCGAATTCGATTAGCACTTAAACATTTAAAAGGGTTCATCGCCCATGAAGGAGGATTCTCGAATGACTGAACAATGTGTGCATCTACTTGATTATTTCAATCGTTCTTTGACTGAGGAGGAAGCACTTGCCTTCGAACAGCATCTCGAAGAATGCCCTTCCTGCAGCGCTGAACTTGAGGAACTCAATTTGTTAACCGAAGACCTTCCCTACTTGGCGGAAGAAATTGAAGTTCCATCTGATTTAAAAGCAAAAGTTTTCACAGCAATTGAGGAGCAACCTTCTTCAGTTAATAATAATAGTAAACCGTTCAGCAACAATGTAGAAGAATTCTCTCAACAAAAAAAAGAAGTACAACCCGGAAAACGAAAAAGTAAACTGGTCCCTGTACTCGCAGCTGCACTCTTCGCTTCATTAATTACAAATGCTTATCTAGCTACCTTGGATGATTCTGCACCAACGGAAGTCGCAGAAAGTAATCTCCAACTAATCGGTAAGGCCATGTTGGACCCACAACCCGGAGCAGATAATGCGTCAGCCGTTGCAATGATGATTAAAGATAATAATAAAACCGTGTTGTTGGTCGATGCCAGTAACTTGCCGGAGTTGAAAGACAACGAATTGTACCAAGTTTGGGTAATTGATAAGGATACGCCTCAACCTGCGGGCTCTTTTAAGCCGACAGATAACGGAAACGGATCCGTTACACATATGATGGATCAGCTAGAAGGAGATTGGGACACTGTTGCAATTACGATTGAAACCGAGCCTGACCTCCCTTCTCCCAAAGGAGCTATTGTTCTCGCTGGCAATATTTAAACAACTAGAAACTAAGTAGGACCGCCGATTGTGGCGGTTCTTTTTTGTTGGATTATAAACTTCCGAAAGTTTTTCCGACAAAAAGTGATCCATTCTATTTTTCTCTCCGTTAGCTTATTACAAAACCGAAAAGGAGAGATTCATGATGAACTACAAAAAACTCGCAGCAATTCCACTGAGCGTATCACTTTTATTTCCAATGGGGGCAATCGCGAACGCAGCCGATCACTCAGGTCATGAAACAACCTCAATGGCAGTTTCCAACCCAGCTACAGATTTGAGAGCGACTCTGGATTCCATCCTTTCCGAGCACGCATACTTAGCAATCATTACAATGCAAAAAGGAATTGACGGTTCAAAAGACTTTGACGCAGCTGCAGCACAATTAGGAGAAAATACGGACGAATTATCCGCAGCAATTGGTTCCGTATATGGTGATGAAGCCGGCATGCAATTCAAAGAAATTTGGAGTAGCCACATCGGATTCTTCGTCGACTATGTGAAAGCTACTGCAGCAAATGATGAAGAAGGTAGGAAAGCCGCAGTAAAATCCTTGGACGGATATCGTGTACAAAATGCAGAGTTCCTTTCTAAAGCAACTGAAAACCGACTAAAAGCAAGCGATCTGGAAGAGGGTCTGAAAATGCACGTTGATCAGCTCATCTGGGCTTTTGATAACTACAATGCAGGAGAGTATGAGAAAACCTATGAAGGCATCACTGAATCAATGATGCACATGTTTGAACCAGGAAAAGGCATCTCTTGGGCAATTACAGATCAGTTTCCTGAGAAATTCGATAACCAATCAGTCGATACACCCGCTGCTGACTTACGCGAACAGTTGAATAACCAATTCTCCACACACGCAGCACTCGCAGTTCTAGCGATGCAAAAAGGAATTGACGGAGCCAAGGACTTTGATGTCTCTGCTGCTGAATTGAATGGCAATACGGAAGACCTGACGAAATCGATTGAGTCTGTTTACGGGGCAGAGGGTGCGAAACAGTTCAATGAAATTTGGAGCAGTCACATTGGCTACTTCGTAGATTATGTAAAAGCCACTGCCGCAAATGATGAAGAAGGAAGAAAAGCAGCAATGGTCAACTTGGATGATTATCGTGCAAAACAAGCAGCTATGTTAGAATCAGCAACCGAAGGTCGTTTGAAAGCTGCTGACCTCGAAGAAGGCTTGAAAGTACACGTGGATCAGCTACTCGCTGCATTCAACAAGTACAATGATGGCGATTACGATGGAGCATATGATGACATTCACGAAGCATACAGTCACATGTTTGGTGTCGGTACAATGATGGCAGGAGCTATTGTTGACCAGTATCCCGACAAGTTTTCAGGTTCCATGCCTGCAGATATGCCTAAAACTGGACTTGGTGGTATGAGCCAAGAGTCCAATGATTCAACGGTTATGTGGATTTTGACTAGTTTGATACTTGCAATGGCTGCTGGAGCAGTTGTTATTCGCAAGACACGTTCAGACAACAACTAATTAGAAGGGGGGTGACTCCCCTTCTTTTTCTTTACAATAGAATTCATGGAGGTGTTCAATATGAAATTTCCTAAATTACTTACTGCAAGCCTTCTCGCGTTTGCGCTAGCAGGGTGTAGTAGTTCACAAAATTCTTCAACACAACCGGAAGCGGCACCGGAACCACATTCCTCCCCACAAATGAAAAAAGAAGCTTCTGTAGAGAAACCTTCATCAGAAGGACTTCTACTGGAATCAGAACAAAAAGGCATTATCCCTGTTACACTCGAAATCCCTGCAATCGGGGTGAAATCCGATATTGAAAATGTCGGAGAGTTAGAAAACGGTCAGATGGGAGTTCCTGAAGGTGTGGATAATGTTGGTTGGTTCGAACCAGGCACATTACCAGGAAATAGTGGGAGCTCAGTAATGGCGGGACATATCGACTCCCTTACTGGCCCTGCCGTTTTTTATAAACTCGACAAATTAAAAAAAGGTGATGAAGTAGTCGTTCGAGATGCAGATGGGAAATCATTAACGTTCATTGTTACAAAAACTGAAAAGTATCCCCGCAAAAATGCACCTATCGAAGAGATTTTCGGTTTCTCCTATGGTAGCCGTTTAAACCTAATTACATGTACAGGAGAATTTAACAGAAAAGCAAAAACGCATGAAGAACGTTTAGTCGTCTATACAGAACTTGAAGTTCAAGACGAGCAAGGTTGACTTCACTGAGTACGGGTATACTGCTAAAAAAGGAGTGAGATCTATGAACTCGTCACAACAGAACAAGGCAATTTCTCCTATTGAAGCCGTTGATGTGATTGAACAAGTTGCTGGGACCCACAAGGGATATCGAAGGGCCCACGCAAAAGGCATTGGATTCGATGCTATATTCACACCAAATGACAACGCGAAACCTTTTTCTCAAGCGTCATTTTTACAAGGAGAGGCTCAAAACGTCATCGTTCGTTTTTCTCATAGTTCTCCAATACCCGATACTTCCGAGCAATTGATCCCTATCAAAGGCATGGCGGTACAGTTTCCAATGCCCTCCGGTAAGCCGATCTCGCTCGTTATGGCCAATGCACCGGTGTTTCCAACTAAAACGCCAGAAGCATTTGTACGCCTTATTCAAGCAGTTGGTGGAAAGAATCTATCGTTAAAAGAAAAACTCGCCACACTTAGTAATGACACGGAATTCAAAACTATTCCTGCATTACTGAAGCAACTGAAGACTCCTGCGAGCTTTGCAACCACTCGCTTCTGGGCACTCCATGCCTATATTCTTGATACAGCTTCAGGTGAACATCAGGCTGTACGCTTTTCTTTCGTACCTGTAGCTAAGGAAGATAAGCTTCCCTTCACTACAAAAGATATGGAGTTGGAGTTACTGGAACGTATGGTGGTTTCCCCTGTAAGTTTCAGACTGATGATGACTCTTGCAGCACCAGAAGACCCTATAGATGACCCTTCCATTTCATGGCCAAACGATCGCCTTGTAATCGATGTTGGCAATTTAGTACTTACTGAAAAACGGATAGACCTTGCAGAGAAGCATTTATTCGACCCTACAAACGAAACTCTTGGATTCAGTTGCTCAGACGACCCAGTGCTCCATTACAGATCTAAAGTGTATGAAGAATCCTACCGCAGACGTTCATCTGAAATTTAGGAACCCTTCGACCAGACATCTATTAGCCTACAATTCCTCTCGTGCTTATTAGGTTTTGACATAGTTTAATAGGGGTAATTTAAAGTTAATTGAATTAGAATAAGGAGGGATTTCCTTGATTGCTTTAAAGAGTAAGATTGAAGGTAAGATGGTCATCTACGGAAATGCACTGAAGCTATTTAAAGAAGCAGGCATGGATATAGGTGGCGGCTGGAAATACGATCATGGTATGTTTGACACGATTTTGTATCAGCGAGAAGAAACAACAATTTATTTAAGGGTTCCTTTTACAGTTCTGCAAGGTGAACTCGATTCACCCAATACGATTATTCGATTCCAAACACCATTTGTCATTAAACACGTTATGAATATCGGTTTGGACGATGAAGATAGTCCATCTATGACCGTTGCTGGATTGGAACAATTCCAGGCTCCACAGGACCCAGATGCCCCTATCGACAGACAACATGAGTTCGCGATTGACGCGCAGACGAAGCTCGATGAGATTGCTGAAGACGTCCTGTTTGCTTCTATTTAAGAACGAGCCTACATACATTATTACTTCCCTAGGAAAACTGCCTCTCTTGCTGTATTGGCAGTTTTTTTATGGAGTTATCCCTTGCTTTGAGTCAGTTCATGAAACCGCTCAAATGCTTCCTGTTCATCAAATGTACTGAACCAGACATAGTCTTCCATATCCAATACTCTAAAATGTTGGCTGATCAGATTTTGCTGGATTCTAAAGTCTCTTTTAGTTTCTACTTCCTTCCACCAAACTTTCCCTCCAAGTGTCTTACCTTTCGGACGATCCAATCCATTGTGGGCAATTGTACGGATGACTTCTAATGGTGCATCTCCCAAAAGCGATTGGATGATTTCACTATCGGAAAATAATGCAACGATCGCTACAACTACTGTCCAACTAGCAGTTGTACGATTTTTTTCTATTTGAACAAGCGTTTTCTTGGATATGCCTAAAATAGATGCCATGGTTTCTTGTGAATAGCCAGCTTCAGTTCGGATGAGGATGGCACGGTGCGAAATTTGTTCTATAAGTTGTTCTGGGTTCATGGGAACTCCCCCTATATATAATAGTGTAATACTACACTTATCGCGACAACTTTACAAAATAACTGTTTATCTAGGCAACTTGTTTGTCCCATTTCCGTCTTGTTACCAACGAACGAATGAGAAAATTGGGTACTTGGAAATGGAGCGATTCAGATGAAAAAGGGGAAACGTCTATTGTTTGTGATGATTATTGGTTTTTTCATAATTTTCGCATGGTGGTTCGCAACTGGCCATGCGATGAAAGAAGCACAAAATAAGCGAGCTGATGGGAATTATTCGATTGCAGTCGTCCTCGGTGCAAAAGTAAATGGAACGACACCTTCACTTGCACTCAGATATCGGTTAGAGGCTGCTCTTTCATATGCAGAAAGCCATCCGAATGTAACGCTCGTTCTTTCCGGAGGACAAGGGGCCGATGAAGGCATTAGCGAAGCACAAGCCATGGTGAATTATTTATCAGCACAGGGGTTTCCTGAAAACCGCATGATTGTTGAAGACCAATCCACTTCCACATATGAAAACCTAGTCAACACTAAGAAACTACTTCCTCAAGATGTGACAGGTATCACGATAATCACTAGTGATTACCACTTAGCACGTGCCGGGTATCTTGCTGAAAAAGTAGGATATGACTGGGATGCCATCCCCGCCAAAACGCCAAAAGTAGTGGAAGCCAAAGTTCGATTCCGTGAGCGGCTTGCCCTATTGAAAACTTGGATTGTTGGGAAATAAATAAGGGAATCACCTTCTGTAAGATAGTTACACTTTCTCCTCCAGTAGATACTTCCTCACATTTATTTTTGCAAACGAGTAACGCCACTATAATTAAAACTTTCGAAAAACATATTCTCCTCTGAATTTTACTATGATAGCCTTAGGAAGTGTCACTAGTAAAAAGGGGAGGTATGGGCAATGCGCTTACTTACAAGATGGTCAAATACCATCATGGAAAGATATTTACCAGATCCGTACATATTTGTAGCAATACTCACACTCGTTGTATTTGGATTAGGACTTGGGTTAACAGATTCAGGACCACTCGATATGGTCGTCTATTGGGGAGACGGTTTCTGGGGGCTACTTTCATTTACGATGCAAATGGTAATTGTGCTCGTGGCTGGACATGTTTTAGCAAGCAGCCCGCTATTTAAAAAGGGACTGAGCAGCTTAGCGAGTCTGGCGAAGTCATCGGGTTCTGCAATCATTTTAGTTACAGTTGTTTCTTTAATTGCCTGCTGGATTAACTGGGGATTCGGCTTAGTTATAGGTGCCCTGTTTGCAAAAGAAATTGCAAAGAAAGTTAAGACAGTCGATTATCGTTTACTGATTGCTAGCGCTTACTCTGGTTTCATTGTCTGGCATGGTGGGCTTGGTGGTTCAATCCCACTTTCCATCGCAACAGCTGATCATCCATTTGCAGACATAATGGGAGTTGTTCCAACATCTGAGACTATCTTTTCTACGTATAATCTCATCATTGTTGGAATTCTTTTTTTAACACTGCCCATTTTGAATCGGTTCATGATGCCGAAACCGGAAGAAACGGTAGCAGTTGAACCGGCACTTTTGGAAGATGAACTAATTGTAGAAGAAATCACTGAACAAACACCTGCTTCACGCTTGGAAAACAGCTGGATTCTCTCCATGGTCATTGGTGCTATGGGGCTTGTCTATTTAGTTCATCACTTCGCTGTGAATGGTTTCGACTTGAATTTGAATATCGTGAACTTGATATTCTTCATACTAGGAATCATCTTCCACGGTACACCTAAACTCTTCCTTGCAGCAGTTGCCAATGCTGTAAAAACAGCTGGCGGCATTATTATTCAGTTTCCATTCTATGCTGGGATTATGGGCATGATGGTCACTTCTGGATTAGCTGGAGTTATTTCTGAAGGATTCGTTAATATTTCGACTACAGCTACATTCCCACTATTCTCATTCTATGCAGCTGGAATCGTTAACTTCTTTGTCCCCTCTGGCGGCGGACAATGGGCTGTTCAGGCGCCAATTATGTTGGATGCGGCTCAGCAGTTAGGTGTCAGCTATTCTAAAACTGCAATGGCAATCGCTTGGGGAGACGCATGGACGAATATGATTCAACCGTTTTGGGCACTTCCTGCACTGGCAATTGCAGGACTTCGTGCTAAAGACATTATGGGCTACTGTGTATTCGTTCTTGTGCTCAGTGGCATCGTTATTAGTGTCGGTCTATACTTCTTCTGATTAGTTTCTGACATGAACAAAAAAGAGGCACCACTTCGTTCATAATCGAACGAAATGGTGCCTCTTCCTTTAGTCATCCTTTTAAGGAGGACCCCCAATGATTGGAGTAGAACTACTCCGAAGGGATTAGCATGGAGGTCGACTCTTGCGAACAACAAGCGAAGTGTTGAGTGTATATCTTTGTACTGATCAACAATCCCTTAGGAAACAGCTTATTTTAAAAATTGTTCTTCAAAATGTTTCAGTTGGTAATCTAAAGTTAGAGAATCGTTAAACATAAACGCGTTTCCATCCACTTCAATTACATGGCCACTCTTCACAGCTGGCATTTCTTTATATAGTTCTGTCTCTTGATAGGAATTATCTTGGTCATTGTATTTACTTACAACCAAGTAGTCCCCAACATAGTCAGATAATACTTCAGAAGAAATCATGTAGTATCCTTCTTTACTTGTCATTCCCTTTACTTTTCCAGGCATTTTAAGACCCATTGCTTGATAAAGAACCTCTGTCCCTCTTCCCCAACTATTGCCGAGAATACCTATATCTTTATCGTAACTTTCCATTACAGTCACCGTTGAATTTTCGCCAACTTTTGCTTTAATTTCATTTCCTACAGTAGTTGCACGTTTTTTGAAGTCATTAATCCAGTCTTGAGCTTCTTTTTCTTTGTTTACCAATTTACCAATTTCTAAATGCTGTGTTAAATAATCGACTTTATTATACGTATAGGTTACAGTTGGGGCAATTTTTTTCATTCTATCTAGGTTATTATTATCACTGCCTCCAATAATTAAATCTGGTTTTAATTCAATAATTTTTTCTAGATCCTCATCTGAAACAGTTGTAACGTCTTTTAACTGATCTTTAAATAACGGACTTCCCTTAGACCATTCGTCCACCCCTACGATATTGATGCCAAGTGCGATTAAGTCACCTGCATTACCAGTTAAAACAACTACTCTTTTCGGATGAGCGGGTACTTCAATAGGTCCGCTTTCAGATTGATATGTAATTGTTTCACTTTCATTCTCTTTATTTGCATCCCCTGCCGCCTGATTCTTTGTGCTATTGCCACAGGCACTAATAATAAGAACGCACATTAACATAAATGGTATTATTAATTTTTTCAATTTATGATTCTCCTTTATATTTGTTATCATCTTCCACATGATAATGATAATCATTCCCATTTAAAATAATAGTCTCCTTTTAATTTCTTGTCAATAGCTTCTTAAACTAAATTCCCCATTTCTACGGGCGTTTGCTCACAATATCTTGGACAGAGAATATTTTGGAGAACTATCAATCGTCCTATACGCTTGAAAATTAGATACAAAAATAGCCTTGTTAAAAATAATTTAACAAGGCTACTTTAACTATCTTCTTTTACAATGCTAATTTGTTGAAGTAGAAAATGGGCTCAACGCCAAAATCTGTTCTTGCAAATTTTCTAGACATTCACCATGCAGGATTGTAGCGGAAAGCGTCCGCCTGAAGCGAAAATCCTATAGAGGTTTCTTGCAGTCAAGCACATGTTTTTGTGGAGAATCAGAAAATATCGTTAATAAACTTCTTGATTGATTTCTTGTTTCCACAACAGAATTTCATTAGCAACTTTTTCAGGATAGTCCCAATGAAGGTGGTGTTGAGTGTTTTCTATACCTATTACTTTTAATACTTTAATGCCTTTTTTAATTTCCTGTACTCCCGTTTTCCGGGCTGAATCTGTTGGTTCAATTGTGGCATGAAGTAATAAAACAGGACACTGAATACTGTCAAAAGTGGTTGAACAAGGTTCTTTATAGAATGCCTTAATAATCGCTAAAATACTGAAAACATCCGCCTTAAATACATAGTTATCTTTAACTTTTTTAAAGCTGGATGCGATTAATGAATCAAGATTTGTATCCCATTGCTTTGTTGTGTAACTTTGGTATTCTTTGGCCACTTCGTCCCAAGAACCATATATGCTGGATTCAACATATTGCTTCCAATCTATCAAGGCTTTTTCCTCTGTCAGTCCATCAACATGTTCAGGAAAAGCATATCCACCATCTAATAAAATAACTCCATTTACCTTGGCCTGCGACACTTTTGCTACGTGTAGGCAAATGTCTGCCCCCCACGAATGTCCCAACATGTAAAAAGGTTTATTCGTGATCTTTTGTATTACGTGATAAATACTATTTGCTAAAGAGGAAAACAAATAGTCCTCCTCCAGTTTAAGTGAGTCAGTTTCACCATGTCCTGGGTTATCTATAAGAATAAGATGAAAATCATTTATTAGGTATTCAATAAGCCCAGAAAAACTATTTAAATCACCAGTCATTCCGTGCAGACACACAAGTGAAGGAAGGCTGTTATCACCAATTTCACATCCGTGAAAAGTATTGCCATCTACAGCTATTTGAAACTTCTTCAATTCTATTCCTCCCCCACAATTTCACCTTTTTTGTTGTATTCTTTAATTTGTTTACTTCCAGCTAATATCCCGTTTGTTGAAGGACAAGCAATATCATGGTACCACATTTGTCCATATAACAAATGTCCTCTCTTATCATTTAAGAAAGGACGATCCGAGAGTCATTTCGACTTGTTGGATCGTCCTTTTTTATATTAGCTATTCAGATATTCTTTCACTGCTTGTGATACCACTTTACCTTCAGCGCTACCTGCTGTTTCTTTCATCATCTGACCAACGACTTGGCCCATAGAACTTTCTTTGCTAATCCCAAGTTTGGCGATGAGTTCTTTTACTTCCTCTACAGAAAGTTGCTTTGGTAAATAGTGCTCAATAATCGTGATTTTTTCAGTTTCTGCTGCAACAATATCTTCACGATTCGCTTTTTGACCTTCTTCTAGAGACTGTTTGGTTTGTTTAAGCTCACGTTGAACCACTTTCAACTCTTCCTCTTCCGTCAATTCACGCTTAAGATCGAGCTCTTGGTTTTGAATACCTGCTCGTAGTAAATTAATAACACCTTTTTTAACGGTGTCCTTTTCTTTCATCGCTGTTTTCATATCAGCCATTAATGTCTTTTTCAGTTCTGACATTTCAATCCCTCATTTCAGAAATTACGTTCTCTCCTAGTATACAAAAAAACTCTCGATACCACACTCACCATGCCTTCACGGTTACATTCCGGGAAAAAGAGTGGAAACTTCACTATCAAAAACTGCACAAAGAAGCTCGGACCAGGAATAGTCCGAGCTTCTTTGTGCTATTATCGCGCAAGTCTCTTTTCAACATCATCCACAATCTCTTGAACCGAGTTTCCCTCGATACTAACAATAGGGAAATCATATTGGTCTACATTGACATCACTCAATGCACGTATTACACCGAAATCATAACCACTTACTTTTTCGTCTGATTCAAACATTTTCACTTCATGTCCTTTTTCCTCAAGTGCTTGTTTCACATCATCAAATGGTTTTTCAACTGCAATTTTAGCCATTATACGTTCCTCCTCTTAATAGTATTGTTCATATTTTGCTAATACTCGTATCATTCCTTTCAGGTGCCAAACTAAACTTGTCCATTCTAAAGAACTCCCTATCCATTCACCTATATCACTCTACTATGACCTATTGACGAGGTTCATGTTCAATCGCATCGGGTATTCTTCTTAAGACGATTCGATAAGGAAGTGAGCCATTCTTGTTTGGGATTTCAGATTTAATCGCTCTTGTTATTTCAGCTTTTATTATATTGCCTGTTGTAGTGTTCATACGTGAATTTGGGTATTTGTCTGTTACTCTGCTGTTCGGTGTGAAAAACCCTAGAATCACAGTCGGCTCTGGCCCGAGAATTTTCAAATTCTGGATTTTTGATATTCGTAAATACTACCATTTGTACAGTTGGTTTTCATTCGATGATATTAAACGAAAGAGCAACTTTTCGTATATTATGATCTACGCTGCGCCGATTCTAGCAAATGTTGTCGTTGCTCTAACGCTGAATACTTTAATAGCGAACGGATTCTTACAAGACCAACTCAGGTTTTGGAATCGATTCATATTTTATGTGTTTTTCTATGTATTGTTCGATGCTATTCCTATGCTGATTACAAATGGCAAACCGAATAATGGAATGATTATCTACGAGCTCATCCGGTATGGTAAACGAGTTGACTATAATAAGGATGAAATTATTCCCTCTACGAAACAAGTAGATGAAGAGTACGAAGAAGAAATGAAAAAGATTGAAAAAATGCACGAGGAAATTGAACACTTAAAAGCAGGTAACGACGAAAACCCCACTCCAGAACCACAAGTTGTTGGGAATGAGATTCAAGAAGATTTCAAAGAAACTGCAGAGGTCAAGGCTAAAGAAGAGTTAGCAAATGAACATGAAGAAATCGAGAAAAAGGAAGGAACCTGAATTAGCAGGCTCCTTCCTTTTTTATGGTCTCACCATAATATGTTCTCCGTTCACATCACGTTCTTCAATAAATTTAAAACCTAACTTTTCATACAGTCGGACAGCACCCTCATTTTCAGGATAGACGCTTAGGAAAATAGGTTGCTCACCATATTCTTGTATCACGGTTTCGATAAGTTTTTTCATGAAATCTGTACCAAGGCCTCGTCCTTGAAACTGTTCATCAATGAGCAGTCGGTCAATCCACAACCTTCCTTGTGGACCTTCCCCTTTGAAAAAACCATACATAGCAAATCCAACAAGTTCCTCGTTGGCATAGAGCCCAACTGGTTTAAATTCCTGCCATTCCAAAGAATCTTCCAGACATTCGTAAGGTGTTTCTATATAATCTTTTTGTGACTGGGCAACTTTCAATCCGAGGATTTCCCGATAGTTCGTTGCCGTTACGTCATGAATTTCTAGATTCACGACTATTCAACCCTTTCTGTTGCACCGCATAAGGAAATTATGCTTATGTGCATTACATCTGACTGGACGTCACTTCTCAACGTTAGGTTTCATACGTTCGTCTTCTATCCGAATTAGCTCAAATTCATCAGCCGTTTCAAGCAACATACTTAGAATAATTTTGTTTTCTAGAATAGGCTCACTCAATAATGAGGCATGTAATTGTTCAATTAACGCTGAATAAGACGTACCTGTTGACCAGCATGCCTCAATTCGTTCTAGTATCTCTACCGATTCTAGAGAGATTTCTTCATTCATGCCGTGTACTTCTTTCCACATCAGTAGTTCGTAGAGCGTATTGCTCACCAGTCTTCTTGAAGCAAATAATTCATCCGTTACATCTGTACCTGCTGCTTGTAGGTTAACACGCGCCCGCTCCTCAACCATCGTGCTAATGATTAACAAGTTTTTCATACTATGGCTACCGACCGCGGCATTCCCATTAATAGCGTCCTTCGCTTCTTTAAGCATTTCACTCAATATGTCATTCGACATTTTACCCAAATGGACATTTGCATCTGATAGTTTATACGGGAATACGAAACGATTGATAAGTAATGCAATGCAGACACCCGCTAATACCATGAATAGACGTTCAACTGTTAAGAACTGAGTTTCCCCAGTAATGAGGACAACCGAACCAATCGCAGAGAACGTTACTAAGATTGTGCTGTAACGATAGACTTTTACATAACTCATCAAATATCCGGCAAACAACAACAACCCTGTTCGTACTGTTGTGTTCTGGAAGATGGAGAAAATAATCCATACGAGAATGCCTCCAACGATCGTCGCAAAAATACGGTCTCGCATCTTTTTGTGGGATTGTTCATAAAACGGAATGATGACCGACAACACGGTGAACATCATCCATCTACCTTCTGCTAAATTGAAGAAGTCCATTAAGAAACCTGTAATTGCAATACCTGTCGCCATACGAATTGCATATGACATTTTTAGCGACGATACATGGTGTGGTGCTGAATTCAGGGTGAATTTCTTGAACTTCAATGGAATCTCTTCAATTTTACGAGTGATTTTACGTTTTTCAGGTGCTAATTGTTGGAGCGCGAGAAGACTATCCGTCAGGTAGTCGATATTGTTTAGCAGTCTCAATTGCATGGAGGACTGCGGAGGATTTGTGCGATAGCTATCCATCACTTCTTCAGACGCTTTACTTAGTTCAGCTGCATCAATATCTTTTGAATCCGCTTCCACTGCTTTGGTTAAAATCATTCGCACATCTTGAATAACTTGGCCCTCTGCATGTCGTGGTTCTAATGAATCTAGAAGCGTATCAATTTTTTCAAGTGCAGCTGTGATATTTAATCGAAGTCTTCCCTCTTCAGTAAGGTAGTAATCCTCTTCGCGTTGGTCATAGATCATGGAACGAAGTGAGCCAATCGATTTCCGAATTGCCGTATCCACTTCAATGGTAACTTCTCCTGCAATCTTCTTATCGATTTTCTCGAGTAGAGAGCTGCAGACACTTTTGACAATCGGATCTCCATTTTTAGAGATTCGCTTACGATTCGCAATCATTTGCAATGCCATAATTGAAATAGCACCAACTACAAGCCCTGCTAAGCGAAGTGGTAATTCATCACCTGTTACCGGGGTAGCTAGTAGAAATAAGTATTGAAGTGAAAATGGTAAGTACAATGGATTTTTCAAGTTAAAAATCAGGGTGTAGCTGATGATGAACATCATCACAAAGTGGATTGGTACAGCTGTCCACACCGAGAATCCAGCAGCAAATGCGGCAATTCCCGTCAATAAGTTTAATCCTGCGAATTTAATCGTGTTCTGTACTGGGTGGATAGTCAGGTCACGTTCAAGTAGCATGAGCATCGCAGTAATTGTGGAAACACCTATCAAGATATTGTTTTGTCCAAACAATGCTCCAAATAGTAAAATGTACGCCATCATTCCAACAAACAAAAGAGTATTCCCTATAATTTTCTTCTTTGTCATCGATTCTTTCATTCCTTTTCAAATCCGGTAATTAGGGATCATGTTGATTTTTTACTTTAACATTAAAACACTTTTCTCGCTATCAGATGCACTTGATACAATTTAAACAACT
This sequence comes from Sporosarcina sp. ZBG7A, assembly GCF_000813425.1. Lineage (GTDB taxonomy): Bacteria > Bacillota > Bacilli > Bacillales_A > Planococcaceae > Sporosarcina. Next base: position 33,205 of record NZ_JWIB01000036.1, read on the forward strand.
TCAGGACTTAAGACTTTTTACTTTTGCAGTACGGAAGTATCATCTTCAGCTTTACTGAAACTCTATTGAAAAAGAACCGTATTATACACAGCATACCCAATTAGGAGGCACTCTACATATGAAGAAAACTGTTCTTTTGCTACTTATACTTCTTTTACTTTCAGCCTGTAGTCCAGATAGAGATACTTTGCAGAAAGAAAACACCGCTGACGCAAATGCAGCTAAAGAAAAATCAGAACAATCACGTAATAACGAAGAAGAAACTATACCACCTTCTTCTAAAGAAACTGCGGATAGCGAGACATCTGATGAAGACCAAGATGAAGACGGAGATTTGTATGCCTTAGCGAAAATACAAACGGTTGAGATTCCATCTGTCTATGACAAGGAGGGGAATTTTCCTCATAATCTTACCCAAGAAGAATATGAAAAGTTATCCAAAGAACAAGGAATTGTCCGCTATGCACTTGACGATCATCCGATCAGAGGTATTACGAACCAAGGCGGTAAGGTAACTAATGTAACTAATTTAACGGATGCTTTGATCGACATTGCAGAAAGTCGTGCTTATCAATTACCAGATTCGGCAGTCCCTGAAGCCTATCAATTATTTTTACAAACACGAGCTGACGAATTCGCTAATACTCCAGATTCCCAATATCGCACATGGGAGGAAGCGACCAACCTAGAGCGAGGCATCATGCAAATTGTTCTTCTGATTGCCCCTTCTCTAAATGATCTTGGATACCTCATTGAGAATGACGAATTTGAACACCCTGTGTTTCCAATCATTCAAGAGGATTTTTTCAACCTCGGATCTCCGACTGTTTTAGTTCCAGGACCACAGACCGGAACAGATCTGGCACTATTTGAGGAAATGATGAAAATGAAATCGATGTGGGAAGAACTTGGAAAATTTGAACACCCTTCCGAAAACAAGGAAGCGTTTGAAGAAGTGTACAAAACACTTCGTAGTGAAACAAATAACTTAATCGTTCGTGTCAATTACGCACTTACTGAGTAATGAACCAAAAAAAATCCCGCTTTGCA
>NZ_JWIB01000037.1 GCF_000813425.1 Sporosarcina sp. ZBG7A
TAGTGTTGACAAGCCATTCACTAAACTAAAATAAGAAAAACCGGGCAAAGCCGCCTGGTTCTTCTAGTAGTAGGTTCAATTTGTGGAAAATGTACATTTATTTGTTATTCTCTAAAATACTGCGAATTTTATTTGAATAGGTTCCGTCTAAAGAATCAAAGGTATATTTGAAATTGGACATACTGGCTTTTTTCGGAATCCCCATTTCAACCCATTGCCGGTCAAGCTTTGCAAGAATAAACCGGAAGTCTGCTTCATCATTATCATCTTCATTGAAATAATTGGGCTTACTCCGTTATCTCCCAAATCAATTTTTGTACTACCATCTAATTCTATGATGTAATAAAAGTCACCTTTCGAGGGACCAAAGAATTGTTTTTTTCCATAAATGCCTGTGGTAATTTTAGTAATACTATTGAAGTTGTATTGCTTTCCTTGAGGTACTAGGAAAGAATGGTTAATAATTTTATTTTTAGTAACAACCGCTACATCCGTGACAATCGCATAAAACAACATAATGTTAACTATGCAGAAAATGGGAAATACTATTCTTCGATGTTTTTTTAAGAATCCAGAAAACCATTTTCTTAAATCTTTATTAAGAAGAAGGAAAAGGGCAAACATTAGGTAAAGCTCATATATAAAAATAAACTTTGATGCGGGAGATTTAAAAATCAACAAAAGGGAACTATCAAGAACAAATAATTTTTCTTGGAGAAATGAAATAAATGCCATAATAGCTAGGAATAAAATTAGCACAGTAATTATACCGAATAACCCAAATACGATTGATTTTAACGCTTTCATAAATACGGCCCCCAGCTTGTCCATTTGTTTAATAAGGTATTGCCTTCAATATTATAGTGTAAATTATGGAGTTTGTAGATGGTCATTATTTACAGATATAATTAAAATATAAAACCCCTTATTTAAGCAAAACGGGTGCTTTAGTGAAATTTCCGGAGAAGTCATTTTAGCCTCCTTTGCTTTTCTCCATATTCCACAAAAGGGCTCAATTGTAACATAGCGGTGTTCTAGAATCGGACCATTTTGTTGCATGGCGTAAGATGAAATGGAGGTTTATCATGCTTAAAATTATTAACTTTAGCCTAGCAATAGTTGTAATCACTGTATCGGCTTATAGCCTAATCACTAAAGACTTTTCGCTAATGCCTTACATGATGATTGCATTGGGTTTGTTCATGCTTGGTTTGGGGATTTCTGAGTTCCAAAAAAAGCAAAAGACGAATGCCATTATGATCATATTTGCTTCTACATTTATTTTTTTCGTTTCAATCTATACTTTTTGACTTTTCACCACAAATGGGAGCGATTCTTGTAGAAGGGATCTGCCCCCTATTTAGTAATAGGGCTATTTTGTTTAGGCTAGGAGGGGGAAAAATGAGACTAATAGTAAATCAATTATTTCGCTAACTCTTGGTATCCTTTCAATCCTAGTACCGCTAATTGGTTTAGTTCTTGGTGTTCTAGGATTAGTATTTTCAAGAAGTGCTACAAAGGAAATTGTTAAAACAAATGAGAATGGTAAAGGTTTAGCGACTGCAGGTTTAATTTGTAGTGTGGTAGGGATAGTCATTCAATTATTTGGTGTGTTGGGTCTTATAGCTTTCAATTCCTTAACTACTGTTGGTTAGTCAATGAACTTAGATACCATCTCGTAAAATGTGCTATAAACGGGTGCTTTAACTGTACAACAATGTTCAAGAATTGGGCGATTTTGTTGATGGAGGTGTATTTATTGCTAGCTGCTATTATCACTTCAACAGTATGTTTATTAATAGGTGTAGTTACTTTCACAGTTGCTTTAGTAAAAAGAAGCAAAAAAGAAATGTGAATTTAAAATGAATACCTTCCCACTTTGATTTTAAATCTTTACTTAAAATGTTTTATTAAAACAATCGGGGGCGTTTGTGAAGTAGACTGCAAACATCTTGTTCACTACAAAAAATAGAATTGAAGGCATTGGAGGGAAGCCCTTGTTAGCAGAACAGTTCTATGAACGGGTAGGGAAATCACGAAATACATTTTTGATATTTGCCACTATAACCATTCTTTTCTTTTCGGGAATATCATTTACCTTTGTAATTCCGGGACTAAAAGGGTTTAGTTTGTTTAATGTGGTTTTGACATTATCAATGTATTTCATTGCGGCTAACGTATTTGTAGGCTTATATAAAAATAGAATATGGTTTATTTTTACGATTTGTATAATTTTAAACAGCCTTGGAATGGGTTGGCGCTTATGGCTTGAATGGGGAGAATTTAGTTTAGTTGAACATTCGAGTCTGGCGGTATATATCGGTTATCCAATTATTAGTGCTATCATCATTACAATATTTTATATCATCGGTAATTCTAAATTCGGAAAAAAAGTCAACTTTTCATTAAGATAACAGAGTTTTTAAATGAACGATCTTCTACTATTGGGGGCGATTCTTCAATAAATAGAGGTTCTTATGTAATGATGATTTCAAAGTATGCATGAGTAATTAATCTTGTAAGTGAACATGAATAGTGAATGGAGTGGCAAAGTTGGTTATTATTAGACGTAGCTCGTATAGTTTTCTGTTTTATTTCATTCTTGTATCTGTAATAGGTATGACTGTTAGTTACTTTTTCAATAATCTAACTGATTACAGATTCGGTTCACTAATTTGGTTACTTAGTTTTACCCTTGTAACTTTATGTTTTAAATCAGTAAAAGAAGCAATTTTCCCTTTATACAATTTATGGCCATTTTATAAAGTTTATCCCTATCTCTATATTCTATTTGGATTGCTGGTACCTTATTCATTAATGAAACTGTTCATTAAATATGAACTTTTCTTGTCTAATGATTTTATTTTTCTTTATAAAAATGGGTTACTAAACTCAAATGGAATGGACTTATACTATTATATTGACATTTTAATATTTTCACCCATATGGGAAGAAGCCTTTTTTAGAGGAGTTTTATTGTTCATACTCTTAAAATTTTTGAAACCGTTCTGGGCAATTACTATTTCTTCAATCGTGTTTTCCCTTTTCCACCCTCTGTATTTCGTAATTATTTTCGTATGGGGGCTACTGCTGGCAATAATGACTTATAAAACCAGATCTTTAATACCTGCAATGATTACCCACTCAACTTGGAACTTATATGCAGGAAAGTTGATTCTCTTCTTTTAATTTTCTTAATATCGAAATGATCGTAGTAGTATTAGTAGTACAAGGTTTATTCCTGAATAGGGGGCTATTCTAGAACAGGAATTGCGTCCGAGCTACATAATGGCTAGAGAGGAGAAATTGATGAATTACATTCAATCACTCAGAACTATTGTTGGAACAAAACCGATTATTGCCCCTGGTTCAGCAATAATTGTCATAGATGAAGAGGGGAAAATATTGTTACAATTACGATCCGACACGTTAGATTGGGGAATACCTGGAGGTGGGATGGAGTTAGGAGATAGTTTTGAAGAGACAGCTATAAAAGAATTATATGAAGAAACAGGTCTTGTTACAGAGTGTTTGGAAGTATTAGGGTTAGCTTCTGGTAAAGAGTTTTATTATAAATTTCCTCATGGTGACGAGATATTTAATGCTACAGTTATATTCAAAGCTGAAAATGTTATGGGAGAATTGAAAAAGGATGATGAAAGTTTAGAATTAACTTACTTCCCCTTAGATTCTTTACCAAATTTAAATTATACCACCCGAAAAATACTTGAAAAGATTGAGTACATAAATAAAGTGGATTGAGTTTTCAACAACTTAGTTTTTACTAGTATCTAAGCTTTTATTATTTCAATTGATTCGTGTTTTAAATAAATGCTTAGATATCTTGAAAGGGCAATGCTTTCACAATAGGGGGGGCATTTCTGGGAAAAGGAATTGCCTTTAATCTAAACAAGGTTCGGATTATTATAAGGATTTTGTATTATTGATGATATCAGAAGGGAAATACAAAAATGGGAAAAAGGTTTGAAGTTAAATTAAAAGAAAACGTAGGCGGGGGAATTATAAAGATTGTAGCAGATACTGAAACAGGTGTAAATTATCTCATAACAAGTGGTTTGGGCTTAAGTGGAATGACTCCGTTACTAGATAAAGATGGGAAAGTAGTGATTGATTAATATCTAGATAAAAACTTCTTTGGATTATTCTCGTGGCTACATAATCGCAAAATATATATGATTCCTATCGTCAAAGTTGTTTAATTCAAAAGTAGTATTCCCGGATCGGCGGCTTTAGTTGAAGAAGGAAATAAAATTGGACCACACATCTTAGACATATCTAATATGTGTGGTCCTTTAAATTTCAACTGTTTCACTAACTTAACCTAAATATAGCACTGGTTGTACCAATATATGCAGGATCGTGATAATGATGGCTTCGTAGGAGAATAAGAGATCGGGCCTATAACAAACGGGCATTAACGAAAGTTTAAACTCTTCCTGCTCGCTTTCTCTAATCTAAAAAGAAATGAACTATAATAAAAAGGTTGTCGAGAAAGTTTCGTCAGCCTGCTTGTCTCAATTATAGTGGCAAAAATTCTTTTTCATATACAGCTTGTACTTGTAATAAAACTTTGGGTGCATGCTGCCTAAATTTGAACTCAGCAGGCTTTCCTTTTGAGATATACAATCCAGCTTCATTTGGGGACTTCTCTAACCCATTAAACAAACGGCTTGCCCCTACACTAGGATGCGGACCAAACAAACGGATGAACGGCTGCATGATCCATGGCAAACCTCCATTTCTGCCCTTTCGCATTGTATTGTTATTGCCTGGATCAATGCTGATAATTGTCACATCCTCTCGCTTTAGTTCTTGTGCCAATGCATGTGTCCACAAAGTGATTGCCAACTTCGTCGATGCATATGGGCCAATCAGTTTCTGGAATTTAGGAGGGTTTGCCAAATCTTCCGGCACGAAAGATCTCTTAAAATTAAACGCATCTGAACTAGTTTGGATAACGATAGCTGGATTTCCCCTTTTTACAAGATCAAGCAGTTCCATTGTGATGATATAGGGAGCCACTGTCTGAATTTCATAATGCAGCTCACGACCTTGTGGTGAAAAACGTAGGTTCGAGAAACTGCCTCCAGCATTATTGAAGAGAGCATCCAACTTTGTTTCTTTCTCCTTTATTTGCAACAAGGTAGATTTAAGTTGCGTAAAATCAGATAAATCGGCATTATAAATACGGATATCTCCTTGACGGATTTTTTGTTGGAGCGATAGCTCTTCCTCTGGAAATGTAGAGCGAATTAAAGCAACAACCTCCCACCCGTTCTCGATTAATTTTTTCGTAAGTTCCAGTCCTATTCCACTGTTCGCTCATGTAACAAGTGCTGTTTTTCTTTCTGACTTTAACATTTTATTTACCTCCTATTAGTGAATGACTGAAGTATAAAACATGGAGCTAACTTCAGGTCAATAGAAAAGAATCAGCTTGACCTGGAGTTGACTTCATGTTTTATAATTTATCGATAAGAAGGAGGCAGACGTATGTATACCATCAAACAGGCTAGCACTCTTACCAAGTTAAGCATTGATACAATCAGATATTATGAAAAAGCTGGATTGCTTCCAAATGTTAAACGGCTTCCGAATGGACATCGGGTCTTTTCACCATCCGATATTGAACGGTTGCTACTAATCCTCTGTATGAAGAAGGCAAGTCTTAGTTTAGAAGAAGTGAAATTATATCTTGATATTGCTGAAACAAGTAATATGACTCCTGAAATGATATCAGGCATGCTCCAGCAGAAGGAAAAAGTAAAAAGTCAAATTGCTCAATTACAGACTGTTTTGGATTTTATCGATGAAAAATTAGCTGATGGAACATGGCTAAAGAAGAAAGCTTAAAAAATGATATGGCAATAATTATTCCAGTCACACTACTTGCTATTGTGGTGGTTCAGATGGAAAGAAAAAACAAATTTCAGCTACTAACTATTACTTAGAATGAATCTAGTATCGGTTATTTGGAATAAACTAAAGCCAAAGGGGGTTTTTCACAAAGAAAAGAATCCTTTTAATTTCAAGGCACATTCTTGTAATGAAGTGTTGGAATTTTGAATAATCGTTATTAAAGTAACGAGGGCTTTACTTTAATAACGATCTTCAACAATCGGGCATTTCCGGCATAAGGTTTGTGCTCCAATCCGGCCAATCACCTAAATAAAGTTGCATTATGCTAAAGTACAACCGTTATATAATAGCTTTTGAAAGAAAGGAATCACAGATGAAAAAGAAATTAATAATTTTTGGAATTGGGTTTTTATTAATGGCTCTTTTATTGGCAGGAACGTTTAAAGTTACTAAATTAAGAACCTATCAATTATTTGGAGGGTTAACATACCAAGTTGAAATGGAAAACAAGGTCATTGCTTTAACATTTGATGACGGTCCGACAAAGAACGTGGATCAGATTCTGCCTTTATTAGATAAATACACGGCAAAAGCTACTTTTTTTCTTATCGGAAATGATATTGAAAAACACCCTAAAGAAGCAAAAAAATTGGTTGAAGCAGGGCATCAAATTGGAAATCACACCTATTCGCACAAAAGAATGGTTTTAAAATCTCCATCTTTTATTAAAGAGGAAATAGAAAAAACCGATGAGTTGATTAGAAAGTCTGGATATAAGAGCGAAATTGACTTTCGACCTCCCTATGGGAAAAAATTTGTCGGTTTACCTTATTATTTAAATAAGCATAACAGAGAAACTATTATGTGGTCTTTAGAACCGGATACATATTACACAAGTGCTGATGAAAAAGTTAATTATGTAGTGGATAACATTAAACCAGGCTCGATAATCTTGCTGCATTCAATGTACGATCAAACAGGTGAGGGAATCCAAGCGATTGAAGATATTTTAAGAGAACTTACGAACCAAGGGTATAAATTTGTGACTGTGGATGAGCTTCAGGATTTATGATTTAAGCAATCAAATTGAACTTTCTTTAGTATTTTCGTTTGGAGAGAATACCGTTGGTGAAACAAGGGTGATTGTTCTATAGGTATGTATCGCTTTTTCTTTCTTCAAGTAATGGATGCAGTTGTTGAAAATCATCGAGTTGCTAATGCAGCTCTTTTTTCTTATTGAACTAACGAGGTAAGTTAGTTTAATAAGGTGTTTGTTTTTCATTAAACAATAAAGATAGATGATTAAAAAAAGAAGTCATACAATTTAATATTTGTTTGGATGAACCGCACCGTAAGATAAGAAGAAGCCATTCCCCCCACAAGCGGAGAGAATGGCTTTCCTTCATAAATCGCAAAACTACAGATTACAGTTTTGCCCAACGTTCCTCTAACCAGTTCATAAACTGTACGCCTTTGTCGCCTTCATACGCATCATAGACATCTAAACGCATACGTTTTAGTTTATCCGCAAAGTCTGCCACTGTATGGTCCTTCGGCAAGCTCTTTTTCACCCGCAGGAAAATTTTATCTGTGCCTTTGATAATATCAAAACGTGCAGGTGATGGCTTTTCTACGTCCTCGCCAAACGCCGTAAGTGCTTCATAGGCTGCTAATTGGACCTTGTTGACAGTATCATGCTGCATACGATTTTTTAATAAATCTATGATTTTTTCATGTTGATAAGCCGATAACAATTCGACTGCGTCTAAACGATCTCGCCAGCTAGACGTATAATTGGCCTGTTTTTTTAATGTTTCATACTGCTCAGGTAATGCTGTTCCAAACTGTTTCATGTAATTGCACCTCTTTTTTTAACTAGAGGAAAAATAAATTCTTCTTCTGCTTCTCATATTATACGTTGTCTGGATGAAAATAGCGATGAATCGCTGGTAAGGATATATATAGAAAATGGAAACTAACTACATTAAGGTGAACTGTATCACAAGTATAAACTATTCTTTATTAGATTTGCATTTCTTATTAAACTAATCGCGGGCGTTTGATGAACAATAATTATTTGTAGGCACCCAGTTGATTGGAGTGCAAAACGGCGACTCTGGGAGGATCACCGGGACAGGTGAAACAACCAACTGTAGCTAAGTAAACGGGTTGGTCCAACGCCCACCCTCCAGAAAGCGTCCGTTTGGAACGGAAATCAACGGTCTTTTACTACTATCCCGGTTATGGGGGTAATTGCGATAAATAGTTATCTTGTCTATATCATGATATGGCAATAGTTAAAATTTCAAATAAGTAATAAAAAATGAGGAGGACATAAAATGAAGCGAATGCCATTTGAACGTTCAACTAACCATTATGAAGAACATCTTTTACCTATTGATGAACAGATTTGTGCTTTATTAAAAAAACGTAAGGATTTGTCAAACAACAATCCAGGTTTTCCATCTGATGATGCGATCTCTAACTGGGCTATAAAGTACGATCTTTATGAAGATTATTTAAGTTCATTCTTCCAGACACTGAGAATGGAAGATTTTTTTAAACCACGTGTTGAACCGACTGGATTTAGAAAGCATTTACCTGTTTTAAAATCAGTTGAAATAGATGAACGTTTATATTCGATCACGTTTATACGACAGTACGAAAATGCTAGCGTTATAAATCTTAATGTCGATTGGGATGGTACAAATGATTCGCCACACCTACATGAACACTGTGATTTTGGGTTGTTTATAGGAGATGATTACGATTGTCGGCAGGATGGTGGTGGGGGTTCTACAGGGTATTTCAAGTACAACTACATTGTTTCACCACCGCTACCTGACGATTTTTCAGGACTGGATTTAGTTGTTAGAGAATATAGTGACCACTTTAGGGAGGAGCCAACAGGTATCGAATTTGTAATACATTTATAATGATTTTAACTAACGGAGGCAATTCTGATAGATTTGGTTATTCAGAGTTGAAGTCAATATTTTTGTATTAGCTGTTATCAATCTACAAAGGTGGTATAATTAAATAAGCAGTTACGTGAGCGGATTGGCAGTTTGGAACTCTCTTGAGAAGTAAGGCAGACTAAGAACGCCGCCGTCCTGCGGCAACGACTTCATGACCCACTTACTGTGAAATTGTGATTTCATGGTGACATACAATGCAATAATCATGTTATACTAAGTTGGATTTTTCCTCGTAGCAACAGCCGTCGTTGCGAGGATTGCTCGTTTTATCATCAGAAAAAAGTAACCACTCCGCTATTGCTAGGAAGCGGAGTGGTTACTTCTTGTAACACCTGATGTCTTTTACTGGCCAACCGCATTTCATGCGGATGGCAGCTGTCTGAGCTAGGTGTTAGCGAACCTGGTATTTTTTGGTGTATTCTTAATTTATCATAGTTAGACTAAAAATACACATGTTGAAAAAAACCGTTAAGAATGAATATATTTATTATAAAGGTGTTTCATAATTAGGCACATTGCTTCAATATCACAATCATGCCAAATAGATTCTCTTTTAAAGATAAGAAAAGGAGGCGAATAGCATGGGGAAATATCAATTGGATTACAAAGGCATGCAAGCTGTGTCAAAGTATCACGAAAAACTCAAGCCTGCCAAATTTGATAAAAAGCAGCAACTTGAAAAAATTCGTACGGCGTATTTGGAAAAAAAGCAAAAACAAACAGATAAATCGTCTGAATGAAAAAAGATTATATGTGAGCATGCTGTTTTCAAGTTATTTTTAACTTTGTGCATAAGTATAGTAGGGATTTTATCGGTTTGGGTATTACGAGAAATAAAAGATGAAAGTCCTGACTTATAATTAGGAGACTATTCTTTAATTAGACCTGGCGTCAGTATTATACATAATAGCCATTGTTAGAAAACAGAGGTGATCGCTTATGGGAATTATCTTGTTTGTTGCATCTTACATTTTGTTGAGTATGATTTGTTCAGCGCTATACGTTGGATTCTTACTTTTGTTGTTTAAAGTCATGAAAAAGACTTTAAATATGAATGAAGAAAAATGGACAGGACTTTTTAAATATAAAGAAGGTCAAGGGTTGCGTTTTATGATGATATTTCCTTTCCTAATTACAAGCGCTGTAATGTTTCCAGTAAGTATATATTCGTTTAACTTAATAAACTTTGAGTATACGGTTTTAGGATATTTAGCTGTCATCATATTGCCAGCGACTATTCTGACCTTTAATTTACCTAAGCTAAAAAGCATAGAAAATACCTTTTAGAAAAGTTATTAAGCAAACAGATAGATCAGCACAAATTTTGCATCGAATTGTAAAACTATTTTATTAGGAAAATTCGTCCCTCGAATGTTTATGGGGAAGATGGTATTCGATACCCGATTTGTTCTTTATAGATAAAAAATGAGATTCTTATTTACGAAAAAGACCATTCATTGTTGAATGGTCTTTTTCGTGAATTTTTATTTACACATTGCGGCTCGTTTTCTCAATGATTAGTAAAAACGGAGGATGATTTTGTTGGTTGACGACTTCATGCCGAACGACCTGATACCTTTTTGCATCTAGCTGTTGAACGAATCCTACCACAGCATCTCGTTCTTCAGGTCCGCCCGGATGACCATCATACACCGCGATCGTTATCATCCCCCCAGGCTTTAGCAACGTAAGTGTTTCTTTAAGCGCTTGTACAGTAGTTTCGGGATGAGTAATAACGGCGTGGTCTCTTTGGTTAGGTAAAAACCCTAAGTTGAAGACAGCAGCCATTATTCCTTGAGGAACGTATTTATGAATAGTTGAATGACTGTCTAGGATTAATTCGGTCTGGGTGTAGAGATTGCCAAGACGTTCTTTTGTAGCATCGAGTGCTTGTTGTTGAATATCGAATGCGTATACTTTACCAGTTGGACCGACGGCTTGTGCTAGAAAAACCGTATCATTGCCATTGCCCATTGTGGCATCGACCACAATGTCTCCTTCTGAAATCACTTCCGTCAGCAGCTGTTTGGAGTGTGGCAAAATACGCCGCAATCGGAAGCCGCCGCCCTTCACAGAGGAGCGACCGCTTTCTTGTAATGCTTACCTTGCCAGCTGTCCCGACGTTCCAGTTCACGTGTGATGTCGTTCAATACATCCCATTTCGTGACACTCCACATGGGACCAATAAGCAAGTCGATCGGACCGTCACCAGTAATGCGGTGAACAATCATTTCAGGTGGCAGCATTTCAAGCTGATCCACTACCAAATTCACATAAGTCTCTTGGTCCAGGAATTCGAGCATTCCTTTTTCATACTGTTTGACCATCGGTGTGCCTTTTAATAAATGAAGCAAGTGTATCTTAATGCCTTGTACATCGAGTTTAGCCACTTCACTCGCAGTTTCTTTCATCATATCCAAATCTTCACCAGGCAGTCCGTTAATAATGTGTGTGCATACGTTGATGTTATGGTTGCGCAACTTTTGGACGCCTTCTTTATAAAGTTCGAAGTCATGGGCACGATTGACAAGTTTTGCTGTTTTCTCATGGACCGTTTGCAATCCAAGCTCGACCCATAAATACGTACGCTCATTTAGCTCTGCCAGATATTCAACAACATCGTCAGGTAAACAATCTGGACGGGTTGCGATGGACAAAGCAACTACGCCTTCTTGTGCGAGGGCAGCTTCAAATTTCTCTTTTAACTTTTCAAGAGGTGCATGTGTATTCGTGTAGGCTTGGAAATAGGCCATATACTTACCGCTCTTCCATTTCTTATGCATACGATCACGGATTTCGGCAAATTGAACATCAATCGGATCCACGCGATCTCCTGCGAAATCACCAGATCCAGCAGCGCTGCAAAACGTGCAACCGCCGAACGCGACTGTGCCATCACGGTTCGGACAATCGAATCCTGCATCGAGTGCGACTTTAAATACTTTGAAACCGAATCGATCTTTTAGATGACGTGACCATGTATGATAGCGTGTCCCGTCAGACGGAAACGGATAGTTGTTTTCTTCCATTGAAACCACTCCTTAAAGTGATAGTGTACCATCTTTTTACGGACAATCGTCATCTGAATAATTGAACATCATTTTTCATCTTGTCATTTAGCAAAGATAGGCATAAAATCATACTGAGCTTGTAAGATAGGAGGCGAATATTCTTTGCCTAGGAAAGTATGGCTTTTAATCATTGGGATGTTTGTAAATGTAATCGGTAACTCATTTTTGTGGCCGTTAAATACAATCTATATGCACGATTATTTAGGAAAGTCTTTGTCCGTTGCGGGTTTAGTATTGATGGCGAATGCGGGAGCAGGAGTCGTTGGTAATTTACTTGGCGGTTTTTTCTTTGACAAAATTGGCGGTTATAAGTCGATCATGGCGGGGATTCTCATTTCAATTGCTGCACTAATCGGATTGGTAATTGACCATTCGTGGGGACCATATGTCGTTTTGTTAACCGTTTTAGGATTCAGTGGTGGGATTATTTTCCCGAGTTTTTATGCGATGGTCGGAACTGTGTGGCCGGAAGGCGGGAGACGGGCATTTAACTCGATTTACTTGGCGCAAAATGTCGGGGTTGCAATTGGACCTGCGCTTGCTGGATTTGTCGCTTCAGTCAATATCGACTTTATCTTCACTGCAAACTTAGCTTTTTATGTACTTTTCTTCTTTATTGCGTTTTTCTTCTATAAGCAGATGAGTATAGATCCAGAAGTTCATACGTCGATTTTAAAAGAAAATACAGGTATTAAGAAAAAGGCTCCGTTCATTGCGTTATTGATTGTTATGATCGGTTATTTGCTGACATGGCTCGTGTACTCTCAGTGGGCAACCACAATTTCTACTCATGCTACATCTGTCGGGGTCACTTTGACGCAGTATAGCTTCATATGGACAATTAATGGATTACTGATTGTAGTAGGACAACCGTTCATTAAACCAATCATCACGCGTCTCGAAAACAAAGTAAAGACGCAAATCTTGTTAGGACTCTCTATTTTGTTAGTATCGTTTTTCGTAGTCAGCTTCGCTAACACATTTAATGTATTTATCATTGCGATGATTATTTTAACGTTTGGTGAAATGATTGCATGGCCTGCATTCCCGACGCTTGCAGATCAGCTTGCGCCGAGAGGGAAGGAAGGATTCTATCAAGGGATTGTCAATTCCGCGGCGACTGTTGGTAAAATGATTGGGCCAATTGCTGGTGGTATTCTTGCAGACTTATATGGTGTGCAAATTGCGCTTTGGATTTTGACAGGACTGATGAGTTTAGCAGTCATCCCGACACTTCTATATGACGTCCCACTGAAACGCAGTGGTTATGAACCGAAAAGCCGATGATGCTTTTCGGTTTTTCTAGTTAGTTTAATTGCAAAATACGAAATGGTCTGATTAAATAAAGAGAGAGATTCGTAGCAAAATTGTGTGTGTACAGGAGGTCTGTCAGATGAAAACGATTTATAAATCGGCACAAGAAGCTGTCGAACCCATTCAAGATGGGATGACACTAATGGTTGGTGGATTCGGTCTTGTTGGGATTCCGGAACAGCTCATTTTAGCGCTTGTTGAAAAAGGCGTCAAAGACTTAACGATTATTTCTAACAACTGCGGCATCGATGAATGGGGACTCGGTCTTCTATTAAAAGAGAAGCAGATTAAGAAAATGATTGCTTCGTATGTAGGTGAGAACAAAGAATTTGAACGCCAAGCGCTGTCTGGCGAACTAGAAGTGGAATTGACTCCTCAAGGAACACTCGCTGAAAAAATCAGAACAGGTGGAGCAGGTATTCCCGCATTCTTCACTCCTGCTGGCGTAGGTACTGAAATTGCTGAAGGAAAAGAAATCCGGATATTTAACGGTAAAGAATACGTACTAGAAGAATCCTTAACTGCGGACTTTTCACTTGTACGCGCGCTGAAAGCGGATACATTCGGAAACTTGGTTTATAACAAAACGGCGATGAACTTCAACCCAATGATGGCAGCTGCAGGGAATGTAACGATTGCAGAAGCTGAAGAGATTGTAGAAGTTGGGCAGCTTGACCCAGGGTTCATCCACACACCGAGCATTTACGTTCAAGGGCTTTTGCAAGCGGAACAGGAAAAACGTATTGAACGATTGACGACACGATAAGGGAAGGGGACGAAAGACAATGACAACAGCGAATTCCAGAGAACTAATTGCACGACGAGCAGAAAAGGAAATAGCAAATGGAGACTATGTCAATCTCGGAATCGGCATGCCGACTCTAGTTGCTAATTACATATCCCCCGACAAGACTGTCGTGTTGCAGTCAGAGAATGGATTACTTGGGATTGGACCTTTTCCAACAGAAGACGAAGTGGATCCGGATCTTATTAATGCGGGTAAAGAGACGGTGACTGCGAGCATTGGTGCTGCTTACTTTAACAGTGCGGAATCGTTTGCGATGATTCGTGGTGGACATATTGATGTTGCCATTCTCGGTGGCATGGAAGTTTCTGAAAAAGGGGACCTTGCGAACTGGATGATCCCCGGTAAGGTGATTAAAGGGATGGGCGGAGCAATGGACCTTGTACATGGTGCGAAGAAAATCATCGTGATTATGGACCACGTGTCTAAAAAAGGCGAGCCGAAAATAAAAAAACAGTGTGATTTGCCGTTGACCGGTAAACAAGTTGTGAATAAGATAATTACAGAGCGTGGGCTAATTGAGGTGACACCTGACGGACTGGTTTTAAAAGAGGTGTTTGAAGGCTATACTGTCCAAGAGGTCGTAGATTCCACAGGAGCGGACTTGAAGATTGATGTTAAAGCATGAGGTCTCCTCATGAAAAGCTTGTCATTACCCATTCATTCCAGTAAAATGAATTTCAATAGAGTTTGACGTTGACGGAGAGTAGTAGGCAGGAATGACCTTTTCAGAGAGCTGACGATGGCTGCGAGTCAGTAGGGTGTCCTGGTGAACTCAACTTCCTGAGTCTGCACGTGAATGATCGTGCCGTTTTTTCCGCGTTAAGGAGTCAAGTTGGGCGGTGTATACCGTCAATTTGGGTGGTACCGCGGGAACCTGTCTTCACTCTCGTCCCTTGTTTAGTGGGGACGGGAGTTTTTTATTTTGAATAGGAGGAACTGAATTATGAGCTACAAGCATCTTCAGATCGAACAAAAATGGCGTGACTATTGGAAAGAAAACCAAACTTATAAAATGACGGATGATCCGTCAAAACCGAAATTTTACGCATTGGATATGTTCCCGTATCCGTCGGGTGCTGGACTTCACGTCGGTCACCCACTTGGTTATATTGCTACAGATATTTTGAGTCAGTTTAAGCGCAAGCAAGGTTACAATGTATTGCATCCAATGGGGTGGGATGCGTTCGGTCTTCCAGCTGAGCAATACGCACTTGATACAGGAAACGATCCTGCTGAATTCACAGCGAAAAACATTGCGACATTCAAGCGTCAAATGGATGAGCTTGGATTCTCATATGACTGGGATCGTGAAGTGAATACGACAGATCCGAAGTATTACAAGTGGACACAGTGGATCTTTATCCAATTGTATAAGCGCGGACTTGCGTATATGGACGAAGTGGCAGTGAACTGGTGTCCTGCACTTGGTACAGTACTAGCGAACGAAGAAGTAATCGATGGTAAATCAGAACGTGGCGGACATCCTGTAGAACGTCGTCCGATGCGCCAATGGGTGCTTCGTATTACGGAATATGCGGATCGCTTGCTTGAAGATTTGGATGATCTTGATTGGCCAGAAAGCCTGAAAGATATGCAGCGTAACTGGATCGGCCGTTCTGAAGGCGCACAATTGACGTTTGCTGTTGATGGTAGCGAGCAGTCATTCGATGTCTTTACAACACGTCCAGATACAATTTTCGGCGCAACATATGCCGTACTTGCACCTGAGCACAAATTGGTAGATAAAATCACGACTCCCGAGCAAAAAGACGCAGTTGATGCGTATTTGGATAAAGTGAAGTTAAAAAGTGATCTCGAGCGCACAGACCTTGCGAAAGAGAAAACAGGTGTATTCACAGGTGCATATGCAGTGAACCCAGCTAGTGGCGAGAAAATGCCAATCTGGATCGCAGACTATGTTCTTGTTTCTTACGGAACAGGCGCAATTATGGCAGTTCCAGCTCACGATGAGCGCGATTACGAGTTTGCGAAAGAATTCGGCTTGACGATTACAGAAGTGGTTGCTGGTGGAGATATCGAGAGTGAAGCTTATACAGGTGAAGGCACTCATGTGAACTCAGGTTTCCTAGATGGCCTAGGGAAAGATGAAGCAATTGAAAAGGCGATTGCATGGCTTGTTGAAGAAGGAAAAGGCGAGAAGAAAATCACGTATCGTTTGCGCGATTGGTTGTTCTCCCGCCAACGTTATTGGGGCGAGCCAATTCCAATTATCCACTGGGAAGATGGCACAATGACTGCTGTTGACGAATCAGAATTGCCACTTGAACTTCCTGTAACGGGCGATATCCGTCCAAGCGGAACTGGTGAATCTCCACTTGCCAATATTACTGAGTGGGTCAATGTAGTCGATCCGAAGACGGGAATGAAAGGCCGTCGCGAAACGAATACAATGCCACAATGGGCAGGCAGCTGCTGGTATTACTTGCGCTATATCGATCCGAAAAATGATGACATGCTGATTGATCCTGAATTAGCTGAACGTTGGTTGCCGGTAGATATCTATGTAGGTGGAGCAGAACACGCAGTTCTTCACTTGCTGTATGCACGTTTCTGGCACAAAGTGTTGTACGATATCGGTGTTGTTAAAACGAAAGAGCCATTCCAGAAGTTGTTCAACCAAGGAATGATTCTAGGTGAAGGTAACGTGAAAATGTCGAAATCACTAGGCAACGTTATTAATCCGGATGATATCGTTCACTCTCATGGCGCAGATACTTTGCGTATTTATGAAATGTTCATGGGGCCATTGGAAGCTTCTAAAGAATGGTCTACCAATGGATTAGATGGTTCACGGAAGTTCCTCGATCGCATTTGGCGCTTGTTCGTCAATGAAGACGGAACTCTTGGAAGCAAAATTGGTGGAGAATCCGATGGAACACTCGACAAAGTGTACAACCAGACGGTTAAAAAGGTTACAGAAGACTTCGAGAGCATGCACAATAACACTGCGATTTCCCAGCTAATGGTATTCATCAATGAATGCTATAAAGCAGACCGCGTGCCGACTGAATATGCTAAAGGATTCGTATTGCTTATGTCACCGATTACTCCTCACTTGGCTGAAGAGCTTTGGGAGAAGTTGGGTCATGAAGGGTCGATCACTTATGTTCCTTGGCCAACATATGACGCGGAAAAGTTAGTAGATGATACAGTGGAAATCGCTGTTCAAATTAACGGTAAAGTTCGTGCGAAGTTAGAAGTCGATAAAGACATTACAAAAGAAGAGTTGGAAAAAGCAGCACTTTCCAATGAAGAAGTTCAAAAATGGATTGATGGCAAAGAGTTGAAGAAAGTCATCGCGATTCCAGGACGCTTGGTTAATATTGTAGCGGTTGGATAATAAATGTGGCACGGAAGAGGGGCTGATCTCTCTTCCGTGTTTTTTTGTGGGATTTTTGGGGTGAGTTTTTGGAGAATCGGAAAGATGTGGAGTGTTATCGGCATCATGGCGTGGGGAATCGGTAACATCTAATCTTGAATCGGAACTTTCGTGAGAAGAATCGGCAAGAAGGATGAATTAATCGGCAACGAGACACAATTCAAGTGCTTAAAGGGATTAATTGGTAGCGCTGCGCTTGTTTAAAGATGGGTGCGTGATGTGGCGAAAGGGAATCGGAAAGATGTGGAGTGTTATCGGCATTATGGCGTGGAGAATCGGTAACATCTAAGCATGAATCGGAACTTGGGTGTAAAGGATCGGCAAGAAGGATGAATTAATCGGCATCGATACACAATTCAAGTGCTTAAAGGAGATAATTGGTAGCACTCAGCTTGTTGAAAGAAACCACTATAAATGAAAAAAGGACTATCCAAAGCAGTCATGAATATGACGTTTTGGATAGTCTCATTCTAATTAGCCGTTCACTTTTTCAGTAGCACGCAAGCTCGCATTCATGCCAGCGAGCCTTCCAGTAACAAGCGCAGAAGTGATATTATAACCACCTGTATAGCCATGGATATCAAGAATCTCACCGCAGAAATACAAGCCATCTTTTTTACGCGAAGCCATCGTTTTAGGCTCGATTTCTTTCACCGATACACCGCCGCCTGTAACGAATGCTTTTTCGATCGGTTGTGTGCCGTTCACCTTCATCTGGAAAGTCTTCAGCAGGTTTGCGAGTTTTCGAATCTTTTCGGAAGAGAACGTATTAGCAGGTTCGTTCGCATCCATGTCGGCTTGTTCGAACAAGAACAATAACCAACGCTCAGGTGCGATTCCTTTCAATGCATTCTTCAATGCTTTTTTAGGATCTTCTTTCAACGTCGCTGTTAGCTGCTGGAAAACTTGTTCTTCATTGTCGTCAGGCAAGACATCGATTTTAATGACAACTGGCTGATCTCCGTTTTTCATACGCTCTTTCACGACGTATTGACTGCATCGTAAAATAGCTGGACCACTGAGTCCGAAATGGGTGAACAGCATGTCCATCTGATGTGTCACAAGAGTTTTCCCTTTCGCGTTCAAGACAGATACTGCTGCGTCGCGAAGCGCGAGTCCTTGAAGTTCTTTTGCCACAATGAATTTTTCATTGGATAATAAGGGAACTTCAGTTGGGTATAACGTGGTCACGGTATGTCCCGCTTGTTCAGCCCATGGATAGCCGTCTCCAGTGCTGCCTGTATGAGGGACGGCCTTTCCGCCAACTGCGACGACGACGGATTTCGCAAGGATTTCTTCACCATCCAATAAACGGACTCCAAGAATTTCGTCTTCATTCATGAGCAACTTTTTCACTTTCGTTTCCGTCCTGATTTCAACGCCCAATCTTGCCATTTCGCTAAGCAACGCATTGACCACGTCTTTTGCCTTGTTGGAAACTGGGAACATGCGACCGTGATCTTCTTCTTTTAACGCCACACCAAGACCTTCGAAAAATGAAATAATGTCTTCGTTATTAAATACCGAAAACGGTCCGTATAAAAATCGTCCGTTGCCGGGGATATGTTTTACAATTTCTTCAACAGTTAGACGGTTTGTCACGTTGCAACGACCGCCACCTGAAATGGCTAGCTTATTACCAAGTTTTTTTCCTTTATCGAGCAAGAGCACGCGGTTCCCGGATTCTGCAGCAGCTATTGAAGCCATCAATCCTGAAGGACCCCCGCCAATAATAATTACGTCTACCATATAAATCACACTTTCAGTTTTTCTACAGTATACAACACTAATGGCGATAAAACATTGTGAAATATGTTCCTGCGGAGTAAACTGTAAAGTAGTTTGACTGAACTTAGAAAAAGCCTAGAGCGAATGTGATGGATTTTGAAAAGTCTGTACTTAATAGCGCTTAGGTGTAATTGAAAGATGGGAAGGAATAAATTAATGGCATCTAATCTTGTTAAAGGCACTGCGATTTTAACGATCGGCCTATTTTTATCGAAAGCACTCGGGCTGTTGTATGTAATTCCTTTTTACAGCATCGTCGGAGAGAAAAATGTGGGTCTTTATCAATACGCATATATTCCCTATAATATTGCACTCTCTATTGCAATCTCCGGTGCTCCACTTGCGGTTTCTAAATTTGTCTCCAAGTACAATGCGTTAGGGGACTACGCTACAGGTAGGAAGTTAATGAAGTCGAGTATTGGCGTTATGGCGCTGACGGGAGTTCTAGCCTTTTTAGCACTTTACTTTATGGCGGAACCGATTGCTCATATGGTCATTAAAGATGACGAGCAACAGTTCACAGTCCAAGATATTGCATCTGTCATACGTTGGGTCAGCTATGCGTTATTGGCTGTTCCGATAATGAGTGTGATTCGAGGGTTTTTACAGGGATACCAGAAGTTCGAACCAACGTCGGTCTCTCAACTGGTTGAGCAGATTGTCCGAATAGCCGTAGTCTTAATTGGGGCATATCTCGTAGTTGACGTGCTTGGTGGTTCACCTAAGACAGCTGTTAAATTTGCCGTGTTCGCTGCATTTATTGGCGCGCTCGCAAGTTTGGCTACTTTAATGCTTTACTGGAAGAAGTATAAACCCGAATTGAATGGGTTACTTCAAAATAGTCCTCCAGCTGGAGAAATTCCTGTTTCAACCATCTACAAAGAAGTCATTACGTATATTTTACCATTTGTATTAGTAGGTGTTATCAACCCGCTGTACCAATTTGTAGATATGATTACGTTTAATGGCACGATGTCTTCTATCGGGTTAGCTAAAGTGACGGATATGTATTTAACGATGCTCAATTTCTTGACTCACAAAATCGTTATGATTCCTGTAATGGTGGCAACTGGATTTTCCATGGCGCTGATTCCGGTGATGACGACGTATTATGCAAAGGGTGACCAAAAAGGAATAACCCGGTCGCTCGATCAAACCTACCAGATTATGTTGTTCTTAACGATTCCTATGGTAGTAGGCATTATGGCGTTATCCAGTGAAACGTATCAAATCTTATATCAACAAAACGCGATCGGGGCTGATGTGCTAAGAAGTTATGCACCTGCAGCAATCCTATTCGGTTTGTATACAGTAACCGCTGCCATTTTGCAGGGAATCGATAAGCATAAGTGGATTGTCTTTACATCACTTCTTGGATTGCTTTTCAAACTCATTTTGAATGTACCACTTATCAAAATGTTTGAAGTGAATGGTGCCATTGCTGCAACTATTATCGGATATGCAATCGCTGTCGGTGTGAATATTTTTGTTATCAAGAAAGAATTGAATTACCAATCAAAATTGGTCGTTCGTCGTACGATCTTGATTCTGTTCTTCAATGTAATTATGCTGGCTGCTGTATTACTGACGCGATTCGGTCTATATGCAATCCATGTACCAACAGGGAAACTTCAAGCATTGCTCTACCTGATGATTTGTAGTGGAGTCGGTGTGGTCGTTTACGGATTCTTATCTTTCAGAAGTGGACTTGCACAAAAGTTACTTGGCGATCGAATTACAAGAATTACAAAGAAATTCGGCATGGGGAGATCATGAATGAGACTCGATAAATTGCTTGGGAATAATGGATTTGGTACACGGAAAGATGTGAAACAACTTGTTCGAAAAGGGACAGTAAGCGTGAATGGGGTGACTGAGAAAGATCCTGGCGCCCATGTGGATCCTGAGAAGGATTCGGTGGATGTGCTGGGTGAGCCCGTCATTCACCAGGAATTCATCTATATCATGATGAACAAACCACCTGGAGTTATTTCTGCAACTGAGGACAAATGGGACCAAACTGTAATAGACTTACTTTCTGAGAACGAACAAAGATTTGAGCCATTTCCTGTTGGGCGTCTTGATAAAGATACAGAAGGACTACTGCTCATCACAAATGATGGTAAGCTTACACACGAGCTGTTGTCACCGAAAAAGGACATTCCGAAAACGTACTATGCGAAGATTGATGGAAGAGTAACGGAAGAGGATACGCTTGCTTTTTCAAAAGGCGTCACGCTTGAAGATGGTTTCCATACGAAACCAGGAATTTTGAACATAATCCTTTCTGATTCCGTCTCCGAAATTGAACTGACGATTACGGAAGGGAAGTTTCATCAAGTAAAGCGGATGTTTGAAGCGGTCGATAAAAAAGTGGTCTATCTGAAGAGGTTGTCGATGGGAAATTTGTTGCTGGATGAGTCACTTCCGTTAGGACATTATCGTGAGCTGACACAACAAGAATTGAACGAAGTAGATCCACGAAAAAAGGGCTGAATTGCTTGAGGCAATTCAGCCCTTTTTTTGAGGCTGGGCGGCCTTAGATAAGCGTTAAGAAGGCAATTTCACTTTTCTTGCTGTCGTTGTCCATTGGCCACGAACCG
Organism: Sporosarcina sp. ZBG7A; assembly: GCF_000813425.1. GTDB lineage: Bacteria > Bacillota > Bacilli > Bacillales_A > Planococcaceae > Sporosarcina. The sequence continues at coordinate 21,843 of NZ_JWIB01000037.1, forward strand.
GACTCGTAATGAGGTCATTATACTCCAGGACATTTAAATCCCGTTGTGCGGTACGCGCCGTGATGCTAAATTCTTGGACTACATTCTCTGTGGTGACAGTACCATTACCATAGATGAACAAATAGACATCTTTAATACGGGTCAGCATTCGGTCTGTAGCAGGATTCAACTGTGAACCACTCCTTCATCATCAATTTCCAATCGACTTGGTTTGAGACGTGGAAATGTTACGTTAGCTCTTCGAAATCGCCTTTGCCCCGCACATCCTCTCCAGCAAATTTTAGTCAGACTGTTTGTTCTGACAATATCAGTATAACGTATATTTTCGAAAAAGTAAGCTATAATCGCTTATGATTTTATCATTCCAACAGCAAGTGGAAAGTTCTTTATTTTCTTTTAAGAACGTGGGAAAATGGAGAGAACTGTTTTGACAGCAAACAAACGCTCGCCAAATTAACTGAACTCACATAGACTGTATGTAAACAGTCACAATTCAACTGGAACTGAGAGGAGCACAATAATGACAATTTACTTTAATAATGGGGTATACGCAGATAAAGAAACGACGAAGGTATCAATTGATGATCGGGGTTACTATTTCGGTGATGGTGTGTATGAAGTCGTTAAAGTATATGATGGAAAGCTTTATACCGCACAAGAACACTTTACTCGGTTTTTGCAAAGTGCAAAAAAAATCCGCCTAGACCTTCCTTATACAATTGAGGAGTTCACGGAAATTGCAAAAAAATTAGCTACTGATAATGGTATAGTAGAAGGACACGTCTATATTCAAGCGACTCGTGGTGCTGCTCCACGGATGCATAACTTCCCTGGTGAAGATGTCGAGCCCATGATTACGGCGTATGCCATTCAAAATCCACGCCCGCTTTCTAAGATGAAAGAAGGGGTTGCCGTTAAAACAACAGATGATATCCGTTGGTTACGCTGTGACATTAAGAGCTTGAATTTATTAGGAAATGTATTGGCGAAGCAAGAAGCATACGAATCTGGATGCGCAGAAGCAGTATTTGTTCGGGATGGAATCGTTACGGAAGGTTCATCTTCAAATATGTTTGGTGTGAAAGATGGGATCCTTTATACACACCCTGCAACTAATTTGATCTTAAATGGGATTACACGTAGAGTCGTGCTGAAATTGTGTGCGAAGCATAGTATCGGAGTCATGGAAGAGCCTTTCACACTAGAGCAATTTTACGAAATGGATGAACTTTTCCTAACTTCTACAACATCAGAAATCACACCGATTGTTTCCATTGACGGGATTTCTGTCGGAGAAGGTGCACCAGGTAGAGTGACGGAACGATTACAGCAAGTGTTTGAGGAAACAATCCACGAACTAAAAATGGAAATTAACTGAATTAGAAAGCGCAGGTGAGTCGAAAGATGGCCCAGCTTGTCAAAATGCTCGATTACGTCTCGCGTTATGAACATGACTTGTCTCGTTATACGAACCAGTTCATCCGCTTGAAAAGATCTCAATGGGAACGGATGAAACGGCAATGGGACAACGGAGTCGATTTAGCCAGTTGGCAAATTGCTGCGGGTGAGGAAACGTTAGAAAAGAAAGTAGAGAAGGATATTGGTTCTCAAGAGGAAGTCGGGAAAAAACGTTTTGCCTCTTTATCTCGCTTCCTTCCTTTTCGAAAAGAAGAGCAAATGGAAACTATTGGCGCAGAACCTTCAATAGAAGAGGGAGAGTTACAGTTCACTCCAAATATTATCCAAGACCCACGATCGCTCCAACAGTTACGCAAGTTGTATATCGATCAGCTTTTTCACTTTCAGTTAAAATGGGCGAGTTCCACGCTGACAGAAAGATCTCGAATAGACGGAAAATTCATGAGGGACAAGCTGCTTCATGATTTTTTAGAGAGTTTGCCAGATAGCTATTTACTTTTCTATTATCCTGTTTTGAAAGTAAAAAAAGCACCTGTCGAATTGGAAGTTGTCCTCATGACACCCGTTGAATGTATTTGTATGACAATTCTACAAGCAGAGGAAGGTTCCGTATTAGTAGGAAGTGGAGAAAGATTTTGGACCAAAAAGCTGGGTGAAAAAGAATCCAAATTACTGAATCCAACAATTGGCTTAAATCGGATGGGGAAAATTGTGTCCAGTCTGTTTACGTCTGCTGAAGTGGACTTTCCAATTCGTAAGATCTTACTTTCCAGAGAGAGCTACATTGACTTTCCAGGAGTTGCACATGACATACAAATCATTGATCGAAGAGATTACCCTAAATGGTTAGAAAAAGAGAAGAAGTCTAGTATTCCAATGAAATCTAAGCAGTTTAAGGCTGCGCAAGTACTACTAGACCTTTGTCAAACTACTGCAGCGAGTCGATTGTTTGAAGCAGAAGACGAACAATTAGAAACCGAACAGGAATAAATAAGAATAATTCAGAAGAGAGTTGTTGAACAATGAGATTACGTCATAAACCTTGGGCGAAAGATTATTTAGATGAGCATGCGGGAATTGTCATAAAAGAACCAGAAACGAAAAGTGGGAAATGGTCCACAATATTCGGAAATGACAACCCGGTCCATATAGAAGTAGGTACTGGGAAAGGTCAGTTTGTTGTTGGCATGGCAATTGCAAATCCCGACATTAACTACATCGGAATCGAGCATTTTGATAGTATCATCGTATCTGCAGTTGAAAAAGTGGTCGATTCAGGAATCCCTGCAAATTTACGTTTACTTCGCGCAAATGGTAAAGAGCTTACCGATATTTTTGAAAAGGGAGAAGTTGCACGTGTTTATTTGAATTTCTCGGATCCTTGGCCGAAATCGAGACATGCTAAGCGTCGTTTAACTCATGGTGATTTTTTAAGTTTGTATCAATCAGTAATGCCGAAAGATGGAGAAATCCATTTCAAAACCGATAACCGTGGATTATTCGAGTACTCTCTCGTCGCGATGTCTGAATACGGAATGCGTTTGTTGGATGTATCACTGGACTTGCATGCGCAAATGCCTGAAGATAACGTCATGACAGAGTATGAAGAGAAGTTTTCAGCTAAAGGACAACCAATCTATCGTCTAGAAGCAAGGTTCATGAGCAAAGCATAATTCATACAAAAGGGGATGTTTGAATGGATACATACAAATTTCACGATATGAAACTTACTTGGCTGGACGGCGGTGTCAACTATCTAGATGGGGGAACGATGTTTGGCGTTGTACCGAAAGCAATGTGGGCTAAAAAGTATGCACCTGATGAGAACAACTTGATTGAATTGCGAACTGATCCAATCTTACTTCAATTTAATGGGAAGAATATGCTAATAGATTCTGGCATTGGCAAAGGGAAGTTGGATGAAAAGAAAAAACGTAACTTGGGAATCCGTGCGGAAACGCGAGTTGCAGAGAGTCTTTCAGAGCTCAACTTAACTGTTGAAGACGTCGACATGGTGCTCATGACGCATTTGCATAACGATCATGCGGCTGGCTTAACAGAATGGCAAGGAGACAAACTTGTTTCTGTTTTTCCAAATGCTGAAATTTATGTTTCTCAGATTGAATGGGATGAAATGCGTAACCCAAACATCCGCTCAAGAAATACTTATTTCAAAGAAAACTGGGAGCCAATCCAAGACCAGGTGAAGCCTTTCGAGAAAGAGTTTTCTCCTATGCAAGGTGTTACAATGGTTCACACGGGCGGTCACAGTGATGGTCATAGCATTATTCGTCTCGAGCAAAACGGAGAGACGATGATCCACATGGCTGACATCATGCCTACACATGCACACAGCAACCCGCTATGGGTACTAGCGTTTGATGACTACCCAATGGACTCCATCTTTGCTAAAGAAAAGCTCATGAAAGAAGCTCGCCAAGAAGGCCATCGTTTCTTCTTCTACCACGACGCCGTTTACCGAATCGTTCGTTTCGACGAGACTGGTAAAAAAATCGTTGAGTCACTCGAGAGAACTCGTTGATAGACGGTTGAATGGACGTAACAGATGCAGGATTCGGTGAAAGAGCATTGACATGGATATAAATCATGCTTCGCTGATTGTAGTGAAAGGTGGCGACTAAGCGAAGATCGAAGACCCCGCAAGGAAGCGAAACGTCTGAGGAGGCTGAAATCAAGCCCCTCGGAAAGCGTCCGCCTTTAACGAAATTCAACACTGTTTACGCTCTAATTTATTTTAAGCAAATTTAAAGGGACTGACCCAAGTAGTCATTTTACATGACCTCGTGGGACAGTCCCTTTTTCATTGTTGGATAGGACTTTAGTGATTAATTTTTAACAAGCTCGACAACAGTACCTGTTTTAGCGTCTGCTGCGAATTCATATTGTTCCAACACACCATCTTTAATGCGAGAAACGCCACCTCTGTAGACGTTCATGGAAATCACGTTATTTGTAAACGGTTCAGTTTTCATCACAATCCATGAACCGTCAATCGGACCTTCTTTTTTAAATGCATCTTTTACAGTCTTTAATACTTGCTCAGCTGGAACAGCAGAGTTTGCACGATCTACGGCTTCTTTGACGACCAATCCTGCAGCTGCACCGGTAAGAACTCCGGCAGCAAATTCTTTTAACTTCATATGGACAGCACTCCTTAGTAGTCGTTTTAATAAGTGTATCATACCACTTTCAATTTGAATAAGCGAGACTACTCACTCTATTCTTTCGAGTATCGAATTAGACAATTGGTAATTTCGACTGAATTGTTCTACAATACGTAGTGTACATAATTTAAAGTGGAGGTAATCCTTTTATGAATAACGAAACTCTTGCAATGTTTAAAACGCTTACAGAATTACCAGGTGCACCCGGAAATGAGCATGCCGTACGAAAATATTTACGGGGCGAACTTGAAAAATATTCGGATGAAATGATTCAAGACAACTTGGGAGGCATCTTTGGTGTTCGTAAAGGACCTGAGAATAGCCCTAAAATAATGGTAGCTGGACATATGGATGAAGTCGGGTTCATGATTTCAGGAATTACGGAAAATGGAATGCTCCGTTTCCAAACATTAGGTGGCTGGTGGAACCAAGTCATGCTTGCACAACGTGTGGAAATTATTACGGATAAAGGTGTAATTCCAGGCGTTATCGGATCCATACCTCCACATCTTTTGACAGACGAACAACGCGCTAAGCCTATGGACGTGAAAAATATGCTGATTGACATCGGTGCTGATGATTTGGAAGATGCTAAGCGCATCGGAATTCGGCCCGGTCAACAGGCTTTGCCAGTTTGCCCATTCACTCCGATGGCAAACGAAAAAAAGATTATGGCAAAAGCATGGGATAACCGATATGGTTGCGGTCTTGCACTAGAGTTGCTGAAGGAAGTAAAAGACGTAGACCTTCCAAACCAGCTTTTCTCTGGAGCGACTGTAATGGAAGAGGTCGGACTACGTGGTGCTCAAACTGCTGCAAATATGATCAACCCTGATTTGTTCTTCGGACTTGACGCTAGTCCTGCAAATGATATGTCCGGCAGCAAGACCGAGTTCGGTCAGCTAGGTAAAGGAACACTACTGCGTATTTTGGATAGAACGATGATTACTCACCGTGGGCTTCGTGAATTCATCCTCGATACGGCGGAAACCAATAACATTCCTTACCAGTATTTCGTCTCCCAAGGTGGAACGGATGCAGGTAAAGTCCATATATCAAACGATGGTGTACCAAGTGCTATAATCGGTATCTGTTCCCGTTACATTCACACATCCTCATCAATCATTCATACGGATGATTATGCGGCTGCGAAAGAACTTCTTGTGAAATTAGTGACAACATGTGACAAAACAACTCTTGAAACAATTAAGCAAAACGTTTAAGTTCCAATTGAGATGCAACGATATAAAAGCAGTCGGTAACAGAGATTAATCTGTAACCGACTGTTTTTTAATGTGTATTCTAGTGACTTGCGGTTCTGATGGTTGCGCGGATAAGTACTGACAGCTAAACTAAACATACTGTACTGAAACGGAGGCGAAGACGTGATCAGGAAATACACCTACTTCTTAACAGCGGCACTATTAGTGCTTGTCCTATCAGGATGTGGTCGATCTGTTGAAGAAAGAACAGATGAAGCAATGCAATCAGCACGTGATGCATTTGAGTTGAACCGTAAACAACCTACAGAAGCTATTGATGGAGTAGAATTCTATATGCCGGTTGGCTGGACAGCGGATGTGATGAAAGCAGAGCGCTCAATGGTGATTTCAAAAGGTAGTCAAACCTATACAGCGCAGTATGATCCGAATGCTAAGCAAGACTCACATGCGTATTATGAGTTGTTAATGGCGGATAAGAGTAAAGAATTCATCCAGCAACAAACCTTTTCGGATGCAGGGGTATTTGGATTTGCGGCAATTAGCGCTCATGGAGATTCTTCGGTTGAAGTTGTGACGGGATCTGGTCCCGTTCAAGTGACTGCCATTGTGCAAAAAGAAGATCTTGTTGCAGCAATCAAGCGTATGATGGAAATCGCTCGATCTGTACAAATAGATTCGTAAAACAGTAACATTTTAGGAGAGGTGAAAACATTGAAATCAGAACAACTAGTGGAAGAACTGAAAAAACGCCTTTCTTCCCAAAACTTTGAATGGAAGTTTGATAAAAAAGCGGATCGAGTACGTCTCGATCATAAAGGGCTTCATAGGGGGATGGACATTTCCCTGCCTGAAATACTTGCAAAATATGAACTAAAATCAGACGCAGCGATTGAAGAAGTCGTCTACACCATTCAAGAAACATTTAATGCAATGGAGGCTGAACAGCAACAAGGATTCAATGAAAATGCCATCATTCTTCCTGTGATCCGTTCTACTTCGTTCCCGAAAGAATCTAAAGCGGGTAGCCCATTCCTTGTGAAACCTCATACGGCAGAAACAGCGATCTACTATGCTTTGGACCAAGGGAAAACTTATCGCTTGATTGACGAAAGTATGCTGTCGTCACTTGGCAAGACAGAGAAAGAAATTACTGAAGCTGCATTATTTAATGCCCGAAAACTGCCGACAGGTGTTAAAGTAGATGAAGTAGCGGGCAATAAATATTATTTCCTCAACATAAATGATGGGTATGATGCAAGCCGTATTTTAAATGCTGCATTTTTAAAGGACATGGCTTCCCGCATTGACGGTCATATGACGGTCTCTGTGCCCCACCAAGATGTATTGATCATTGGAGATATCCAAAATGATACAGGATATGATGTACTTGCTCAAATGACGATGCACTTCTTTACAGTAGGGACAGTACCGATTACGTCTTTGTCGTTCCTATATAACGATGGGGAATTGGAACCTATTTTCATCATGGCTAAAAATCGTGTCGCAGAAAAAGGAGAGAAAAAGAAATGAACGTCTTTATTAACAAACATGGTGTCGGTGACGTGTTGATGGTACAACTGACAACTGAGCGTCCTGAGCAAACAGAAATTGAATCAAAAGGTGATATTACACTTATTAAATCCTCACAAGACGGCAATCCGGTAGCATTCAACGTATTTCACGCAACTCAATACGTTGGAGAGCATGCGGATGGTTCTATAGAATTGACACCTGAACTCGTAGCGAAAATTCAAGAAGCACTTGAAAAGAACAGTGTCTCACTTGAGCTAAATGTAGATTTTAGTCCGAAATTCGTTGTAGGGCACGTTGTTTCAAAAGAGAAGCACCCAAATGCGGACAAGCTCAATATTTGTACGGTGAACGTTGGAGACGAGACGTTACAAATCGTCTGTGGAGCACCGAATGTTGAAAGTGACCAAAAAGTAGTCGTTGCAAAAGTAGGAGCTGTGATGCCATCTGGTTTGATCATTCGCGACGCAGAACTACGTGGAGTGCCATCTTCAGGAATGATTTGTTCTGCAAAAGAATTAGCGTTACCGGATGCGCCAGCTGAAAAAGGTATTCTTGTATTAGCAGCAGATGCAGAAGTTGGAAGTGCGTTTACAAACTGAAAATAGTATTATTAACAGAGAAGCTAGTTGAGTTCTCTGTTTTTTTTGATGAAAAATTCATCAGCCTGTGTGTTGTTTTTATCAAAAAAAGATAGTTGAAGTGACCTATGATACCGTTTTGTTTCCCACATAGCACACGACTATTTGATTTTATCCTTGTTTTTCTGTTAAAATAGGTTGATTGAAATGAAAAGAGTGATAGAGTGAGTTGGATTAAAAAAACTATGGGTCGCATGTTCGGCTCGCAATCTGATGAGACAATTGAAGACTTGAACACAGAATCACCTGAGCTAGAACAACCGCAAGAACCAAACCCGCCGCAGCGGCCGGCATTTAGATTTCCTATGATTACTGATGCTGAAATTTATGGATGGGATGAAGATCCCGATGAACCTGTACAAATAAAGCAACAAGTAGCACCTTTAGTAGAAAAAGATGCCCCATCTGAATCGATACCGTTATACAAGAATAACAGATGGCCTGCAGAACCACCTATAGGAGAAATCCATAGAGCAGGTAATAGAACGAAATATAAAGAACTTACAGAAAAAAATAGAACCGTAAAACCTGAATTGGAAAAAACAGTTAAACGTAAAACGGAAATTGTGAAACAACGCACTAACAAACCGTTTACACCAACGGAAGTGCCTTCACCTGTATATGGATTTTCACAACAAAAACGAACCAGTGTGAAAATTGAACATGAGATCACATCTAATAATGGGAATGAACCAATTACTAGAGTGGAACGACCGTCGAATCTCTTCTTGCCGAAAGAAGTGTTGCCTTCTGGCAGAAAAATTGGGGCACCATCTATTGGGGCTCTGAAAACGAACCAGTACACTGAGTCCGAAAATGAAGTTGACGAAGTAATAGATATACCACATGAACCATCTTTGCCAGAATCAGTAAAATCGGATCGGGAGTTTGTTACGGCGGAAGAAATCATTCCGTTGACTTCGTCTACAGATCAGACAGACTCTGAATCGTATTCTGCTGAGAAACTAGAAGTAGAAACAGTACAAGAGAGTGTACAGATTGCAGTTTTAGAACCTGAACTTGAAGAGGTTAGTCAAGAGAGTTCAGTGCAGGAAGATCCAGTAGATGAAGCACCTGAAGAACTGTACGTAGAAGAGAATATTGAAGAGTTTACTGAGCCAGTAAGTGATGTTTTTGAAGAACTATACGTAGAACAGACGGAAGAAGGGGACGACAGTGTTCCATTTGTTGAGGAATCCACTACTACCCCTGAACTAGATAGAAGCAAAAATGAAAAAATTGTTCCTTTTAATGTCGTCATGTTGAAAACTGATAAAGAGAAGCAGCAGTTACGTTCTCTTGCTCTTTCCAATGCTCCGACATTCAAAGAACCTGCGCCATTGCCTGTGAACAACGAGCAACTGTCTGCTGTTAACAAGGAGATTCAACCAGCAAAGCCGGAATCTCAGAATCAGCCTGGAATGAGGCAGAACAGTCAGCATGTTGAAGCGGTTCAATCAGCACCACTTACGAGTATAGCAACGTTATCAGAGGGATCAGAGGATGAGCAGGAAGTGCTTCCTCATTATGTTTTCCCTTCAATTGAAGATTTACTACCAGCTGAAGCACAGCAAGAAGATACCGAATGGCTAACTTCACAATCTGAGAAACTAGTCGAAGCACTTTCTCATTTTTCTGTGGAAGCAGACATATTAGAAGCGGTTCAAGGGCCTACAGTTACGCGATTTGAGTTGACAGTCGGATTTGGAACTAAAGTTAGCAAAGTCCGTAATTTAACAGATGATCTGAAATTAGCTCTAGCGGCAGAAGATATCCGTATTCAGGCTCCAATCCCTGGTACAAGCTCGATCGGGATTGAAATACCGAATCGGACAACACGACCTGTCCGAATTTCAGAAGTCATTGATACTGATAAGTTCACGAGTTCTGATTCACCACTCGAAGCGGTACTTGGATTGAGTTTAACAGGTGAACCGGTAACAATCGACTTGCGTAAAATGCCACATGGAATGATTGCAGGTGCAACGGGTTCAGGGAAATCGGTCTGCATTAACTCGATTCTCGTGAGTCTTTTGTACAAAGCTTCGCCAACAGAGCTAAAAATGATGTTGATTGACCCTAAAATGGTGGAATTAGCGCCATTCAATGGAATTCCACATCTTATTAGCCCTGTCATCACTGATGTCAAGGCTGCGACAGCCGCTTTAAAATGGGCAGTCGACGAGATGGAGCGACGATATGAGCTATTTGCGCATGCAGGTGCCCGGAATATTGAACGATATAACCAAATGGCAGAAGCGAATCGCCAATTTGCACAAAAAATGCCGTATTTACTAATTGTCATCGATGAGCTTGCGGATCTGATGATGGTTGCGCCGAATGATGTCGAAGTATCGATCAGTCGAATTGCTCAAAAAGCAAGAGCATGTGGTATTCACCTGATTATTGCAACGCAGCGTCCATCAGTCGATGTTATTACTGGCATCATTAAGGCTAATATTCCAACACGCATTGCATTTGCTGTGTCTTCTCAGATCGATTCTCGAACGATTCTCGATGGTGCTGGAGCAGAGCGACTTCTCGGTAGGGGAGATATGCTGTATATCGGAAATGGACAATCTTCACCCATCCGCTTGCAGGGCACATTTGTAACGGATGATGAAATTGAAGACATAATTGAACACGTTAAAAGTGAAGCCTCACCAGAATACTTATTCGGTCAGGAAGATTTACTCGCTGCTGTTGTTGAAGAAGAGGAATCAGATCCGTTGTTCACGCAAGCCTGTGCATTCATCATTGAACAGGGAAGTGCATCGACATCACTTATGCAGCGCCACTTTAGTATTGGATACAATCGAGCTGCGAAAATTATGGATCGCATGGAAGCACATGGCTTCATATCAGAACAACGAGGAAGTCGTTCGCGGGATGTCTATTTAACAGAAGCAGACTTGGAGTCATTTCTGAATCCTGATCATGAAGCATAAGATTAAGAATATGAACTTACATTATGAATTATCAATGAGAGATTTTAGGGAACAGGTTGGTCCCAGGAGGTTGCACAATGACGAAATTTCACTTTACAGGTATTAAAGGATCAGGAATGAGTTCACTCGCTCAAATCCTTCACGATTCATCAAACGAAGTTCAAGGGTCAGATGTGGAAAAGCACTTTTTCACCGAGGAACCACTTCATGAACGTTCTATAACCGTACTTCCTTTCAGTGAAGACAACATTACTGAAGGACTTACAATAATTGCAGGTAATGCGTTTCCGGATACACATCCAGAATTAGTGAAAGCTAAAGAACTAGGACTGGACGTAATTCGCTATCATGACTTTTTGGCGGAATACATGAAACAATCCGTTTCTGTAGCAATTACAGGTACCCATGGAAAAACATCGACGACGGGTCTTCTTGCTCATGTCCTTACTGGCTTTGCACCAATTTCATACTTAATTGGAGATGGTACAGGAAAAGGAGTTCAGGACAGTGACTTTTTTGTATTTGAGTCATGCGAATACAAGCGGCATTTCCTAGCGTACGAACCTGATTACGCAATTATCACGAATATCGATTTCGATCACCCTGACTATTTTAAAGACATGGAAGATGTATTGAATGCATTTGGTGATATGGCTTTGAATGTTAAAAAAGCGATTATCGCATGTGGGGATGACCCGAACTGTTTAGCGATTCAAGCAAATGTACCAGTCGTACTTTATGGTCTTGGCGAAGGAAATGATTTTAGTGCTTCTAATATCGTAAAAAGCGCTGAAGGTACTTCTTTTGATGTATTTGTTCGTAACGAATTTTATCATTCGTTTACAATTCCGATGCCTGGCGACCATGCGATTAAAAACGCATTGGCAGTTATTGCGCTTTGTCAGTATGAAGGATTGGAACCAACCGTTGTCGCAGAACGTCTTAAGAGTTTTAACGGGGTAAAGCGGAGGTTCACTGAAGTTCAATCTGATGGTGCAATTCTAATCGATGATTATGCACATCATCCAACTGAAATCCGCGCAACTCTTCAGTCTGCAAGACAGAAGTATCCTGAGCGTGAAATCGTCGCGGTTTTCCAACCGCATACATTTTCAAGAACTGCGGCACTAATGGATGAATTTGCAGAAAGCCTTTCTGAAGCTGACCAAGTTTATCTGTGTGATATATTTGGATCCGCTCGTGAAAAATCAGGTACGTTGACGGTGAATGATCTTGCCGAGAAAATTCCTGGTTCCGCACATTTAACACTAGATGCTATTGAAGCGCTTGATGGACATGAAGATGCTGTCTTTTTGTTCATGGGGGCAGGGGACGTACAAAAGTATTTGAGCGCCTATCAGCAACATATCGCTGAACAGAAAACAGTCTGATTGAATTAATCAGGCTGTTTTCTTTTTTTTGATGAAATCTTGATTTATTTTAAAGGAAATAATCACTCGTTGTCGAAAGTGGAAAGATGGTCAAAGTTTAGCCTGTAGAGTGACAGGGTAAAAGTACTCATAAGAACGTGGACAGGGAGGAGTGAACTGCTTCCATCTGTTGTACATAGCGGATAGTCGTTGAAAGTTAGTGTTCAGCGAAGTTACCAACCGTATCGACAGACGAAAAAAGCCAAGGGATTACAGACCAACACCTGAACACCATTTTAAGGAGGAGATCGCATGAGCGAAAACTATAACAAACCAAACCAAACTAACGAATTTACCTCGAATGATATGTATGAAAACTCTTACGGAGAGCCATCTCAATTACCGATGAACTATAATTATTTCCCTACGGATACAGACAGTTTCTATGAAGAGGATAGTTCTGGATCTGGAAGCTTTTTAGTAGGAGCACTAGTAGGGGGAGTCATAGGAGCCGCAGCAGCACTTTTCCTAGCACCGAAAACAGGTAAAGAAATGCGCGATGATTTTTCAACTCAAGCCGTACAATTTAAAAACAAGAGTATTGAGTTAAGCTCTACAGCCAAAGATAAAGCAGTTGACCTAACTGCAACTGCCAAAGATAAGGCAGCTGATCTGTCTAGTACTGCTAAAGAAAAAGCGACACAGATTTCTGCAGTGGCAAAGGAAAAGTCTGAAGACCTTAAGAAAAATGTCCAGGACCAAACTGGAAAAGTAAAATCGATGACTTCAAAAAAGACTGCCCCAATGGATGATGGTACTGCTTCATCTGAAGGTGAAGAGCCTATTGTTAACAAAGAGGACAAAGGTGCTTCCAAAAAGTCTGAAGAGAAAAAAGAAGCTAGCAATCAGACTACTAAAAATAGTGATGTAGCCTATGACAATTCAGAAAACATCGGAAAAGATAAGAATATCAATCAAAATGCAGTTTCTAACGAAAAGCCTAAAAGTAATTGACTAAAATAGCCATTCAGCCTTTGGGCTGAATGGCTATTTTTAAGTAATCAAAATTTCTAATTCGTCTCCTCCGAACAGTTGATCGTAAAATTGGATTGGCTGTTGGTTGCGCAGTAGTTTATAAGATGTTGCTGAACCGGTTGGGAGCTGATAATCGACAAACGCGAAAACATCACTAAATGTAATTGGCTGTCCAGTTAAAGGTGTAACCTTCAACTGGTCTTCTTCTGTAACTTGTGCAGTGGGTTCAACGGATTTATTATTCACCGTGACCAAGAAGCGAGGTTTTGTAATAGTTACTTGCATACTGTTGAATGAAACGGTTAGCTGCTCTGTCAATTGAACACCTAATTCATTGGCAACATCAGCAACGGTCGTAAGTGAATTTTGCTCACTAGTAATGTGATCTCCATCCTCCAACTGTGAAGTTAGTGAAATCGGCAGTCCGTTCCGGGAGTAGACGATAGGTTTGGGTTTAAGATGAACCCGTTTTCCATTAAGAATAACTGACTGTAGTGAACTCTGATTGCTACTATCTGAATTCAGTACGGCAAAGGCATCTCGTAATGTCTTGGCTTGGTGAACTTTGATATCATCTCGATCTTGAATTGTAGTTTGTATATCCTGGCGCTCGTTATTCACGATCACTTCGGTTTTCAAGACAACTCGACGCTCGTTGATGGTCACGGAAATAGAATCTGAATCCAGTTCCGTCACATCTGCAATCACAGCTTGTGCTGAACGTCCATCTTCACCTAATATGAGTTGAATGGAATCTCCATTCCGAATTGGATCTTTCGTACTGACTGTTTCTCCATTTTTATAAATTGCAGAAGGAGTACCGTGGCTTCCGGGTAACGTGATTTCTTGACCGTTAAGTGAAAATCGTAAAGCGAGACCTGGTTTACCATATAAATGTTTGGCTTTAATACCAGCTGCTAAGAGAGCATCTCCGACAGTCATTTCTTTCAGTTCAAAGAGCCGGATAGTTTTCTCATTCACCGTCACGGACATATAATGTATTGGTGCGCGTTTGGCCGCAATTGCAATTCCAATTGGTGTAACGAGCGCTGGTGAAGAACTGATATGTTCGGCTAGTGTAACCTCTGACAGCGCATCGAGACCACGAACAGCAACCCGTTGCAAAGGAAGTTCCAGAGCAGCGCTGAGTTTACTCGTTAACGCAGGGGTTAAACTACCGCCACCAACAAGCATGACAGCTTGAGGAGAAGTGTTATTAAGACGCAAAATCTCACTTGCAATGGAGTCTGCAAGGCGGGCAATGGATGAGTAAATTGTCTCCACAACTTCATGAGCAGGAAATTGTTGTTCAAAGCCCAGAATATCCTTGAAGACAACGGATTCTTCTCCGTTAAGGGCTCGTTTGACGCGTTCTGCTTCTGGGAAGTCCAATAAATAGCTGGAACTCAGTGCTTCAGTTATTTCATCGCCAGCGATAGGGACCATACCGAAGGCAGAAACCGTATTATTATTTGTTAGTGCAATATCTGAAGTCCCGGCACCAATATCCACCAAAGCTACATTTAAACGTCTCATCGATTGTGGAATGAGGACATTGATTGCAGCGATTGGCTCAAGGGTGAGAGCTTCCATTTCAAGATCGGCTCTTTTAAGTGCAGATAACAGGGACTCCACAACGACCCGAGGCAAGAAAGTGGAGATGACTTCAACACTGGCAGAACGGCCAGTTTGGTCTATAAGACTCCCTATCTCTTCATCATCCAATAAGTAGTGAAGTACAGAGTAACCAACACAATAATACGGGTTCTCTGAAGTAATAGAGTCAGAAGATAGCAACTCCTGTTGGGCTTTTTGGACTGCACCGAGTTCTAAACGATTAATATCTTCTGTATTGATCAAAGCGTGTTCTGTGATGTCCACTGACATTTTTCCAGTGGCAGTTTTTAACGCTCGTCCAGCAGCTGCTACGCTTACTTTCTTCAAAGGGCCGTGGCGTTCTTCAAGTAAGGTTTTCATTTCCCCAATCACTGAAGCTACACTGACGATGTTATGTATTTGTCCATCTAACATGGAGCGCTCTTTGTGCTCGATTACTTCAAGATCGACTACGTGATACCTTGAATTGACTTCTTCCAATATAATTCCGACAACGGAACGTGTTCCAATATCCAGTGCAAATAAAGGCGTCACATTAGTACCTCCTAAGTCTTTACAATATATTATATATGACGATTTAGCGAAATAGCGTGACTTTTCAACTGAGGTTCATTATACTAGGTCTATTATTATAAAATGTACCATACATTCTCCGATGCGAAAAGGGAATGCTATGAATGGGGAGGAGAATGATTATGCGCCAAAATAATTTGGAAGAGCTTCGGTCTCAGGTAACTGAACTGAATGTGAAGATTTTAGAACTCATTAACGATCGTACGGCTGTAGTGCAAGAAATCGGTAAGGTAAAAGAAAAACAAGGTGTAAATCGTTTTGATCCGGTTCGAGAGAGAGAAATGTTAGATTTCTTGAAAGACGCGAACAAGGGACCCATTCCAAATGGTATTCTTGAACAAGTGTTTAAAGGAATTTTCATGTCCGCGCTTGAAATTCAAGAAGACGAACAAAAGAAGGCACTACTTGTTTCACGTAAACGAAAAGCTGAGGACACAATCGTCGACATTAATGGCGAAAAAATAGGAGATGGAACACCTTCATTTGTTTTCGGACCATGTGCAGTTGAGTCGTATGAACAAGTGTTGGCAGTTGCCCAGTCCATTAAGGCAAAAGGACTGACGATGATGCGAGGCGGTGCATATAAGCCACGTACATCACCTTATGACTTCCAAGGGTTAGGACTGGAAGGATTAAAGATTTTAAAGCGTGTTTCTGATGAGACTGGCTTGTCCATAGTGACAGAGATTATTACACCATCTCACTTAGAAGAGGCGCTAGACTATATAGATGTCATTCAAATTGGTGCGCGTAATATGCAAAACTTCGAGCTTCTAAAAGAAGCAGGTAAAGCAAACAAACCAGTGTTGTTAAAACGTGGCTTGGCTGCAACGATCGATGAATTCATTCACGCGGCAGAATACATCATGTCAAAAGGGAATACGCAGATCATGCTTTGTGAGCGAGGCATTCGGACGTATGAGCGTGCCACTCGAAATACACTAGATATTTCTGCTGTTCCAATTTTAAAGCAAGAAACCCACCTTCCTGTATTTGTTGACGTTACACACTCAACAGGTAGAAAGGATCTTCTGATTCCAACTGCTAAAGCAGCGATTGCTGTAGGTGCAGATGGCGTCATGGCTGAGGTACATCCAGACCCAGCAGTTGCTTTGTCTGATTCGGCACAACAAATGAACATCGAACAATTTGACGAATTTTACGAAGAGATGCAACGTTTCATGAATACACATCAAATCGTATAATTTCCCGCCGGAGCTTACATTGCTCCGGCGTTTTGGTATACTAGGAAAGAAAGAAAAAAAGACAGAGAAAGGGGAGGTCAGTATGGCGGTAACAATTTATGACGTGGCTCGAGAAGCGAACGTCTCAATGGCTACTGTATCACGGGTGGTCAACGGTAACCCCAACGTGAAACCAGCAACGCGTAAGAAGGTAACAGCATGCATTGAACGGCTCGGCTATCGGCCCAATGCCGTAGCACGCGGCCTCGCCAGCAGAAAAACGACAACAATAGGTGTGATCGTGCCGGATATTTCCAAAAGTTATTACGCAGAACTTTCTAGAGGGATTGCAGATGTTGCGACGATGTATGAGTACAACATCATCTTGTCCAATTCAGACAAACGTCCTCTTCGAGAAATGGAATTAATTGAAGATCATCTTGGGAAGCAAGTGGATGGACTAATTTTCATGAGCGATTCAATCTCAGATGATGTTCGTAAGGAAATGAAGTCTGCAAACATTCCCATTGTGTTGGCAGGAACATTGGATTCCGAACTAGAATTTCCGACTGTCAATATTGAAAACAAAGAAGCAGCATATTCAGCAGTGAAAGAGTTGATCGAAAACGATCACAAGCACATTGCATTCATTTCAGGACCATTCAGTAGGGATATCAATCGGCTTTCTAAAAAGACAGGCTATGAAGACGCGATGTCAGAAGCAGGATTATCCATTCCTGATGGATATATCGTGGAAACGGACAATACATACGATGATGCATATGAAGTATGGAACCGTTTAAAAAAGCTGCCTGAACCACCTACAGCTATATTCGCGGGCAATGATGAAATTGCTGTCGGGTTATTGAATGGAATAAGAGATGCAGGTCTTACCGTTCCCGATGATTTGGAGCTGATTTGTTTCCAACACTCGATTCTTGCTCGTGCGGTCCGTCCTCAGTTAACGGCAATCCGAGTGCCGTTATATGATTTAGGAGCCGTATCGATGAGGCTCTTAACCAAGTTGATGAACGGAGAAGAAGTTAATCAGCAACAAGTGATTCTTCCATACCAATTGGAGTATCGAGATTCTGTAAGAGGCAAATAATCCTCAATACAATTAAATTTCAAATGCAAAAAGCAGAGATGCGTAAGCTCTCTGCTTTTTTGTGCTTTATAAATCGAATAATTATCCAAACTACCTTGGTTGTTGCTCACTTCGTATGTAGTGTAGTGAACGATCCATGACTTGTGCATTCTTTTCTTCAATTTCCGCTTTTCGTGGAATCGGTTTGTATAACGGATTTGGATCTTCCCATGTTTCAATGAATGGAACAGGGGACTCTGGTTGCCAACGGCTAAGCCATTCTTCTGGGAGAGGTCCAGTCGGTGCAGGGAGTTTCTTCATCGTATACCAGATATGTGACCAAGCACGAGGAACGACCCTCCATATATCATAACCACCACCACCTACAGCGATCCATCGTCCTTCGCAATACTCATCTGCAAGTTCACGGGCGATCCTTGGAATTTCTTTATAAATCTCCATAGTGCCATACAAATGTGTTAACGGGTCAAAAAAGTGAGCATCGGCACCATTTTGAGTCAGAATTACGTCTGGTTTGAACCATTCCACAACTTCGCGGAAAGCGGTTTCATAGACTTCTAGAAAAGAGTCGTCTTCTGTGAAAGCATCGATGGGGAAGTTGAACGATGTCCCGTAGCCTTTACCGTTCCCGCGTTCTGTTACGTGCCCAGTGCCGGGGAATAGATAACGTCCTGTTTCGTGGATGGACAAGGTACATACATCAGGGTCATCGTAGAAAGTCCATTGGACCCCATCGCCATGATGAGCATCTGTATCGATATAAAGGACTCGTGCGTCATAATTTTTCTGTAAATAACGAATGGCGACAGAGCTATCATTGTAGACACAAAATCCCGAAGCTTTCCCTTGGAATCCGTGATGGAGTCCGCCGCCAAGATTTAACGCATAACAGGCGCGGTTATTCATCACTTCATCGACAGCTGTCAGTGTACCGCCTACAAGCATGGCGCTTGCTTCATGCATATTCGGGAAAATTGGTGTATCCTCTGTACCTATCCCATACACATTACCGATTTCAGGACCCACTTCACCTTTTCCTGCCTTTTTTACCATCTCGACAAACTTAGGTTCATGGACTAACAATAACTCTTCATCTGTTGCTATACGTGGTGCGATGATATCTTCATCCGTAATCGCATGCGTTTTTTTCAGTAAATCCAGTGTTAACACAATTCTCTTTTGATTAAATGGATGTGTGTCAGAAAATGAGTATCCTAGCTGATCTTCCGAAAAAATGAATACAGCGTCCTTTTTCATACTTCTGTCCCAGGGAAGTTCGGCCAAAGAACGTCAAATCCACGTCCTTTAAGTCCTTCAATAATCGGAATGGGATTCATCGTCTTGATACGGATCACTAGAATTTTATTAGCCTCATTTTCTTTGTCTGGATAGACTAGGACACTCTGAACGTTTGTTTGAAATTCATTGAACACTTTAGTCACTTCATGTAGAATTCCGGGAATATTAGGCACACGAACTTCAATTTGCGAACCAGGCTGATGTGCCCCCGTCAGTTCAATGTATTTATACAATAAATCAGTTTCTGTAATAATTCCGATGAGCTGCTGATTGGAAACGATGGGCAGACAACCAATCTGATTATGATAAAACACTAAAGCAGATTCCTCCACGAAATCCATGGGGTGTCCTGTAATCGGCTTCTTTACCATGCATTCAGAAAGTGGCATGTCATAAACAGAAGCAATATTCTCTGTCTGCTGATCTCCGTAAGGTAAGATTTCTTTTAGGTTGCGATCGGTGACGATACCAACGAGTTGATTGTCCTGAATCACGATTGGGAGATGTCGGATATGGTGAGTTCTCATTAAATCTGCAGCTTCTTTTACCGTATGATCGGGTGTTAATGTAATGACTTCAGTTTTCATGATTTCTTCTATTAACATAGTATCCCTTCTTTCTTAGTACAGAAATCTGTTTTTAAATCGTAAGCTATCAAATCGTTGGACATCCTCTTGCTTGATGCGTTTACCTATTCTGGCCATTAAACAATTAGCGGGATGCGAACAAATTTCAGGATCGTCCGTTGCGAAATACTCGAGTCCTCCATGTTGCATCATTTTTTCCATTACTTTTCGATATTCCCATACATTCAGCTTTGTCTCTTTCAAGTCCCAATGCCAATAGTATTCGGTTGTAATGACAATATAATCTTCCATCGCATCATCCATCATGGAGACTTCCAGTAGCGCCTTACCGACACCGCCTCCCCGATATTTTGCAATGACCTCAATCGCACCTAATTCAATCAAGTTTTCAATATTGCCCTCAGACCATCGTTCAAGTGGGTCGGGATATAAATAAGTGACGTACCCTACGATTTGGTCTCGTTCTCTAGCAACAATAATTCTCCCTTCAGGCAATTTTGAAATGCCGATGAGTGCTTTGTGTTGCTGTGCAGGTGCTCTAAATGCCACTAATCCTTCATGGAAAGCATAACTTTCAAGATCAGACGTCCGAATAGGTCCTTCAATAATAAGATCTCCATTTTTATGCTTCAATTCTAACGCATTATAGGTTTTAACATGTTCCAACCACTTCACCGCCTTATGCTGATAATCCATCTGCTTACAGTATACATGAAAGCTATGAGCGTTTTGATGAAATTTCTTACAAAATGAAGAACTGTCGGAAAAATATTATTTGTTTGCTAATTCAAGAGGGATTCAGGTAGAATAATAGTGTTGGTACATATTTAAGGGGGTTCTGTTATGGTTTTAAAAACAATTCCGGCTCAACAGTCTGATTATCAAATGCAAGACTATGACAAATTGGCGGCTACTTTCGACTGGAAAGAAGCTGAAAAAGCCTTTAGCTGGTATGAAACGGGAAAAGTGAATATTGCGCACGAAGCGGTAGATCGACATGCCGATTCATTCCGCAAAAACAAGGTTGCGCTCTACTATAAAGACGGTTCACGCAACGAAACTTATACATTTGGAGACTTGAAGAAAAATTCGAACAAAGCTGCAAATGTATTGAAAAACTGTTCAACTTTAGAAAAAGGGGACCGAATCTTTGTCTTCATGCCGCGTTCCCCAGAATTATACTTTGCTCTCTTAGGTGCTTTGAAAATCGGTGCAATAGTAGGACCGCTATTCGAAGCGTTCATGGAAGGTGCGGTATATGATCGATTGGATGACAGCGATGCGAAAGCAATAGTGACAACACCAGAACTGGTTGACCGTATTCCTGTTGACCGTTTGCCAAATCTTGAAACTGTCTTCGTCGTGGGGGACGATGTAACAGAAGAAGGAAAAATAATCAGTTTCAGTAAACATTTTGAGAAAGCATCCAAAGATTTTGATGTGGAATGGTTAGAACGTGAATCACCTACATTGTTGCACTATACATCAGGTTCTACAGGTAAACCTAAAGGTGTTCTCCATGTACAGGAAGCGATGATTCAACAACTTCAAACTTCAAAATGGGTACTGGATCTTCGTGAAGACGACGTATTTTGGTGTACTGCTGATCCAGGTTGGGTAACAGGCACAGCTTATGGAATTTTTGGCCCGTTATTGGCGGGAACAACAAATCTGATTGTCGGTGGACGTTTCTCAACTGATAGCTGGTATGGTGCTATTGAAGAATTTGGTGTATCTGTCTGGTACAGCGCACCGACTGCGTTCCGTATGCTGATGGGAGCAGGAAGCGCTGCTATGGAAGGGCATGATCTCTCTTCGCTCCGTCACATCTTGTCAGTTGGTGAGCCGTTAAACCCTGAAGTTGTTCGTTGGGGAATGGAGACATTCAACATGCGAATTCATGATACGTGGTGGATGACAGAAACAGGTGCCCAGATGATTTGTAACTTTGGCTCACTTCCACTGAAGCCGGGTTCGATGGGGAAGCCGGTTCCGGGAATTGAAGCAGCCATTGTCGATGACCAAGGGAATGTATTACCACCAAATCGAATGGGGAACCTAGCGTTGAAAAAAGGATGGCCATCGATGATGAGAGCCGTTTGGAATAACCCGGAAAAGTACGATTCCTACTTCTTGAATGGAGAATGGTACGTATCAGGGGATTCTGCCTATATGGACGAGGACGGTTATTTCTTCTTCCAAGGTCGTGTAGATGATGTCATCATGACGAGTGGAGAGCGCGTTGGTCCATTTGAAATTGAAAGTAAATTAATTGAACATCCAGCGATTGTAGAAGCTGGTGTCATCGGAAAACCTGATCCAGTCCGTGGTGAAATCATTAAGGCGTTCATCGCTTTACATGATGGATACGAACCGACGGATGAATTGAAAGAAGAGATACGACAGTTTGTAAAAAAAGAGCTTGCTGGTCATGCAGCTCCTAGAGAAATTGAGTTCAAGGACAAACTTCCGAAGACACGAAGCGGTAAAATCATGAGACGTGTGCTAAAAGCATGGGAACTCGATTTACCGACGGGCGATCTGTCGACAATGGAAGACTAAAAAAGAAAAGAAGGCTGGACAGTGACCCGCATTGGGGACTGTCCAGCCTTTTCTTTAAGTTGTTTTTCAAATGAAGGAGAGGGACGGCAATGATTATTCGCCGTCTGAATCGCCATCTCCTTCTCCATCCCCACCGTTAGCAGGAGGCTTAGGTTTCCCGTCCTCCCCGCCATTACCAGGAGGTTTCGGTTTCCCGTCCTCCCCACCATTACCAGGAGGTTTCGGTTTTCCATCGCCACCACTATTACCGGGAGGCTTAGGTTTGGTACCTGTATCAGTGTTTGAATCAGGTGGTGTCGTTCCCGTATCGCCACCACTATCGCCTGATCCATTAGTTGAGTCGTCAGGAGTTTCCGATTCAGGTGCTTCTGCCACGGTCTTAACTGCATTGGAAGGGGCGGAAGTTAATCCTGTAATATCCACAGCTCGAACCGTATAGTTTCCACTTCCTATAGGGAAAGAGAGTGACTGACCATCTATGATTGTCCCTACACGCGTTCCGCCATTGTAGACATAATAGCCAATGACATCGTTTGATGGAGACGCACTCCATGTCAATACAGAGCCATTTTGCGAAGCCGTCACACCTGCAGGCGCTACGCCATCCGCAGGGAAGATTGCGCCGGATACGACGCGAGACGCAAAGGATGATCGTGCTGGGAACAACTTGGATGCATCTCCACCTAAAGGACCAAGCATCCGTTTGATGAATTCCTCATTGACACCTACGCCACCAGCAGTAATGAATTCAGAAGGGGTCGAAGGCAATGCTGCATATCTCTTTCCTTTAACAGATACAGAAGATGATGAAATGATGCTGTCATCCGCTTTGTTAGGAAGCATGACATTCGCATTAAAGAGATCTGA
Organism: Sporosarcina sp. ZBG7A; assembly: GCF_000813425.1. Classification (GTDB taxonomy): domain Bacteria; phylum Bacillota; class Bacilli; order Bacillales_A; family Planococcaceae; genus Sporosarcina. The sequence continues at coordinate 44,991 of NZ_JWIB01000037.1, forward strand.
ACGGACTAATCCTGCAGCTGAGCATGCAGCTGACGGAGCAAGACCCGAAATACCACAGAATGAGCGATTCACAACACCATTAGGTCGTTGGAAACGAACATTTTGACCAACCGTTTCAGGTCGTGCTTGGTTGATGGCATTCATGAGTTTTGCATATAAAGCGTTCGTACGTGAACTTGCGGTTCCATATTGGGCGTTTCCTGGACCTTCAAGAGATTTGGTTTGGTATTTATAACCCAGCCATACGCCAAGGGAAACGTTAGGATTGTAACCAAGTAGCCAAGCGTCTCTGAATTGGTTTGTTGTACCACTTTTCGCTGCAATATCCACGTTGAAATTTAATTTGCTTTTCATCACTTTTGCAGTACCACTTGATGCGACATCACGAAGCATATCTGTCACAATGTATGCGGTTTGAGGACTAAACACCTGTTCAGGTTCGACTTTATGTTGGTAAACGATGTTGCCGTTACTATCTTCGATTTTTTCGATAATGTATGGGTCGACATGTTGTCCGCCATTAGCAAGTGTGGAGTAGAGACTAGTAGTTTCTTGGACTGTTCCGCCGAGTTGTAATCCACCTAGTGCTGCAGAGGAGCTTTCATAGTCTTCTGGTTGCAAGCTAGAATAGCCCATTTTCTTCAAAAAGTCAGCAGGTCTACGATCCTGAATCTGATTGTATAAACGGACTGCAGCTAAGTTTTGTGAAGTAATTAGAGCTTGGCGAGCTGAAATAATACCTAATTCTTGCGTTGGTATAAAATTGTTAGGGCTCCAGCCACCAAGACTGAATTTCACATCAACGACAGGACTACCAGCACCGATAACTCCATACTCAATCGCAGGTGCGTAGACGAGCAAAGGTTTGATACTAGAACCAGGTTGGCGAGTCGCTTGTGTCGCGTGATTCGTTTTTTCCAATTCATGATCACGACCGCCTACAAAGGCTAAAATTTTCCCTGTCTTATTGTCCAATAACGTTGCACCGACTTGAACTGGCTGCTTTTCAACATTTTTTTTATTGGTAGAGCTTTCTCCGTATGTGAATCCATATTGTGAAAAGTTTTCCGAAACATCGTTCATCGCATTATACAAGGCTAAGTCAACAGTCGAATGAATTCGGAAACCGTCATTTCTCATGGAACGTTCTGCTAAAATACTATATTTCTCATTAAGCTTTTTATCTTCTTTTAATCGATCAGCGTCAATTCCATCTTCTTCTGCAATCATGTTTGCTAGAATTTCAATTGTATTACGCTGTATTTCATCCGTTAAGTATTCATCTCTACTTTTAGGTGCATCTGCAGCAGTTCTAAAGTCTTTTGTAATATCGTAAGCAATCGCTTCATTGTATTCCTTTTCGGTAATATACTCCGTTTCTTTCATTCGGAATAATACAGTTTTCATACGATTGATGCCGGGCTTCAATCCTTTTTCATCTTTCAATCCATTTGAGCCATTGTAAAACGGTGTATACGCAAAAGGAGCTTGGGGAATACCAGCGATGTATGCAGATTGAGCGAGATTCAACTCTTTCGCGGTCTTATTGAAGATTCCTTCCGCTGCAGCTTCGATTCCAGCAATGTTTCCACCGTTGGAATTACGTCCGTATGGAATGATATTTAGATAGGATTCCAAAATTTCATCCTTGGTCATGAAATGCTCTAACCGCATTGCAAGCAAGAGTTCTTTCGCTTTACGCTCATAAGAGACTTCGTTCGTTAAAATTTGGTTTTTAATCAATTGTTGTGTAAGAGTAGATCCACCAGTTTGATTGTCAGAATTAGTGACATCTTGGAAAAGTCCACGGAAAACTGCTTTAGGGACAATCCCGTTATGTGTGTTAAAGTATTCATCTTCCGTCGCGTAAACGGCATTGATGACGTAAGGTGAGACATCCTCGAGTTTGACTTCTTTCCGGTCTATGTCAGATCGTACTTTTCTTAAGTACTTTCCGTTCGTATAGATTTCGGATGTTTCTTCATAACTTAAGATTTCACTGCGCATTTCCTGTTTTGAACGAAGTGGTTCTTTTTCAACAAGCGAGGCGAAATAACCTGCCCCTACGGAAGCGCCGAAAACCGTTAACGTCAAACCGATAACTAAGAAAAGCAAAAAGAGATTCCAGATGACGCCTGAGGTAATCCGGGTATTTTTTGCCCATTTGGTTTTCTTCATCGCTTCGAATTTATCTTCAAGTTCATCAACACGTTTTTTGTCCTGTTTTGTCAATTCGTTCCCTCCTAAAAATCTTATTAATTATAGCATATTCTAACAGTAGTGGACTGAATTTGTTTGACAAATTTCCATTTTCGACTACAATATTATGTAGTTACTCTTCACAGTGAAGAAGCCGCAGTAGTGGCAAGCGATCCGTATAGAGAGGCAGCGGTGGGTGGAAGCTGCTCGGTACCTTGTTCACGAATTACAGCTTTGGAGTGTTGCGCGGATAGCGGCGTTATTGCTAATAAAGCGGAGATAATTATCTCAAGCTGGGTGGTACCGCGCTTACATGTACAATTAGCGTCCCTGCATGATCTTTTTAGATCGTGTAGGGATTTTTTGTGTTTGTGAAGCAAAAATGGAGGAGGAAGTTATATGACTGAGAATTTATTAGATGATTTAAAATGGAGAGGGTTGCTTTACCAACAAACGGATGAGGAAGGAATGGCGAAGCTGCTCGACGAACAAAAAGTATCGCTCTATTGCGGTGTCGATCCGACAGCAGATAGCATGCATATCGGACACATTGTTCCGCTTCTAACTCTTCGACGATTCCAACTACACGGTCATCGCCCTATTCTACTTATCGGTGGAGCAACTGGGATGATTGGAGATCCATCATTCCGTGCGGATGAACGACAACTTCAAACGGAAGCACAAGTTGATGAAAATGTAAAAGGATTGAAAGTCCAACTTGAGCGTTTGTTCGATTTTGCAGATGAAAATGGAGCGCGTCTCGTAAACAATAAAGACTGGATGGGTCCGATGAGTGCGATTGGATTCTTGCGTGACTACGGTAAATTGTTGAATATTAACTACATGTTAGGGAAAGAAAACGTGGCATCCCGTTTAGAAACAGGACTTTCGTTTACAGAATTCACATACATGCTAATTCAAGGAATCGACTTTAATCACTTGTATAATCACTACGGTTGCCGCGTGCAAATCGGAGGATCTGACCAGTGGGGGAACATTACAACGGGACTCGAAATTATTCGCAAGACTCACGAGGAAGAAGCTAAAGCATTCGGAATCACGATTCCACTTGTTACGAAATCCGATGGCACAAAGTTTGGTAAAACAGCTGGTGGCGCTGTCTGGTTGGATGCTGCCAAGACATCTCCTTATGAGTTCTATCAATTTTGGATCAATGCAGCGGATGCAGATGTTGTACACTACCTGAAGATATTTACATTCTTGGATCGTTCTGAAATTGAAGAACTGGAGCGTTCGGTTGCGGATGAACCTCACTTGCGCAAAGCGCAGAAGACACTGGCAGAAGAAATGACTCGCCTAATTCACGGTCAAGAGTCACTCGATCAAGCGATCCGTATTTCTGCAGCACTGTTCAGTGGAGACTTGAAGAAATTGACGACTTCTGAAATGAAGGACGCTTTCAAAGATGTCCCTACATTCGAGATGGCGAAAGAAGATCACAATATCGTTGAGTTGCTAGTGGAAGCTGGGATATCACCTTCTAAACGTCAAGCTCGTGAGGATGTGACAAACGGTGCAATCTCATTGAACGGAGACAAAGTAACGGATACAGCGCATGATGTTAACGCGGCTGACCGTTTAGAAGATGCATTTACGATTGTCCGTCGTGGTAAGAAGAAGTATACAATGGTTATGTTTAAATAGGATGAACGATCAATCAGAGAGAACGGTTAAAACCTTTCTCTCTGATTTTTTTATGGAATTTGTGCGTGGAGCCGTTAGGAGGCGCGTGAACGGGGATTTGTGCGCGGAGAAGCGATGTTCACGCTCGGAAGAACGGGAGAAGCGCACGAAAGGGTAATTCCGCGCGGAGCAGAACGAAATACCGCGGAAGGCAGAGGATTGTGCGCGGAGGAGTTATGTTTACGCGCGGAAGAACGAAATACGCGCGGAAGGTGGAGGGTTGTGCGCGGAGGAGCGATGTTTATGCGCGGAAGAACGGGAGAGGCGCGCGAAAGGGGATTTCCGCGCGGAGCAGTTGGTTTACGCGCGGAAGAACTAGAAAAACGCGCGAAAGGGAAATTCCGCTCGGAGCAGAACGAAATACGCGCGGAAGGCAGAGGATTGTGCGCGGAGGAGTTATGTTTATGCGCGGAAAGACTGGAGATACGCGCGAGAGGGAAATTGCGCGCTGGCAAGAACGAAATGCGAACGAAAGGGAGAAGATTGTGCGCGGAAGAGCGATGTTTACGCGCGGAAGGACTGGAGATACGCGCGAAAGGGAAATTTGGCGAGGAGCAGAACGAAATGCGAGCGAAAGGCAGAGGAATATGCGCGGAGGAGCGGTGTTTACGCGCGGAAGAACGTGAGATACGCACGAAAGGGAAATTCCGCGCGGAGCAGAACGAAATGAGAGCGGAAGGCAGTGGATTGTGCGCGAAGGAGCGATGTTTACGCGCGGAAGAAAGAAATATGCCTTCTCCCCGAAAAACAAAAAACCCTTCCGGAAAATCCGGAAGGGAAGTGTACTCATTATTAACGTGAGTAGAATTCAACGATAAGAGCTTCGTTGATTTCAGCAGAAAGTTCGCTGCGCTCTGGAAGACGTACGAAACTACCGACTTTAGTGTCAGCGTTGAACGTTACGAACTCAGGTACGTAGCTGTTGATTTCGATTGATTCGTTAACGATGTCAAGGTTTTGTGATTTTTCACGAAGAGAAATCTCTTGACCTGGCTTCACGCTGTAAGATGGGATATCTACGCGCTTACCATCAACAAGGATGTGACCGTGGTTAACGAGTTGGCGTGCAGCACGACGAGTGCGAGCAAGACCAAGACGGTAAACGATGTTGTCAAGGCGAGTTTCAAGAAGGATCATGAAGTTAGCGCCGTGAAGACCTTGCATTTTACCTGCTTTGTTGAACAATGTGCGGAACTGACGCTCATTCACACCGTACATGAAGCGAAGTTTTTGTTTCTCTTGTTGTTGAAGACCGTATTCAGAAAGTTTTTTACGCTGGTTCGGACCGTGTTGACCCGGAGCGTAAGGACGCTTTTCGATTTCTTTACCAGTGCCGCTTAGTGAGATACCAAGACGACGAGATTGTTTCCAAGATGGACCTGTATAACGAGCCATGAATGACTCCTCCTCTGTTGGTTTTATTTTGTTGTAAAATAAGACCAGATGCGTTCAATCCCTACGACATTCTGTTTTCATGTATCTTCACCTCTGCAGCCAAGGGTTACAGGATACACCTCAATTTGAGGAACAGACTGAGCAATAGAGAACACACAACTGCTGCAATTATTTTACACAACGACTATCATACCAATAATGGACAAACTCGTCAAGTGATTTCAAAAGAGACTTCTGTCCTTCTAGAATAAATCATTCGAAATGGATATATTGTACTAGTCATAAAGTTGCATTTTGAATCTTGATACTATAAAATGAAAGTAAGTTATCGATGCTTTTACTGAATGATAGAGGGTGTCTATATGAAAACAAATGAGCAAATGTATGAATCGATTAAGAGTAACTTACTGGATTTAATGGTAGGTGTGATGAAGAACATAAAAGAAAGTGAATTCATTCGCCTCTTTGAAGAGTTGTTCACAACCCATTTCAATGTCACGAAAATAGAGTTCTTTCTATATGAAGAGAACCAATTCTATCCTGCCGCATCCTTGGTTAAAGAAAATAGCCGGAGCAGTGTTGGCGTAGTAGAAACCTTAACGTCACCTATGCAATCCGGAACTTATTCAGAAACAGACGATCCGTTAGACTTTGCCGATGATACCCTAATGATTAGAAATGAGAAACGGGAACCCGTTGCAATGGTACTTGTGAAGTCGACAGATGAATGGCATGCGTTTGCATCATCTGAATTCTTCAAGAAGTTCCAACTTTTGCTTGGTAGGCTAATTGAAACTATTAAAGGATATCAATCACTCTACAAACATTCTCAAAATTATCAAAGCCTACTTGAAGCAACTAAGACGTTTAACTCTACTATGGAATTAGGAGTAATCCAGTCAGAACTTGTATCTACGGTTTCTGAAAAATTCGAATCAATTCAAGTGGAACTCATACTTTCCCAAGAACAGCTGGCCTCTTCTTGCCCCTATAGGTTATTCGATTATTCCAATGAACTTCCATCAACTGTTGAAGCTTTTCTTTCTGGGGAATTGACGCTTGGAAAAGACGCTGAACATGATGCTGAAATCCTAAGTGCTCCGGTAAAAGGTATGCAAGGTACGTACGGGATTCTACAGCTTTCTGCACCTTGTCATTATATATTTTCTCCTATGCAAAAAGAATTCGTCCGTAATATTTCAGAAAGTGCAGGGCATGCAATCGAAAATACGAGCTTGTACGACCAATCCCACCGGTTGATCCATGAATTACAATTGGTGAATGAAGTTTCTAAAAAGCTCACGGAACGACTCACGTTCGAGGAAATGATTACGTATATTTACAGTCGACTTAAAGAAACCTTTGAACCTGAAGAGGTAGCAATTGTCTATTTTAGGGATCAGGAACCTCCTGTTTTATCGAAAGAAACGACTTCGTACTTTCTAACGCAGGCTGGAGGCCGCTATTTGGATTATGCCGAGAACCGTGTGAGAAAAGAAAATGGAGCGGTTTTTATTGCGGATTTGAAGAACGATGACATTGAAGGATTCACTCCTTATCGTTCACTAATGATTGCTCCAATAGTCATTTCTGAAAAAATTGCAGGGTATACATTGCTTATTCACACAGAGAAGTACCATTTTACTTTTGAAGACTTCAAACTAGTGAAGGCGATTATTAGCCATTCATCTCTAGCGCTATCCAATTCTGCGCTCCGTGAAAAATTGCAAGACCTTGCGAACAAAAATCAGATGACTGGTTTATATGCGAGAGGGTACTTAGATCGACATATGTCCTCTGCGTTTAAAAAAGGCATCGGCGGTGCTTTTCTTCTACTAGACGTGGATGATTTTAAACAAGTGAACGATCAATTTGGTCATGCCATCGGGGATTCTGTACTAAAACAAACCGCGGACCTTCTGAAATCGAGCATTACGGATCATGATATCGCGGGACGGTGGGGTGGAGAAGAATTTGCGGTTTATTTGCCGGGAGCAACCCTTGTAGAAGGAAAGCAGCTTGCAAAACAACTGCTGCTTAAAATGCCACAACTTACGAAACCTTCCGTTACCGTTTCCATCGGAGTGAGCGTGTGGGCACCTTCGACAAACCAGGAAACCTACCAGCAATTATTTCAAAACACCGATGAAGCGCTTTACTCAGCAAAATCGGGCGGTAAAAATCGAATTATCGTTAGTGAATCGGTACTTGCAGAATAATGGGCAAGGACCGATTTCCTTTGAGTTTTACAACGGGTAAGCATACAATGAATGTAAGCGTTTACTTCATGAGTGGAAGGCGGATGATTCAGGGTGAATGAAAAAATTCATAAAGATACGGCAACGGTTCACACAGGCTATGACAGTAGTTCGCATCATGGGAGTTTAGCAGTCCCTTTATATCAAACATCAACGTATGCTTTTGACACAGCAGAACAAGGGGCAAGGCGATTTGCAGGGGAAGAAGAAGGTGGTATCTATTCAAGATTAGGCAATCCAACAGTACGAGTGTTGGAAGAACGAATGACCATGCTTGAAAACGGGGCTGGGTCCCTTGCATTCGGTTCCGGAATGGCTGCTGTTAGTGCCATCCTGACTCATCTGACGAAAACGGGAGATCACATCGTTTGTTCACGTGGGATTTACGGGTGTACTTTTGGTCTACTTGGAATTATGGAAAAGAAATACAACATTACCCATAGCCTGACTCCAATGGGCACAGAAGAAGAAATTGAAGCGGCTATTACACCTGACACTGTATGTATCTACATCGAATCACCGATTAACCCTACAATGGAACTCGCTGATCTTCGAGCGGTTGAAGCAGTTGCGAAACGACACAAGCTGAAAATCGTCGTTGATAATACATTCGCATCCCCATATTTGCAAAACCCGATTGATTTTGGAGCAGATTTTGTCTTGCATAGTGCCACAAAATATATAAATGGGCATGGAGATGTCATTGCTGGCTTGCTAACGGGTAAAGACAAAGAGGAAATTGATAGCATCCGCGGAAGTGTACAAAAAGATTACGGGGGCATCATATCCCCGTTCGATGCCTGGTTACTTATCCGTGGGCTGAAAACACTTTCTGTACGAATGCAAAGGCATAGCGAAAATGCAACCCGATTGATGGAGTATTTGAAAGCTCAAGACCTGGTGGAAACGGTCTATTATCCGTTTGATGAAAACAATCCACAAGTCGAAATCGCAAAGAACCAAATGTCTGCAGGAGGTGGCCTAGTTTCCTTTACGATAAAAGGAGGTCAACCTGTAGCGCAAGCATTCATGAATCATCTGAAACTGATCAAAATTGCGGTTAGCTTGGGCGACGCAGAAACTCTGATCCAGCATCCTACAACAATGACACATTCAGGAGTTCCAGCAGAGGATCGTGAAAAGATGGGAATCAGTGATGGACTCCTGCGATTGTCAGCAGGATTAGAGTACGCTGATGACCTCATCGCAGACTTAGAGCAAGCGTTTCTGCAAGTGTCTAAAGAGCAGCAAACCCTTTCTAATTAAGAATATTGAGGCAAACAAAAAGCAGCGAAGTGAATGCACTCAGCTGCTTTTTGTTTGGATGAGTCAAACTTAAATGTGTCGTAAAAGAACTTCTACAAACTGTTCAAGGCCTATCCGATCCTCTTCAGAAAAACGACCGATTTCCGGACTATCAATATCTAATACTCCGATGAGCTCATCATTCTTCACGAGTGGTAGCACGATTTCAGATTGGGAAGCGGAGTCACATGCGATGTGTCCTTCGAATGAATGTACGTCTTCTACAACTAGGGTCTCTCTATTTTTTGCGGAAGTTCCGCATACACCTCTTCCCATTGGAATTCGAATACAAGCAGGAAGCCCTTGGAACGGTCCAAGGACAAGTTCTCCCTCTTCCATTAGATAAAAACCAGTCCAATTGGTACGCTCCAAGAAATTACTTAGTAAGGCAGAGGCGTTACTTAAATTTGCAATGCGATTCTTTTCCCCATCTAACAAAAGTTGAAGCTGGTCAGCAAGTTGGCGATAACTTTCTGTTGAATCCTTCGAATACTCGATCCCCATGAACATAAAAGCTCCCTCATTTCCGTGTAATTAGTTCCTAAAAATAGTAGGATATCTAATAGAATCATACATTTTTCGAGGTGTTTCACACAAGTAAACAAATTTTCGACGAAGATTCGCCCTTTTTCAACACGAAAATTCTTTAAACGTGTTACTATATAAGGTATTATCAATTGTAGAGTCGTTGCGGAATAGGGGGATGGACAATGGTGAACTACTTCATCATTCCAATCATCATAGTGATTGTGCTGGCTGTTGCAATGTTTTTGTTGAGACGAAAGCATATCCAGGAAATCAGCAAGTTGGAGCATGAAAAGCTTCAAATCCAGCATGAACCGATATTTGAGGAAATGACAAAAGTCAAACAGCTGAATATGACAGGTCAAACAGAGGAGAAATTTGAACGTTGGCGCAACGAATGGACAGAAGTCGTCGATGTGCTCGTTCCTAAAATTGATTCCTTACTATTTGATACCGAAGAAATGGTCGATCGATTCCGCTTTAAAAAAGCAACTGGAATTGAAAAAGACATCTCACAACAACTAACTGTGTGTGAAGAACGTAAAAGTTCGATTTTACAGGAATTGAATGAACTGATTGGCAGTGAAGAAAAAAACAGAGTAGAGATGGAATCCTTAAGAGAAGAATTCAGGGAAGCCCGGAAATCTGTGTTAGCCCATCAGCATTCTTATGGAAGAACTGTTCCAGCATTAGAAAAGGAACTTGAATATTTCCAACCTGCATTTGAAGAATACGATGATTTAACAGATAACGGAAATTACTTGCAAGCAAGGGAAAATGTAATTGCAGTTGCATCCAAAGCAAATGAGTTGTTCCCGTTGATACGAGAAATCCCTTCAGTACTTAGCGAGTTGCAAAGTAAACTCCCAGCTTCGATTCGGGAACTCCGAAATGGTGTAGCTGAAATGATAGAAGACGGTTACTACTTAGAACACTTAAGTTTAAAATCATCGTTATCAGCAATTGAGCGTGAATCAGAAGAATTACTTGGTAAAGTGGAGATTCTTGATGTTGAACCCGTTCAAAAACGTTTAGCTGAAATTGATGAAAGCTTGGACTCCTTCTATGATGCACTCGAAGAAGAAGTGAAAGAACGACAGTATATGGAACAGAATTATGCAGAAGTTGCAAATAAGCTTGTGTCAGTTAAGTCGTTTTCTAAGGAAATTGCAGATGAAGCATTATTTGTGCAACAAAGTTACCGATTAGATGAGAAAGAAGCGGCGATTCCTAAAGGCTTCCTCATTGAGCTCTCAGAAGCTACTAAGCGGTTTGAACTGCTAACTAGTCAAGGTGAGAATGGAGAGTCAGCTTACTCTGGACTTGCACTAGACTTACGTACAGTCGCTGAAACGTTAGAGCGCGTCGAAATGGAAACAATTGCTTTCCAGGAACGTATTAAGAGTCTACGTACCGATGAAATAACTGTTAGAACACGCCTGGAAGAGCTCGCGAGGACATTACAAGAAGCTGAACGAAAACTTTTGAAAGCCAATATTCCTGGAGTGCCAGATGATATCGAGGTCCGGTTGGAAGAAGCGGATGAACAACTCTTTATTGTTAAAAATGGTTTAGAAGAAGTTCCACTCAATATGGCACTTGTTGAAGGATATATAGACAACGCAGAAAAAGAAGTTCATGAAGTCGTGTTGAAAATTGATGAAATGTTAGAAAATGCATTGTTGACTGAACAAATCATTCAATATGGAAACCGATATCGAGCATCTCATCCGGCCATGCATGCCCGATTGCTGGAGGCGGAAATGGCTTTCAGACAATTCCGTTATGCAAAAGCTCTGGAAGAAGCAGCTACGGCTGTTGAAGAAGTGGAACCTGGTGCAATGAAGCGAATTGAAGAGTTAATACAAGAACACGTACAGTAAGCGTACTATCAGCCACCCGCACATTGAGTGCAGGTGGCTTTGTGCCGCTTAAGTTGCATGAAAGGACGAGTTCATGATGATTTATCTGGATAATAGTGCAACAACGATCCCAGAAGAGGAAGTTCTTCAGGCATTTACACAAGTGAACCGCACGTATTATGCGAACCCTGCTTCACTTCATCAAGCTGGGAACAAAGCGGAACAGCTTTTAGAATCTGCCAGGAAGCAAATTGCCACCCTTGCTGGAGACTCTGAAAGTACTGTGATTTTTACTTCTGGCGGTACCGAAGCTAATAATTTGGCTGTTGTCGGATATGCAAACAGCCTCAAGCACCGTGGAAACCATATTATTACAACCGAGATCGAGCATGATTCAGTTCGGAATGCATGTCTCCATTTGCAACAAGAAGGATTTGAAATTGACTTCCTTACTGTCAATGAATCAGGTGAAGTATCTCCGGAAGAACTGAAGCAGAAGATTAGGAAAGATACCATTTTAGTGAGTATCATGCACGTAAATAATGAAATTGGGACCATCCAACCAATTGAAGCATGTTCGAAAGTAATCCGTGAACATTCCCGAGCAATATTCCATTCGGATTGTGTACAGAGCCTAGGGAAACTTCCATTACCATATCCTAAATGGGTGGATGTGGTGACACTATCTGCGCATAAGATCCATGGGTTGAAAGGGACTGGCTGCTTAATAACAAAGAAATTTAAAGAGCCTGAAGCAATCACTTTTGGAGGTGGTCAGGAGCTAGGTTTTAGAAGTGGGACCGCCAATGTAGCTGGAGCTGTGGCATTTGCTAAAGCGGTTAGAATAGTGATCGAACAAAATAACCTACCTAACTATAAGCGATGGAGTGAACGGCTGCGGAACCTTTTGGATGCTGAAAAACTTGTTAGGATCTGTTCACCTGAAGAGGGTGCTCCACATATTTTTACAGTTGCATTCAAAGGGATCACTGGCGAAGTTGCTGTTAATTATTTTCAAGCACATGGCATCATGGTTTCCACTTCCAGTGCGTGTTCTTCAAAAATAAACAAAGTAAGCCACGTTATCCAAGCGATCCATGTACCGGACGATTACCGTAAAGGTGTAATTCGAATTAGCTTCGGTAAAATGAATACAGAAGAAGATATCGACACGCTCGTACAAGTGATTAAAGAATTTTTAAAGATGATCAAGAAAGGGATGAAACAGCATGATATGGAATGAACTTCTCATAAGGTACGGAGAAATGTCCTTAAAAGGGCGAAATCGAAAAGTATTTATACAAAAGCTGACCACGAATATTAAGCAAGTTCTCCATGATTTACAATCGGTTAAACTAAAAGCTGAACGCGATCGCATGTTTTTATATGCAACTACTGAGGACCTGGAACAAGCGATAGAGCGGTTAGCCGACGTTGCGGGCATTCAATCTTATAGCCCGATTGCAAAATGTGAGTCCACTGTTGAAGCGATTCAACAAACAGCACTAGCGATTTTTGAAACCGAAGATACTGATGAGAAAACATTCAAAGTCGAAGTACGAAGAACGGACAAATCATTTCCGTTAGTAACAGGCGAATTGCAAAGAGAAATAGGCGGCACAGTTTTAAAAGCCCATTCCAATCTAAGCGTGAACGTAAAAAAACCGGATATTTTACTTCATATCGATATAAGAGAAGGTGGTTCATTCCTATCTTCTAAAGTATTTAAAGGTGCAGGTGGCATGCCTGTAGGTTCCAACGGAAAATCATTACTTATGTTGTCTGGTGGAATTGACAGTCCTGTTGCTGGTTACTTAATGATGAAACGTGGCGTCACTATAGAAGCAATCCATTTCGCAAGCCCTCCATTCACAAGTGAGCAAGCGCAAGAAAAAGTAGTTGAGCTAGGACGTAAGATTAGTGCGTATGGCGGAAAGATAAAATTGCATGTCATTCCATTCACTGAAATTCAACAGGCGATTGTCAAACAAGTCCCTGAGAACGTATCCATCACGTCTACAAGAAGAATTATGCTACGTATTGCAGATCAGCTACGTAAGGAAATTGATGCACTTGCTATCGTAACTGGAGAAAGCTTAGGACAAGTGGCGAGTCAAACACTCGAAAGTTTTACAGCAATTAACGCAGTTACTTCGACCCCAATATTACGTCCGCTTATCGCAACGGACAAATTGGAAATCATCGAAATGGCTAAAAAAATCGGTACGTATGAAACATCTATTCAACCGTTTGAAGATTGCTGTACTGTTTTCACGCCATCAAGCCCTAAAACGAAACCGCGTTTAGAAAAAGTAGAGTACTACGAAAGCTTCATCGACTTCGAACCAATGATCAATGAAGCGATTCAAAATCGCAAAATCATCGACTGTTTCCTTGAAGAAAAGACGGATGAGTTCTGTGACCTGTTGTGAAAAAAATTGGTTGAATGTGTGCCCGAGCAGTTAACAAGCGCTTTTATAGTAGCGAATGGGCAGGCTCAATTCATAATTCATTAACTGTTTTTCGATTTATATAAGGTGCAACATACACTGTAAGTGCTGATTTGAAGCGCTTAAGAGCGCCTTCAATTAGACCATTTCATAATATGAAAAAGTTACCATTTCCTTTCTGTGCATGAATTTACCCAAACGGTACATTCTATGTTCACAAGGGAGGTGACATCAACATGACAAACTCAAACAGCGGCAATTCAAACCAACTTCTTGTACCAGGTGTACAACAAGCGCTTGACCAAATGAAAAACGAAATCGCATCAGAATTTGGAGTTCAGCTTGGAGCAGACGCTTCATCGCGTGCCAACGGTTCCGTAGGCGGAGAAATTACAAAGCGATTGGTACGTCAAGCTCAACAACAAATGAACGGTTACCAAAAATAAGTAACTGATTGGACTGTCCCCAAAAGTGGGGACAGTTTTTTTAGTATGTGAAGAAACTTTTTTATCATTACTCTTTATTTATTTTTGAATTGAATAAATTTTAGATGTATACTGACTATACTGTTTAAAGGGGGAGTCTTCATGAAGAGAGAAGAATTGTTAGCACCAGAGAGCTATAACATCGTATCTGAAATTGAAAAGTACGCAGATGGAACAAATAAGAGAGCATTAATTTACGTTGACTCTGAAGGAAATCAAAAACACTATACATATGACGAGTTAATGGAAGACGCAAATCGTGCTGCTTCTGTTTATGAAGCGAATGGGTTGAAAAAGGGAGACATCCTATTAGTGATGGTTCCAAGGTTAATTGAAGCGTATGTTGCCTATATTGGAGCTTTAAAAGCAGGAATTGCGGTCATTCCTTCATCAGAAATGTTACGCGCATCAGACATTGAATATCGGCTAGAACATAGTGGAGCCAAAGCGATTGTTGCGTATGAAGCCTTTACAAGTCAATTGAGTGAAGTGCGTGGCATCGAAGACGTCACTTTGTTTGTAGTAGGAAAAGCAAAAGAAGGTGGCATTTCTTTAACGGAAGAAATGAAAAATGTATCAGCTCAATATGAGGCAGCACCAACAAAAGCCAGTGATATGGCTTTCTTATCTTATACATCTGGAACAACAGGTAAGCCAAAAGGCGTTGTGCATACACACGGATGGGGATACGCTCACCTTAGAACGACTGGTGAAAACTGGCTTGGTATTCAAGAGGGAGATATGGTGTGGGCTACAGCGGCGCCAGGTTGGCAAAAGTGGATTTGGACACCTTTTCTTGCTGTTTTAGGAAGTGGTGCCACAGGACTCGTTTACAATGGGAAGTTTGACGTGAAAACTTACATGGATATGATTACGAAACATCAAGTGAGTGTTTTGTGTTGTACCCCTACAGAATACCGATTTATGGCGAAAGCAGAAGACCTGAGCAGTTATGATTTGTCCTCATTGCGCAGTGCCGTATCTGCAGGGGAGCCGTTGAACAAAGAGGTTATCGATATATTTGAAAACGTATTTTCTCTTCAAGTGAGAGATGGTTATGGTCAAACCGAAAACACATTATTAGTAGGAACCATGGTAGGAATGGATGCAAGACCAGGATCTATGGGGAAACCGACGCCAGGAAATCGTGTGGAAATCGTTAATGATGATGGTGAACTTGCTCAAGTGGGAGAAGTTGGAGATATCGCTGTTCACGTTTCTACTCCCGCGTTGTTCAAAGAGTACCTACTAGATCCAGAACGTACCTCCATGCAGTTCCGAGGTGATTATTACATTACAGGTGATCGGGCTAAGAAAGATGAGGACGGATATTTCTGGTTTGAAGGCCGCGGAGATGACATTATTATTAGTTCTGGTTATACAATAGGACCATTTGAAGTCGAGGATGCCCTTACGAATCATCCTGCTGTTAAGGAATGTGCTGTCATCGGAAGTCCAGATGAGGTTCGGGGAACTGTCGTCAAAGCTTTCGTCGTCCTAAGGGATACCTCTCAAAAAGACGATAATGCACTTGTGAAGGAACTGCAAGATCATGTAAAACAACTTACTGCACCATACAAGTATCCCCGGAAAATTGAATTTGTCGATGAACTGCCGAAGACTGCATCAGGGAAAATCATGCGTGTCCAGCTTCGAAAACAAGAGACAATGTAATAATCAGGACTGGGATTTTAGTGATCTCAGTCCTTTTCTTTGCTAAAGACTTTACCTTGCTAACATGCCCCCGTATAATTGAGAGATATTTCGTGCAGCTAAATGCTGACAAAAGGGGTGAAACAATTGCAAACTCAACAACAGGGAGCACTTTGGGTGTTCACTGCATATGTATTGTGGGGATTCATGCCGATTTACTGGAAAAGTCTTCACCACGTGAGTAGCGGAGAAATTTTAGTGAACCGAATCATCTGGGCATTCCTCTTAACCGTTCTTGCAATCCTAATTATGGGCCAAGGTAAAAAGTTAATTGTTGACTTTCAAGCACTTTGGAAGACACAAAAGCAATTTTGGAGTCTTTGTGCCGCTTCGTTTCTCGTTACAATCAATTGGTTTACGTATATTTGGTCAGTAAATCATGATTTTATCGTGCAAGCGAGCCTTGGTTATTACATAAATCCGTTAGTTTCAGTGTTGTTAGGAATTATATTCTTAAAAGAGGCGTTGAATCGCAACCAAAAGGCGGCTTTCGTACTGGCGGCAGTGGGAGTAACGATTCTGACTATCCATTATGGTGTTTTCCCGTGGATTTCATTTGTACTGGCGTTCACATTCGCTTTGTACGGCCTTATTAAAAAACATATTAAATTAGATGCAACGAGAGGACTTGCAATTGAAACGGCATTCTCAGTACCTGTTGCACTTCTTGCTTATGGCTGGATTTTTTCAAGTGGAGATGCTGTTATAATGGATACAGATCCGTTGACGGTTGTCTTGCTCATTATAACAGGCATTGCAACAGCTTTACCGTTAGTATTTTTTGCGAAGGGTGTACCTTCCATACCGCTCTACGTCACGGGTTTCCTTCAATATATCGCTCCGACGATGATGCTTATCATCGGAGTTGCTATTTACGGAGAATCGTTTGGTAAGTTTGAATGGCTCAGTTTTGCATTCATATGGATAGCACTATTAGTGTTCACAGTACCTGAAATACTTCGTTATGTAAGAAACAAACGAGCGCTGATTCGTCTGCAAAAACAGGAATCTTCACACCAATCTTAAATTGGATGAAACATTCTGTATGGTGGAACGTACACGTAGTATGAACTAAAGGAGGAATTTGAAATGTCAACGAAACGATGGATTGCACTAATTTCGGCTGCAGCTTTAGTCGTTGTTTCAATCGGAGTTAACTCGCTATCGTACATATTCACTAGAGATTTTAACGCTCTTTTTGAAGATAGCTTTGCAATGGCAGGAGCGACATACGAGGAAACGGTACTAGACCAAGGTGATTCAAATGAACGCATTGCGATATTAGACGTAAGTGGAGTGATTCAAGACACTGGACCTGCATCGCCGTTTGCTGCAGCAGGATACAATCACCAAAGTCTCTTGAATCAGTTAGCTGATATTCAGGAAGATCAGACAATAAAAGGAATTGTTTTGCACGTAGACTCTCCAGGTGGAGGAGTAGTGGAGTCATCTGATATTTATGATGAAATCGTCGCGATCCAGAAAAATCGAGACATTCCAATCTACGTATCGATGGGGTCAATGGCAGCTTCTGGAGGCTATTACATTTCAGCCCCTGCTGATAAAATCTTTGTTCACCCAGAGACTATTACAGGTTCAATTGGTGTGATTATGGAAAGTTTGAATTATGCGGAGCTTGCTGACAAAATCGGTATTGACTTCAACACGATCAAAACAGGGCCCTACAAAGATATGATGAGTCCTAACCGTGAAATGACAAAAGCAGAACGGGATATGCTACAAGAAATGATCAACGATTCCTATGAGCGGTTTGTGGGTATCGTAGCAGATGGACGCGATATGTCAGTTGCAGATGTCAAAAAAGTAGCAGATGGAAGAATTATGAATGGCCGTCAAGCAATTGAGTCAGGTCTTGCAGATGACTATGGGAAATTACCGGATGTCGTAGATGCATTAATCACAGAAAAAGGGTTTAAAAACCCTACTGTATTTGAATATACTCCTGCAGATAGCTTTTCATCTTTATTCGGAACGAGTGTCTCTGGATTGTTTAAGAAAAATGCGGAAACAGAGTTGATCCAAAAACTTCTGACTGACTATCAAGCACCGCGCATGATGTATTTGTATGGTGAACGTTAAGGGGAGGTGTTGACACAATGTCTGAACAAATGGAACAGCCGGTAGAGGAAGTTAAAGAAACTCAAGTTCAAGAAGAACCGATAGAACAGCGATCCTTAGTGACGCAAAAACAAGAATTCATAAAGAAACCAGCGGGGTTTTGGATTCGTTTTTGGGCGTATCTGATTGATATCATTATTGTTGGTGCAATCAGCGGTTTGTTAGTAAAACCAATCTTTCGGGTTGTCGACTACCCGATAAAGGATCCGATTTTTTTGTTATACAGCCCATACAAACTCATTTTACTAGTATTATTTCTTGCGTACTTCTTGCTCATGACAAAGTATTTCAGTCAAACAGCAGGGAAAATGATTATGGGAATCCGAGTCGTCAAAAAATCTGGAGAGCCGCTTGGTTGGGGAACACTTCTGTTCCGTGAAGTCATCGGCCGTTATATTTCAAAAACGTTGCTGATTCCGTATTTACTTGTTATCTTCATGCCCCGTAAAGAAGCGTTGCATGACTTGTTTGCGGATACAGAAGTCGTTCACGAGCAAATTTATGAGAAATTGAATACAGCTAAAACCGTACACGTAGATGAGAGTCGCCAGTTGCAAGGCGATCAGTCTATCTAGTAAGATAGATGGATACTGAAAGGAGAATCTTAATGACTTCAATTACATTCAAGAATAATCCTGTTACATTGGTCGGAAAACAATTGAAAGCGGGCGACAAAGCTCCAAACTTCACAGTATTAGCGAATGATCTTCAACCTGTGTCGCTTGATGATTCAAAAGGGAAGATTCGTTTAATTAGCGTTGTTCCTTCAATTGATACGGGTGTGTGTTCTAAACAAACACATAGATTCAATGAAGAAGCTGGAAAGTTTGGAGACACTGTGGAAGTAATGACGATTTCCGTTGACCTTCCATTCGCTCAAGCACGCTATCGTTCTACGGAAGAAATCGGGAATATCCAAATTCTATCGGATCACCGAGAACTTTCATTTGGAGAGGCATATGGAGTGGCTATACAAGAACTTCGTCTGCTTGCTCGTTCGATTTTTGTTATTGATAAAGATGACACAATTACTTACTCAGAATACGTGAGTGAAGTAACCGATCACCCGGACTACCAAGAGGCTTTGGAAGCTGTTGAGAAATTGAAGGCGTGATTGTAAGGTAGCTGTAGCCTGCAGAAAACCCATCCGGCTGTCGGATGGGTTTTTCATGGCGGCTGTTGAGTAGGTTGATGGATCGAAAAGAAGGAAGTAGAGGGATTAGGATGAAAACAAATACAGAACAGATATTTACTTATTTAGATGAGGCAGCTAGTAAAGATGAGTCGCTTTACTTAGAGCAGCTCATCGTAGCTTGTCAAAATTGGACAGAAGGGACGGCTAGTCCTGAAATGCAAGGGGATGTCACCAAAGAGGAAATCCGACGTGGATTGCAACTTGCAATTTTAAAAGGTATGAGACAAAACGTGCAGGCTCACCATCAGATGACTCCAGATGCGATAGGGATGCTAATTGCGCGTATATCGAGTTTCCTACTACCGCAAAAAGAAATGGTGCAATTGCTAGATCCAGCAGCGGGTACCGGTAATTTACTGCTAACCGTAATGAACTCACTGGAAGTGCCAGCTTCTTCAGTCGCTGTGGAAATCGATGAGTTATTAGCGAGATTGATCGTAGCAGGTGCTGATCTTATGGAACAAACCATTCGCATTTATGTACAAGATGCACTGCGACCATTACTTGTCGATCCAGTTGACTTAGCGGTATGTGATTTACCCGTCGGTTATTATCCGGATGATGAAAACGCATTGAATTTTGAAATGATGCCTGCTGATGGACATGCTTACGCTCATCATTTATTCATTGAACAAACGATTCATCATCTAAAGCCAGAAGGATACGGCATATTCATTGTTCCATCTTCGTTATTCGAGTCTGCTCAAGCGGGTGAATTGCACACGTATTTGAAAAAGCACACGATTATTCGTGGGATTTTACAATTGCCACAAACACTTTTCAAAAATGCTGCTCAGTCAAAAAGTTTACTGATTTTGCAAAAACCATCAGAACGAGCGATGCCAACACCAGATGTATTACTCGCTACCGTTCCAGATATGACTGACAAGCAAGCGATGATTTCTTTCTTCAACAAGATGGAAGATTGGGCAAAAGAAAGTACGAAGTAAGTAAAAAGCGTCCTTCTCATGATGAGAAGGACGCTTTTTCTTTTGATTATTCGCCTTCGGAAGTACGGACTACGAGTACATCACATTTTGCAGAACGAACAATGTTCTCTGATACACTACCGATTAGGAAGCGTTCTACTGGGTTTAATCCTGTCGCGCCACAAATGATCAGATCCGCTTCGATTTTTTTAGGGATCTCTCTAGGGATCATTGTTTTAGGTGAACCATATTCCACAATAACATTCACGTGAGTCAATCCAGCAGCTGCTGCCTGCTCTTTGTATCCTTCAAGCAACTCTACAGCAAAAGATTGAGCGCGCTCAGCAATTGAACGGTCATACGCCTCTACAGCGGAGTACGAACGTGTGTCGATTATGTTGACGAGGTTCAGGTTCGCGTCGTTACGTTTAGCAATTTCTACTGCTTTTTTAAACGCCCATTCCGACTCTTTTGATCCATCTACCGCGACAATGATTTGGTTATAAATTAATGACATCGTTACCACACTCCTACATTTAAATTATACTTCTATAGGTACTATACGACATATCTCTTAATAATTCCTGCTTAATCATCAAAAATCGGGGAATTAAAAATATTTGTTTATCGATGCAAAAAGTACGGCAAAATAGGGTGCTATCTGCTACACTTATTGAGAAAAGGTTTGAACGGTACATACTGGACAGCCGGACACATTCATTGAGGAGGAACTAACTATGCGTATTGGAGTACCTAAAGAGATAAAAAACAACGAAAATCGTGTCGCAATGACACCAGCTGGAG
Source organism: Sporosarcina sp. ZBG7A (assembly GCF_000813425.1). Taxonomy (GTDB): domain Bacteria; phylum Bacillota; class Bacilli; order Bacillales_A; family Planococcaceae; genus Sporosarcina. Next base: position 65,954 of record NZ_JWIB01000037.1, read on the forward strand.
TATTCAACTTGAAATCAGCGGGACACGAGGTGCTTATCGAAACACTAGCAGGAATTGGCTCTAATTTTACTGATGAAGAATATCGTGAAGCTGGAGCGGAAATTGTTGCAACTGCAGCTGAAGCGTGGGCAGCAGAAATGGTCATGAAGGTAAAAGAGCCAGTTTCTTCAGAGTATGGTTACTTCCGTGAAGGTCTCATTTTGTTCACGTATTTACATCTTGCTTCCGAAGTAGAGTTAACTAAGGCATTGCTCGACAATAAAGTGATCGGGATTGCATACGAGACGGTTCAATTACCAAATCGTTCGTTGCCACTACTCGCACCGATGAGTGAAGTAGCTGGACGTATGGCAACTCAAATAGGAGCTCAGTACTTGGAGAAGATGGAAGGCGGTAAAGGAATTCTATTATCAGGCGTTCCGGGTGTTCAACGTGGAAACGTGACCGTTATTGGTGGAGGACAAGCTGGAACGAATGCAGCCCGCATTGCGATTGGTATGGGTGCTCGTGTCACTGTTCTTGATCTTTCAGTAGAACGACTTCGTCAGCTAGATGAGTTGTTTGGCAATGATGTTCAAACATTGGTGTCGAATCCATTTAATATTGCAACGTCTGTTAAAGATGCTGATCTAGTAATAGGTTGTGTGCTTATTCCTGGAGCTCGTGCGCCTAAACTTGTAAGCGAAGAGATGGTTAAATCGATGTCACCAGGTTCTGTACTTGTGGATATTGCGATTGACCAAGGTGGAATCTTTGAAACTTCCGATCGCATTACAACGCACGACGATCCGACATATGAAAAATTTGGTGTGGTACACTACGCAGTTGCAAATATGCCAGGTGCAGTCCCACGTACATCTACAATGGCACTTACAAACGTGACGGTTCCTTACGCACTACAAATTGCTAACAAAGGATACAAGCAGGCTTGCTTGGACAACGACGCGTTGCTAAAAGGGGTTAACACTCTAGAAGGTTACTTGACGTATCAAGCAGTTTCAGATGCGCAGGCAATTGAATATGTATCTGCTCAATCTCTGTTGAGTCGATAAGAATACTATAAACAAAGAAGCAGAGGCTGTAAGTTTGAGGTCGCTGAAAAAGTCCGTTAATATTTGATTATTCGTGGGAGACTGTTGATTTGCGCTCCAGGCGGACGCTTTCCGAGGGGCTTGATTTCAGCCTCCTCGTCGCTTTGCTTCTGCGGGGTCTTCAATCTTCGCTGATCCCTCCGGAGTCGCCGCCTTCCGCTCCAATCAACGGGTGTGTCAATCATCCATAAATGTGGGGTCAGTATTTCATATTAAAAAATAAAGAGCTCATTATCCGTGAAACGGATGATGGGCTCTTTGACCTTGTTGTATAATAAATGCATTACATTAAGGTGATATCTCAATCATTTCTTATCAAGTAACCTTACAACTCAGTTCCTAGATGGCAACCTATGATCATGTTATCAACAAAAGTCACCTATAGTATTTCAAACGGAGAAATCGAAAAGTGTATAAATAGCAGTTTATCATATCGATGATACAAAAGTTCCTGCAAATATTATCTTTGAAAAGATGTGGGGTGAACTAGACTTTTGCCGAGAAGTCATTTTTGTCATTGAAAAGGAAGTTAAGTAAGAAAAACTAGAGGAAAGGCACCCATTCATTCAGGTTTGAACGAAAGGGTGCCTTTTTGTTAGGACATACAAGTTGTTAGCTAGAAAACCATGAGTTTTTCAGCAGTCTAGTAAGTTAAGCCTCTGCTTCTTCTATTTACTTAATAATCTTAAGTTCTTTCGGGAACTTCGTTAACACTTCAATACCATCTGCTGTTACGACGACGTCATCTTCAATACGAACGCCAGTAATTGCTGAGTTGTAGATGCCTGGTTCAATTGTGAAAACCATTCCTTCTTCAAGTTGGAAGTCGTTAGCGCCGTGGATCGAAGGGAATTCGTGAACAGAAATACCAAGGCCATGTCCTAGACGGTGAGTGAAGTACTCTCCATACCCGGCTTTAGTAATCACTTCACGTGCAGCTTTATCAAGGTCACTTGCACGAACTCCTGGTTTTACTAGATCGATTGCTGCCTGATTCGCAAAACGTACTGCTTCGTAAATACTCAACTGTTCAGCAGACGGTTCACCAAACGAAACCGTTCTAGTAATATCTGAACAATACCCTTTATGAACAACTCCAAGATCCATTAACACAAAATCACCTTGCTGGATTTTACGTTCTCCCGGAGTACCATGTGGAGATGCGGTTTTCGGACCTGATAAAACCGTCGTATCGAACGACATCTTCTGGACGCCTTTTTTCTTCAACGCAAACTCAATTGCTGTTTGAAGTTCCAATTCAGTGACACCTTCAGCAATATTCTCACACGCCACTTCAATCGCGTAGTCTGCTAATTTTGCAGCTTCACGTAGTAGTTGGAGTTCTGATGCGTCCTTATGGCTCCGCATTGTATTTAATTGTTCATCCAAGCGGGAAAATTGAGCTGATGGGAAGAGTTCTTCCATACGTTCCAAACGTTCGACGGTAAGATGTGATTTCTCAATTGCAATCGTATTAAGTTCGCTCACCTTGCGTTTTACTTCAGCTTGTACAAACTCCCAAGCGTCATCTGTGTCTTCGTAACCGACCGTGCCAAAAGTCCAGCCTGCAGACTTCACATCAGGAACTTCCATGAGTGGGCAGACGATGAAAGGTTCTGCGTCTTTAAAGATCATCACACCAAGAAGCCTTTCGTGGGGGTCGCTGCTAAAGCCTGATACGTAAAATACGTTATCAGGTGTCGTTACGAATGCCGCTTCTACGTTGTTGTCCTGTAGATACTGTTGAATCGTTTTAAGTTTTGTCATGACTATTCCTCCTTAATTCACTTAACTATCATACCAAAAAAAGAGGGTTTACATATGGTTTCACGAATTGATAAAAAGGATAGAACAATAAGTGGAGGTGACGAATTCAATGGAAGTTTCATATCATGGACACTCAATTGTTAAGATTAAAACAGGCGACAAGGTAATTTTGATAGATCCTTATATTACAGGAAATGATTTAACGGATTTAGTCGTGGCGAACGAAAAACCAGACGTCATCTTGTTGACGCATGGACACAATGATCATGTAGGCGACACGATTGAGATTGCAAAAGCGAGTGGGGCATTAGTTGTAGCGCCGAACGAACTTGCGGTATGGCTCGGGTGGCAAGGTCTAGAAACCCACGGCATGAATATCGGAGGAGCTTGTGAATTCGATTTTGGAACAGTGAAGTTTACGAAAGCGTTTCATAGCTCATCCTATACAACAGATGACCAACAGCTGATTTATATGGGAATGCCTGCAGGAATCCTGTTTATGGCAGAAGGAAAAACGATATACCACGCAGGGGACACATCTCTATTTGGAGATATGGAGCTAATTGGCAAGCGTCATGACATCGATATCGCATTTTTACCAATAGGTGATAACTTTACGATGGGACCTGAAGATGCTGCATATGCGGTTGAACTTCTCTCACCGAAGCTGACCGTGCCAGTACATTACAATACATTTCCACCAATCGTTCAAGATCCTGAAGACTTTAAAAAACTTGTGAAAGACTATGAAGTTCTTGTGATGGAAGCGGGAGATGTGACCCGGATTTGAGTCAACTGGGCTGGCAGAGATAAATCTCTTTCAGCTCGGTTATTTTTTATGGATTTATGGTAAACTGAAGAAAGGCATACATAGAAAAAGGTGAATGCAATGTCGACAAAGCATGAACAGATTTTGCGCCACATTGAAGAGCTCGCTGTTGGTGAGAAAATTTCAGTACGGCAAATTGCAAGAGCGCTCACAGTAAGTGAAGGAACAGCTTACCGAGCGATTAAGGAAGCGGAAAATAACAAACTTGTTAATACAATCGAGCGTGTCGGTACAGTACGCATCGAAAAGAAGAAAAAAGAGAATATTGAGCGACTGACGTTTGCTGAAGTTGTGAATATTGTGGATGGAAGTGTACTAGGTGGTAGCGGAGGCTTGCATAAAACTCTGACTAAATTCCTGATTGGTGCGATGCAACTGGATGATATACGTCGTTATATTGACGCAGGAAGCTTGCTCATTGTGGGAAATCGACAAAAAGCACACCAATTAGCAATAAGCGAAGGGGCTGCGGTTCTTGTAACAGGTGGTTTTGATACGACGGAAGAAGTGAAAGAGCTTGCTAATTCACTCGATTTGCCGGTCATCACGACAAGTTATGACTCGTTTACCGTTGCAACCATGCTGAATCGTGCGATATCTGACCAGATGATTGAGAAGGATATCCTTCTCGTAGAAGATATCCAGCACCCACTTTCAAATACTTCTACGTTGTTCATTCAAGAGACGGTTGGTCAATTTAACGAATTGAGCCAAAGAACTTCCCACTCTGCGTTTCCGGTCATTGAGCGGAATGGAAAAGTAGTAGGAATGGTCACGTCTAAAGATGTCGTCGGAAAACAGGAATCCGAACCGCTTGGAAAGGTCATGACAGCCTCGCCGATTACAGCGACGGGAAAGATGAGCGTTGCTTCAGCTGGCCACATTATGGTTTGGGAAGGAATCGATTTGCTCCCTGTAGTAACGGAAACAGGCCTGTTGGATGGAGTCATTAGCCGACAAGATGTTCTGAAAGCTTTTCAATTGGCGCAACGGCAGCCACAGCAAGGTCAAACCATCGATGATATTGTGAAAAATCAAATGCACTCTGATACAGAAAATCCTCAAAACGTAATTTTTGAAGTGGTTCCACAGATGACCAATCAGCTTGGCTCCTTGTCTTATGGTGCACTAACTACGTTGCTAGCGGAAACAGGTAACCGTGCCATCAAGCTCTATAAGCGCGGGGAAAGTGTTCCTGAGAATTTATCGATCTACTTTATGAGACATGTCCAGCTTGGGAGTAAGGTAACGGTTGAACCCGAAATTTTGCATATGAGTCGGCGGGTCGTGAAGATGGAAATTTCGTTGTATGCAGAAGGTGAAATGATCGGCAAATCGCTGGTCACTTATCAGTTGTTGGAGCGATAAAAAAAACGCTGATGCATGGGCATCAGCGCTTGTTCAATTCTGTTTCTTCGTCAACGAATTGGTTGTAATACCGAACAGCTTTCCAGTTAAAGATGGACACATAGCCTCCAAGTACGATGAAGATTCCAGAGATCACGTAAGTCGTAACCCCTCCAAATAGCAACAGCTGATTAATTCCGAAAAAGACTAGCAGGAGTCCTAAAAACATTCCTGCTTTCGATGAAAACATCTTTTTTCGAATCGGGAATACCTGGCTTGTCCGGAACTGTCGAGTTTTAAAGTAAAAATAGAATACTGCCGAAGCAATAATAAAGAATACAAGTACAAAATTTAAAGTCTTCAAAGCATAGCCCTCCAAAAGAATCCAGCACTCCTTCTATTGTAGCGGCTTTACAACTCAAATGCGACCGTAATTCTTTAAATAACGGAGGAATTGAAAAATGAAAAGACAAATCATTGACACAATTGAACAGTATTCCACCATTATTATTCATAGGCACGTCCGTCCCGATCCGGATGCATTTGGGTCGCAGGTAGGTTTAAAGAAACTAATACAAGCAAATTATCCGGACAAAAATGTCTACGCGACAGGAAGTGATGATGGCCAGTTGTCATTTCTGGCTGGACAAGATCCTGTTTCCGATGACATGTATGAAGGTGCATTAGTCATTGTGACAGATACAGCAAACACAGAACGTGTAGATGGACAAGCCTACAAAAAAGGGAGCTTTTTAGCGAAGATCGACCATCATCCCAATGTGGATCCATATGGAGATGTTTTATGGATTGATACAGATGCGAGTTCTTGCTCGGAAATGATTTATGAATTATTTGCCGAAGGAAGAGACGTTAAAGGATGGCAGCTTCCAGATGAATCTGCTAGACTCCTATTTGCTGGAATTGTCGGTGATACAGGGAGATTCATGTATCCAAGTGCGACAGGTAAAACGTTTGAAATTGCTAGCGAATTGATCAAATACAACTTTGACCGTCAGCAAATCTTTGCAGGGATGTACGAGGTAGAACGAAATCTGCTTCACTTGCAAGGGTACGTCTACCAAAACTTCACGATAGATGAAAATGGAGCAGCTTATATTAAACTCAAAAAAACAATCTTGGATGAATTTGATGTGAAAGCAGAAGAAACTTCTTCACTCGTAAGTTCACTTGGTGATGTAAAAGGCATCTCTGCCTGGTTAATATTTGTCGAAGAAGCGGACCAGATTCGTGTTCGATTGCGTTCTAAAGGAATTGTGATCAATGGTTTGGCTGCTGAATATGGGGGTGGCGGACATCCGCTTGCTGCAGGTGCCTCTGTAAGGACTTGGGAAGAAGCCGATGAAGTGATTCAGAAAGTACAAAAGTTATGTGCGTGTAACTAGTGAATGGAGGGATAGACAATGAAGCTTGTTTATCCGCAAATTATTACGGGAGCCGATTTACTTAACGGCATTATAAAGCTTGACAGATTGGCTCCTCTTCTGCAAAGAAGAGGGGCTGTTTCGGCTGCTATTGTGAATTCGACTCTTTCAGGTATCCGATCGTTTTGGAAAGTGATGACAAAGTATGGCATTCATCCAGTCATCGGACTTTCTGTGAAGATTGAACTGTCGACTGGAGAAACGCCAATATGTTACATCTATGCCAAAAATGAAGTAGGCTTTCGTCAGTTGTTAAAGATTAGCAGTGCTGCTGCAACACGAGATCCTGAAAACTTACCAGAAAAATGGTTGAAATCCTATACTGCGAACTGCGCCGTTATCTTCCCGCTTACAGACCCCTCTTGGAACGAAATCCGAACTGAAGAAACGATTCAACGATTGAAAATGCACTGCTCGACTGAAGACATCTATATAGGGGTTTCACGACCGGCTGGAGCGATACATTCTGAAGAACCAGTGATTGAACAACTTGCGGCTTCAGAAGGACTTGCCATCGTTGCAAGTCATGAAGCAAGATTTATTAATCCTGAAGATGCATTCAGTTTCGAGACAGCTCAAGCGATTCGAGATGGATACAAACTGAATGATCCAGCTCGTCCTGAAAATCTATACATAGACGCTTACGTTCCTGAGCAACAAGAGTTGGAACAATGGTTTGTAGGTAAAGAGCAATGGCTTGAGAAGGCGGCAGACATGCTATTAGCTTGCGATGTCCAGTTGCCAGAAAAGCATTTACTCATGCCGGAATTTCCAGTTGGTGAGAAGATGACGGCAGCACAACTGCTTGAAATCCATTGTAGAAAAGGGTTGCAAAAACGGTTTGATCAGATTTCCAGTGCATACGAGGAACGACTGCGGTACGAATTGGATGTCATCGTAGAAATGGGATATCAAGATTATTTCTTAATCGTAGAAGACTTCATTGCCTATGCAAAACAAAAGGATATTGAAGTTGGGCCAGGACGAGGGTCCTCTGCGGGATCACTCGTTGCATTTTCTCTTGGGATTACTGCTGTAGACCCCTTGAAATATGGGCTGATCTTTGAACGGTTTTTAAATAAAAGCAGAGTGACGATGCCGGATATTGACGTCGATTTTGCTGATACACGGAGAATGGAAGTTGTAGAGTATGTTGCACAAAAATACGGGAAAGCGCATGTCGCCCAAATTATAACGTTCGGTACGTTATCTGCTAAATCCGTTGCACGCAATACAGCGAGGGTATTTGGATTTTCGAACGAAGATATGACGTCCCTTTCTAAAATGTTATCTGATGCTCCAGGGAAAACTCTTCAAGAGAAAGTGAGCCAATCATCACAGCTGCAAACATGGATTGAACAAGATGAGGTGCGTACTCGTTGGTATACGGTATCTCTCGCCTTAGAGGGGTTACCTAGAAATGCATCTACACACGCTGCAGGGGTCATACTTTCGCCAACTCCGCTTGTTGAAACTGTTCCGTTACAAAGTGGAGGAGATTCCATCTATTTAACGCAGTGGGCTATGAATGACTCGGAAGAAGCAGGGCTTCTGAAAATGGACTTTCTCGGCTTGCGTAATCTGACATTGCTTGACAGGATACGTAAAATGATTCGATTTGAAACAGGGGAGGACCTATCACTAGATACAATCCCGCTTCATGATAACCGGACATTGGAGTTGTTCCGAAAAGGGGACATGTTAGGTGTTTTTCAGTTCGAATCACCTGGCATGCGTAAAGCGCTCCGTGACATTTCACCGGATGCTTTTGAAGATATCTATGCCATTAATGCCTTATACCGTCCTGGACCTATGGAAAACATCCCTCTTTATAGTAGAAGGAAGAAAGGGCTGGAGCCGATTCACTACATGCATCCCGCGCTAGAACCGATTTTGAAAGAGACGTATGGCATTATTGTTTACCAAGAACAGATTTTGCAGATCGCCGTTCAGATCGCAGGGTTTACTCTGGGGGAAGCGGATTTGTTACGACGGGCAATCAGTAAAAAGAAACGAGATGTGCTGATGCAAGAACGCGTCCATTTTACAGAAAGCGCACAGCGAAACGGTTTCCCTAAAAGTATTGCAGGTGATATTTACGAGCTAATTGTAAAATTTGCTGATTATGGATTCCCGAAGAGTCATGCGGTGGCCTACTCGTTGATTTCCTACCAACTCGCGTACTTGAAGGCGAACAAACCCGAATACTTTTATGCAGGATGCCTATCTGTGTTAGCTGGTTCTCCGGAGAAGACGATGGAAATTATGCGGGAAGTGAAAGCGAAGGGAATCCCTGTTCTTGGTCCGTCGATTACAAAAAGTAACTGGTCAGCGACAACTGAAAACGGATCTATCCGACTTGGATTGAGCGCAGTAAAAGGAATCAGTTATCCGTTTTATACAACTCTTAAACGAGCGCGACAGCAGGAAGTGACGCTGAAAACCCTGTTTGACTTATCTGTTGTACTCGAGGCTGAAAATTTCACCGAAAAAACAATTCCGCCTCTCGTGAAGTCAGGAGCGTTGGACGAATTCGGTCAAACACGTGAAGTACTGCTTGCAACAATAGAAGCTGCACGAAAACATGCGCTCTTTGTAAGACCGTCTTCTGATGAAACAGACTTGCTAGCAGGGATGATGAAAGGGATGGCCAGTCCAAAATATAGTCCAGGTGGGACGATGTCTGATATGCAACGACTTGACTATGAAAAAGAGACACTTGGATTCTACTTATCTGAACATCCGATTGCTTCTTTTAAAAAGCAACTTACTACACAATCGAATTCGATTGCAGACGCCCTTGAAAAGTCATCTGGAGCTAAGGTGGTACTGGCTGGGATGGTTTTGGACGTTAAGCGAATTCGAACAAAAAAAGGAGAAGCGATGGCGTTTCTCGAATTACAAGATGAGACTGGAGAGATTTCGTGTACGTTATTCCCTAAACAATATGCGGTCTGTAGCAGTGAGCTGAAAGAGCAGTCATTACTCGTATTTCAAGGTACGGTGGAAGTGAGAAATGGCAAGCCACAGCTAGTTGTTCAGGAGATTGTTACTTTCTAAACGAGTCTATGAAGGCAATCTTTTGAAGGATAGGGATGTAGATAACTCCATATTGGATTGAGAAGGATTTCCGGATATCACTTTACGACAGGCGTGCTTTTTTGTAAACTAATAAAGGATAGTGGTCTGACCACTTTAGAATGTAGCATAAAAAGGAGTTTGGACATGGAAAACTCTCGTCCATCATCGAAACGATTTCTGGATATTGTTTCGGATCTGCGTACAATCATAAAAGAAGAAGGTGCCGTCATTGGGGATAAATTACCTTCTGAACGTGTGCTTGCAGATCGGTTACAAGTTGGTAGATCCACAATTCGAGAAGCACTCCGAAGTCTTGAACTTCTTGGACTGATAGAAACAAGAAGAGGAGAGGGAACGTTTCTCGCGGACTATAAAAAGCATCAATTAGTGGAAATTCTTTCTACATTCATTATGCAAAATCCACAATCATTAAAGTCTGTGGATGATACACGGCGAATTCATGAAAAAGCGGCCATTGAATGTATTTCCAATGATCCTGAACTAAGAACACTCCCTGTATGGGAAAGCTTTTTAGGAAAACTAAAAGGAATAGACCTGATCATCAGGGAAGAGTTGTTGCAAGAGATCGTAGTGGTTTCAGGAAATCGCTTGTCGTTGAAAATATGGTTTTTATTGAAACAATATAGCCGCGTTCCGTATCATGAAGCAATGGCGGAGGACGAAAAAGAAATTGCAACGAATTTACTTAAAGAGATGATGAACGGTAATAGCCATCTAGCCATTATGTGGTATACGGACTGGCTTGACATTGTCATTGGTGAAAGAAGGGGCGAACACGAATGCTAAGGGACCTATTTACAAATGTGAAAAAACAGCAGGCAATCATGCCGAATGCGAAGTCTAAGAGCGATGTACCTGAAGGAATTATGACGAAATGTCCAGAATGTAAGCATGTTGAACCGACAAAAGAATTGGGTAAGCTACTTAAAGTGTGTCCTAAATGTGATTTCCATTTCAAAATGACTGCACAAGAACGGATTGATTCCTTAATGGATGAAGGAACGTTTGTGTCCATGGATGATCATCTCGCAACTGAAAATCCATTAGAGTTTCCTGCATACACAGCGAAAGTAAAAAAAGATGCGGAGAAAACAGGACTCAACGAAGCTGTGCTGACAGGTACTGGAAAGATTGACGGGAACGAAGTGGCAATCGCTGTCATGGACGCTCATTTCCGTATGGGCTCCATGGGATCAGTTGTAGGTGAAAAGATTACGAGAGCGGTCGAAAAAGCGACAGAGCTCGGAATTCCAATGCTTATCTTTTCTGCGAGTGGTGGTGCACGCATGCAAGAAGGCGTTCTGTCCCTTATGCAAATGGCAAAAACGAGTGTTGCATTAAACCGTCACTCAGAAAATGGACTTTTATATATCTCTATCATGACCTATCCAACTACGGGTGGGGTTTCGGCAAGTTTTGCTTCTGTAGGTGACATTAATCTTGCAGAGCCAAAGGCGCTTATTGGATTTGCGGGTCGCCGGGTAATTGAGCAAACTGTTCGTGAAAAGTTACCGGAAGACTTCCAAACGGCTGAATTTCTACTTGCACATGGTCAGTTGGATGCAGTCGTCCATCGTGTAGACTTGCAGGATATGCTTTCTCGCATCATCCGACTTCATACGAAGGGGGAGGCAGCACAATGAAAAAGACCATGTCATTTGAAGAGCCTATTATAAAATTACGAGAAAAAATTCAGGAACTAAAAGAGTTCACGGAGACGAACGAAGTAGACTTGTCCGATGAAATTCGGAACTTGAACGATCGCTTGATCAAGTTGGAAAACGATATATATGGCAACATGGAAACATGGGAACGTGTACAAGTGGCGCGTCATCCTGAGCGTCCAACGACCTATGACTACATTGGTGAGTTATTTGAAGATTTCATCGAACTTCATGGCGATCGTGCATTCGGTGATGATGCTGCGATAGTCGGAGGAATTGGTTCGTTTGATGGAGAACCAGTTACAATTATCGGTCATCAACGTGGTAAAGACACAAAAGAAAATGTAAAGCGTACATTCGGAATGCCGCATCCTGAAGGGTACCGAAAAGCATTGCGCTTGATGAAACAAGCTGAAAAATTCGGCAGACCAATCATTTGTATGATTGATACGAAAGGTGCCTATCCAGGGCGCGCAGCTGAAGAGCGCGGTCAAAGTGAAGCAATTGCTCGCAATCTTGTAGAGATGGCAAGTCTCACTGTTCCTGTTATTTCTATTGTTATTGGAGAAGGAGGAAGTGGTGGCGCACTAGCGTTAGGCGTAGCAAATCGTATTTATATGCTTGAGCACTCTACCTATTCTGTTATTTCCCCTGAAGGCGCAGCTTCGATTCTTTGGAAAGACTCTGCGTATTCTAAAGAAGCAGCAGAAGCGATGAAAATTACTGCACCGGATTTGTTAAAGATGGATATTATTGATGAAATCATTCCTGAAGTATTAGGTGGAGGACATCGTGATCCGAAACAACAAGCGAAAAATATGCGAACAGTTTTAACAAATGCTCTCAGCGAGTTGAGTAAGCTAGATGCTGATGGACTTGTTCAAGACCGTTATGATAAATTCAGGAAGATCGGTGTATTTTCTGAGTAATTTGTGTGATTCTACTTTGTTTTAAGGAGGGGTTACGGATGAAGAAAATCGCTGTATTAACAAGTGGAGGAGACGCGCCAGGTATGAATGCGGCTGTACGCGCTGTCGTCCGGAAAGCGATTTATGAAGGACTCGAAGTCGCAGGCGTTTACAATGGATACCAAGGATTGATCGACGGGAAAATTGAACTTTTACAACTTGGATCCGTAGGTGACATTATCCAACGCGGGGGCACAATGCTTCGATCAGCGCGTTGTCCGGAATTCACTACAATCGAAGGGCGTGAAAAAGCGCTCAAACAGTGCAAATTGAATGGAATTGAAGGCATTGTAGTAATTGGAGGAGACGGCTCGTTTAGAGGTGCATTAGAACTATCGAAACTCGGTATACCTTGTGCGTGTGTTCCAGCTACTATTGATAATGATATTAACGGAACTGACTTCACAATCGGTTTCGACACAGCATTGAACACAGTCATTGATGCAATCGACAAAATACGAGATACAGCAACATCTCATGAGCGGACCTTCATTGTAGAAGTGATGGGACGTAACGCAGGTGACTTGGCTCTTTGGGCAGGTCTTGCAGGTGGAGCAGAGACCATTCTCATCCCTGAAGAAAAGTATGATTTACCGGATATCCTTGAACGTCTGAGACGGGGAACGCATCGTGGCAAAAAGCACAGTATCATAATTGTCGCAGAAGGTGTAATGTCTGCATCCTTGCTTGCTGAGAAATTAAGTACAGAAGAAGGCATTGATACTCGCGTTTCCGTATTAGGCCATATTCAACGCGGTGGCTCTCCATCTGCTAGGGATCGAGTTATTGCTAGTCAATTTGGTGCACGCGCTGTGGAAGCACTGAAGAACGGTGGCAAAACAGTCGCGATTGGCATGAAAAATCATCAGGTCCTCGAATATGATTTAACACGTGTATTTGATGGGGATTCTGAATTTGAGAAAGATATGTATACGTTATCTAAAGAATTATCTATTTGATGGAAATCAGTGAAAAGGAAGTGGCCAGAACCAATGAGAAAAACTAAAATCGTTTGTACAATCGGTCCGGCAAGTGAATCACCAGAACGTCTTGAGCAGCTAATCGATGCGGGGATGAATGTGGCACGATTAAATTTCTCCCACGGAGATCATGACGAACATCTTCTTCGCATAAAAGCTATTCGCAAAGTAGCAGCTGCTAAACAGAAGACTGTCGGAATTTTACTAGATACTAAAGGACCGGAAATTCGAACGCATTCGATGGAAAACGGCCTAATCGAATTGACAGCTGGTCAAAAGATTGACGTATCTATGCAAGAAGTAGTTGGGACGAAAGAGCGATTCTCAATTACGTATGACCAACTGATTGACGATGTGGATAAAGACGATACGATTCTTCTGGATGATGGTCTTGTCATGTTGAAAGTACTAGGTAAGAGTAAAGCTGAAGGACTGATCCACACTGAAGTGATGAACTCCGGAGAGCTGAAGAATAAAAAAGGTGTCAACGTTCCTGGTGTTTCAGTTCAACTTCCGGGAATCACAGAAAAAGACAAAGAAGATATCCTATTCGGGATTGAACAAGAAGTCGATTTTGTCGCTGCATCATTTGTCCGCCGTGCGGAAGATGTATTGGAAATACGCGAACTGTTAGAAAAGAACAGTGGATCAAATATCCATATCATTCCTAAAATCGAAAACCAAGAGGGTGTCGATAATATTGATGCCATCATCGAAGTATCGGATGGTCTAATGGTTGCACGTGGAGATCTTGGTGTGGAAATTCCCCCAGAAGAGGTTCCAGTCATTCAAAAGCAACTTATTAAAAAATGTAATCAAGCAGGTAAGCCTGTTATCACAGCAACTCAGATGCTTGATTCCATGCAACGGAATCCTCGCCCAACTCGTGCAGAAGCGAGTGATGTTGCGAACGCAATCTTTGATGGAACCGATGCAATTATGCTGTCAGGTGAAACTGCGGCTGGTTTGTATCCTGTAGAATCAGTGGAAACAATGGTGCGGATTGCGAACAAGATAGAAGAGTCTTTCGATTATCGTTCCTTCATCTCTACACGTCGCAAAGAAAAGCACGGTAATTTGACGGATGCTATTGGACAAGCTGCTGCCTACACAGCGATTAACTTAAATGTGAATGCAGTGATTGCTCCTACTGAAAGCGGAACGACTGCTCGGATGATTTCTAAATATCGTCCTGGATGCCCGATTATTGCTGTAACATCGTCTGAACAAGTCGCACGTCGTCTTACACTCGTTTGGGGAGCGTATCCAATTGCAGGAAGACGTGTCAGTTCGATTGACTCGATTCTTGAAGAATCTGTTGAAGAAAGTGTCAAACATAAGTATGTCACACATGGTGATGTCGTTATTATCACGGCAGGAGTACCAGTTGGCGAAGCAGGTACAACGAATCTGATGAAGATCCATGTTATCGGAGATCTGCTAGCAAAAGGACAAGGTATCGGTAAATCTGTAGCGTATGGCCGAGCAATCGTTGCGCGTACCGCAGCAGAAGCGGAAGCGTTCGATGCAGAAGGTGCAATCCTCGTGACGAATTCAACAGACCGTGATATGCTACCAGTACTTGAAAAATGTGCTGGCCTCATTACAGAAGAGGGCGGACTTACAAGTCACGGAGCAATCGTCGGATTGAATTTAGGAATTCCGGTAATTGTCGGCGTGAAAAACGCAACCGAAATTATCAAGCATGACAAAGAAATCACCATGGACGCTGAAACTGGCGTTGTTTATAAAGGCCATGCTAAAGTTCTATAAACAAAAAACCGCTACCTAATTTTAGGATAGCGGTTTTTCTCAAAGAGGAGACATGAAAATGAAATGGTTACTGCTTCTATTTTTAGTCGTCCCTGCAAGTGAACTCACATTACTACTTGTAGCTGGAAACCATCTCGGTGTTATACCGACGCTCACCTTAATTGTCATTACTGGAATTGGCGGCGCCTATTTGGCGAAGCGACAAGGTTTTAGAGCGATTGTAGAATTTAGGGAACGAATGGCTGCAGGAGATCCTCCTGGACCGCCAATTATAGATGGGTTGTGTATTTTTGCAGGAGGTCTGCTGTTGCTAGTCCCAGGTTTCATCACAGATGTGATTGGTCTGCTATTACTTTTCAGTTGGCCGAGAAAAATGATTCGTCCCTTTATCATTCAACTAATTTACAAGAAGATGAAAAAAGGGACACTCATCATTCGATAAACTTCGGGTGATGTCTGATTTTCATCGCTGTGAACAAGAGGAAGGGTGTCAGTAAAATTCCTGGCAATCCGAACAAATAAAACGAACTGGCAGTGATGAGGAACGCATGGACGGGTTTTACTCGGAAAGTGGATGCCCACAAATAGGACTCTGCGATTTGGCGAGTCACAAGCGTAAGGATGTAGAGCAAAAGCAGTGCTGAGCCGAATACATAGTTTCCTGTATAAAAATAAAAAAGCATCATCGGTAGGAGAAACAACCCGATTCCCAAGAAGGGCAGACTGTCGGCAAGGGATATTACAAAGGCAGTTCCGATAGGTGATGAAAACGATAGGAAAAAGAAACCGATACACAACAGTAGAAATGTTAGACATACTAAACGAGCTTCAATGGAAATGAAATGACCGATGAGTTCTCCTGACTTCTTAAATAATCGATGTGCCTGACGCCGCATCGATGCTGGGAAGTAGACCAGGAACCAGAATCGGTCTTTTCCTGTTTCTCGTAGTGCAAAGAAAAAGGCGACCAGAAAGATAAAGAGAGTAAACACTTGTTGAAAGAGAACTCCTGTAAATGTGAATGTGTGTTCAACAAGAGTGTGACCTGCTGTAAGTACATTTTCTTTTAAAAATGTAATTGCAACACCTGACCAGTCCTGATTTCCGGTATAGGGTTCCAAATGACGCTCAGCAATCGGTAATGTGTCGATTAACCCTTGGATAGCCATGGTTGAAATCCCTACTACCAAACTGATGATAACGGACATGGCGACCAAAGTAGAAAGTGTCCTAGGTAAACGCAGGACTTGATTGGTGAAGTTCACAACAGGAGCTGCGAAATAGGCTAGAATGATTGCGATACCAGCTGGGGGAACTAGAAATATAAAGATTCCACCGATTACTCCAGGTAGGAACGGGACAATGTACTGTTTAAAAAAGGTTGTATTATTCCACTTTTTGATAGAAATTCACTCCGATTTAATAGATTTCCTGGAAATCGCATGCATTTTCATTCACAAAACAGACAAAGTTGATTATAATGAGTCTTGTAAGCGTTTTTAGGCGGAAACAATATTAGCAGATCAGCCGACTGCCCCAACCGGTAGACAAAAAACCAACGGGTGGTTAGAAGGCTGCTGACTGAAGGAGAGAGTTTCATGACATCTACTAAAGGTTTAGAAGGGATTGTAGCGACACAATCCGCGATCAGCTCAATCATCGATGATACCCTTACATACGTCGGGTACGACATTGACGATCTTGCAAATAATGCAAGTTTCGAGGAAGTCGTCTATCTTCTCTGGCACCAGCGTCTACCGAAAGAAGATGAGCTAGCTGAATTGAAGCAGCAATTGGCAGACAACATGTCCGTACCAGAAGAAGTGCTCGCTCATTTCAAAACGTATCCAATCAAAGACGTCCACCCGATGGCAGCATTGCGCACAGCAATCTCCTTATTAGGGTTATATGACGCGAAAGCTGAAGATATGTCCAAAGAAGAAAACTATCTGAAGGCGATTAAACTCCAAGCGAAAATTGCAACAGTTGTAACTGCATTTGCGCGTATTCGTAAAGGCCAAGAGCCAGTAGCTCCTGATACAACACTTGGATATGCTGCAAACTTCCTTTACATGCTGAATGGAAAAAAACCAGCAGCAATTGAAATTGAAGCATTTGACAAAGCACTTGTTTTGCATGCAGACCATGAGTTAAACGCATCCACATTTACTGCACGTGTTTGTGTTGCAACTCTCTCTGATATGTATTCTGGCGTAACAGCTGCAATTGGAGCACTTAAAGGTCCATTGCACGGTGGCGCTAACGAACAAGTTATGAAAATGCTAATGGAAATTGGCGACGAAGACAAAGTGGACGAGTACATCCACAACAAGCTTGCGAACAAAGAAAAGATCATGGGCTTCGGCCACCGTGTCTACCGTAAAGGAGATCCACGTGCCAAGCACCTTCGCGAAATGTCTGAAAAGCTAACTGAACTTCGCGGAGAAGGTAAATATTTCCGTATGTCCGAGCATATTGAGAAAATCGTTACAGGCGAGAAAAAATTACCGCCAAACGTTGATTTTTATTCAGCTTCGGTTTATCATTCACTTGGGATTGATCATGATCTATTCACTCCGATTTTTGCGGTTTCCCGCATTTCTGGATGGATTGCGCACATTCTAGAGCAGTATGATAACAACCGTCTGATCCGACCTCGTGCCGAGTACATCGGACCTGATATGCAAAAATATGTGCCAATCGATCAGCGCTAATTAGCAAAAATCTTTGGGGCGGTATATCATCATACCGGCCCTATACTTATGACTTTGGGAGGAATTATAATGGCTAACGAAGGTAAAATCACAGTAACAAACGGTGTATTAAACGTTCCCGATCACGCAACAGTTCCATTCATCATTGGTGATGGAACAGGTCCAGATATCTGGCATGCTGCTTCTCGCGTACTTGAAGGTGCAGTAGATAAAGCGTACAACGGTAAGCGTAAACTTGTTTGGAAAGAAGTGTTGGCAGGAGAGAAAGCATTCAACGAAACTGGAGAATGGCTTCCACAAGCTACACTCGATACGATTGAAGAATACCTAATTGCGATTAAAGGCCCTTTGACTACTCCGATTGGCGGCGGATTCCGTTCATTGAACGTTGCTCTTCGTCAAGAACTTGATCTTTATACATGCTTACGTCCAGTACGTTACTTCGAAGGTGTTCCTTCACCAGTAAAACGTCCTGAAGACTGTGACATGGTCATCTTCCGTGAGAACACAGAAGATATTTACGCAGGAATCGAGTACAAAGAAGGTTCTGACGAAGTTAAAAAACTTATCAAGTTTCTACAAGATGAGTTTAACGTTAAAAATATTCGTTTCCCTGAAACTTCTGGACTTGGCATTAAGCCGATTTCTGAAGAAGGTACAAAACGTCTAGTTCGCGGTGCTTTGAACTATGCAATCAAAGAAGGCCGTAAATCATTGACACTAGTACACAAAGGAAACATCATGAAATTCACAGAAGGCGCATTCAAAAACTGGGGATATGAAGTGGCTGAAGAAGAATTCGGCGACAAAGTATTCACATGGAACGAATACGACCGCATTAAAGACGAAAAAGGTACAGACGCTGCAAACAAAGCTCAATCTGACGCTGAAGCTGCAGGCAAAATCATCGTTAAAGATTCTATCGCTGATATCTTCCTTCAGCAGATCTTGACACGTCCCAAAGAATTCGACGTTGTTGCTACGATGAACCTGAATGGTGACTACGTTTCTGACGCTCTTGCTGCGCAAGTCGGCGGAATCGGTATCGCACCAGGCGCTAACATTAACTACCTAACAGGACACGCAATCTTCGAAGCAACTCACGGTACTGCACCGAAGTATGCAGGTCTTGACAAAGTAAACCCATCATCTGTTATTCTTTCTGGCGTTATGATGCTTGAGCACCTTGGCTGGAACGAAGCTGCAGACATGATCACGAAGTCAATCGAAAAGACAATCGCTTCTAAAGTGGTTACTTATGACTTCGCACGTTTGATGGACGGCGCAACTGAAGTGAAGACTTCTGAGTTCGCTGACGAGTTAATCAAAAACCTATAAGTTTACGATACGTAATCGACAGGTACACAATAAGTAAGAGACAAAAAGCAGAGCTTTAATTGTAGCCTCTGCTTTTTGTTTATATAAAAATAGATTCGGAAATTAGACGGTGTTGATTTACGCTCTAGGCGGACGCTTTCCGCGGGCTCGATCTCAGCCAATCGAACCACGAAGAGTTCGATTTGCCGTATTTCTGTGCACTTTACAGAAATTAAGGCAGCCTAACAGGTGCTCCTAACGCTTCGCTTTTACTCGCAAAAGCTGTTCTTCGTTACAGCTTTTTCTGCGGGGTCTTCGATCTTCGCTTATTCCGCAGGAGTCGCCGCCTGCCGCTTCAATCAACGGGGTTTTTAGGTGGAAGTTACCTCATTGAATTTAGTGATTCACAAATTTCATTTCTGAAAGGGAGTTTTAGTGTGTCTATGATTCGTAAAAAGGTTTCTGTTATTGGTTCTGGATTTACGGGGGCTACGACTGCGTTTTTGCTTGCTCAGAAAGAATTGTGTGACGTGGTGTTGGTGGATATCCCGAATATGGAGAGTTCGACGAAGGGGAAGGCACTGGATATGCAGGAGGCAAGTCCGGTGCAAGGGTTCGATGCGTCCATCACGGGGACAGCTGACTATGCAGACACGAAGTATTCGGACATTGTTATCATTACAGCGGGCATTGCGCGTAAACCAGGAATGAGTCGGGATGATCTTGTGCAGACAAATCAGAAGGTCATGAAGGCTGTGACAGCTGAAATTGTGAAGTACTCACCTAATACAACCATTTTAGTCTTAACAAACCCAGTCGATGCGATGACGTATACGGTCTACAAAGAATCAGGATTACCGAAAGAGCGGGTTATCGGACAGTCAGGGGTTCTGGATACAGCACGCTTCCGCACGTTCGTTTCACAAGAACTAAACGTTTCAGTGAAGGATGTATCTGGATTTGTACTAGGTGGTCACGGTGATGACATGGTACCACTCGTCCGTTATTCATCAGCTGGTGGTGTTCCTATCGCTTCATTGCTTTCAGAAGAACGAATTGAAGAAATCGTAAAACGTACACGTAAAGGTGGGGCAGAGATTGTCAACTTGCTTGGCAACGGCTCAGCTTATTATGCGCCAGCTGCATCACTTGTTGAAATGGCAGAAGCAATTCTTAAAGATCAGAAACGTATTATTCCTGCGATTGCTTATCTGGAAGGCGAATTTGGAATGGACGGGATTTACCTGGGGGTTCCAACAGTTCTCGGTAAAGATGGCATCGAAAAGATTATTGAGCTTGAGCTAACAGATGAAGAAAAACAGGCATTGAGTAAATCCGCAGACTCCGTGAAAGCAGTCATGCAAGTGCTCGCCTGATAGTCTAATAAATCGAGTAGTGTCAGTAGACACTACTCGATTTATTTTTGTTTTA
Source organism: Sporosarcina sp. ZBG7A (assembly GCF_000813425.1). Classification (GTDB taxonomy): domain Bacteria; phylum Bacillota; class Bacilli; order Bacillales_A; family Planococcaceae; genus Sporosarcina. Next base: position 86,379 of record NZ_JWIB01000037.1, read on the forward strand.
TGATAGACTTTAAAGAAGAAGGATAGTACCTAATAAGGGGGACTTTTTTTGATACTTGGTAAAAAGAGACGAGTCGGAAGAGGGATTAACGATATTAAGGTTGGAGAGAAACTTAAATTGACTGAAAAGATCGAAGATAGAGATCTCCTGCTTTATCTCGGGTTAACGAACGATCCGAATCCCATCTATATTCAACATGATTTCGCTTCACAGACTGACGTCAAAAAACCGATTGTACCGACACTCATGCTGACCGGTATTATCACTTCAGCAGTTTCTAAATACTTACCAGGTCCAGGTTCCTATATTCTTGCTCAACATTTGGAGTTTCCCGTCCCCGTGTATCATTATGAAACTGTAGCGATCACATTGGAAGTTCAGGAAGTTCATACCGTTGAGAATAGAATTGAAATTTTTGTCAGTGCCTTAAATGAATCTGGGAATCAGATAATTACCGGATCTGTTAGCGTTGCGGCACCTGAAATGAAAGAAAAACAATTAACTTCACAATCACTGGATAATTTTTGATATGGAGACAAATATGGAAACTATAGAAGCGATTTCAACGAAAACGATATTAATCGTAGAAGACGACCCGTCGATTTGTACACTTCTTGACTACAATCTTAAACAGAATGGTTATCGTACAATAGTAGTTAATAACGGTGTAGAAGCCTTGGAAACAGCTACGAAGAATAAGCCTGACCTAATTGTGTTGGATATCATGCTCCCAGGGATGGATGGTATCGATGTCTGTCGGAACTTACGGCAACGTAATGTGGAAACTCCTATTATCATGTTGACAGCACGAGGCGATGAGACCGACAAAGTATTAGGATTGGAGATTGGTGCTGACGATTACATGACCAAGCCATTTAGTCCGCGTGAGCTGACAGCGCGTGTAAAAGCGGTTTTGCGGCGTGCTAATGGTCCGAAGCAGCCAAGTGATAGTATTAGTATCAACGGATTGACGGTTTATCTTGAGCGCTATCAGACTGAACTGAATGGTGAACTACTAGAATTCACACCAAAGGAATTTGAGCTACTAGTGCACCTTATGAAACACAAAAATCGTGTCTTATCAAGAGATCAGCTGTTATCCGCAGTATGGAACTATGACTTTAGTGGAGATACTCGAATTGTCGATGTTCACATTAGTCATCTTCGCGATAAAATTGAAGAAGATACGAAAAAACCACGTTCTATTAAAACGGTGCGGGGAATCGGTTATAAATTCGAGGAATATTCATGAAAAAAGAAGGTCACTCCTCAAGGATTCTACTAACAACTAGTGCTACACTAGTTGTCTTTTCAATTGTTTTGTGGATTGTCATTAGTCAATTTTTCAATATAGTGGACACTAACGTAGATTCATCGTTGGAGAAAAAGTTTTTACTCTATTTAACTGCGGTTATTGTTCTGTTTTTAGTCTTAAGTTTGTTTACCGTATCGCGAGTTATCTATCATTTTACAAAACCAGTTGACGAACTAACACTGGTGGCAAGGAAACTCGCGGGTGGCGATTACAAAACCCGTGCGAGCGTGAGTGAATTCAAGGATCTTGGGAATTTAGCTGTTTCCATTAACCAGATTGCACGGAATGGTCAGGAGACTCAAATTGTCAGGTCGATGGAAAAAGAGCGGCTCAAAACTCTTATTGAAAGTATCGGTAGCAGTTTGCTGATGCTCGGCAGAGGAGGAACCGTTAATTTGATGAACGGGGTTTTTGCGCAGACATTTCACGCGTCCTCTTCTGATGCAATCGGAAAATCCTATAAAGAGATTGGTCTGCCGTTAGCTGCTGAGAAATTAATCGAAGATGTTTTTTTGTCGGAACAAGTTCATGAGCAACAAATTCGAATTCAGCAAGAATATGGCCCTCTCGACTTGACGGTTTATGGTGCTCCCGTTATTGGGCGACATGGGAATTGGTTGGGAATTATTGTGGTATTCCACGATATTTCCAAGATCATTAAACTTGAAGAAGTCCGAAAAGATTTCGTCGCGAACGTTTCCCATGAATTACGAACACCCGTTACGTCGATAAAAGGATTTGCAGAGACGCTGCTGGATGGAGCGCTTTCGGACCCTGAAATTTCACGGGACTTCATCACCATTATCGAAAAAGAGAGCGGGCGTCTGCATTCTCTTGTGTCTGATCTACTGGAATTGTCAGGAATTGAGCAGCATGGGTTCACTCTAAACTTATCGGAAGTCAATGCTGCAACTACAATTCAGGAGGCTATTCAGCTAGTCTCTGGCAAACTTGCAGAAAAACAAATGACGATCGAGATTGAAGAGATGGGTGACTTAGTGATGGAGGCGGATAGCGGCCGCCTTATGCAAATACTTGTTAACTTGTTGAGCAATGCAATCTCGTATTCCAAGCCAGGGACAACGATTCGTATATCTGGAAAGAAAGATCATAATTCTGTTTTGATTTCAATTGCTGACGAAGGCATTGGTATTGAAAAGGAAAAGCTACAAAGAGTGTTTGAACGATTTTACCGTGCTGATTTAGCGAGAAGTCGAGATTCAGGCGGTACAGGACTTGGACTCGCGATCGTGAAGCACTTACTTGAAGCGCATCATGGAAGTATTTGGGTTGAGAGTGAGCTTGGGGAAGGATCTGAGTTTTTCATAAAATTACCCATCCATCAGCACCCGCATTAAGGGGAATAGAGAAGGACCTCGTCGTTTTCATTTCATCCTACCCACGTGGTAAGATGGAGGGAGACGACGTTTTTTTATGAAGGAGTGGACGAGCTACGTGACGACTAAAAAAATTGTATTACTTGACGGAAACAGCTTGGCTTACCGTGCATTTTTTGCATTGCCATTATTAACAAATGACAGTGGTATCCATACAAATGCAGTTTATGGATTCACGATGATGTTGCAAAATATTTTAAAGGAAGAGCAGCCGACCCATGTGCTCGTTGCTTGGGATGCGGGGAAGACCACATTCCGGCATAGTACGTTCAGTGAATACAAGGGAGGGAGACAAAAAACTCCACCTGAGCTATCTGAACAATTTCCATACTTGCGTAAATTATTGACTGCTTTCAATATCCCACAATATGAATTGGAGAACTTTGAAGCAGACGATATCATTGGAACTCTAAGCCGTACTGCTAGTGAAGAGGGGGCAAAAACTGTTGTCATTTCTGGAGACAAGGACTTGACGCAACTTGCGACGGCTTCAACAACTGTATGCATCACACGTAAAGGGATCACCGATATGGAACTCTATACGCCTGCACATATTGAAGAAAAGTATGGGATCGAACCTCTTCAAATCATCGATATGAAGGGCTTGATGGGAGATGCATCGGATAACATTCCTGGTGTACCAGGTGTTGGTGAAAAGACTGCGCTGAAACTGTTGAAAGAATACGGATCTGTGGAACACGTATACGAGTCTCTTGACGGGATAAGTGGTAAAAAGTTGAAAGAGAACTTAACGAATAACGAAGAACAGGCGTATATGAGTAAGCAGCTGGCAACGATTGAAGTGAATGCTCCAATTACAATTGGCCTTCAGGATTTATCCTATAGTGGACCGGACGAAGAACAACTTACAACTTTGTATAAAGAACTTAAATTCACAACGCTCCTTGAAAAAATGGGTGTAGAAAGCGCTGAAACAGAGCCTGTCGAAGCTATTGAAGTAGAAACTAAACACAAACTAACAGAAGCGGATCTCTCCGAACAGATGGCAGTCCACTTGGAAATGATGGACGATAACTATTTAACATCGGAACTATTTGGACTTGCAATGACAAACGGTGAAAACGTTTTTTATGTGCCGATGAATGATTTGAAACAGGATGTAGTGTTGAAAAAGTGGCTCGCTGATTCTGAGACAAAGAAATTCACGACGGATGCGAAAGCCCTTTTTGCAGCTTTGGCGGCAATTGACATTCCTGTTTCAGGAATCGATTTCGACTTAACACTCGCTGCCTATATTGTGAATCCATCCTTGTCTTTTGACGATGTATCAGAAGCGGCTGCATCAGTCGGCTGGAATGGAATACAGAAAGACGAAAAGGTATATGGAAAAGGTGCTAAAAAAGCAGTTCCAGCAACTGAGGAAATCGCTCAGCATGCGGGCACCAAAGCCGTTGCAGTTTGGAATTTGTATGAGACCGTTTCTGAAAAACTTCGTCAAAACGAGCAATACGAGCTGTATCATAATCTGGAATTGCCGCTAGCAAAAATTTTAGGGAAAATGGAATCCACCGGTGTGAAAACAGATTTGGACACACTCCAAACAATCGGTACGGAATTGACGAGCCGACTTGGACATTTGGAAACTACAATTTACGAGTTGGCGGGACAGCCGTTTAACATTAACTCCCCAAAACAGCTTGGAGTGATTCTTTTCGAAAAGATTGGCTTAACGCCAATTAAGAAAACGAAAACAGGCTATTCCACGGCTGCGGATGTGCTGGAAAAGTTAGCACCTGAGCATGAAATTATTGAACATATTCTGTTGTATCGTCAGCTTGGAAAGTTGAAATCGACGTATATCGATGGATTGTCGAAAGAAATCCACGAAGACGGTAAAATTCATACACGTTTCCAGCAAGCGTTGACGCAAACAGGTCGTTTGAGCTCAATCAATCCGAACTTACAAAACATACCTATCCGTTTGGAAGAAGGACGGAAGATTCGTGCTGCATTTGTCCCTTCAGAACCTAATTGGATCATGTTTGCGGCGGATTATTCACAAATCGAGCTGCGTGTGCTTGCACACATTTCACAGGATGAAAAACTGATCCAAGCATTCCGTGCAGGGGAAGACATCCACACGAAAACTGCGATGGACGTATTCGGAGTATCTAAAGAAGAAGTAACATCGAACATGCGACGGGCAGCTAAAGCTGTAAACTTTGGAATTGTATACGGGATTAGTGATTATGGTTTATCACAGAGTTTGGATATTCCTCGTAAGGAAGCTGCTGAATTTATCGACACGTATTTAGCGAGCTTCCCAGGAGTAAAGCAGTATATGGATGATATTATCGTCGATGCGAAGCAACGTGGATTTGTTTCTACGATGTTGAACCGTCGCCGTTATCTTCCTGATATAACAAGTTCGAACTTTAACTTGCGCGGCTTTGCAGAGCGTACTGCGATGAATACACCAATTCAAGGGACTGCCGCGGATATTATTAAAAAAGCGATGATCGATATGGACAAACGTCTGGAAACAGAAGGATTACAAGCTCGTATGCTGTTGCAAGTACATGATGAACTGATATTTGAAGCACCTGAAGAAGAATTAGAACAATTGAAGAAAATCGTACCTGAAGTGATGGAGTCTGCGTTGGAACTGGATGTTCCCCTTAAAGTGGATTCTGCTTATGGTGCAAGTTGGTACGACACGAAGTGAGGGAAGCCCGATGCCGGAATTACCTGAAGTAGAAGGAGTTGTTCGTTCGCTAGCTCCTGTTGCGAGTGGACGTACAATATGCGTTGTGGAAGTTTCTGAAACGGTATCTGCTTCGAAAGCTGCAGGGAAGGAAGCCATCATAAAAGGTCATTCAGTCGATCAATTTTCTGCAGAACTTGCTGGATACAAAATCGAAGCCGTAACGAGACGTAGTAAATATATCTATTTTCATCTCGTCAAAGACGATACATGCCGACTCCTTGTCAGCCACTTAGGAATGACGGGGGCCTGGTTCGTCGTAAATGCTATCGAGGAAATCCGGGAGCAGAAGTTTCGCAATCACATTCACACAATTTTTCAGCTTGAAGATGGGGGGCTCCTCGTCTATTCGGATATAAGGCGTTTTGGAGAACTCCGCTTACTGACGTGTGAGCAGGATCATTTACCATTAACGTTAATGGCTCCAGAACCTTTTGCGGCGGATGCAGAAGAGTTTTTCATGGAAAAAACGAATCAAGATAAATACGCAAAAAAGCCGATTAAAGAAGTGATTATGGACGGTCAAATTATTTCAGGCTGCGGTAATATTTACGCAACAGAAGCGCTCTTCAGGATGGGGATTCATCCGAATCGAGCAGCTGGCAGGATTAGTCGCCACAGAAAACAACAGTTATTCAGTGAGATCGTAACTGTATTGGATGAAAGTATCCAAGCGGGAGGAAGTTCGATTTCCGACTATCGGAATATTAATGGTGACGCGGGTTCCATGCAGAATCGTCTGCAAATGTATGGACGTAGAGTATGTCCTAAATGCGGTGCCGAGACTGCTTCGATTCAAATAGCAAATCGAACATCAACTTACTGTAAAAAATGTCAGCATTAAAAAGGAGCACACGTATGATTATTGGTCTAACAGGAAGTATTGCGAGCGGTAAAAGCACAGTCGCTAACCTTTTGAAAGATCGAGGTTACCCGATAGTCGATGCGGATCAGATTGCCCGGTTAGTTGTGGAGCCTGGAAGTCCTGTGTTAAAGGAAATTGAAATAGTATTTGGACATGAAGTCATACGAGAAGATGGTTCTATGAATCGTGCGGTAATGGGGCAACTGATTTTTGGCGATGACAAGAAGCGTGAGCAACTGAACAATATCATTCACCCAGCGATTCGGAAAGAACTCATTGCTCAAAAAGAAGCACATCTGGCAGCAGGAGAGAAAACCGTTATTTTGGATATTCCGTTACTTTTTGAAAACAAGCTACATGATTATGTAGAAAAAATCCTTGTAGTCTCTGTCACCCCTGAAGTTCAAAAAGAACGCCTGATGAGTCGTAATCAGTTTTCTGAACAAGAGGCAGATTCAAGAATTGCCTCGCAACTACCCATCGAGATCAAAGAACAGGGCGCTGATGCTGTGATTGATAACAATGGAACATTAGCTGAAACCGAAAGACAAGTAGAAGACGTCTTGAGGAAATGGCAAGTTTGAACTAGTTCTGAAAAATCAAACATTGTTCAATGTTGCACAAACTCTTTCCAAGTGGTAAAAATGTGTTATACTAATTACGATATTTGAGTAAACAGTATAACATCATACATATTGGGAGGACTTTTCATGACAACATCAGTAGCGATTAATGGTTTTGGTCGAATCGGCCGCATGGTATTCCGGCAGTTGATAGTAGAGGATGAGGTTACTGCTATTGCGATTAACGCCCTTTACCCACCAGAAACATTAGCACACTTGATTAAGTATGACACAACCCACGGAACGTTCGATGGCGATGTAGTAATTGAAGAGAATGCATTGCTTGTCAATGGCAAGCGTGTAGAACTTGTCGCAGAACGGGATCCATCCAAACTCCCTTGGAAACAGCTTGGCGTAGATATCGTCATTGAAGCAACGGGTGTGTTCAATGCGCGTGACAAAGCAGCCCTTCATTTAGAAGCGGGTGCAAAGAAAGTAATCTTGTCAGCGCCAGGTAAAAATGAAGACATCACGATTGTCATGGGTGTCAACGATGAAAAATTAGACATTGAAAAGCACGACGTCATTTCGAATGCAAGTTGTACAACGAATTGTCTCGCACCAGTCGCTAAAATCCTTAATGACGAATTCGGCATTGAAAATGGGTTGATGACGACTGTACATGCGTATACAAATGACCAAAAGAACTTGGACAATCCACACAAAGACCTTCGTCGTGCGCGTTCATGCGGTCAATCCATCATCCCAACTTCAACTGGAGCAGCAAAAGCACTATCGCTTGTGCTTCCTGAACTTGAAGGCAAAATTCACGGAATGGCGCTTCGTGTTCCAACTCCGAACGTTTCTCTAGTGGATCTTGTGGTAGACGTGAAGAAAGATGTTACCGCAGAGCAAGTAAACGAAGTGTTCAAGAAAGCGATGGAAGGTTCTATGAAAGGCGTCCTAAGCTTAACAATGGAACCACTCGTTTCGATCGATTTCAACAACACATCCGATTCAGCAATCATTGACGGGTTGTCGACAATGGTCATCGGAGATCGTAAAGTGAAAGTTTTAGCTTGGTATGACAACGAATGGGGCTATTCAGCACGCGTGGTTGACTTAACTAAAAAAGTTGCGAAAGAACTTCGCGCTAGCGTAAAAGCGTAATACCCAATTGAAAGGCTGTCCTTCTTGCTGCTTGAAAGAGCGAAAGAATCGGCAGTCTTTTTTGTGGTGGAAAACAACCTTAAACGCCACTCAAGTAATCACGGGTGTTGTGAAAACGCTCTCTCTGTTATACTAGATGAACTACAGAAAACCGGAGGAACGAATTATGAAATGTCCAGCTTGCCGATATAACGGAACGCGTGTTGTCGACTCGAGACCAGCTGAAGAGAATAGCTCTATCCGCAGACGCAGAGAATGTGAGCAATGCAACTACCGGTTTACAACTTTTGAAAAAGTAGAAGAAGCTCCACTCATTATTGTGAAAAAAGAAGGAACCCGTGAAGAGTTCTTGGGCGAAAAATTGTTAAGGGGATTAGTGAGAGCGTGTGAAAAACGGCCCGTCCCTTTGGAAGATTTACAAAATATCGTGGCATCCATCGAAAAAGAACTAAAAAGCAGTGGGGTTTCTGAAATTGCTTCTCACGATGTCGGAGAGATGGTCATGGAGCGCCTTGCAGATGTCGATGAAGTGGCTTACGTTCGCTTTTCATCGGTCTATCGTGACTACCAGAACATCACGATGTTCATTGAAGAATTGAAGAATTTACAAAAAGGTCCCCTTCGTGAAAAGAACGGTTCAGAGGGACCTTCCGAAGTGTAAGGAGGGGAAATGAGTATGCTTTACCAAGAACTGCAACCTGTTGATACGTATATGTTAAAGTTTTCTACTCCATTTTCCGATTATGACAGACAGCTTCTCTCCCTCTTTTATCAACCATTAATAGGTCCTGAGCCGATAAGTTTGTTTTTAACTATGTGGGCAGACGGTGAGACAGATGATAAACGTCAGTTCAGCCATTACCATCTCATGAATAACTTAAGCATGCCCCTTAAAACTGTTTTTCAAGCTAGAATTTCATTGGAGGCTATTGGCTTACTGCGTTCTTATATGAACTCAGATGAGGAAAACAGGACATTTGTCTATGAGTTGCTCCCACCGTTAGATGCGGAAAGTTTCTTTCACGATCCATTACTTGCGACATTCTTATTCAGCAAAATCGGAGAACAAGCTTATAGGGATTTACGTTCTCGATTCGTTACAGAACAATTGGATATGGAAAACTTTAAAGAAGTTTCAAGAAATTTTTTAGATGTTTATACACCGGTTAATGGAAATGCCCATGAGCTACTTAACGAACAGCAGCTGAGTGATCGAAATGAATCTAATGGTATCCCGTTCGATCATAGCTTTTTCGACTTTGACCTAATGATGAGTGGTCTTTCAGAACAGATGGTTCCTAGACGTGCAATTGCAGGTGTTTCTAGGGAATTAGTTGGGAAATTAGCGTTTTTGTATTCACTTTCGCCAATAGATATGCAAAAAGTGATTATGATGGCACTGGATGAGAATCTTGAAGTTCCTGAAGAACGACTTCGTAGAGCTGCTACTGACTTTTATAAAATGAACATCTCAAAAGCTGCGCCGAAGTTAAACAAGTTTTATGTGCCTGATACGGGACAAGGTAATTCTGAATCCCAAAAGCCACAATCCAAGCAACAAGAGCTTATCGCATACTTTGAAAGCACCTCACCTAAAGAATTTTTGTTTGATTTGATTGGTGCTGAGCCTTTTTCTGTAGATGTGAAAATAGCAGAACGACTTATGAATGTTCACAAATTATCATTTGGGGTTATCAATGTTCTTTTGCATTATATTGTGCTTCACAATGATGGGAAAATTACAAATGGATTTGCAGAACGGATCGCTTCACGATGGGCGATGAACAAAGTAGATACTGTCGAAAAGGCAATCGACTATTCGCGTAAAGAGCATGACGAATATACACAATGGATGAAAGAAGGCGGCAAAACGAATAGCCAACGTAAAAAGCCGACACGCGAAGAGAAATTGCCCGAATGGTTCCTCAACAAAGACGAGGAGCCAGCTGCCCAAAAGGAAGTCAATCCCGAGAAAGAACTGGAGAATGACAGGAAACGGAAAGAATTACTTGCCAAATTAGAATCAATGCGAAACGGGGTGAATTAAATGGAGCGTATAGGAGAGGCTATGAAAAGAGTGATTAACGCGCCAACACTAGCTGCGCGGTATGACGAGTTAAGAAACGAAGTTCTTGCAAATGAGGAAGTCCAACAATTCATAGAAGATCATGCAAATGAGATTGACAAACAAGTTGTGGAGAAGAGTTTAAATAAGCTTTACGAATTCATAACTGCGTCTCATCAATGCGACAAGTGTCCAAACCTCGAGGGATGTATTAATGTCATGAAGGGGTTCGAACCAAAGCTTACCTTGAATCAGGGGCTAATCGATGTGACGTATATTCGTTGTCCTCAGAAAGAACGGGATGATGAGAAGCGGGCTGTTAATAAGATGCTGAATAGCCTGTACATGCCCAAAGATGTCATGAAAGCACAGCTCATTGACGTTGACACGTATTACGATTCAAGCCGTCTGGATATTGTGGATAAGGCAAGTGAATTTATTACACAATACGTAGAAACCGGTGTTCTTCCTGAAAAAGGGTTGTATATCCACGGCAAATTTGGTACTGGAAAGTCCTTTATTTTAGGCGCTCTTGCTAACGAACTGGCTAATCGGAAAATACGTACTGTAGTGGTTTACTTACCTGAATTTTTACGTGAAATAAAACAGTCGATTCAGGATAATTCTCTGAACGAAAAAATTGAGTTTGTTAAAAAGGCTACTGTTCTCATGATTGACGACATCGGTGCAGAATCGATGACGGCTTGGGCACGCGATGAAGTGTTAGGAACCATATTGCAGTATCGCATGGCAGATCAGCTTCCTACATTTTTTACATCAAACTTTACGTTGTCTGAACTAGAGCATCATCTCACCTTTTCACAGCGTGGCGAGAAAGAACCTATCAAAGCCGCACGCATAATGGAACGGATTAAAATAATGAGTGATCCGATGTTATTATCAGGGAAAAACCGTAGAAATCCTGGAAAAGACTGATTGTTTTCAGTAATCCTCTTGCAATTCCTGATAACATTCACTATACTAATCACAACACAATGATAAAATGCTTTGACAAGGACAACGATTGTTGAAACGACCTACAGAGAGCAAGGGGTTTGCTGAGAACCTTGCAGGAAACGACACCAATCTACCGCCTTTGAGCAGCAACAGGGAACCATTGAGTACGCTCTTTAATACCTGTTGACGGCCCCGGCCCGTTAGCCGCTTTAAGCTTCATCTTTCCGGTTTGTTCCGGATTGGAGGAAGAAGGGTGGAACCGCGAGTACAAGTCTCGTCCCTTTATGGGATGGGGCTTTTTTGTGTTCAAAAATAGATAAAAGGAGTGCATTGACATGTCAAATTCAATTCATTTAAAATTTCCGGATGGCGCGGTTAAGGAGTTTCCTGCTGGCACAACAACAGAAGATGTAGCAGCATCGATCAGCCCAGGACTTCGTAAAAGTGCACTTGCAGGTAAGCTCGGTGAACAGCTCATCGACTTGAAAACACCAATCCAACACGATGGAGATATTGCGATCGTTACTCAACAATCTCCGGAAGCACTTGAAATCTTACGTCACAGTACAGCCCACTTACTAGCTCAAGCAGTAAAACGCAAATTCCCGGATGCAAAACTTGGAATAGGTCCAACAATCGATAATGGTTTCTACTATGATATCGATTCTCCAACACCAATTACTGCAGATGACTTACCAGAACTTGAAAAAGAAATGAAACGCATTATCGGAGAGAACTTGGAAGTGGTTCGACACGATGTTTCACGCTCAGAAGCGGAGCGTCGCTTTAAAGAAATCGATGACGAGTACAAATTAGAATTGCTCCAAGCTATTCCTGCAGACGAGCAGGTTTCGATCTATGAACAAGGCGAGTTTTTCGATTTATGCCGTGGCGTCCACGTGCCATATACAGGAAAGCTCAAAGAATTCAAATTGCTAAGTATCGCTGGTGCATACTGGCGCGGTAATTCTGATAACAAAATGCTACAGCGTATTTACGGAACAGCTTTCTTCAAAAAAGAAGAACTTCAGGCGCACTTGAAGATGCTTGAAGAAGCAAAAGAACGCGATCACCGTAAAATCGGTAAAGAACTGGATTTGTTCATGAACTCTCAAAAGGTGGGTCAAGGACTTCCGCTTTGGCTTCCAAAAGGTGCAACAATTCGTCGAGTAATCGAACGCTACATCGTAGACAAAGAAGAGCGTCTTGGCTATGACCATGTGTATACACCAGTTCTAGGTAGCGTCGAGTTGTACAAAACATCTGGTCACTGGGATCACTATCAAGACGGAATGTTCCCTGTGATGAGCATGGACAACGAAGACCTAGTCCTCCGTCCGATGAACTGCCCGCACCACATGATGATCTACAAAAACGGCATCCATTCATACCGGAACCTACCAATTCGTATCGCGGAACTTGGTACAATGCACCGCTACGAAATGTCAGGAGCACTTTCAGGTCTTCAACGGGTTCGTGGGATGACTCTGAACGATGCACACATCTTCGTTCGTCCAGACCAAATTAAAGACGAGTTCCAGCGTACAGTTCAGCTGATCATTGATGTATATAAAGACTTTAACATTACAGACTACTCGTTCCGTCTTTCATACCGTGACCCTGCAGACACTGAGAAGTATTTCGATGACGACGCAATGTGGGAACGCGCACAACACATGTTGAAAGACGCGATGGACGACATGGGTCTTGACTACACTGAAGCAGACGGCGAAGCGGCATTCTATGGTCCGAAACTCGACGTTCAAGTGAAAACGGCAATAGGCATGGAAGAAACACTCTCCACTGTTCAATTGGACTTCTTGCTACCAGAACGCTTCGACCTTACTTACGTAGGCGAAGACGGAAAACAACACCGTCCAGTAGTCATCCACAGAGGTGTCGTATCCACAATGGAACGCTTCGTAGCCTTCTTAATCGAGGAATACAAAGGAGCATTCCCAACTTGGCTCGCACCAATTCAAGTCGAAGTCATCCCAGTCTCACCTGAAGCACACTTCGACTACGCAGACAAAGTGCGCGAACAACTCGTCGCTGCCGGATACCGAGTAGACCTCGACAGCCGCGAAGAAAAAATCGGCTACAAAATCCGTGAAGCCCAAGTTCAAAAAGTACCATACATGCTCGTACTAGGAGACAAAGAAATCGAATCAGGCAACGTCAACGTCCGAAAATACGGAGAACAAAACTCCGAATCCATGAGCTTTGAAGCATTCCTAGAACTCTTGAAAAGTGACGTAGCTCACTAAGCTAATTTTGTTTTCAATTGGTTTTAAGGACCTGCTAATACTTAAACGACACCATTGATTGTAGCGGAAGATGGCGACTCCGGAGGGATAAGCGCAGGTTGAAGACCCCGCAGGGAGCGAAGCGAACCGAGGAGGCTGAAACCAAGCCCCTCGGAAAGCGTCCATCTGAAGCGTAAATCAATCGGGCTAATTTATTTTTGTTTCAACGAAAAACCCTTGACACTTTCTCTAAAGGATGATAAAGTAGATAAGGTTAAAGAATACAGTTTGTGATACAAGAAGGAGCTGCCCGCTTCTCACCTGATCGACGCCAAATTGGTAGTTGTTGAGGTTAGCACAGTAGTGAAGCCACGTGTGTAAATACGTGTGCGATTGCGGGTAGACAAATCATCCATTTGTCTGCTTTTTTTATTGCCTCATTACCTGAAGGCTCAGAATGCTGAATGGTTTTGCAAGCTGTGCCAGAACGGTGCAGACTGCTCAAACAGTGTATTCGCGAGATATTATTCGGAGGTGGATTACGATTAGCAAAGATATGTATGTGAACGAAGGAATTCGTGCCCGTGAATTACGACTTATCGACCACAATGGTGATCAGCTCGGCATTAAGTCCCGCAACGAAGCACTTGAAATTGCTGCACGTGCCAACTTGGACGTCGTCCTCGTAGCACCAACAGCTAAACCGCCTGTAGCCCGCGTTATGGACTATGGAAAGTTTAAGTTCGAGCAGCAGAAAAAAGAGCGGGAAGTCCGAAAGAACCAAAAGATTATCCAGGTCAAAGAAGTTCGGCTTAGCCCGACAATCGATGAGCACGATTTTCAAACAAAGCTTCGTAACGGAATTAAATTCCTTGAAGCTGGCGACAAAGTAAAAGCATCCATCCGTTTCCGCGGACGTGCGATTACTCACAAAGAAATTGGACAGCGCGTTCTTGACAAGTTTGCAGAAGCTTGTAAAGAAGTTGGAACAGTTGAGGTCCGCCCTAAGATGGATGGACGCAGCATGTTCTTGATGCTTGCACCAATAGCAGAGAAAAAGTAAGCTGAACAAACGATTTAGGAGGAACAGATCATGCCAAAAATGAAAACACACCGCGGTTCCGCGAAGCGTTTCAAAAAAACAGGAAGCGGTAAGTTGAAGCGCGGACGCGCTAAAACAAGCCACCTTTTTGCTAACAAGTCGACTAAAGCAAAACGTCACTTGCGCAAATCTTCACTAGTTTCTTCTGGCGATTTCAAGCGTATTCGTCAGATGCTTACTTACATGAAGTAATAGCTTCAGCCCGGTTAGCTGATCACTATTGATAGCAAACCCATTGAATTCAAATCTAAATTATTCTTACAGGAATAGCAGGAGGTAATGAACTATGCCACGCGTAAAAGGTGGAACAGTGACGCGCAAGCGTCGTAATCGAGTATTGAAATTAGCAAAAGGGTATTTTGGTTCTAAACACCGTCTCTACCGAGTAGCAAACCAACAAGTCATGAAATCATTGAACTATGCTTATCGTGACCGTCGCCAGAAGAAGCGGGACTTCCGTAGACTTTGGATCACACGTATCAACGCGGCAGCTCGTGTAAATGGTATGTCTTACAGCACACTTATGCACGGTCTTAAAGTTGCTGGTATTGACGTTAACCGTAAAATGCTTGCTGATCTTGCAGTAACAGATGCAGCTGCTTTTGCTCAATTTGCTGAGACAGCTAAGAAATCACTTTCTAAATAATTGATTTCCTGAACGTCACGGTCCCGATTTGAATGGGATTGTGACGTTTTTTTGTTAGAAATCTTTCGAGAATTGTTGTAAAGGTTTTTGGAATATAGCCGACAAGTAAGAGTGAGGAGAGTTTTTTTATGGAGACACTAGGACTCGAGTGGATCGTATTTTTGTCCATATGGGCATTTATTACGATGGGTTATGACAAACGACAAGCTAAGCGGAAAAAAAGTCGTGTATCTGAAAAGAATTTGTGGCTACTTGCGATATTCGGTGGAGGAATAGGCGCTTACTTTGGGATGCAAGTATTTCGTCATAAAACGCTTCATACTAATTTCCGGGTAGGATTTCTAATGCTGGCCTTGATTGATGTAGTAATCATCCTCTATCTCGCGGGACTTCAAATGCCGGTTATAACAAAACTCTTTTAACAAAGGTCAAAATAATACGATAAGGGGCAATCACATTGGATATGAACAAATTATTTCACATGCAACAAGAGCTCGATTCATACATACAGGCGCAACACGATCTTTCTGGGAGAAATCTTTTTGAAGACAAAGTCCTCGCATTGCTTGTCGAACTTTCTGAGTTGGCAAACGAAACGAGATGCTTTAAGTTTTGGAGCTTAAAGGGTTCCTCTGCCCGTTCTGTTGTGCTAGAAGAATATGTAGATTCCATTCATTTTCTCTTATCGTTAGGGATTGTTAAGGATTTGACGAATTTCAATGAGTGGCGTTTTGACACTTCATCCGATTCTCTAACAACAACATTCCTTAAAACCAATCAAGCAGTACTTGAATTCGGCCAACATCCAGATATGGCTACATATACGGGTCTTTGGAATCAGTATGGAACGCTTGCTGAAAAGCTTGGATTTTCGTTGCAAGAAATCTACGATGCGTACATTGAAAAGAATGAGAAAAATTATGAAAGACAAAAAACAGGTTATTGAAATAGATGTTTCCCTAGGGAAAGCCTTATAAGATACTACCTTTTTATTAATAAATAAAAGATTGACAAATACCTAGAAATGAAAAATAATAGTAATAATAGACATTAGAGGAGGATTTTTTGTGAACGACTGGAGTAAAGAAGGATTCGGTATTAGGTTAAAGGAACTAAGAGAGCAAAGAGGTTTATCCATGATGGCTTTCGGTGCTGCTATCGGGACATCGGCAAGCCGTATTAAAGATTGGGAAAAAGGAAAAAATGCACCATCAGCAGCATGGGTTGCTAAAATCTCTGAGCGATTTAATATATCAACGGACGAGCTTATTCTTGGTGACTCAAAAAAGTCTTCTGCTTTCAAACAAGCGAATACTGCAAGTGCAGAGTCATTATATGAACGGTTGCGCGAAACAATCACTGTTGATGGGTTTGCAGATGAACAGGACGAAGAAACAGATAACCTTTATACTCAATTAGACGCAAGTAACAAAAATCGCTACCGTAGCGGTAAAGGACGCCGTCTTGCTGAACGTGAATTACTTAATTTACTAACTGATCTACCTAAAAAAGACGTACTTGAATTACTTGAACTCGCAAAATTGAAGTGCCGTCTTCAAAAAACAACTGAAGCAAAATAAGGGAACGAAACACAATAGACCTTCATGGCTATTGTGTTTTTTATTTTGGCTTTTCTCTGAAGTGCGATATGATGGGGTGGTAACCGGAAGATTCAAACAATTATATCGTAGAGAGGATGTTGACAGTGAAAGCGATTATTCATGGAGACAACGGACTTAGATTAGGAGAAATGCCCACACCTATTGCGAAAAGCGGGGAAGTCGTGGTGGCTATCAAAACTGCCGGACTAAATAGAAGAGACTTATACATACCAGCTAGAAGAGAAAACAAAGGACATGATCTAATACTAGGATCTGATGGGGCAGGGGTGGTCGAGTCAGTTGGAGAGGGGGTTACAAAGTGGTCAGTAGGAGATGAAGTTTTGGTCAACCCGTCTCTTAACTGGTTTGAAAAAAGTGATGGTTCTCCTGAAGGGTTTGGTCCACTGGGAATGCCAGATGACGGAACCTTTTCAGAAAAAATTGTCCTCTCACAGGAGCAACTAGAACCCCGGCCGGCCTACTTGTCATGGGAAGAATCAGCAAGTATCGCATTAGCAGGTCTGACAGGATTTCGTGCGCTTGTGACACGTGGAAAAGTAAAGAAAGGTGACACTGTATTCGTTCCAGGCGCGGGTAGTGGTGTTGTTACATTCATCATCCAATTTGCTAAAGCAATCGGTGCCCGCGTCATTGTCACTTCAAGAAGTGAAGAAAAGAGAGAGCATGCTTTGAAACTTGGAGCAGATCGCGCAATCGATACACATGCAGATTGGAACGAAGTGTTGAAGGACGAAACAATAGACCTTGTCATTGAGAGTGTAGGAAAAGCCACATTTAATCGTTCTCTTAAATGTTTGAAAAAGGGTGGACGATTAGTCGTGTTTGGTGCAACAACTGAAGACGTAATCGATTTGGATTTACGTGAACTTTTCAATAAGCAACAAGAAATTGTCGGCTCGATGATGGGAAGTCGTGATGAGTTGAGAGAAATGCTTGCTTTCTCAAAAGAGCATAACATTCGACCTGTGATTGATCGCACTATGCCTCTAGAAGATGCACTAGAGGGATTCAGTATGCTTGAAGACAGTACTCATTTCGGTAAAATTGTGTTCACAGTATAATCTAAACAGCTCGTTATCATCCATAAGGAGATAACGAGCTGTTTTGTATAGTTAGGAATGTTAATGAGCAAATCAGTTTGGTTCTAATTTATTCTTAAAGAGCTTTATCATCCACAGAATCCAACCACGCTTCGATAGTGCCGACAACCGATTCAACGCAACCATCCTCAAAAGGAGAGATCAAGTTCGCTTCTTTGACCAATTCCGTGAATGACTTAGAACCACCAAGCTTACATAGATGAACGTAATCATTCCATGCAGATTCATGATCTTCACGGTCTTTTTTCCAGAATTGGAATGCGCATATTTGTGCTAACGTATAATCGATGTAGTAAAATGGTATTTCGTAAATGTGAGCTTGGCGCTGCCAAAAGCCACCGCTTTCTAAATACTCGTTGCCATCATAATCACGTTTCGGTAAGTAAATACCCTCTATCCGCTTCCAAGCCGCTTTACGCTCAGCTGGAGTCATCTGAGGATTGTTATACACTTCGTGTTGGAATTCATCTACAGCCACACCATAAGGTAAGAATAGGAGCCCACTGCTTAAATGAGAGAACTTATATTTATCAGTTTGCTCATTGAAGAACAGCTCCATCCAAGGCCATGTAAAGAATTCCATACTCATCGAGTGAACTTCCGCACCTTCGCTCGTTGGCCACACATATTCAGGAATGCCGATGTTACGACTTGAATAGACTTGGAATGCATGTCCAGCTTCGTGAGTGAGTACATCGATATCGCCAGACGTTCCGTTAAAGTTCGAGAAGATGAACGGAGAATCATAATTATCGATGAACGTACAATAGCCACCTGCTTCTTTGCCTTTTTTTGCAACAAGATCGAGCAAATTCTTTTCAGTCATATACGTAAAGAACTCATCTGTTTCATGTGACAGTTCTTTATACATTTCCTTACCTTGTTCAATAATCCAATCTGGAGATCCTTGTGGAACTGCATTACCCGTTAGGAAATCGAGTGACTGATCGTAGAACTTGAGACTATCGACACCGATTCGTGCAGCTTGACGATCATATAACTTGTTTGCAACTGGCACGATGTAGTCACGAACTTGGTCGCGGAAATTCTTTACCATCTCAGCATCATATCCAACACGGGACATTCGTACATAGCCTAGTTCAGTAAACGTATCAAATCCTAGTTTCTTGGCAATCTCATCTCGGAGTTTAACGAGACGATCATAAATTTCGTCAAACTTTTCAGCGTTTTTCTCATAGAACGAATACTGAGCGTTCATCGCTTCTTTACGAACAGAGCGATCAGTAGACTCCATATAGGGACCTAGTTGAGCGAGAGTCAACTCTTTCCCATCAAATTCGATTTGCGCAGAAGCTACAAGTTTTGCATACTCTGATGTCAGCTTGTTTTCTTGCTGAAGCAGCGGCATCACTTCAGGTGAAAACTCCTTTATGGAATTTTCTGCTAGAGCAAATAGCTGAGAGCCCCATTTTTCTTCTAGCTCAGCCCGGAACTTAGAAGTAATCAGCGCTTTGTAAAATTCCGTAGAGAGCCCTTGGAATTCAGGACTGACTTCGTCAAAATAATCGCGCTCCTGTTGGTAGTATTCATCATTTGTGTCGATGGAAGATCGGATGTAGGCAAGATTCGATTGAGTCGAATAGTCATTTCCGATTGCATTGATTTTCTCAATCACGGCGTTTTGGGTTTCATAGGAATCGGATTTGTGGAATTCATTTAAAAGTTCAGTGAATTCATTTTTGATTTCTTCCATATCAGGACGAGCGTACTGGTATTCGTCAAACGTAATCATAATTTTCCCCCACTCTAGTAGTAATATTTCTTCTACCCTATTGTTCCTGAAAATCTTGGGAAATGCAAAAAGTAACCTCTCCAATGAGCAATTTTATCGGATGAAGTGTAAATGTATCCCGGACAGAGTTCTCGTGGTATGATGAGAGCATGTACGTATGAACGAATCTTAAATTGATTGAAGAGGGGAATACAAATTACTTATGAATATTACACAGTATACAGTTTCAGAATTGAGAGACCCGACAGGCATCCTCACGGGTAAGCGATATGAATTCCATTTATTTTTGGAGTTTGAAGAAGAAGACGAATTATTAGAAGAAGATGCAGCGGGGATCCGAACAATCTATGTCGTTGATGGTGAAGTTGATAAGATTATGGCCAGTTACTTCTTTAAAAAAGGTACAGAGCAAGCATTGGATTTTGAGTTAGAAGAGGAAGAAATCCAAGAAGTCCTTGCATTTTGCAGAGAGAATGCAGAAAAAGTAGAAGAAACGTCAAATAATCAGTAAAAAAGTATTTAATACGTTCAAATAACGTGAAATTCTATTTGAAATAGAGGATAATAAACGTAGAACCGAATGGTAGGACGTCTTGTTAACAACAACGTCCGGAGTTTCTACAAAATTTTTCAGTAATGGAGTGTTTACAATGGATCGAGAAATCGTCGATATTACAATCATTGGCGGAGGGCCAACAGGTCTTTTTGCCTCTTTCTATGCCGGTATGCGGGAAATGTCAGTGAAAATTATCGATAGCTTACCTCAATTAGGAGGACAACTAATCGAGCTATATCCCGATAAATACATTTATGATGTCGGAGGATTTCCGAAAATCCTTGCGAAAGATCTTGTTGCTAACTTGGTCACGCAGGCACATCATTCAAAACCGGAAATTCTTCTAGGTGAAGCAGCACTTTCAGCGACACGCGATGGAGATCATTTTGTTTTGAAGACAGACAAAGGGGAGCATTTAACAAGAACTATTTTGTTGACTGCTGGAATCGGTGCTTTCCAACCACGTAAAATCGGAATTGAAGAGGAAGTCCATTTTGAAAATACAAGTCTGCACTATGGCATCAAGGATTTAGCGATGTTCAAAGACCATAATGTCCTCGTATGTGGTGGCGGTGACTCGGCAGTTGACTGGGCACTAATGCTTGAAGATATTGCAGAAAGCGTAACACTCGTACATCGACGTGAACGATTCACGGCACACGAAACAAGTGTTAACCAATTAATGGAGTCGAAAGTGAATGTCATGACATCTCGTTCGGTTAAATCATTGCGTGGGGAAGATGGTAAGGTGAATGAAGTACAAATCGTTCACAAAGATGGTACTGAAGAAATTCTTCCAATGGACCACGTCATCGTCAACTATGGAAATATTTCATCTCTTGGACCTATTAAAGAATGGGGTCTTGAGATGGAGAAGAATTCTATCGTTGTAAATACACGTATGGAAACAAATATTGAAGGAATTTACGCAGCAGGAGATGTGACCAATTACGATGGTAAAGTGAAACTGATTGCTGTTGGACTTGGTGAAGCACCGATCGCTGTAAATAATGCGAAAGCTTACCTTGATCCAAAAGCTCGAGTACAACCATTGCATAGTACAAGCGTATTTTCATAATTGAACAAACAAAAGCCCCGAAGACATGTCTTCGGGGCTTTTGTTTACTTCGTTTTAGAATCTGCCTCAGGTGGGCTAAACAAATTTGAGACAAGTAGTCCCATAATTAGTGCAACCGCGCTCATAACAAACGGAGTACCACTTTCAGGAATACCCGGGTAAATGACGAAAATAGAACCGATGATGAGACCAATAATAATTGCAAAGGTCAATGTTGCGTGTTGGTTGAGTAGGTAATGGATGATTTTACTGCTAATGACAAAACCTAAAACAACACCTAATCCAATTACAATGATGATAGGGATATTGAAGTCAGATAATGCTCCAATTGCTGTTGAATACATACCGAGCAATAGAAGTACAAAGGAACCACTAATACCTGGCAATAGCATCGCTGTGCTCGCAGCCCAGCCTGATAAAAACAATACGACTGTAGTGGCAGGTGTCAAGGATGTAATGATAGTTGTATCAGCCGGCGCTATAAATGCAGTCATCGCTAACAAAACACCAACTACCAGTAAGACAACATAATGCCATGCTTTAAACGTTGATTTTATTTTTGCTTGCTTTGCCATGAAAGGTAGAATTCCGATAATTAACCCCATGAAAAAGAACTGAGTTGGAGCATTGTAATTTGCTAATAAGAATTTGATTACTCGGCTAAACAGTAATAACGTCATACCCATTCCTATCGCAAGTGGTAATAGGAAGCCGATATGTTTTCGCCAATCTTTACTGAAAATGCCACTGATTGAAGTGAGTAAACGGTCATAAATCCCTAACATAAAAGCAATAGTTCCTCCGCTTACTCCGGGTATTAAATCACTTATACCCATTAAGAACCCTCTATAAATATTTCTCCATTCCATTTGTACATCCTCCAATTTAGTGCTTGAATCTATGACGTAACTTAGAAAGGAAATGTTCCTATTCTACCTACAAATAAGGGGAGATTCAGGCATAGAAAAACGCATAGTCGGATGGTGCCGTCTATGCGCCATTTTCATTCATTATGATACGTGTGTTTCTGCACGGTGAGCTTCAATCTTTGCCAACCGATTATTGAACTCTTCTTTAGTTAGGTCGTGTTCAACAAAATACCGGTTACGTGGATGTGTACGGCATTCGTCTGAACAACTACGCATGTACATATGTTCGTTTTCTTCTGAGCAAAGGATTTTAGCATTACATTCAGGATTCGCACAGTTTACATAGCGCTCACAAGGTGAACTGTCAAAGTGATCACGGCCGACAATTACGTGCTCGACTTGGTTTACAGGCACTGCAATCCGCTCATCAAATACATAACATTGTCCGTCCCATAATTGACCTTTCGCAACTGGGTCTTTACCGTACGTGACGATTCCGCCGTGTAATTGTCCCACGTCCTCATATCCTTCACGCTTCAACCACCCTGTGAATTTTTCACAGCGGATTCCACCTGTGCAATAGGCAAGAACTTTCTTACCTTCAAGCTGTTCTTTGTTTTCCCGAACCCAATCAGGTAAATCACGGAAGTTTTCGATGTCTGGTCGGATGGCACCGCGGAAATGACCTATATCGTATTCGTAGTCATTACGCGCGTCAATGACGACTGTGTTTTCATCTTGCATTTGTTCTAAAAATTCGTCAGGAGAAAGATAAGTTCCTGTAGTTTCTAAAGGATTCACATCATCTTCCAAGCTTAAATTGACGATTTCTTTACGTGGGCGCACGTGCATTTTTTTGAATGCGTGTCCTTCTGAATCATCTATTTTAAACCAAAGGTCTTCAAAACGCGGATCACTCTTCATATGGTCCATATACGCATCTGTTTGTGCGATGGTACCTGAACATGTTCCGTTAATGCCTTCTTCACCTACTAAAATCCTGCCTTTTAAGCCGGTTTCCTTACAAAATTGCAGATGCTCCGCAGCAAACGTTTCGGGATCTTCAATTTGAACGTACTTGTAAAACAACAATACTCGATAATTTTCTTTTTCCATGGTCCTAACCACCTTCTGTTTTTTCACTTTGCAATAGGGTAAAACAGTCGGCCCGGTGCAATTACAGTTTTTTACACATAAAAGCAACCCGCATTTGCAAGATCCGGGACAATGACAGTATATCACAAAAACTGAATCTGAAAAAGTGAACAAAATTCGACTAGAAACAATTGTAATCTATCAACTTTTGTACTAGTATTTAGTATAGATATAGAAACTAGATTTTTCCATGGAAATGAAATTCTGCTGATTTTGATGACGTAGATTATTTGGAAGTATACGTATGAAGGGGTTTTACAGTTATGAAGAAAACGTTCGGAAACGGAAGATTTAAATTAATCGATGTATTGCTGACAACAATTATAGTATTTTTAGCAATGACAGCCATTCTGCTAGTTTTTTCAAAAGGAAGTTCTGACAATCAATTAAAATCTGCCCAAAGTCCATCATCTGACAAAGATGCGGTTGTTGTGGACAAGTCAGACTCCAAATACGATGGTATTAAAATCGTTACTGAAACCTCAAATGACCCATTAGGAAAATATGCAGTTCAATATCCACAAAGTAAAAATGAAGACTTTAATGATAATGTGCTAACGTATATCAAACAAGCGAAGAAAAGCTATTTCGAAGCGATCCGTAATGTGAAAATAGAAGATAACAAAAGAAAAAGCGAACTTAACATTTCTTATGAAACGCATGTTGATAAGAAAGGGAACTATTCCTTTGTATTGATGAATAACCAGTCTCTTCAAGGAAGTAAACGTCTTTCAGAAATTGAGTCATTCCACTTAAATTCAAAAACAGGCGAGCAGCTTAATATACAAACTGTTTTCAAGGAAGACCCAAGTACGTTGCAAAAAATGACAGAGCGAGTCAGAAATACTATCCAGCAAACAGACAAATTAAACGATGGATTGATTAGCGACAAAATGCAAGTCCGTACGGAACCAGAATGGAAAAACTATGAAAATTATGCGATTACTGAAAAGTCCATGGTATTCTATTTCGAACGTGGCTCATTGAAAAATGGGAAGGCTGGACCTCAGATTGTAAAAATTCCCATCGACGAAATGAATGACTTGTTAAAACCGGAATTTCAAGTAGCTGCAGCACCACAAACTGGAAGCGATAAAGTGGACAAACCTGGTTCTTCTAGTAAAGAGAATCCTGAGAATGTAAAAGATAAGGAAAATAGCTCTAAAAATGATGGAACGAAAGATGATCAGCAAGCAGGGGGAGAAACTGCGCCACCTCAATCAGAAGCACCGCATGAAAAGAGAATCGCACTTACATTCGATGATGGTCCAGATCCTAAAACTACAATTCAAATACTGGATACGTTAAAAAAGTATGATGCGAAAGCAACGTTTTTCATGCTGGGAAGTCGCGTAGAATATTATCCTGAGACGGCTAAAGCTGTGAAAGCAGCAGGTCATGAAATCGGAAATCATTCTTGGAATCACCCCGATTTAAGTAAAATGCCATTACCAAAGGCATTAGAGGAGATTAATCGTACCACTGCCATCATCCAAAAAGTGACTGGGGAGAAGCCGACTGTTTTCCGACCTCCATATGGTGCTTATACGGAGCAGTTGACCAAGCAAACCATCCCACCTATCACATTATGGAATGTGGACACGCTAGATTGGAAGTATCGAGATGCTAATAAGCTGCTAGAAGAAGTGAAAAAGACGACTAATGATGGTAGCACCGTTTTAATGCACGACATCCATCAGTCAACAGCGGACGGATTGGATAGTGTCATGGCTTATTTACAAAGCCAGGGATATAAATTTGTCCCTGTTTCTGAATTACACAAATGAAAAAAGAACGTACAGAGGAATTCTAAATCCCTGTACGTTCTTTTTTTATATGATGATTTTAGTCAAACGCTTAGTTGACGAGCACATCTTCCATAGAGATATCAAGTGCTTTCGCAACACCTTCACCATAAGCTGGATCCGCGTAATGACAGTGTTTGATGTGTCTGATTTTAATTTCTTTTGGTGCATCGCCCATATTGTCCGCTGTATTACTGAATAGCAGTTGTTTTTGTTCATCATCCATAAGATTGAAGAGTTTTCCTGGTTGTGTGAAGTAATCATCATCATCTTCACGGAAATTCCAGTGATCTGCAGCACCGTGCAATTTCAATGGAGGTTCTCTGAAATCAGGTTGTTCTTGCCACTCACCTACACTGTTCGGCTCGTATGAAGTTCTGCTACCATGATTGCCGTCTACACGCATTTGGCCGTCACGATGGAAACTGTGGAACGGACATTTTGGAGCATTCACTGGAATTTGGTGATGATTGACACCTAGACGGTAACGCTGTGCATCGCCATAAGAGAAAAGACGCGCTTGCAACATTTTGTCTGGTGAAAAGCTGATTCCTGGAACGACTGCAGCTGGAGTGAAGGCTGCTTGTTCGACTTCTGCAAAGTAGTTCTCTGGATTTCTGTTTAGTTCAAACTCACCTACTTCAATAAGAGGGAAGTCGCCTTTGTACCAAACTTTTGTTAAGTCAAACGGATTGTAAGGCATATTTGCTGCTTCTTCTTCAGTCATCACTTGAACGTACATTTTCCATTTCGGGAAATCGCCATTGTCGATACTGAGAAGTAAATCGCGCTGATGGCTTTCACGATCTGTTGCGATTGTTTTGCTAGCTTCCTCATCTGTTAGGCTTTCAATTCCTTGCTGTGAGCGGAAATGGAATTTCACATAGTAACGCTCGTTGTCTGGGCTAATGAAGCTATAGGTATGGCTTCCAAAACCGTGCATATGACGATATGTGCGTGGGATTCCACGTTCACTCATCAAAATCGTGATTTGATGAAGTGCTTCCGGTAGTGATGTCCAGAAATCCCAATTGTTTGTCGCGCTTCTTAAGTTAGTGCGTGGATCCCGCTTAACCGCGTGATTCAAATCTGGAAATTGAAGTGGATCTCTAAAGAAGAAGACAGGCGTGTTATTTCCGACCATATCCCAGTTTCCTTCTTCTGTGTAGAACTTCAATGAAAATCCGCGGATGTCACGTTCTGCGTCCGCTGCACCACGTTCACCTGCAACCGTTGAGAAACGTGCAAACATTTCGGTTTTCTTCCCCACTTCGGAGAAGATTTTTGCTTTTGTGTACTTCGTAATGTCATTCGTCACTGTAAAGGTACCATATGCACCTGATCCTTTTGCGTGCATGCGGCGTTCAGGAATGACTTCCCGATCGAAGTGAGCAAGCTTTTCAATGAGCCATACATCTTGAAGCAGTAGAGGACCTCTTGGACCTGCAGATATTGAATTCTGATTATCAACTACAGGAGCACCTGCAGCAGTTGTTAACTTATTTCTAGATCCATTCTCATTATTGTTCATGTGTATTCCTCCTATGTAAGGGTGTGTGAAACTGTAAGTTAACTATAGCAGAGGGTTTCTTAGATAGCTAGCATTTTGTTTAGAATCATTATCGTTAAGTAAAAGTTATTGTTAACAGATAGTTAGAGTTACAAGAATTCTATTTTTGGGTGATGATTTCTACGAAAACAGTACCTTGTGACAACATTTCAACATTAGACCCTGAAAACCCCCTGAAGTTTTGAGCTTTGTAACAGATCATACGCTAATTGCTCACAAACTATTTTGGCGTTTAATTTATAATGGAGACAGATTGAGATTGAGGGGAGAGGTAGAGATGGAAGAGGTTTTACTTTCACGAATCCAGTTCGCATCGACAACATTATTTCACTTTATATTTGTCCCGTTGTCTATCGGATTGGCGCTGATCATAGCGATCATGCAAACGCTCTACGTTGTTAAAAAGAAAGAGATTTATATGAAAATGACAAAGTTTTGGAGTGTGTTCTTCCTCATAAACTTTGCAATTGGAGTCGTAACAGGAATTTTCCAGGAATTCCAATTCGGGATGAACTGGTCGACATATTCCAGATTCGTAGGAGATATTTTTGGAGCTCCATTGGCTGTTGAAGCTTTACTAGCATTTTTCTTGGAGTCTACATTTATAGGGATTTGGATCTTTGGAGCTCAAAAGCTGTCTAAGAAACTTCACCTAGCTTCTATATGGCTTGTTTCTATTGGAACAATTATGTCTGCATTCTGGATTCTTGCAGCGAACTCGTTCATGCAAAATCCTGTAGGCTACGTATTACAGAACGGCCGTGCAGAAATGAACGACATTGTCGCACTTCTTACAAACGAAAAACTTTGGGTAGCATTCCCGCATACGATTTTCGGAAGTATTGCAACGGGTGCATTCTTCGTTGTCGGAGTTAGCGCATTCTATCTTGTTAAGAAGCGTCAAGTAGATTTCTTTAAGAAGTCTATCGGAATCGGTTTGCTCGTTGGTCTTGTAGGTGGATTAGGTCTTGCGTTCACTGGTCACTCTCAGGCTCAGTATTTGATGCATGCCCAGCCTATGAAAATGGCTGCTGCTGAAGGACTTTGGCAAGACAGTGCAGATCCTGCAGCTTGGACACTTATCGGTAATATCGATACAGAAAATCGTGTAACGACTGGGCGAATCGAAATACCTTATTTACTAAGCTATCTCACTTATAATGAGTTCTCAGGTAAAGTATTAGGTATGGAAAGTCTAGAAAAGCAGATGATTGAGAAGTATGGTGAGGGAGATTACATTCCTCCAGTGAAAACAACATTCTGGAGTTTCCGCATCATGGCGGGAACAGGTGGAGCACTCGTTGTTACGAGTATTCTTGGTTTGTTCCTATTGTTCCGCAAAAAAATCGCTTCAACAACTTGGTATTTGAAAGTGATGATTCCAGTCATTTTCCTACCGTTCATCGGGAATTCGTTCGGTTGGATCATGTCAGAAATCGGCCGTCAACCATGGGTCGTCAATGGTCTCATGAAGACTGCAGATGGAGTGTCACCTAACGTTTCAGCGGGACAGATTTTGTTCTCACTGATTTCATTCTCAACAATCTATGCGATTCTCGGGATCATTATGGTTATATTATTTGTAAAGGTCATTCAACGCGGACCTGAAGAGCGTAAGCAAAAAGACGTATCCGTTACAGATCCGTTTAATGTAGGAGGCGTGTCTAATGGCTCTAAGTGAGTTATGGTTTGTGCTGATCGCTGTATTGTTCATAGGGTTTATATTTCTAGAAGGATTTGACTTCGGTGTGGGAATGAGTATAAAGTTCCTTGCTAAAAATGAAACGGATAAAAAAATGTTAATTCATACGATTGGGCCTGTCTGGGATGCTAACGAAGTTTGGCTGATCACTGCGGGTGGAGCAATGTTTGCGGCGTTTCCTCATTGGTATGCAACGGTTTTCAGCGGGTATTACTTACCGTTTGTCGTGTTGCTAATGGCACTGATCGCCCGTGGCGTTGCGTTTGAATTCAGAGAGAAAATCGAATCGGACAAATGGGTGAAAACGTGGGATTGGGCAATCTTTGCGGGTAGTATTCTACCACCTTTCCTATTAGGTGTCTTATTCTCAAGCATGCTGAAAGGTATGCCTGTAGATGCAGATATGAACATCTACGCAAGTTTCACTGATTTCGTCAATGTCTACACTGTGATAGGCGGAGTTGCATTTGTGCTTCTCTCTTATTTACACGGATTGATATTTGTGACATTGAAAACAGAAGGATCCCTTCGTACACGTGCAAAAGAAGCTGCACTTACGATTTATTGGGCAACAGGCGTCGTGATGATTGCGTTTGTTGCGTTAACAGCTGTATACACGGAAGCATTCGCGGACAGAGGACCGATCCTGATTCCACTGTTTGCAGTAGTCTTCGTATTATATGCGTTCCTTCATCGTTTAATTGCTAAAGGACGCGAGGCATTCAGTTTCACAATTACAGGGATTACTCTCATTGCGGTGATGGCTTCGTTCTTCATCGGACTGTTCCCGAACGTAATGATCAGCTCACTTGATTCTGCATACAACATGACTATCCGGGCAGCAGCATCTGGTGATTATTCGTTGAAATTAATGACGTTCGTTGCGCTTACAATGATACCGATTGTTATTGCGTATACAATTTGGAGTTACTATGTATTCCGTAAACGGATTACGGAAGATGTGGAGCATCTAGAACATTGATGGACCGACATCTTCTTCGGTATAACGGCAGCAAGAAAACCTTTGCGCTTGTCGGGATTTTGACAGTCTTTCAAGCGGCTTTCATCATCCTACAAGCCCTCTCCTTGTCTTCAGCCATTACCCGGATGTTTCACGGGCTAGAATGGAAGGGAACCGTTATATCGCTTGCCGTGTTTTTTGTTGCTCATGCGATTCGTCATTCCCTCCAATGGGGGAAAGAACGAGTTGCACTTAAGTTTGCGGATGATATTGCTCGCTCTTACCAAGACCAGCTCGCTGAAGCGCTCCTACGGGATGGGACAGGAATGGTAGCAAGACAAGGCTCAGGCTCGTTGTTGACCCTTACCTTAGAAGGTGTCCCGAAATTCCGTAAATACGTGGAACTGTTCATACCGAGATCGTTATCGATGGGAATCATTCCAGTTGTAATTTTGCTCTATATTGTCACGTCCGATTTAATGTCTGGCGTGACCCTTTTCCTTGTGATGCCAATTTTGATTGTCTTTCTAATTTTAATCGGAATTGTATCGAAGAAAAAGATTGATGACCAAATGGGGACGTACCGTCAACTCTCAAGACACTTTGCGGATTCCATTCAAGGGATTGAAACGCTTAAGTTTCTAGGGCGTAGTAAATCTCATGAGAAAGCAATTGAAGAAGTGAGTGACAAATACCGAGTTGCAACAAATCGCTCGTTAAGCTATGCATTTCTGTCTTCGTTCTCGCTGGATTTCTTCTCAAGTCTTTCTGTTGCGTTAGTTGCAGTTGAACTTGGATTGAGACTAATCAACGGGGGAATTGGACTTGAAGCAGCACTTGTGATTCTAATTTTAGCACCTGAATACTTTTTACCGGTCCGTGATTTGGGCGCTGATTTCCATGCAACGATGGATGGAAAAGATGCTGCTGATGAAATCCGTGCATTGCTTGCTGAATCAGAAGCAAACGTTCAACAAGATGCTGTTATCGTTCCTATTGTTACAAAAACAAGCAGCTTTTCAGCGATCTCCATTGGAAAACTAGGAGATCATGATATCGAAATTACAAAAGATGTACAGTTTTCTGCGACTGGTGCACAAAAAATCGGAATTATCGGTGCTTCAGGGGCTGGTAAGTCTACACTGGTTGACTTGTTGGCTGGCTTCACCTCTCCAACTAGTGGTGAATTTAAAATCGGAGAACAATCTGTGGATTCGCTTGCTTCAGATTCCTGGCGCAAACAAGTGACGTACATTCCACAACACCCGACGATTTTCTCAGATACTCTTGCAAATAACATTCGTTTTTATCATCCAGAAGCAAGTGACGACACGGTTTTTAAAGCCGCACAAGCAGCAGGGCTGGAACAACTGGTCGGTGAATTGTCGAATGGCTATGATGAAATGATTGGTCAAGGTGGACGACCACTTTCCGGAGGGGAAGAACAGCGTGTTGCGATTGCCCGTGCATTGTTAGAGGATACCTCAGTCTTGTTGTTGGATGAACCGACAGCCCATTTAGATATCGAAACAGAACATGAGATCAAACAATTGCTACTCCCGATACTTGAAGATCGTCTCGTGTTCTTTGCAACACATCGTTTGCACTGGATGAAAGAGATGGACTGGATTCTTGTCATGGAAGATGGACATATTGCTGAACAAGGAACTCACGAAGAACTGTCTGCTCAAGACGGAGTCTACAGCAAATTAGCACGTGCACAGCGGGAAGGGATGGTGCTATGAACTACGTCAAAAGCTTCGTTACTCCATATATGAGTAAGTATTGGAAGTTAATGTCGGTTACTGTTCTATTAGGCATTTGCGCATCCTTATCTGCTGCTCTTCTAATTTTTGCGTCGGGGTACTTGATTTCCGCTGCTTCTGAACGTCCAGAAACCATTTTGCTTGTGTACGTTCCAATTGTCTTAGTCCGTGCGTTTGGTTTATCTCGTGCAGCATTCAGTTATGCTGAACGGATGACAGGGCATAACGCCGTATTGAAAGTGTTATCTGAAATGCGCGTGCGCCTATACCGTGCATTAGAACCACAAGCGTTGTTCATCCGCTCACGTTTTAAGCGGGGCGACTTGCTAGGGACATTGGCGGATGATATCGAGCATTTACAAGACGTTTACATCCGTACGCTATTCCCGACGATAAGTGGATTGTTCATATTTGTATTTGCAACCGTATCCGTGTCTGTTTTTGATTGGAAATTCGGTTTGTTCATCGGACTCTGTTTGAGTGTGATCGCGTTCGTCTATCCGATGTTGTCATTAGTGATGATGAAAAAACACCAACAGAAATCGAAACAACAACATACGAGGTTGTATCATACACTTGGTGATGCCGTTTACGGAATTCGCGATTGGCTCATCAGTAGCAGAACCTCGGATTTCCTAAGTAAATTCAAGGCAGAGCGCAATGATAGTTATGAAACAGACAAAGAACTTGCAAAACGGGATCAGAATAGAACATTCCAACTGCATCTGATTTCTGGTGTCATTACAGTGATTGTAGGAGTTTGGGCAGGAATGCAGGCTATAGAAGGTACTATTTTGCCAACCTATATTGCAGCATTTACGCTCGTTACGCTCCCAATTATCGAATCATTAATTCCGATTTCACATGCTGTGGAAAGAATTCCTGCTTACAACGAATCGTTTGCGCGTATCCAACACACAGAAGATACAGCCCAGTCGGTATTCAAGTCATCTGAAACAGTGGATGAAATTCCTTCAACTGTAGATATCCTAGTAGAAGGTGTGTCATATGCATACGAGTCGGAAAAAAGACAAGCCTTGAAACAAGCCACCCTTGAGATTAAACAAGGGGATAAAGTAGCGATTCTTGGTAAAAGTGGTGCAGGTAAATCGACGTTTGTTCAGCTTTTATTAGGTGCGTTGAAGCCAGATGACGGGACGATTCAGATAAACGGTAGATCACCAGAACAATATGGTGAAAATATTCATCAAATCGTGAGCGTGTTAAACCAAAAACCTTATTTATTTGGCACGACGATTGAAAATAATATTCGTCTTGGGAATCCTTCTGCTACAACGGAGGAAGTTGAACGGGTTATTCGTCAGGTCGGTTTAGAGGATTATCTCAACAAACTGCCTGATGGCCTTCAAACGCAAACGGAAGAAGCTGGCCGCCGATTCTCAGGAGGTGAGAGGCAGCGTATTGCGCTCGCCCGTATTTTGTTAAATCACACTCCTGTTGTCATTGTGGATGAGCCGGCAGTCGGACTTGACCCAGAAACAGAACGTGACCTCATTCAGACGATGATAGAAAGTCTGAAAGGGAAAACTGTCATCTGGATTACCCATCATTTGATGGGGATGGAACTGATGGACAATATTGTGTTTTTAGAAGCTGGAGAAATATCGGATGAAGGAACACACAACGAACTACTTGAAAGTTCAGCTCGCTATCGGCGTCTTGTTGAGCTGGACCGTGGGATCTAAATTCGATTAGTCATAAATGGGTCCTAAGGGAATATATAGTAAACAGAAAAGACTATGACGAATGTGGTTTACAACTACATTTGTCATAGTTTTTTTCTTGTTTTTTGAGAATTACTTAGTTTTGTTTGAGGAATGACGATATACAAGAAGAGGATATAAAAACGTCCATAATAGAACTGCGTGAACTCTATTATGATAGATAGGAGACCACCATGGGGACAACAAAAAAGCCGCTAGCATTGATCATCTTATCATTAGTATTCGTTGTGACCGTGCTTTTTCTTGTAAATGAATATAAGAGTGAGAGAACTGAATCTGCCGATGCGGTTTACAATGAGACAGGGGAATTGTTGGACGATGTTGCTGACGAAGCGAATCGTTTTGGGAACGAACGAGTTGGGGAACTGGAGCTCATTGCGAAATACATAGCTATCATTGCGGATGATAAAGAAGAATTGCAATCATTTTTAAAGCAACAAAATAGTAAAATGCCATTTTTAGCAGGGCTTGGGTTCATATCTCCAGATGGAGAAATCATGGCGGCTGACGGTTCGCGTTTTTCAGTGAAAGAGCGTGAAGCGTTTGACCGCGCGATGTCAGGACATATCACAACGAGTGAGTTATTTAATTTTGAACAAAATCCTGATCTTCAGGTAACCGCAATTTCAGTGCCTGTAAACAAAGACGGTAAAGTCATCGGTGTGCTCTCAGGTGTTATTAGTATGACTGACATTATCCATCGTCTCGTGAGCGATACGTCCTTACTCGGAACGGTCTATTTAATAAAAAACGAGCAGGTCGTCTATACATCTGGGGATGAAATTTCGGAAGCGGACTCCATTCACAAGAGTCAACGAATTTTGGACGAAATTCCAAATGCACCGTCTGGTGTAGTGGTGGAAGATGAGAAATCAGCACATTACCTTTTTTACAAAATGGCTTGGAATGATTGGATAACCGCGGTCGATTCTGCCGGACATCCTGATATGGAAAAGATGTCAGCGAAGCGATGGCATTATACATTCATTGCATGTTTGGTTTTGATAATGTCGATTGGAAGTTATCTTTATATTTTAAAGTTGGAGAAAAGACAACGACGTGCTGCCCGTCAAGATGTCCTTACCCAATTAGGCAACTTGGTGAAATTAGAAGAAGACGTCAATTACTTCCAGCAGGAAAAACAGGAGTCTAGCACTATCATTCTTTTAAACCTACTTGAATTCAAAAATATTAACAACTGGGCTGGGTACGAGAGCGGTAACCAAATCCTAATGAAAGTAGGGAAGAGGCTTTCTGATGGGTTAGTTGAAAGGCATACGACTTATCGAATCGGAGGAGGAGAGTTCGCGGTGTTGCTCCCTGGAAACAGAACAAGGAAGCAAGCCGAAGAAATAACGGCTAACTTGTGTGATCTTATCCAAAGACCTTTCGAAAGTGTGAACCATGAAACCATACGTTTGAAGGTTTACGCAGGTATTCGGAACGTAGATGTCGACTCAAAAGGAAAAGCTACTCAATTCATTAACGATGTCGTATTTGCTTGTCAAGAGGCACGACGTTTGACAGAAACACCGTACGCCTATTTTACTGACAAACTGGAACAACTCGATAGTGAGCGGAAATTATTCGTAAAGGAACTCTCTGACGCATTAAATCGAGGAGAATTCAAACTCGTTTACCAGCCGATTTTTAGTTTTCAGGACGATAAGTTCGTAAGCTTCGAGTCGTTACTCCGCTGGGATTCAGCTGAATTCGGTATGGTGAGCCCATTAGAGTTCATTCCACTACTGGAAGAGTCGGGGATGATCTTGGAAGTTGGGGATTGGATTATTCAAGAGGCGGCATTACAGGTTAGGAAATGGCGGAGTGAAGGGTTTTCTGAGCTTTATGTCACAGTGAATGTTTCCGTGAAACAGCTTCTAGATGAATCCTTTATCTCACGAGTACAGGATATCTTGTTAGAAACAAAAGCATCGCCGGATAGTCTGGTATTCGAAATTACCGAATCGGTTGTTGTTGAAGATAGTGAAAAAGCGCTACAAACTGTTACAAAGTTGAACGATCTTGGAATTAGCACAGCGTTAGATGATTTCGGTACGGGGTATTCTTCATTGGCGATTCTAAGCCTACTACCGTTTCAATATTTGAAAGTGGATCGTTCATTTTTGGATGACTTAGACAGTGCTGATTCGCAAGCTGCATCGGTTTTGAGAGGAATAGTTTCAATTGCTTCGGGGCTAGGTCAAGTGACCATCATGGAAGGAGTGGAAACGAAAGAACAGCTGGATGTGTTAAAAGAAATCGGAGCAGATCGTATCCAAGGCTACTATTTCAGTAAACCAGTTCCACCCAACCAAGCATTTAAACTTCTTTGAACAACATAAAAACACTCCGTGCTTAGCGGGGTGTTTTGTCTTTTGCATCGTTGACTCTGAAAATGAAGGATAACCACAGGCCGTTGATCTCCGTTCCGGACGGGCGCTTTCCGGGGGCTTGCCCTCAGCCTCCTCATCGCTTCGAATGCAAAGATGTGCTCCCAACGTTGCACTTATGCTCGCAAAAGCCGTTCTTCGTTACGGCTTTTCCTGCGGGGTCTTCAAAACAC